>CAZNPL010000012.1:0-142255 GCA_964574815.1 uncultured Phycisphaeraceae bacterium
GAATTCCCATCGGCGCGCGACCTGAGTTAGCTTGAGCCTCTTTAGCGCTGTCATACTAGTCAGAGCGGAGCGATCAATCCTTGTCTGGATGAGCGGCCCGCTTGAATCGGACGGCCTGCCGCTTGCGCTACCTTACGTGGTGGACGACCATCGTTATCACCTGGAGGGCGCACTTGTCTTGAACCCGGCGGCTACATGACCGGCAGAGTCACTTTTGAGTTCCAAGCAGAGCCGTTTCGCCGCATGGTCCGTGTAGAGAAGCTCGACTTCGAGCTGCTGCACATGTCCGGGATCATCATGAGTCGGGGTGCCGTGAAGGAAATGATCGCGCGTCGGTTTGAACAGATCGGAGCACGCTGGGTTGTGGAACACGATTCCATCGCATGGACTCATACACGCCATTTTGAGGGGATCGATCTTCTGGGAGAACCGGGACTTGTTGAGGAAGCCATGACGCGAATTGCGGCAGCGTTCAGCCTTATTAGAACCACTTGTGAAGGTGAAGATCGGTAAGTTTAGAGGCGTCAGGCTTGCTTTTTCTCGCGCTGGGCGGCCGGACCCGGATCCGCCCTGGATTCATCGCCAGGGCGCCACGAAATGTCCGCAAGCAACGCTCCGTCCGAGCACCGCCCCTCGGCCTCGTGCCCGCGCCGCCCCCGTGAAAAGAAACGTGCGCGATGCTCGAACAAGGCCCATGTAGTGATAAGCCCGAAGTCGGCCTCTTATTTTACAATGACTTACGAGCCGAACTGGCGAGCATGGGGCAGCGACAGTCACGGGTTATCGAGCGTTGGGAGTCAGTCTGCCCAAACAGAACTTACAGCGGTTTTGTGAAGTCGGCTTGAAGTCGCTGGAAGTCGAGGGCGTCGACGTCGTTGTCGCTGTCGATGTCGGCAGGTTCGCAGCCGGTGGCCGGTGGGGACCCCGGAGCGGTCTGGCAGCCGAATAACTCCTCGTAGTCGATCAGGTCGATGTTGCCGTCGCGGTTGAAGTCGGCGTCGTAGGAAGCTTCGATGGCGGCCATCACGTCGATGATGCCGTAGCCGCGGACGAAGGTCGTGTCGAACGTGCCGTTCTCGCGGAAATCGGAAGCCGACCGGATCAGAGCTGCGCGGACTTGGGCGACGGTCCAATCGGGGTGGGCCTGAACGACGAGGGCGGCGGCGGCGGCAACGAGCGGCGTCGAAAGCGAAGTCCCGCTGACATAGTTGGTGCTGGTGTCGTTGTCAGGGCTGACGGTGGCCGTTGAGACGCCGCGGGCCAGAACCTCGGGCTTGACGCGGCCGTCGGCGGTGGGGCCGTCACTGCTGAAATTGGCGATCTCTCCGTTGCTGTCGACCGCGCCGCACGTGATGACGTCAAACGCATCGCCGGGTGCAAGAAGACTTGACGTTGCCGGGTCGTCATCGTGGCTCCTGTTCCCGGCCGCGGTGACACACACGAGTCCGTTGGCGGTGGCGATGTTGACGGCCTGGGTGGTGACGGCGGTCAGGCCATCGAGGTCTGACTGGCTGTACCACGCAATGTAGCCGAGGGAGCTGGTGGCCACGTCGGCTCCGTTGGCCTCGATCCACTCCAGTGCGGCGACGTAGTAATCCTCCTCGATGGGCACCTCCTGCGAGGTATCCTCTGTCTTGGCCAGGTAGAAGGCGGCGTCGTAGGCGGCGCCGACGAGTGAATCGGGCATGTAGGCGGCGATGGTCCCGAGGATGCGCGTTCCGTGGTTATGCTGGCTGTCGAGGTCGCCTTCTTCGTTGGATGTGACGGGATCGTCGTTAATAAAATCCCATTGACCCAATACGTTGACGAAGTGGCCCGGCTGGTTGAAGGCCTCATGCGTCAGTTTGAATCCGGTGTCGAGCACGCCGATCACGATCCCGTTGCCGGTGTAGCCTGCGGCGTGGGCGGCGGGGACGTTGATCTGATGGAGTTGCTGGGAGGCGATGCCGTAGAAATCGGCGGCCGCCGCCGGTACGGGGGAGGGGTCCGTGGGCTCGGGATGAGGTTCAATTCCGGCGGACTTTGCGAGCGGGGTCACGGAGGCCACGAAACGGAGCTCGGCGATGGCGTCGATCTGTGCCGCCGTGGCCTCGACGCTGACGGCGTTGAGCCAGTTGCTGGTCACACGCACTGTCGCCCCGGTTCGGTGGATGGCGGTGACGTAATGCTCCGCAACGGGCAGATCGTGGTCGTCAATAAGTCCGGGAAGCGTCCGGCGCAGCATGCGACGCTCGATCGTGCGATCGGGCATCGACCGGGACCTCGTGTGCAGCGCCTGGCGTCGGGCGTTTTCGGTCGGGATGGATTTATCAGTCAGGAACACCCAAACGGGCGTGGTGCTGTGGGAACTTTCCTGGAGTGCGCGATAAACAGCCGGGAAGACGACGGGGTCGTGGCGGGCCCGCAAGTGGGGCAGTTCGGCTTGCGCGAAGGCGGCGGCGGACAGCGTCGCCATGATGAGGACCGATAGTCTCAGGCTCATAATGGATCCCGTTCGGTTTGGAGGCTCACCCCGGATGGTTTCTGGATGATAAGCGCACGACGTGCCCCGGTCCACCGGGCCTGCCGGAGGGGGCGGCAATTGAAGATGGGCGATACTCAGGTCAGCCGATAGCCGAGCACCACCGGGATGGCTCCGGGGAGTATCTGCTGCGGCGGGGTCACTGTGACGGCCATCTCGGTCACATTGGGATCGTCCTCGGCCGGGCGGGTGCGGACGGCAAGTTGCTCGGGGGGCGTATCGGGCCCGAGGCTGAGCCAGTCGGCGACGTGCTGGTGGACGAAGGGGACGACGGCCTCAGCGGATTTGCCGGCGAGGTGGGGTTTGAGATCGAACAGCAGATCTGCGAGTCGCCCGGCGAATAGCTGGTAGGGCAGGCTGACCTCGAGCAGGGACTCGGGATCCATGCGCTGCGGGCGGGCGGCGGTAAGGCCGTTCCAGAAGAGGGCGTCGTCGAGATCTCGCGGCGCCACGGCGGCGTTGATCCCGACTGCGGCCATCTCTTCAATCTTCGCCTGCGGGGTGTCGGTGTCGGTCGGCCCGTACTTTTTGTCGCCTTTCTTGCCGCCTTCGGCGGTTTTGAATCCTTCGACGCGTCCGTGCGCGTAGCCGGACATGGCGGTAGGCCAACCGCGCTCGGCGACGCTGTGCGCGATCGTACAGGCTACGACGATGGAGCCGTTGGCCCACAGGAAGTCCTTTTCGCCCAGGCGTGGCTCGTGATACGTGAAGTCGAGGCTCGCGCCTTCTCCGTTCACGTCATGCGGTTCGCGCAGCAGACATCGCCCGAATACGACGCCGAGGGCTCGGGCATGGGGCTGTTCGCGCAGGGTCTTCCACTTTGCGAACTGCCACTGGTCGAAGATGTTGATGATGGCCGGAAGCGTGGGAATCTGCCACGCGTGCTTGACGCCGAAGAAATCGGGCCCGACGCCGGCAATCACGATAGCCGGGAGACTGGCGCCGTGCTGAGCGAACTCATCGAGTGTCTCGATATCCGTGGCCGAGTTTCCGAATGCGTGATCCACGATGACGGCATGTGGAGCGTCGGCGCCTTCGTCGAAGACGGGATCAATGACCTGTTCAACGAAGCGATTGGAGAGCTCGCCCGCGGGCGCATGAAGGACGGCCAGGTGAATGCCCTTTCGAAAGTCGATTCTGGGGATGAGAAAGGCCAGGGATCGCCACGCGGCTTCGAGTGACTGAACTTGCGGCGCATGAAGGACGGTGTTGATCCATGCGCCGACGCGGCGGTCGATCTCGGCAAGCGTTCGGCGGAGGGCGGCGGTCTGCTCGGAGGGCATGGATGCGCCGGCGCCGGCAGCGGCCGAAACGAGAGAGCCGATCGGTGTTTTGGGTGGGGCGTCGGCCTCCGCCTGTTCTTGCGATTCGCCTCCCAGGTCGATCTGGCTGAGGACGTCGTCGACCACGTCCTCGGATGCCGCGGCCTGCGCCGGGGACCACTTGACGGACTCGGCGATCCATTCCAGCGCGCTGTCGGTGCCGGCTGCGGAAGCGACCGCATCGGCGAGTTGATCGTCGTTAATCTTGCCGGTCATGCGCTCGACGATCTTCCGGCGGATTGCCATCAGGGAATTGGCAGCCGGAATTCTCTCGGCGAGGTTCTCCGGTTCGAAGTCGTGGAGGGATTCGAACGCGACGTTGACCTCGACCATGACATTTCCCGAAAGGACGGGATCGGTGGTCGTGTACTTGACGGTCGGGGCGCTTTGCTTCATCAATTCGTCGAAACTGTCGGGCTTCACGTCAACGGCCGCGTCGGCCAGGGGGCCGGAGAGCGAGCCGGACTCCGAACCGGCCAGGTCGCTGACGACGAGCATGCGGTAGGGTTTATCTGCGGTGACAACCAGGCCCTTCGGTGAGGGGGCGTCAGCATCGAGTTCAGGATTAAGCGGCTCGTCAGGCATTCTCGTCTCTCCGTGGTGGATGAGGTTCGGCTGGCCGATCCATTCTCAGAGTATCGTGCTTCCCGAAGGTGACTTTGTGTTCGGCGGCGCAAACCAACTCGAACCGCCGGCGCGCCGACGAGAAACCCGTCGCGTTCAGTTCACTCGCGCGGCGACGCCGCCTCTGGCACATCAGGCGACAATTGCCGGGGTCTCGCGAAGCCACTTTTCGCAGTGCGCGCGAATCTCATAATCCGTCGTCGAGCAGCCCCCACCACCTATGGCTTTGTCCACGAGCGACGCGGCCACGCTGCGTTCGGGGCCTGCGCCCAAACCGGCCGAGGCGAAGCGCTCATCGAGGTTATGCCCGGCAATGCGCGCGAGATCGCGCATCCGGTAGGTGATCGTGCCGCTCTGCAACGGCGTGTAATGATACCAGTGCTGGAGGTACGACTTGACTTTCGCTTCGACGATTGAATTCATCGTGATCTCCCTGTAAGTGCCGCGAACACGAGTGCCATTCTAACAATTAACCCGGCGGCGAGACAAGAATAGGCCCGCCGCCACGTGCTCAAGCGTCAAACGTATAGGTAAACTCCCCGGGCTCGCTTATGCCCATGGTCACGCTTGTGGGCATCGTTTCCTCAGTCATCCGGGTCAACAACTGCCGTGACAGCTCCGGCAGGACGGTCCGGTCGAGCAAGTGGTCGATCTGGCGGGCGCCGATGTCCACCTGGTTGCACATGGCGGCCATCCGGCCGTACACAGCCTCGTCGACCTTGAAATCCATGCGATGGGCGTCCCAGAGTCGTTTGGCGACTTTTCTGACCTTCATGCTCGCGATCATCTTCAGGACGTCTTCGTCGAGCGTCAGGAACGGAATGACGGTCATACGAGCCACCAGTGCGGGCTTGAAGTGCTCGCGCAGATGCGGATAGATGCCCTCTTTGAGGTCGCCGATGTCGATTTCCTCGCCGGATTCGCACATGTTCTGGATGACGTCGGTGCCGAGGTTGCTCGTCATGATGATGACCGTGTTCTTGAAATCGATCACGCGGCCCTCACCATCGGCAAGCGAGCCCTTGTCGAACACCTGATAGAACAGGTTCATCACATCGGGGTGCGCCTTTTCCACCTCGTCGAGCAGCACGACGGAATAAGGATGCTGGCGGACGGCTTCGGTCAGGACGCCGCCCTCGCCGTATCCCACATAGCCCGGGGGCGAGCCTTTGAGGAGCGAGACCGTGTGGCTCTCCATGAACTCCGACATGTTGATGCTGGTGATGAACTCGTCGCCTCCAAAAAGCAGCTCCGCGACGGAAAGGGCGAGTTCAGTTTTCCCCGTCCCGCTGGGACCAACGAGGAGAAAAACGCCCTGTGGCTGCTGCGGGTTGCCGATGCCGGCTTTCGCCGTCCGTAGCTTCTCGGAGATGGTCGCAAGGGCGTGGTCCTGACCCACGACCCGGCCACGGAGGTGGTCCTCCATCTTTAGCGTGGCCTCGATTTCGTCCTTGACCATGTTGCCGACCGGGATGCCGGTCCAGTCCGAGACGACTGATGCGACGCAGGAAGCATCCACGTGCGCATGCACCAGCGGTTCCTCGCCGCGAATCTTGTTCAACTCCGCGATGGCCTCGTCGATCTGTTTGCGAGTCTCGCCGTCATCGGCAGGCGCCTCGGTTCGTTCCATGGTGGCAACGGACGATTCTCCCTCGTCCGGGTTGCCGACACCGGCGGCTTTTTTCGCCTCGGCCGAGGTTGTGGGATTGCTGTCCGGAATGATCTTGCCACTATCGAAGCCGGGAAGTCTGGTGCGTAGTTCGCGGATCACATTGACCGCGGCGAGCTCGGCCTGCCATCGCTCCTCGAACGACTGGCGCTCGACGAGCGTGGACTCGCGCAGCACTTCCATTTCCTGCAACGCCTCCTCGTCGATCGCGATGCCGCCGCTGGCGTCTCGTTTCATGGCGGCAATGGCCGTGTCGAGGTTGGTTAGCTGGCGGTCGTAATCGTCCAGCCTGCCGGGTCGCGTCGTCAGGCTCACGGCCACGCGGGCGCACGAGGTGTCGATCAGATCAACGGCCTTATCCGGGAGGAAACGGCCACTGATGTAGCGTGCGGATAGCTTAACGGCCGCCGTCACTGCCTCGTCCAGCAGAAAGACCTTGTGGTGGCATTCGTATTTGTCTTTGAGTCCCCGCATCATAACGATGGCGTCGTCGAGGCCGGGCTCGTCACAGCGAATAAGCTGGAACCGCCGCGCCAAGGCGGCGTCTTTCTCGAAGTACTTCTTGTACTCGGCCCAGGTTGTGGCGGCGCAGGTTCGCAACTCACCGCGGGCGAGAGCGGGCTTGAGCAGGTTGGACGCGTCGCCACCGCCCGCTGCGCCACCGGCTCCGATGAGCTGATGTGCCTCGTCGATGAAGGTGATCATAGGGGTTTCGCTGGCCTTGATCTCTTTAATCACGTTCTTCAGGCGGTTTTCAAACTCGCCCTTGACGCTGGCGCCAGCCTGCAGAAGTCCCATGTCAAGTGTAATCAGCTTGACTCCACGAAGGCTTGGCGGCACGTCGCCCTCGTGTATTCTCAGGGCGAGCCCCTCGACGATCGCCGTCTTGCCGGTCCCTGGTTCACCGACGAGGATCGGGTTGTTCTTTCGGCGGCGTCCGAAGATGTCGATCATCTGGCGTATTTCGTGATCGCGCCCGAAGACCGGGTCGATCTCACCGGCGGCGGCCTTGGCGGTCAGATCGACGGTGAAACGGGCAAGCGCGCCTTCGCCCTCCATTGGAGCACCAGCGCCGCGTGCGGGCGCGCCGGGCGGAGGTGATGTGTCCGCACCGAGAACCAGTTCATGAAAGTGATCGCGAAGCTGATCGACGTCGATCCGATCGAGCTCCGGCGTGAACTCGCCGACGCGCGTGTGCTGCGGATTCAGCACAAACGCCAGCAGGAGCAGGCCGGGCCGTATCTGGTCGATGCCGAACTGGTCGCCCATGACGGCCGCGGACTGGAAGATTTCGACCAAACCGGGGGACAGGGCCGGCTTGCCCCGGTGACCGGCGGGCATTTCACCGAGGATCTGCTGCAAGGCTCTTCTCAACTGGCCTGGCTCGACTCTGAATGTGTCGAAGATTTTGGCGACGTCGCCGGTGGTGTCATCGATGAGGCGAAACAGCAAATGCTCGGGTGAGATTTCGAAGTGCCCCCGGGACTGGCACAGTGTCGTGGCGCCTTGAAACGCGCGGATGCAATTCTGATCACAACGCGCGATCAAACGTCGCAGTTCTTCTGCTTTGGGTGCGGTGGCCATTTCCTCGCTTTCCTCAATCTTCTCTCGTTCTTTTCCCGGCAGCCCGCCTTCGGCGGTCAGCCTGTACGCACGCCCTCAACCACCCTTTTCTCCGTCGGCGCCGTGCCCGCCGTGCTTTCGACCGGCAAAGCGGACTCTGCATCGAATACGACCGATGTTTCGGGCAATTCTTCTGTTCGGACCCAACTGGTGTATCCTAATCGAGCGGCCCGGTGATCGGAATAGAGTTGCATCTCCGGCACAACGCCGGCTTTGAGCCTGATCTGCAGCGTGAACGCCAGGGGGTCCGAACAGGCCAACCGGACGAGCGAGCGCGTCTGGGCGAAACAATCCCCGTCAGGCAGGAAGTCGAGGTACGTATCCCAATCGACCGGCCCGATGGCTACGTTGAACGCCCCGCTCAGGTCGTACACCTGCTCGCCGAGAATCAGGTTTTCGCCGGGGCGGCTGTTGACGACTCCGATGGCGTTCATGTCGTCGGGTGCCAGCGTAACCCACCGCCCCACGAACTGATCGATATCGATCGACACGTCGCCCCAGTAGTCGCGCAGCATTCCCTGAATCGCCGCGGCCGACTTGGGATGCTGCGTCAGGATGCCGGCGTAGCGGAGCAGCCGAACCGGCGGAACACCGAGATCGTCTTCACCGAGGGCCGGTGATCCCCCGATCAGGTAGGTCAGATACGTCGTGACTTCGTCCCGTCCGGGATGACCGAACGACACGTCATAGCGATACTTGGTCCAAGCCCTGTAGAACAGCGAAAGCAGTCGATGATGAAGAAGATCTAGAAAGTCGCGGGCCGGCGCGCACTCCGCCTCGGGATCGGTTGTCGAGGCTGCGCCGCGATCAGCAATTTCGCTTCCGTCCGCCGGTGAGTCCCCGGACTGGCCGGCCACCGATCGCAGAACATCGACGGCGTAATGCAGCGGGAGTGGCGTGCTGACGCCGTAGAGCCCCATGAAGGTGAGATCGATCCGATAGAAGGGCGGTCCCCCAGCCGAGTCGTTCACGCGCGCGATGCGCCGCACATCGGTCGCCGGGAACCCCATCGAGACGCCGGGCCTGAGCCGAATCGCCTCCTGTGAGACCGGCCCGCGTCCGCCGATCGGCGTGCGGTCGGTCGCATATCGTTCGAGGTTCCAGACGGCCTTGAAGAAGTCGAATTCCCAGCCGCGATCGAGCATGCGTTTCATCAACGGCTCGCGGGTTGCCGCGTCGTTTGTTGGATTGGCCTCAAGCATCGGCGACTCGTGTGTCGGCGGGTGTCAACTGGTCGCCCCACCTGGCTGGGAACGAGAATCTATGTCCGCTGCGGGCGAACCGGACGGACATCTGACTGAAACCGTTGAGCGTCACGTACAAGCCCATGAAGCGGTCGAGAACCGAGGCAAACAGATAGGCGTCCCCCTCGCCCGCAAAGTGGTCCTCGTTCAACTGCACGTGCACCTCGACGCCTCTGAGCGGCGCTCCCCGAACGAGGCGCTCGGCAAACTTGGAGCGAACCTGGAGGATGCCGTCCAGGAGGCGCTGGTGGGCGAGGCCCGCCTGCACGTCGTGTTCAGACTGAAAATCGTAGACTCGAAGCAGCTCCCTGAATCGTTCCACGTTCGTCAGTGACATGTAGTTGAGCGACATATGAGAGATCAGTCGCCAGTGTAGTCCTTTGCCGAGTGGCGGACTCACCGTTGCGGTGGGCTTGATGATATTGCGAAACTTGGCGCCGGCGGGAGAGCTGTCGGTGGGTTCGCAGATATCCGCGGCCCGCAACTCGAGCGGCAGATCCCGATTGGTGCAGGTGAGTTCGATGGAGATAGTCTCGTCGACCGGCAGCTTCCCATCGCGGCCGCCGGCGACAAGCGAAATATAGGTGTCCGTTCCAAAGCGCAGGTCGCCTCCCAGCACGTTGGGCACGATGCGGGTCTGATAATACGTTGCCGAGCGCGGGTCGGTCGCAGACGTGTGGGCGAACGAGTAGAACGGCTGATACTCGCGTGTTTCGATGCCGCCGGCCTGTATGACACCGTGCACGCTGTCGACCGCGTAGATTTCCAGGTGGCGGCGATCGGCGACGCCGGACTTCGACGGCTGAACAAGGTACTGCACGCGGTCGTGTTGGAGTCGGATCGGATCGGCGGGATGTTCGAACAAGTTGACGATCGGCACACAGTGCAGTCTGACGTTTTCCCGTGACACCATCGGAAACGTCTCCAGGCGACGGTTAAACGTTATCGCCACTTCCGCCGTGTGCTCCAGTTCCAGCTTTTCGACGGCGCGGTCCAGGCCGGTCAGATCGACGAAAAGAAATCGTTCCTTGAATGCGAAGTACTCCTGCAATAGGCGGTATCCTGGGAAGGACCGTTCCGGATAGGGGAGCACCCCTTCCGTCTGTCCCAGCCCCCGTGCGGCGATGCGATCAGGCGGCAGTATTTCCTCCGGTCGATCATGGCGCGAGGATCCGTCGCTGACCGTCACGTGGTCGACGTGGGCCGCCAGGAGAAGATAAAGAGCGAACGCCGTACCCGGGTCGCCCGCCAGGAACAGGCGCACCGCGTCGAGTTCGAGCTGATCCAACGTCGCCTTCGCCGAAGCCTGCAGCTGCAGGACAAGTCGAACCGGCTTGGAGGCCTCGGTCTCAAGTTTGACGTCCCGAAGCACCCACGGACGCAGGACTGTCGGCCAACTCGAGCGGTAACGGCACCGTGTTCCGTCAACGGGAATGCTGGCGAATTCCGCTCCGGCGGGCACCAGGAAAGGAGCCTGCATCTGGTCGATCTCGGGCAGGAACTCGAGGATGCTCATCGAAGGGATCGGCCTGAGGTAATGCGGCCAGAGCAGCGACATCATGCCGGCGGTGAATTCGGGCAGCTCGTCATCAAGCTTTTCGCGGATTCGCCCGCAGAGGAAAGCAACGCCTTCCAGGACGCGCTCCACGTCGGGGTCGGCGCCGCGATCCGCCAGAAAGCGGGCGATTTCGGGGTTCGCCCGGGCGAACTCGGGACCGACCTCCCGCAGGTAACGAAGCTCGTCCTGGTAGTAAGCGTTGCTCACAAGCGAGTCATCTTGGGTTCAAGCCGCGTGACGCTCTATCAACACTGTGTTCCCGCAAAGGCCGCATTGGCACCGTCCCCATCCCGTGTTGACGTCGACAGGGGCCGTGGTGACGGCTATTCAGACACTTCAAATTCGCCGGTCCCGGCCACCTCGGTCTCGTACCAGACGCGATGATCGCCGCTCTGTGATACGAGAACCGCATCGATTCGGAAGGCGAGGGTTCGGTCCTGATCCTTCTCGTCAGCGTCGTGCGCCACGCGCGAGACACGGACGCGCCGAAGTCGGGGCTCGTACTTCTCGACCGCGGTCTTGATGGCGTCCTGAACCCGCAGGATGTAATCGCCCGAGCCGATCACCAAATCCGCCAGTGCCGGGAGGCCATAGTCCGGCAAGGCCTCGCACATGCCGTGACGGGAGTTCAGCAGACGCTTGAGGTGCCGGCGGACCGAGTCCATCAGGGCATCGAGGTCCTCGCCGGCGGTGACCTGCTGCCGTGACCTGCCCCGCTCGCGCCGGGCGGCCATCCGATCCAAAAGCGTCTGCTCGCGCCCCATACGCAGAAACCAAGCGGTCACGCAACCGGAGCACCCGACAGGGCGAAACGGTCGGGCACTCCGGTTTGCGTCTCTTCAGCCGTCAATACACCGAGTCGATTAGCCGCCCCCCGGCGCACGCCACTTGTCCATCTCGACGACGCTGTCCGGCATCCAGTTCCATTCAATCTCCTCATACACGAAGCTGAACTGGACCATGTGCCGGTACGGCTCGTTCGCCGGAAGAAAGCTCATCGGCATGTACGGCCGGGAGTCCACGACACGGGCCTGCTTGAGCGTGATGAAGAAGTACTTCGCCTCAGACCGCGTGGCCGGGTCGATCCGATAGAAATCGAGCCGAACCTCGGCAAGATTCTGTCCCGTGCAGAGCGCTTTCTGAAGGCCCGGAGTGGCCTTGTCGACCGTCACAACCACGCGCATCGGCGCGTGCACGCGAACGCCGGTTGCCTGCCCGGTGGTCATGTCGATGGGCTGGTGAATATGGTGTTCGATCTCGAACACGTCGATGGTATCCGCGCGTCCCTCTTTCTCGGACGAGCCCGGATATTCGCCAATGTGAAGATTACATGGAGTTGGCATAGACTGACTCTCCTAACCTGACACCTGTGTTGGTCCTCGCCCGAACCCGGATCCCCCCATGGCATCCTCTCGCCGGGCTTCTCTGTCACTCTTTACAGACACGATTTCAGGCGGATCGGTTAGACTTACAGGGTTGCGAAGAGGGGCTCGCCGCCCGCAGCCTCGTCCCAGCCCGCCATGTACTGCACCGTCGCAAATCACTCGTCCGCTCCCGCTGCCGCTTCTCCTTCCCTGGTCCTTGTTGGCGGAGGCCAGGGTCGGAACCCGCTCAGCGCACGTCGCCCATTAGCTTGGCGGCGGGTCAAACTGGCCGACCATGGACAACTCGACCTCGACGCCCTTGAGCTTAAAGTGCGGGATCATCTGGATTTCCGATTTAAACATCCCCGGCTTGCCGGGCACCGGTTCGGCTGTGACCAGCACCTCCTTGAGGGGGTACTTGGCCGCAAGCTCGTCGTCCAACGTTCCCTGGCGGCAGTACTGCTTAAGCCACTTGTTGATCTCGCCGACCATCTTCTCGGCGTCCATGACGCGTCCCATGTTCTCCCTCCAGATGACCTTGAGGTAGTGGGCCAGCCGGCAGGAGATCATCAGGTACGGCAGGCTCATGCCGAGTCGGGCGCGGGTCTCGTCCTCCTTGCCCTCGGCGGTGTCGGGGAATTTGCCGACACGCTTGCAGGAAGGGGCGTCGAAGAAAGCGGCGTTGTCGCTGCCCTTTCGCATGATCAGGGGAATGAAGCCGAAATTGCAGAGGTCGACGTCCATGTCCTCCGAGATGAGCGTCTCGGTCGGAATCTTGGTATGGGTCTGACCGGTGGCCTCATACTGGTGCAGTGGAAGGTCGGGAACCGTGCCGCCGCTGTTTGGGCCGACAATCGCATTGTACCAGCCATAGCTGGCGAAGCTCTCGGTCATTCGGCCTGCCATTGCGAACGCCGCGTTGCCCCACAGATAGCGGTTGTGGTTTTCGGCGCGGACGTCCTCCTGGAAGGTGAAGTCCTTGACGTCCTGATCCTCGATGGTGTACGGCTTTCGAAGCAGGAAGCGCGGCATGCACAGACCGACGTAGCGAGAGTCGTCCGAGTCCCGGAAGGCGTTCCACTTGGTGTACTGCGGCTGCTCGAAGATCTCGTACATTTCGGCCATCTTCGGCAGGCCCTGGAAGTCGTTCTCCTTCTTGCCGAACATCTTGGGGTCGGCGCCGCCGAGGAACGGGCACTTGGCCACGGCAGCCACCCTGGAGATCTCGCTGAGCAATTCGATCTCGGGATTCCGTTGATCGAAGCTGTAGTTGCTGACCATCAGTCCATACGGATTGCCGCCGAACGTGTTGTACTGATCGCGGTAAACCGTCTTGAACAGGCCGGACTTTTGCCAGTCCTTGCAGTCCTGGAAGTCCTCGAGCAGGTCGTCTTTGGAGGCGTTGAGCACCTCGATGCGGATGTTTTGGCGAAACTCCGTGTTGTCGACCAGATACCAGAGGCTTCGCCAGGCGGACTCGATCTTCTGAAACTCTTCGTTGTGAAGTACCTCGTTGACCTGGGCGCTGATCTGCTGGTCGATCTCGGCGATGAAATCGTCAACGACCTGCTTGTTAATGGTCAGCTTGTTGACGTCCAGCCCGGCGGCTTTCTGAACGATGCCGACGATGCCCTTGCGGTACAGGTCCTGGTACTCGCTGTCCAGGTCCCAGGCTTCGATGAGGGAATCGACTGGGGACCCTTCGGCGGCTTCCGGGGCCTGTGCTTCTTGCGGTTGCTCTGCCATAACTATCTTTCTCCGTTAGCCATCGCGAACTGGGGCGCAATACCCTGTCACGATCCTCTCATCCGGTTCTATTCCGCGGGCTTCTCGCCCTCCTGTGCTTCGCCGCTTTCGGCCGCCCCCCCCTGTGCGCCGCCGCCCTCGGCGGACGCCACCATGGCGAGAATCTGGTCGCGAACGGCCGGATCCTTGATTGCTTTGAGCAATTCCTTCTGGGCAGCCTTGTCGCCCATCACCGGGCGCAGGGCCTTCATCGCGTCGCGCAGCTCCAGTAGGTTTTTTAGCTGGGGCACCTGGCGCGCGATCGACTCGGGGCGGAAGTCCTTCAGTGTGCCAAACTTCAAGTTGACCGGCATCTCGCCGGAGCCGGCGACCCGGTCGGGCACTGAAAGATCCAGCGACAGGTTGAAGCTCTGCATCACGGAGTCGAAGTTCGACTTATTGATGTCGAGCGGCTGCCGTTCCTCGATTGGGCGTTTGTCGTCCTTCTGGGTGTAATCTCCCATGACGAGGACGCGAAACGGCAGTTCCGGTTCGGCGCCGCCTTTGAGGCGGTCCGAAATGGCGATGTTGACCCGCGATTCACGAGCCTTGGATGCTTTCTTGGCCATGGATGGTTTCCTTCTACTCTTGCGAACTCACGATCACTTGCCGGAAGGCTCGGCGGCCAGCGCCGCCAGCGGATCCAGTCGACACAACCACGCGAACGACTCGCGCACGCTTTTCAAATCCTCAGGGGGAGGTTCTTTCTGGGCAGACGCCAGGGACTTTCGACATCGGTAGAGCGTGTCGGCCACCGACGCGGCGAGCGAAGGTTCCCAGTCGTCAATGTTGAAACGCTGCACGTCTTCGTAGCATTCCTCGAGGAGCGGCGCCGCCAACTGGTGACGCTGCGCATCGAAGCATAGCCGCGCAATGGAGAGACGCCAAAGAAACCGGTCGCGGCGCTGCATGCACTGGGTCAGCCCTTCCTGGAGCTCTTTGAGGCCCTCCTTGAGCTTGCCCGAGCCGGCGAGTTTCTTGGCGCTGGCCATCGCCTCGGCCAGGCGTCCATCGGCCGCTCCGCCTCCTCCCCGTTCGTCGCCGCCCTGCGAGGCCAGGACCTCCGTCTCGACCCACATCCTGGTCTCACCGCTGCACAATGGCATGCCGCTGCTGAACTTCAGCTCGAACAGTCCGTCGCCGAGGCGATTGACCAGCCCGGCGGTTGCAGCCATCACGGCCTGTTTCGCTTTCTCGTAACTCGGGCCATAACCGGCCAGGGCGGCGCAGGTATACCGTTGCAGGTCGAGCCAGAGCGGGTCATTGGAGCGAAAGGCGGCCTCGGCGCCTTTAAGCAGATGCTCCCAGAGGCTGTTGGCCATCTGGTGTGCCAGCGCCTCGACGGTCGTTTTCTCCGGAGGTGGTATCTGGAACTTTGCCTCCTCCGTCACGGGCATGGAAATCTTCGACCATTTGACCACTCGGATCACCGCGTAGGGTATCGGATCAGTCGGATCGGCATTTCGAAGAAAAGTGCAGGCGTTCAGGAGGGCGTTGATGGCACCGCTGGCGTCCTGGACGTCACCGGCGGCGAACCCTCCGGCCGTTGCGGGTGCAACCGAAGCCTTTGCAGCTTCCGCGGCCGACGGCGCGGCAGCCGGCGCCGGTTCCAGCGGTTTCGGCCGCTTCTCGGCGTGGCTTTTCAGCCCCCGCGTGAACTTCTTGAAGTCCGGGGGATCGTCAGGCATCTTCTCCGTCAGCGCTGCATTGAGTTCCTCGCTGCGAGTCAGGCAAAGGTCAAGGGCATCGAAGTCGGCGTCACCGCTTGGTTGGTTCTCGCGAAACCACTCACCCTCGGTAAACTGATCGGCCAGCGTTTCGATTCTTGCCTTTCGGCGCCGCGGACGCGACGGATACACGCCGTCCCAGAAGTTGTTGACCAGTTCGGTCAGGAGGCCCAGCGCGGCGGCGAGTCCGGCGTAGCCGTACTGCTTGAAAAGCGCATGCCCGTACCAAGAGGCGACCTCGACGTCCTTGGCAACAGAACTGAGGATGGTCTTGCAACCCTGCTCGATCTGGTACCAGTCGGGTTCGCCGGCCTCGATCCGACCAAGCTTGTTCATCTCGGCGTCGACCTCGATGTAGGTCATGTCGTCACCCGGGTCGCTGCCGCAGGGCGCGTCCCCGGGCAGCGGATTCCTGCCGAGTTCAAGAATGGGACCTTCGTCAAGCGTTGCCATCGTTTTGCGCCGGGAACCCGTTCACCCCTCTGGCGTCGTTGCCTGCACGTACGATCACGGCCGCCGCGTCACGCTAGAGCGGATCGGCGTGGCGGCTCGAAACCATCCGGCCCGCTCTGACGAGCCGACATCGCATCACAACCCGCATATGCCCCGACAAGCGGGCGGCCCGAACAACTGGAACACGGGCGTGGGGACGCAAAACGGACATGGTCCCCAGCCTGGCGATCTCAGACCCCGTATATTACGCACCCATAAATTTAAGTCAAGCCGGAGCCGGCGGCGTCTTCACGAAATCCATCCACGAGCCGTCGGGCTCCACTCGGTCGTTCACAGCCTGATCCGTCTCGGTCGCGGGCCCGGCTTCCAGCCGGGACACGTCATCGAGGTACGGCAACGTATGGGCCAAGTCGCTGAGCAACAGAAAATCGTCGGGAAGGAGATCGCGGGCGACAATGCTGAGGCTCGGCGAGCCGTTGTCGCACGCGCCCGTGAGAAAGATCGAGTAGTTGCGGCGTCGCAGGTTCAACCGCGACTGGAGCCAGTGTATCCAGCCGGCAAGTTGCACGTCGAGCGCTGCTTCGCCGGGGGCCACTTCACGGGCCAGCGGCATCCGCAGGGTCGGTTCGAAGGATTTGGATTCGAGAGCCGCGATGCTGTCTCCCCAGCGGGTCGCGGCCCGCAGCCACGTTAACGCGTCGTCGATCCTGAGGTTGTCCCGAGCACCCTGGAACCACTCGTCAATCCGAATCCTGTGGGCCCGTTCCTGCCAGGAGCTGTCGGTCGACTGGCCGGCGATACCCGAGAGATCGAGGACGCGGCCTCCGAAAACGGTCTCGAAATGTCCCGGGGAATTAAGAAAGCGGGCGACCTCACGTCTCAGGTCAAGCAGGTCGCGAATCAGGCGAGCCGCGCTGATCAACCTGTCGGAGGTGGGTCCGGGCCATTGGGCGCTGGGCACGCCCACGTAGAAGGACATCGGAAAGGGGCGTCCTCGTTGATCTCCGCCGTAGTCCATGATCGAGGCAAATACCGTCATCTCTGACTTGGCGAGGCGAAGGGCACACGCGCTGAACGGCAAGACGCGACGCGTCACCTGGTGAGCCGACTGGCGAGATCGCAGGAGTTCATAGCCTTTCAAAATCCAGTCGTTCAACTCGATTGCCCAGGATTCGTCGGCCTTGGAGCTATAGTAATCTGCGTAAGTAGGGAGTTTCCCGAACCAGCGAACCCGCGGGTCCTGCACCGTCTTCTTCGACTTGAACAGGTTGGTCCAGCTCATCGTTCGCTGTTTGGGAAAGCAGCACCTTTCGCTTCGTACGGTCGCGCCGGATTCCCCTGCGCTGACGCGGCGTACGCTGGCACGGATCGCAGCCTCCGCTCGGCTCAATCCCGGCGTTCCGGCATCCGCATCGGCCTGATCGGATCGGGCATCGGGCGGTCAAGTTTGATGACGAACATCTCGCCGATGACTTTCGTTGTCGTCGCCGATGTTGAGACCTCGAATGTATGGAGCGTTCTCCAGGTCCGACGTTCCGGGTCGGGAACGCCGTGTTTTTTGAGATAGGCGCACAACGCCAGCGGCGAGACGCGCCCGAGGTTTTCCTCGACCGGTTCGCGTCTCTGACTGGTTCGGCCAATGAAGCCGCCGTCGCGCAGTCCGACGTATTGCCTGCGATCCGCGGACTGCGACCAGTCCCACTCGGTCTCAAAGCGCATGTTTCGGGCGTCGGTCGTCGTGGCTCGCCGCAACGGGCCTTGCTGGGTCGGGCCACCTCGCTCCGGAGTCCATGAGAGATCACCCAAGTAAAGTTCTACGCTGTTGTAATAGAGCTGGCTTGTGTCCTCGATACGGTTGGCGGCGTAGCGCGGGTCGTTTACCGGGTCATCGCCCCAGACGGTAACGGGAAGAGGGGTCGTTCGCCCATCATCACTGAGGCCGAGAAAGCGACGCCACTCGGTGCACGCGCGGTAAAAGTCATCGCGTATCTGCGCCATCTCATCGTCGAGGTCCTGCTCGAGGGTGCTCAGTTTGTCCTGCGCCTGGCCGACGTCGACGAGGAATTCCACGAACTCCTCGAACTCGACGGTTTCAACCGTCGTCGACGATTCGCGAGCGAAAGGCCAGCCGGCCTGCAGTGGAACTCCTTGAAAATGCGACTCCTGGATTTCGGCCAGCACGTCGGTAAGTTCCATGCTCAGCAGCGTTTTGACGTGGCGCTCGAAATCCACGAGTTGTTGCGTGAACTTCTCTTCGGCGAGGGCGGTCTCCTCGCGTAACTCCTGGATCGCGCCCCACGGAATCTTCGTGGCATGGACCGTGAGCGTTCGTGAGTTCATGGCTCGGTTAAAGCGACTGCGAAAATCGGCGTCTTCCTCCAGCGCGTTGAGCAGCGCACCCCAACGTCTGACGAACTCGCCGGCGATCATGGAGGCGGGATCGTCTCGATACCATTCACCATCCATGAATCGCGCGGGCAATTCGCGGTTGAAAACGAAGGTCCCCAGGCTGCGGTCCCACTCCTTGTCGAGGGCGTCGAACATGTAGCGGTCGTAAGGCCCGCCGTCGACCACCCACCGGTTCGGATCGCGGGGGTCGGGATATGCCGGCCAATACGGCAGAGCCGCGAGCAGGGTCTCCAGTGCGTCTCCGAGTTCGTTGTCGATTGCGGCGCGCAACGAACGGTTCCCGGCGAGCGCTTGCCAGGAACCGACGGCTTGCTTTAGCTCGTCGATCGAAGAGATTGCCTTGCCAGCGTACGCGTCGCTCCAAGAGCCAACGTAAGTCTCGAAGTAACGCTCGCCAGCGTCGTCGATTTGCTGAATGCAGAGTTCGCTCAACGGTCGTTCTTCGCTGGTGCCGAGCAAATCGCGCGGATCAAACAGGCCCAGCTGGTAGTTCAGTTCATACCACTGGTCGACGACCATGACCAGAAACTCGCGCTCGGCGGCGTTGGGGATGCCCCCCCTGCCCGACGTGCGTCGGTCGTCGCGCGTTCGGGGTTCTGGCACTGGCGTTCGGCCGGACCGCCAGCCCCGCCTCGCGGGTCGTTGCGGCTCCTCCTCCCGATTCCGATCCCGAGCACGGCGCGGCTCCCGTTCGTCGCTCGGCCCGCACGGAGGCGAAGGGATGTGATAGACCGACTGTTGTTCTGCGCACCAGTTCGGGTCGGCGCCGGCGATTTCAGCCAGCCCCCAGTCTCCCACATCGGTCAGCCGCTCCTGTATGGTGTTGAGCAGTTGCGTGGCCTCGCCCCTGCGAATGATCTCCTGGTGGCTGATATAAAGCTGTTCGAGGTCTTCCCGCCGCCAACGTTCGGAGAGGTCGAAGTCGTCTCCGAAGCGGACGGCATCCGTCTTCGCTTTGCGAGCTCCCAGGAACGTCGATGCCCGTTCGATCCACTCGTCCATGGTCTCCGCCGAGGTATCACCGGCGTCGACTCGAACCGCTGCCATGTTGTCACGGATCTCCCTGAGTCGGGTGCGTACCTGTTTCGCGTCGGCGGTCAATTCGATCCGATCCGACTCAACGCCTTCACCGGGGAAATGTCGGATGATGTGCGGGTACGCCTCGTACACCTCTTCGACCAGACGGTCGAATCGCTCGCGATCGTAATTGTCCGGGCTGTAGGCGGCGGTCGTAAGCCCTTTGGCCTTGAGGTCGGCCCAAAGGATCTGGTCCAGCCCAGGCCTGCCGTCGGCCGTGCCCGTGCTCAGTGACGCGATCGCATTCAACATCTGTCGTTCATCGGCGCCCGGGCAGGTGGTGTAGCCTTCGCGCAACTTCTGCTCGTAGGACCGCCATATTCCGCGCTGAGCCAGGATGGCATCCTTGATCGACGGGATTCTGAGAAGCCGCCCCTCTTCCGATTCCCAGCCGACGCCGGCGAAGGCCTCGTCGAAGCGAGCGAAGCTCTCGACGAACTGTTCGCCGATCCCCTCGACCTCTACAAAGGTACGGGCCTCCTGGAGGGCCTCGGCTTGGTCGAGAAGGAGGCTGTACTGACCTTGAATGGTTGCGCATCGATCCTGAATCCGTATCCAGCGCTGGATCGTGTCATTGGGGTGTTGCGTGTTCAAAGTGGCGAATCGCGTCATGTACCGATGGACACGTTCGATGGCGGTCAGGATAGTCTCGGACGGCTGGAACCCTTCCTGGCGGAGCAGTCGGGCGGGGCTTTCCTCCCATTTTCCCTCGGTGACGGCGAGGAAATACTCGCCGGTCTGTTTCTCAAAGTCCTCGTGGTGAACGATGGACTGTTTGTCTTGAACGGCAGCCCAGAGCGTGCGAAAGCTGTCGTTGTCGAGTGCCGAAGGCGGCGAGTCCTCACCCGCACACCCGTACCACATGAGGTACTGTTCCAGGGCGTTCATGTACTCGGCCGCACGGTGCTCGGCCTCCGAGCGGTCCGGTATCGACGTGAGATCGGTTGATCGCAGGGCCGTCTCGACGTCCTTCAACGCCTGGCGTATGACGAGCCGTTCAACGGCACTGAGCTGTATGCGCTCGAGATCCCGGATGGGCTCATCTGAACCATGGCCCAGTGACAGGACCTTGGCGGGCAGCGTCCTGGCGCGAAGCTGGTCGACGTCGCGATCGATAGCGCTCGCCAGGTTCAGTGCGTTGTAGGGGTCGATGGTCTTAGCGACCTGCGTCGACTGTTTTGCCTTCTTTCGGGGCGAGTCGATCAGATTTGCGAACGTCGTGCCGCTCCAGATGAGCAGGAGAATCAGCACCACGCAGAGCCCCGCTGCGCCAAAATTGAGGATTTTGGCCCATTTCCGGTTGCGTTCCGCCTGCTCCTCGTTGCGAAAGACCAGCCCGTGCTCGGGGAAGACTTTTCGGAAGAACACATCCCGGATGAAGTGAGGCCGCTTGTTCGGATAGAGATCGAGCGGAGCGAACTGATCGGCGGCCTCGGTCCCCAGACGCTCGGTGAGGTGCTTGAGGATGAGAGAGCCTTCCTGCGTGGCGCTCGTGAAATAGATCCCCCGGAAGATCAGGTTCTTGATGGCGCGAGGTTGTTTGATGGCCGGGAAGAGCGTTCGGACATAGATCTGCAGCGGTTCGAGCATCCCGCGGAATTCCTCGGGGAAGCCGTGCGCCAGCCCCAGATCCATTTCGTCGGCGTCGTCGTTCAGCCGCCTGAGACGCAGATCGTTCAACCTGCCGTAAAGGAACTCGAAATCGTTACGGAATTTCTCCGGGTCGTAAAGCTCCTTGAAATCCCCGGGCCGCGACCAGCCGAAGATCTGGTTCTTGATCGTGATGTCGCGTTCGGCCCGGTCAAAGAACTGCATGAATCCGAGAATCTTGTCGCATTTGGTGATGACCAGGTACGTGGCGAACGTGACACCGAGTTTGTTCTGGAGGTCTCGCAGACGCTCGAGCATTGTGTTGGCGTCCTGCTCGAGCCTCTCGGGCGGGTCCTGCAGCAGGTGATCGGCGGAGACGCAGGCGATGACGCCGTTGATGGGGAAGCCCTTGCGTCCCTTCTTGACGCTGTTAAGGAAAGCCTCCCATTCGCGATAGTCTGAGTCTTCCTTCGGGTTGCAGAGCCGGCCAGCCATGTCGACGAAGATGGCGTCCTCGGTAAACCACCAGTTGTAGTTGAGCGTGCCAAGCTGATAGCCCTCGGGCTTTCCGGTGGAGAACGTGAGACCGCCCTCGTTGATCAGGCGCGTCTTGCCGCAGCCGGAATCGCCGATGATGACGTACCAGGGCAGTTCGTAGACGCTGATGCCGAGCTTGCGCATGTCTCGAATGGCGGCGAAGAACTTGTCGTTGTTCTCCTTGATCGCCGCCCGGACATCCATCGAAACTGGTCCGCTCTCGGCGCCGCCGGCGAGTTCGGCCGCCATCTTCCTGGAACGTTTCTTCGCACCCCGGTTGAAGAGCCAGGCGATGAGTAAGCCGATGAGTCCGATGACAACGATCGCACCGATGACGTACAGAATGACCACGAACATCGGCGTGTTGGGGAAGATCCAACGTTGCAGGACGTAGATGATGCCGATCGGCGTGCCCAGGCCGGCCATCGCCAGCAGCATCAGCACTTCCTTTGGCAGACTCTTGTAAACCTTCAGGAGTTTCCGCATGGTTTATGCTCCCGCGTCGGAATCTCTTGTGAGCACACGTCCGAATTACTGGCCCGCGGCATTTGTCAGTTGTTCATCCGGCGCGTCGCTCTTGAATTCGCCCGTTTCCCACTGCTTTGCATAGTCGTTGATGTCGTTCACCGCGCTGCTCCAGGCGAACCGAAAGGCCGCAAGCGACAGTCCGATGACGACAAGAAAGGTCACCAGGATGATGGTCAGATTTTTGCCCAGGTTGTAATTGACTTTGATTTCCTGGTTGTGGCGGTAGGCCTCAGGAAACATTTCCTTGGTCCGCGTGGTGGCGTATGCCGGCAGGCGTGTAAACAAGCGCCTTGTGTAATCGGCCAGCTCCTGCGGGCGGTCGTGGAACTGTCCCTTGAATCCGAGGCGCAGGCACACGAAATAGAGATTGAGCAGGCCGGCAAGCTCGTCCTTGTCATGGCGGTCGCGGCGTTCGGCCAGTTCGTATTCGCGCTGGATTTCGTCGCAGTCGCGGAAGAACTCCTCGCCGCCGACCGATTGCGGGTGATCGAGAATCGTCGGGTCGGTCTCGAAGGGGTTGTCAAACCAGAAATCCCGCCCCTCCCACTCGCTGTTGAGCATCTTGTAGTCGATCAGGTAGACCATCATCGGCTTGACACGATCGTTCCACGCCCGCTCGATGATCGGGTCGTTTCGGGCGAGATCCTCCGAATCGCGTAGGGCGGACAGCGCCTCGAAACGGACCTGATCCGGAGGCGGCGTGGCGCCGTGCTTGACCTGCCTGACGAAGTTGGTCACGAACTCGAAGACCGGCCAGCACGTCTCGGCCAGCCTCAGCGATAGGCGTCCGTCGTTCGTTGATCCGTCCATCAGGTTTCCTTGAGAATCACATACAAGGCCGGCTTGAACTGCTCGAGCGCGGCGAGCTGCCCTTCCTGGATGCTGACGCGAATGCCGTACTCCTGCTCGCATTCGCGCCAGTAGTCCGTGCGGTCAGCGCCCATCGTCTTGTTGATCTTGAAGTAATGGAGGGCGGTCCGGCGCGGGAGGGTCCCGGCCGGGACCGACTTGGTTTCCAGTCGCAGCCCGCGCACCGCGATGTTGGCGATCCGGGGCGCCCGGCTGGGCGAAGCCAGCTTGAGGTTGAGCTTGTTCTGGATGTAGCGCTCGAGCTCGTTGATGTCCATCTCGTCAGATTCGAGGCCGACGTACATCTCGAGGTTCTGATCGATCCAGGAACGATCCAGTTCGACCTCAAGCCCTTCCTTGCCGCGGGCGTCTTTCTTTCGAACGAATCGGCGCTCGATGTAGGCCATGGGCCGCATCGCCTCCAGCAGGATGACGATGCGTTTGCGGAGCTGCTCGAGCGCTTCGCCTGGCCGGTCGTGGTCGTACGGCGGGAGCGCCGCGGGGACCAGCTCGTCGTGGAATACGGACAGATGCCCCACCAGGCGGGCCAGCAGGACGAATACGTCGTAGGGATGGAGCAGCGGGCATTGCAGCAGAGCCCTCATTTGCGCCCGCACCTCGTTCAGCACGTGGACTTTCAGGAGGTGTTCCGTGTTGGCGGGGACTCCGTCGGTGAACATCATACGATGCTCGCGCGCCTCGCGCGCCAGGACCTCGTTCTTCGCCTCGATCTGATCGCCGAGCGACCTGACCAGGGCGCTGACGCCGGCATGAGCCTGGATGGCCAGCAGCGGCCCCGCTCCCATCGCATCGAGTTCCGGCAGCGCCCCAGGCCGATCCGAACGACGGATCGTGCCGACGCGCAGCACCTCGTAACCGGTCATATCATCGGCGTCGGTAAAGAGCCGCCCCCGAATCCGCCGGACGTACACCATCTGCGGATTCTTCCCAGTGTTCTCATCTCTCCGCATGATCGGATGGGGTTCGAACCGGGGCGTACCATCGAGCGTCTCGGGGTCTTCCAACGAGACCGAGTTGGCGCGCACCTCCTGCATCTGCGGAACGCCCAGGTAGATTCCGATCGCGGCGTGCTCAGCGGCTTCGAGTTGATCCTGGAAATTGAGCGGTTCCACTTGCGTGTTGGATGGTATCTGGATCCATGCCCCGTCCTTTAGCCGGGCGCTGCAGGCGTCCAGCCGCAAGGTGAAATTCTCCAGCGGTTCCTGGGCCACCTCCAGATCCACGAACCCCCACGAGAATGGGCGCAGGGAGTCAAATCCTGTGGCGACAACCGTCTCCAGCCAGCGCTGAGCGGCCTGCAGGTGGTGCGGACGAAGGAACATGCCCTCCGACCAGTGGATTTCCGTCCAGAAGGTCATACGTCTTCTACTCTCTGACCCGTTGCTCAGCCCGAAATCCGAAGGGGCGGGTTCCGTTGCCGGCAAGGATCAGAGTCCGTGGCCGTCGTCCGCCACCCCCGGAACCTGTCTCATACCGTTTTTGAAACCGTCCGTCCACAGCCGGTGTTGTTTCCCCTGGTCCCTCTTGCGGCTGAACTACCTGGGAGTCGTGTTTTCGATGTACTGCTCGGCGCGTCCATCGGGGTCGCGAACGCCGATCTTGCAGGTAAGATGTCGCGGGTACGCACCGGGCGGGTTCCATCTCGCGGGCTTTTCGGGCAGCACCTGGCCGCGGGCGTCGACAAAGCGGGGGAACACATAGATAACCGATTTCTTGCTGTGCAGCCCGCCCTTGGCGCCCCACCCGCCGACGGTTCTGAACTTGATGCCACCCTTTACCTTGATCTCAGCTTTCCCGTCTTCGACAGCGCCTTTCAGACGGGGGCCGACCTTCTTGCCGTAGTAATCGCTGGCGTCGGTGAAAAGGTAAAGCTGCTCGGGAGGCAGGTCGAACTTGCCCGGTTCGGTGCCGCCCATGGTCGGTCGCCTCGCGTACCACACATCCGAGGTGATTCCGAGGTCGGGCGAGAGCTGAGCGTTCTCCGGCTTCTCCAGATCGGAGGGGTACACGCAGACGATGTTCACTTCGAGCGGCTCGCCGGTTCTCTGCGCGGGCGGGCGGTTGATGTGCATGGCCGTGTTGATGTGCGGGTCCTGCGTGATGGTCATCTGCCGTCCGCACCCGGTGAAGGGAAGCAGCAGGCAGATGCCCGTCACTGCCGCGCAAGTTCGGGCGAAGTCGTTCCGGTTTCGCATAAGCCTTTGTGGTGTACTGGGCGAATCATCCATATTTTTCATCCTTCCAGCTCCGTCACCCTCCGCGACCATAGGTTTCCGCCAGCTTGGCGCTCAAGATTTCTCGCATGTGTTGCAGGAACAACTCAGCCCCGTCGGCACGAACGTAGTCCTTCACTTTTCGGTTGGGGTCGGCGCGCAACTCGGGCAACTCGGCCATCAAATGCGTACGCAACTCCGAGGCGATGGACTCGATGACACTGTCACAACCGATCATCGCGGCTTCGGTCCACTTGTAAAGGAACCGCAGGCGCATTTTGAGCAGCCCCACGGGTTTGCCACCCTTGGGAGCCAGGATCTGCTCTGCGGTCTTGTGAACGTCATCGCGGTTCTTGTACACGTCCCACGGCACTTTGACCGATGGGTTGTGCTTGGTGTACTTGCTCAGGAAAATCGACATAGTCTGCTCGAAGGCGTGGGCCGAGGCCACAAGTTCGACCGCGGCGTCGGCGAGTCGCTCTGCCGCCTTCACGTCCGGCGGTGTCCCCAATTGGGCGAGCGGCGGTTTGCCTGCCGCGAGTCGTTTCCACATGCTCGTCAACATTGCCTCGCACCCATCGGACCCGGAACCGGCCGACGCGGCCGACGCTTTCAGTTGCTCGATCTGGGCATCTTTGGAGGCGCGTACTTGATCGAGATCGGTTTGCAGTCGCTGCACCTCGGCGGCCAGATGAGCCTTGCTTTCTTCCAGGCTCTCGATCCGGCCGCCCTGGTCGGACGCGGTTTCGGTGCGCTGCAACTTCAGCAGCAGTTCTTCGTTCTCGCGCTGGGCCTTGTGGACCTCCGAGCCACGGGCTTCCAACTGGGCCTCGAGGTCGCCGATCTGCTTCTTGAGAAGTCCGAGTCGCCCACGCTGCTCCTCGACAATCCGCTGCAGCTCCTCGGCCCGGTTCTGCTCGGCCTCGAGCTGGGCTTGCCGCCGTTCGAGATCGGCCCGCGTAGCGGCCAACGTGTCGTTGACCGACGCATTGTCTTCGTGCAGGCTTTGAATCTTCTTGGTGAGGCTCTCGACCTTGGTGGCCGAGGTCCCCTCGGCTCTGTCCTGGGCCCCCCGTTCGGCGAGGTCGTCGAACAGCGAAGCCAGGATCCGGTAACGCTGTGGCTCGTTCAAATCGGCCAGTGCGGCACGGATTGACTCAAGTTCGGCTGACTCGGCTCCTCGACTGGACGTCATATCACCCACGTGCTGTTCCTCGCGGCATCGTCTCTCGCTGCCGATTCCGGGAAAGTGGAGCTTGCTGCTGGACCTCGACGATGGACAAGATTCGTGCCATATAGAGAATATGGATTCGAGTGTCGATCCCCATAACCTGGGTGCTGTAAAGACGTTATTCTACGACCTGGACCCGCTCGTGTCGACAAGAGGACGGCCTCGTGCCCGCCGGCGGGACCGCAGCCGGCGGCCACCCGGGACGGGCGTGCCCCGCGGGTGCGCCCGCCTGAACACTGTCGGCGATTGACCGCGAATGCCGGACGCTTACCGACGCATCATCCTGAAACCGGCGGACCTCACCTCCGAGGCGGCATCCACCCTGCGTGAAGCCTTATCGGCCTCTGTCGACGCGCAAAGACAGCTGGCCTCGAAATCACTCCACGTCCTTCAGTTTGTCGGCGAACTGCGCGAGAACGATCGGGCATTCTTCATCGAGCACGAACCGGCCGACCCGCTCCCGGTCGAGGCTCTGTTCGATCCGGATGCGGATCGACTGGAGGTGCCGGAGCTGATGCGGGTCGCGGGGGCGTTGTTCGAAGCCCTACGTGCCGCCCACACGGGTGGGGAAGAACGCCCCGTGGTCCACGGCGGCATTTGCGGTGGCGTTCTGGTTCGAACGGCGGACGGCATCGACAAAATCACCGACTTTGGATTCGCTCCGGCCGTTTGCAGCGCGCTCGGGGTTGAAGCCTATCTCAATCTGGCCGCCGGCGCCGTGGACAACGGTCCACCTGAGCTGTGTGGAACCGGCGTGTGGGAGGTGCTCGGCCCGGACGAATTCGAGCGAGACGACCGCCTTTGTGCGTTTATCGACCCCGAGAAGTACGGTACCCAGATGCTGGACACATTCGAGGCCGGGTCCGACGTCATCTCTGCCGGGTTTGTGTTGCACTTGCTGGCGGAACACAGGCACCCCTACCTCTTCAATGAGCCCGACGCCCACCGGATCCCGGAAATGGCCGAGTTCATGGCGATGGGCCGCTTCAACGGAGCTCGGCGAAAGGACATGCGCGAGTCGGATGATCCCGGCGTGCGGGCCTGGTGCGATCTGGTCGCCAAGGCGCTGAGCCGGCTACCTCGCGACCGCCCCTCCGCCGTCGAACTCGCCGAAGCGATTGGCGAATACGTCAAGCCACCCGATGCGAGCGAAATCCTCGGGCGGAAGCTGGACGCCCTCGCCAAGCGTGTCGAGGCCAGCGCCCCTGATGAAGTCGATTGGGCCGAAGTCGATCAATCGGCCCGGTCGATCGCGGAAGCGGAGGGTGTCTCGCCCGATGTAACCGGTCGAGCGAAGTCCTTATCTGCCCGGGCGCGAGGCCGCATCCTGCTGAAGCGAGCGCTGGAGCTCGTGGGGGGCGACCGGTGGCCGCAGGCCGCCGAGCCGCTGGCGGAACTGAGAGAGCTGCCGGACTTGCCGGTTGAGCTCGCGCAGGAAGTCGCGTCCGTTCGCGAGCGTTTTGATCGCTACCAGGGCGCCGCTCAAGAGATCGAGTCGATTCGGGCGGACGTGCCACAAAAATCGGGTGCTGCCCCCTACGAGGCGCGCAGCACTCTGAAGAGTCTGAGGGTCCGTGCTGAGGGCCTGCCTGACGACGCCGATTTGCCGGAATCACTCCGACCGCCCAAAACAGAGCTGCTTCAATCACTCAATGGGCAGCTCGACCGAGTGCAAGCCGACATCGAGCGCCTCGAGAGCGAAGCCGAGGCGTATCTCGGCCGGCTGCGTGCCGCCCTCGATGCCGGCGAGTGGGGCGAGTTGTCGAAGCTGCTGGATGCGCCACCCGAATTGCCTGTGTGGCCCGAGGCTGCTGATTCACAGGTACGCAAGTTTCGCAGCCGCCTCGAGCAACACCGCGAAGAGGAAAGGCTCCGCGCCGAAATCGAGGCCGATCGCGAGGCGGCCGAGCAATGGCTCGGGCAACTCCGGTCGGTCGTGGACACTGAGGAGTGGGCCAAAGCCCGGCAGTTGCTGGACGAACGTCCAGAACTTACGCATTGGCCCGAGCAGGTTCTCGCAGAAGAGGAGGAACTCAGGCGACGCGCTGAAAAGGCCCTCAAGCGGGAATCCGATCACCGGCAGGCACGGGAGTGGCTTGATCCCGCCATGACCGCCGCCGAAGAGGGGGATTGGCACACTGTCGATGCCGTGCTGGGCACCCGCCCGGAACTCGAATACTGGCCTGAAGAGATACTTAAGAAAGAGAAGCTTCTCAGAGAGAAGCTCGACAAGCACCGCAAGGAGCTCGAACGGCAGCGCCGCATCAGGGAGGAGCAACATGCCAAGGCCCGAGCGTGGCTCGAAAGCGCTGAAGCGGCTGCGCGTGAGGAGGCATGGGCCGAGGCGATCGACCTTCTCGAGAGTCCTCCGAAACTCGATCACTGGCCCGAAGGACTGCGCGAGGAGGCCGCCAGACTGGACAACGCCTGTCGAATACGCCTCGGCGAGGAGATCGGCGAAACGCTACGCAGGAGAAGCGAGGACGTCAGATCTCTTGCCGAGGTGTTCGTCGGACGGCTGCTCGAGCGGGAGTTCCAATCACTGATCGGCCGAAAGAACATCGAGGCCCAGGTGGACGCCGAGGAATTCACGGGCAGCGGCGTTGAGTCAGACGGTCGTGCTGAACTGATTGTGCGTGCAGTTGATCCGCTGGGGGAGGTGGACGATCCGGGGCTCAGGGTGGGGTTTGATTTTCGACTGCGGTCCGACGATCGCGGGGTCCTCGATGAGGACGAAGCCATCGCTTCGCAGCTCGTACAGCATCTGCGGAGTTTTCTGATAAAGATTCAGCGGCATCGTGTGCAGCAGGTCATCCATCCGCTGAAGTCGGGCCTGTTTCCAAACGCGGCCATTGAGGTCTCGTTGTCTGAACCGGGGGCTCGAGCCACTGCCCGTGTCGTGCTTGACGACCCGCCAACGAAGGAGCGTACTCTTGATGCCAAACTGGCGTGGGACTCGACCGCTCTGGCTTGGCATTTCGCCGATGAGTCCTCCTTCGCCGCCGCGGCATGGGACATTGCTGTCGACAGCTTACGAAGGGCTTTGCAGACAAGCCTGGTCAGTAAGTCCGAGCCGCTCAAGAGGTACCGGTCCGCATTAATGATGAAGGCCGTGACAGAGCCGCCATCGGAGTTGAACGCGCTTGCCGGACCGCTAACGTTTGACCTGCAGTTTGGCCTCGCCGCCAACGGTTCCGATAAGCCCGGTGGTTTTCATTCCATGCCGGTTTCTTGTTCCCGAGTCGACAAACCGCCGGACGACATCGACGTGTCGGCCGCCGAGTCAGCCCTCGAACGGGCTGTCGCGACTGCTCAGTCGAATCGCCGCGGGACGCTGACCGGTCAACTGCGCTCGCGCATCAAGGCCAAGTCGCCAAAGGTAAAGCTCTTCGCCAACCCCCGGACGATCTCCGAGCCGGTGGACAAGATCAGCTTCGAACTGCGCGCGCGCGGGCATGATCCGCTGACGCTCGAGGCGGCCTGGGATGTCGAGTCCTTTGAATATCGTCCGGTTCAGGATTGGAACGGTTCGTTGGAGCAGTATCTGGAACTGCCCGTCAAAGGCGGACCGCCGGTTCTGCCCATCGGAGGCGGGGTAGTGATCGTGGCCATCGTCGGCATTGTGTTGGTGCGATTCCTGTCGGGCAACGGGAACGACGAACCGCAGCGACCAGTGGACCCGACGCCGGACCCTGCGCCTGTAGCGCTTTCGTTCGAAGTGAGCGTGGATCCGCCGAGCCTCGAAGTCGGCGAGGCGGCGACGATCGGCGCAACGGTGGCGGGCGGAGCGCCTCCGTACACGGTTTGCTTTGGCCTGGAAGGGATGCCCGACGCCGGCCGCGCCGGCGGGATCGAGCTCGAAGGCGGCTCGCTGAGCCCAGAAGTGGACAGCGCACGCTTTCCGAATACCAACTGCACCTGCAACGAGGAACTGACCGGGGAGTCGGTGCGGGTAGCCCGCATGGTGAGGACCGATAACACCGCTTCGGAGGGTAGCGTCGGCGTCCGCGTTTTTGTTCAGGACGCCGAGCAGCAGATTCGGGAGCGTCTTGTCAGTCTGAATCTTACTCGTCCGCCGGAGGAGCCTGAGGAGCCGCCCATTGAAGTTCCAGCCAGCCCGGGCCTTGATATCGCAGTCGCAACGGTTCGCGGACTACTATCCGAATCCATGTGGCTGGATCCGATCGTTGACAGGTTGGTGCGGGAGTACACGGAAACCGACGCTCCTTCACTTCGTTATCGCATCCCGGGCATCAGCGACGGGTGGACGTCGGTCGAAATCAACCTGGATCCCGACGGCGTGGCGTGGATGGTGCCCGTCGCCGAACGGGAACGCATCGCGCGGGAGGTGGAGGATTTAGAGCGTTTACTGGCCTCGACGCCCGAGGCAGAGGTTGCCGCATTTCTGGACAAGTTGCTTCGCGAAGCCCCCATCGTGTCGCCGCAACTGCTCGATCCATCCGTTGTGGTCGGGCGTACCGTGGGCGAACCCACCTGGGAACCGGCTTCGGCGGACTCCCGGGCCTGGCTCGGACGGATTGATGCAGAGTTAGTGTTGCGACCCGCCGGGGTCGAAGGGGGGCGCCCGCCTATTTCGGTGGACGAGGTCGCAATCGAGCTTCGAGATGGCCGCGTTTCGGTCGCGGATGCGCGGTCGGAGTTTGACGCTTCGGTCAAACGGGATGTCGAGGCGAGTCTTTGGGATTTGCAGGGTGTGTCATCAGCGGTCTTGCTCGATCGGGTCGAGGACGGTCCGCTCAGTGGCGAGGTTGATTTGGACACGACACCCATTGAGCAGCCGAGATCGACCTTTTCGGCGACCGTCTCGTTCTCCTCACTAGAGCTTCAACCACGGGAGCTTACGGCGTCGTGGAATCCGCAGTCGCTGGAATTCAGCAGCGACTCATGGGAAGCCGCCGTCGACGAAATGGAGTATTCTGCCGCAGTTGTTGCCACGATCGCCGATCTGCGTCAGCGCCAGGACGTTTGGATCAATGCTGTCTCGAGTGCCAACCTGAACGAAATCGCGCCGCCGGACGCTCAGGGCGACTGGTTGCTTGCGATTCCGTCGGACGGAACCACGCAGCTCGGAGGCATCGATCATCCGGAGGTGGGCAATCACTTTCCTCTGCCGACAAGATGGCGGATCGGTGATGAATCGCCTGAGGGCGCCGCGGCACGAATCGTGAGTAATGCGAACAAGCCGACGTATTGGCCTTTGGTAGAGGCGGGGCTCGAGCTTGTGGACAAGCGTCTGCTTCCGCCCGACCAGCGTCACGCCCGGTTCGTAGACGCGCTCTCCGGCGCAGCAACCGACGCCGAACTGGTCGCGTACCTTCAGGCGGATTCCATGGCCGTGCCGTCTTTGGAGATCAGCGAGGCCAAGTTGACATCGGAGAGTGGTGTCGCCCCGGAGAGTTTGAGCATGGCGATAGAATCGGGCTGGGAGGCAGCGTCTCAGGGTGTGCCCGAAGGCCTTGATGCCGGCTGCCTATCAGAACGATTCGGTGCATTCGGCACGGTTAGGGGCACGGTTTCAGTTCGAATCGGCGATGACGGAGCCTTTGATTGGGACCTGGCAAGCGGCGGTAGGATTCTGTCAGCACTGGCCCGTGACTTGCCTAAGCTGCGGGCTCTGCAGTCTCGCCTGAGTGAATGGAGCGCTCGATCGCAACGGGAAGCCCAGTTGCAACGTGCCGCCTCAAATCCCAACGGGGTTACGGGGGCCGACGTCGTGCGGCTTCTGAACTCTATCTGGTCAGCCAAAGAGACGGCCGTCACGCTGAACAGACAGCCTCAGACGCTGACCGACATCACGAGAGCCATACGCGATGATTTCGGGCTCGGCGGTCTGTGGCACGAGGGGAAAAGGGGCATTACACCCACTGTCTTCGTCGAGTATTTCACCGGCGTGGATCACGTATACGCACTCGCCTGGAGCGCGACCGTCACGGGTGAGTTCAAGGAGAGTCCGCGAGCGATGCTTCTGTGTTCGAGAGATCAGCTCAATACCGACCAGGGCAATCTTGGCGAACTGCTCATTGGGAGTGTTCTCCGTCAGTTTGACGACGCAATAAAGGCCCAACAGCCGGGCGATTGGGAGGGGCAGATCGGTCTTGTGTTAGCGCCCGACCAAGGATTCGAGAACATCGATCTTGAGAATCTGACGTTTGAAGAACAACTGACCCGCACGGATCACACGAACCCCAGTTTCCCGCCGAGACCGACGAGATGGAGTTCCCTGAGGGCCCTGACCGAGGGCGTCACCAGCGGATACAAGGCTGACTATCGACTTACCAAGAGCCTGGGCGCCCCGGCAACGGAATGGAGCGGGCAAGAGGTGTCGCAGCAGACCGAAGCCGACACCTGGGCGGCTGAAGTGCTGGCTGATTGCAGCGTGCCCTGACCGGGTCGGCGTTTCAAGGCCGCATCATGAGCGAGTCCTGCTGAAGAAATCCACTTGACAGTTTGCGGGGCTGGGAGTCCAATGTCGCGTCAGAATACGTCGGGTTCGACTTGGACTCTGCCGAGGGTGCGCCCGAACTGTTCATTCGAGGTGCCGACCAGCGTCCGCTTGGCGCGAGCGGGTGGGATCGGTGTACTTCGGAAGTTGTGCAAGGTCGTCCGCGCGGCGCGGCGACACGCAAGTGTGTCGATCGACCAGGGGTCGCAATTAGGTGGGATATTCATGCGGAACCGGTTTCGAAAACTACTCAGTTGCGGTTGCCTGACGGGTCTCTTTTTGGCCCAGGTCGGCGGCTGCACCGTGGATCCGGACATCCTGCTCCGGGCCGGCCTGTCTTTTGCTTCGGACCTGACCATCTTTCTGCTGGACAACCTGGTCGCCTCGCTTTAGGGCCGTGTCCCGAGCCGGAGGCAGTTCGGAAAGGATGATCTGACATGCGAACGAATTGGCGTCGCCCATTAATCGGCCTTCTGGTGGCCGGTGCCTGTCTGCTGAGCGGGCCGTGTGGCATCACCACGCTGCAAGCACGAGATTTTCTGACCTCCTCGCTCATCCGCACCGGCGTCTCGACGGTTTTCACCGTGCTGGAAGCGGCCATCGTTGAGTCCGCTCAAGGCGGCGTGTAACACGTCGGCTGCACGCCCGGTCGTGGGCCGGGGTACCGTGCGAGGGCCAACGGGGAGCGCCGTTGCCAACTTCCGTGCAGAGTTTGCGTCTATTGGGCTGAGGGCTTTGGACTATGAAATCGCTGATCTGCGTGGCCGTTGCCGGCATCGGGCTCCTGATTCCCGGTCAACGGCTACTGGGGCAGGAGGGGGCCGACCGCCCGTCGCCCGAAGTCGTCCTCGACTTGAACGAGGGCATTCACCAGTACCTTCAAGGGCACCTCGACGAACGGGAGTATCGTTTTTACAAGTCCACCATCGACCGGATGACGGGCGTGCTGGAGCGCGACGCCGACAATCGGACGGCTCTGTTGTTCCGAGCTTTGTCCTACGGGCGGATCGGCCTGCTCGAGCGCGGTAAACGGCTGGGCGCTCAGGACCAGATCGAGATCACCCGGGAAACACTCCGAATCCGTCAGAATCCTGAGGAGCAGGCGGCCATTGGGAGAGAAATCGAGGAACTCACGGCCAAGCTTCAGGACGAGTCGCTCAGCCCATCGGATCGCCTTTTACTCAAGACGGAGAAGCGGCGTCTTGAGGATCTCCAGGCCTGGCTGGAATTGCAGAGCGAGGCGTCAACCGAGCAGCTCCAAAACGACATCGAGGCCAATCGACAAGAGATGCGGGCCGCCGCGAGGCGCGAGCGCGCCGCGTACTCGGCCATGATCGAGGACCTCGAACGGCTGAATGAGGTGTTGGCACGGACGGACGTGGTCGTGGGGCTGCTCGATGTCGTCGCGAGATCGAAGATCGCTCGCTTGGATCAGAACGAAGCCCGTGATATTCGCGCGGCCGAGTTGCCCCCGGAGCAGATAACCGAATCGGCCGAAGGGCTGCGTGCCCGAGCCGAGGAGGCACTGGAACAGACCGCCCGCACCCTGGAGGAGCTTCTTCAACGCGATCTGAGCACGGAGGATGCCGTCCGGGCGCGGTTTTTCCTCGGCGTCATTCGGTATCGTCAGGCCGTTCCGCGTCGCGCCCCCGATGAAGATGTGGATGTCGACGAGGTCCGGCTGGCCAACTCGGCCCGTATCATGAGGGACCTGTCGAACGATCCCTCCGCGCCCGATCAGTGGCGAAGCTACGCTTCGTTGTACCTGGGGCTAATCCTCCCGATCCAAGCGTTGATCGAAACTGATAGCGGCGCACGTGATGAGCTCCTGGATGAGGCCGAAAGCTCTTTGGACCAGGCCGTCAAGCTTGACACTGTCGTGCCCGCCCCGGGCGAGGAGCCATTCTCGCTCAGCGGCGGCCCCATTCCTGAGATCGCATTGCGGCAGCGCGAGGAGGTCATCGCCAAGGTCCGCGAGCAGCCGCAGCTTCTGGGCTACCAAAACGACGTCCGCTTTTCGTTTTTCATCGGCCCGAACTACGACACCAACGTCGTCCTGCTGGGGGAGCGCACGGACCTGCCGCGCGGCATCGACGATGAGAGCGACTTTGGACTGGCTCTGGGCGTTGCGGTCGACTACACATTGAACCTCGGCCACATCGATCCGAGTTACGATCGTTGGACCATCGGACTACGGGGTCGTACCACGCAGTTGTGGCATTGCGAGGTGGACGAGTTCGACGAGCAGACCTATGGGTTCACGGGTGCCGTCCAGTACGAACTCATGCGGAAAAGCGGCGATGTGGGACCGGTCTACCTGCGCGTGCAGTACGATTACAGTTGGACGAATCTTGGTCGCGAGTCTTTTCTCGGCTCCAACCTTTTCCGCCCGGATATCCGCGTGAACTGGGACGATCGCCTTGCGGAGTCCGCCCTCTACTTCGAGTACGACAATCGAGATTATTTTGAGCCACTGGTGGACAGGCGTTTCGACCGCACCGGAGAGTACTTCCGGTTCGGGCTCATGCACAGCCACAAGCTCAAGGATATGACCCCCTGGTTTGAGGAAAAAGGATGGGAGCCATGGGGGCTGGCCAGCGACGAGGGACAGCTTCAGGACGACCCGGATTATCCGGCCCGGTATTTCACGCCCTTTATAGGTATCGAGTACGGCTGGGACAGCACGAACGGGGATGAGTTCGACCAGAACAACTACACGCTGGCCGCGGGTTTCATTCTACCGCTTCCGTGGGGGCTGCAATTCGACTTTGCTGCGGAGTTCGAATGGGAGGATTACCGTCATGGGAGTCTGGTCGACTTCCACCGGCGCGGCCGGGACGACTTCATCCAGGAATACGAGATCGGGCTGCAGCGTACGTTTGTTCTTCAAAACGGCGAACTTGTCAACCGTTACACGCCGACCATTGACCGCTCCCTCATGACGGTTCGTGCGCATGCCCGGTGGACCGACGACGACAGCAACGTGGTGGACCGGCTCGGATCGGCGGTTTACTCGTACGACCGGGGTTTTTACGGGATCACGTTCGCGTTCGCCTTTAACTGATCGAGGTGGATGATGCACCGCTTTGGATGTTGGTTGATATGTGCGGCACTTCTGTTCGCATGCGTTGAACCTTCCGCCGCGCAGCGTCGAGGGGAAGCGCCGGTGGGTTATGTGACCGTAGTCACGGGCGACGGTGCCACGCGGGGCGAATCGGGCCCCGCATTTCCACAGGCGGCCGGCGAGTTTAATCAACGGGCCAGCGGCGTAAGTGCAGGTGAAAGCATTTCCACCCTGCCGGGCGCCTCAGCCGTTATCTGGCTGCCGGCTTATCGGATTGCGGTTCACATGAACAGTGACTCGCTGGTGTCACTCCCCGAGATTCCCGGACTGGCGGATCACGTTGCGGTGTCGGTTGCGGTGCAGCGGGGTCGTGTCCACGTCGTCCGATCGCCCTCCGATAACGCTTGGTTGTTGGTAAGTGCTGGAACTGAAGAAGCATTCGGATATACTCTGTCGAAGGGTGCTTCTCTCGTCGTCGAGGCCGTTGAATTCGAGGCGGCCTTTACCGTTTCACGAGGCGACGAGGCGTTGTTCTTCGAGGGGCCGGTCCCGAGCGAAGGATTGATCGGGGGCGAGGGGGAGCCTCTGGATGACTCGGGCACGTCGCTGTCGGAGGGACAGCGGGTTTCAACTCAGGTTCCAACGGTAACCGAGAGCCGCGCGTCGGCGAGCGCCGCTTGGGATCAGACGGAGGGCGACTTGTACGTGTTTGCGCTGGATCAGGGTGGTCAGTGGGTGGCGCGTGCCGAGGAGGGGGACTTCACGCCCGTTCGCGCCGAAGCCGCCGCGACGCCGCGCACCTTCGGTGCCGAAGTCGGCATTCCGAGGCAAGCCTTCGACCAGCCGCGAACGGTGGTGACCTCGCCGGTGACCAGGACGACGGTCTCGACGACGGTCACGGCACAGCGGAGCGCCGTCGAGAACTTGCTCGCCAGCCAGATTCCCGGTTCAGTTGTCGTCGGACAGAGGATCAGGCGATCGAGGATCATCGGGACAGACCGGCGGATCGGATTCAATCCGTTCGCCGAACAACTGCTTTTGTTGTCGGGTCGGCCCGGATTAAGATAACCATCTCACGGGTCCGCCAAACGAGGGATCACGCGGGCCGTTCAACGTGGCACGGATGCGAATTGGGGGGGGGTAGAGTTGCCGGAATAGGGCAGCAGTGTGAAAGGAAGGTCTGTCGATGAAACTCAGTCGTTTTAAAGCCACGGGCGGTTTCGCACTCGTGCTGATCGTGTTCTCGGGCCTGATGGCGGGCTGTCCGGTTGCTCCGCCGATCGTACCGCCACCGCCGATCAACGGAAACGGCAACGACGGCGCCGTTGGCGGGGTGGGAACGTTCGAGGCGTTTCTGTTTGCCGACCGAACACAGGTCATCCGCGGGGACGTCGACGAAGGCCGCGTCACCGTGACTGTCGAGACGTCGTTATGCGCTACGTTCGATTGGACGGTGTGCGTCCTCCGTGACGACGGGTCCTGCTCCGAAGCGGAGGCCGAGACACTGCTGGATATTACCGAACCGTCACCGACCGCCCCGCCCTCCACCGAGAGCGTTATCGGCGCCACCGTGGATGGCGATCCCGGCCCCAACGGCAAGACGGTACAGGTCACGCTGGTAACGACGGTTGTTGAGGATCCGCCGGAAGGTTGTCCCACGCCCGACAGTGAGCGCATCACCGGCACCGAATCCGAAACGTTGCAAGCTACTTTCGAAGTCGTGCGTCCCGCCGGCCCGTTGGCGGTCACTTTGTCCTCCGACACCGGCAGCGTCACACCCGAAACTCCGATCGGTCTGAGTGCCCGAATCACCGGCGGCCGTCCGTTCCCGGAGCAGGCGAGCCCCCGCTGCGGTCTCGGGGAAACGGACGTTCCTTACTGCATTACATGGTCGGTCGAGGGCACTCTGCGCGAAGTCTGTCCGGGCTTCATCGACGAGAACTGCAATGGCGTACAGGACGATGGCGAAGCGGACTGCGAACCCGGAACGCTCGTCGACCTTCCAGAAAGTCAGCGGGATTGTCTGATCGATCCCTTCGGGCAACCACTGGAGTCGATCGGCGGCGAGACGATCGCTTTGAACACGTACAACACGCCGCTGGCCAGGGGGCAGCTTCTGATCAGAATCGAGGTCACCGACAGGTCTGGTGCCACGGCAACCGCGTCGGTGCCCGTTTCCGTCCAGGCGGAGCAGCCCTTGTCGCTTGCCGCCGCCGCCGGCAGAGCGTGTCTGCCGCCACTCGACGAAACTACCGACATCACGGCGATTGTCTCAGGCGGAACTGAGCCTTATGACGTGTGCTTCGAAATCGATGCCCCCAACCTCGGTTTGGGCGGCGGCTCCTTTGAACAAGGGGTGACCTGCTCGGACGTGGCGCCGGCGGAATTTCCGAATCGCAACTGCACGTGCAACGAGCCACTGGCCAACGGTCTCCTGGAAGTCGCGCGGTCCCTTTTCTCAGGCAGTCCCGCCTCGGCAGGCAGCGTCAACATCAGGGTCTTTGTGCAGGACGCTGTTGGACGAAAGGACACCGATGTCGTCACGCTCGATATCAGTGTTTTTTGCGGGGACATCACAGTTAATGCGGACGATCCGGAAAGAACGGATTCAAACAGCAGCAGCCGGTGTATCGGTGCGAGTGGATCCGTTCCGCTTTCCGTCGACGTGGTGAGCCCTGGACCTGTAACACACGAGTGGACCACCGACGTCGGAACCTTCGACGACCCCACAAGTGCGACGCCCATCTGGTCCCCCGACGGCGCGGCACCGGGGACGCTTGCCACCATCACCGTTGAAGTCGAGGACACCCTTGTCGGCCGTACGGACACATCGAGCACGACTCTGCTCGTGGTTGAGGACGCCGTCGCGGACGTCGGCGCCGCAGGTGGTGCCGGGGAGGGAGGTGCCGACCCTTTTAATCGTTGCGAGAACGGGAGCATCGACCTGCTGGGCGCGCCCGGCGGCCTGGAGTATTCGTGGTCCTGCGGCGGGAGGGATCTGGACGGGGTTGGTTCGACAACGCTGACGTTTCAGAATCCCAACGTGCTGCTGACTGAAGAAGGCGATTGGACCTGCACACTCACGGTGACCGATCCTCTTGCGGCTGACGGCGGACGCGCCTGCTCCGTTCAGGACACCATATCGTTTACGGTGAACACGCGTCCGGATGTTACGGTGACGACTTCACCGGATGTGTGCGCCAATTCCTCGAACAATGCAGCCAGTGTTCCGGACGCCGGGGCCGGATCATCGTACGACTGGTCTGTCATCAACGGTACGCTCGAGAGCGGGCAGGGGACGACCGATATCGTCTACTCGGTAGGCCCCTTCCCCGGCGTTGTCGATCTTGAAGTGGAGGTGATTGACGGCGACACCGAGTGCGCCGCGACGGGCATGGCCTCGGTCAACCTGATCGACAATCACGTCGCGCAGCCCTCCACCAGCGGCGCGGTTTGCGAATTCGATGCCGCGGATAATCGAATCCCCGTTTCTTTGTTCGGCGGCGTGGGCAACCCGCCTGCCAACCCCGCTGATCTCGAGTTCTCCTGGTCGTGTACCGACGGTTTCGTATCTAGTGAGCAGGATCCGCCCCCGCGCGAGTTCCCGCTCGGTGATACGACGTGCACGTTACTCATCACGAACACCGTTACGACGTGCTTTGACGAAGCGGATACGGTGGTGACTGTGAATGCCAATCCCGACGCGTCGATCACGGCCGCTGCCGGGATCTGCGCCGCCAGCACGGGTAACAGCGCGTCCGTCGCCGACGCCGGCCCCGGGGCGACCTATGCCTGGTCGTCGAATTGCACGATCGAGAGCGGGCAGAATACGCCATCGATCGAGTACACGGCCGACGGCGTTGGGTCTTGCGCGATCGACGTTACCGTGACCAATGGCGACGGTTGCGTGGACAGCGCTCTGGTTACCATTCCGATTCAGCCGCTGCCGGACGCAACGATCACGGCGCCGGTGCAGATATGTGCGGACTCGACCGGCAACGTCGCGTCCGTACCGGATGCGGGTGCCGGGGCCAACTACAATTGGTCGCTCACCGGGTGCACCATCACGAGTGGTCAGGACACGCCGACGATCGAGTACACGGCTGGTGCGGCGGGCGTTTGTGGAATCGAACTGATCGTGACCGATTCGAACGGCTGCTCTGCAACCGACACCGCAAACGTGGCCGTGCTCTCCAACCCGCCTGCCATGGCGATGAACAATGGCCCGGTCTGCCTGGGCGATCCGGTCACGCTCAGCACAATTCCCGCGATCCCTGCGACTTTCAGTTGGGAGTGCACCGACGGCACGGTCGCCAACGGGCAGAACGCGGTGGTTGTGCTTTCGCCGGCCGGACCATTTCCCGCCGAGGTGGACTGCACCGTGACCGTGACCAATCCTTTCACCCTTTGTTCCAGCGAGGATACCACCACGGTTACGGTCAACGACGTCGTCGCCGAAGCTTCGGCTCCTGAGTTCGTCTGTGATGGTGAGCTCATCACGTTGACGGGCACGTCCGTTCCTCCCGGGGCTGACTGCGAGTGGATCTGCGACGAGGGTTCGAGTTCGTTCGACTGCGAATTCACTTTCTTGCCGAACCCTCCTGTCAATCCGGAGGGGCGGGTGAACTGCACGCTGACCGCCACGGATCCCGGAACAGCTTGCACGGATTCGGCCCTGCTCGACTTCCAGGTATTCGATTCGCCCGATGCAACGATCGCCGCCGATTTGTTTGTATGTGCGGATTCCAGCGGAAATGTCGCGTCCGTGGCAGATGCAGGACCTGGCGCCACCTATGTTTGGTCCTCGAACTGCACGATCACCGCGGGTGATGGGACACCGGCGATCGAGTACACTGCTGATGATTCTCCCGTTTGCAGTCTGGACGTGACCGTAACGGATCAATTTGGATGCTCGTCCACGGCCGCCACCGTCGACGTGCCGGTTCAGGAGCCGGACGCGACGATCACCGCGGTGCCGGACCCGATCTGCGAGGGCAACGCCGGAACTGGTTCGGTAGTCGATGCCGGAGCCGGCGCCACGTACGTGTGGACCGTCACGAACGGGACGCTCGACAACGGCCAGGGAACGTCGTCGATCGATTACACGGCCGACATAGGCGTCGCCTTTGTGGAGCTTGACGTGGTGGTGACCGACGCGGACGGCTGTGTCGCAGTCGATACGCTGGCGGTCACCGTGGAGGCCGTCCCGGTCGCCACGGCCGATGTCAGCGCACCTCTGGTCTGCGAGGGCGAGGTGATCACGTTAACCGGCGGTCCGGAGATTCCCGGGGCCGACTACCTCTGGGAGTGCGACGATGACGTGCTCTTTACGTCGGACCAGCGGGTGGTGGCCTTCACGCCCGACGTGAGCACGCGTGTGGTCTTCCCCACGTCGATCAACTGCAATTTCACAGTGACCACCGCTCCCGGCTGCGAGGATACAGCATCCGTGGACTTTGCAGTGGACCAGGCTCCGGATGCGACCATCACGGCAAATGCTGAAGTCTGTGAGGGCTCCACAAACAACGTGGCTTCTGTCCCGGATGCCGGCGTGGGCGCTACTTATACTTGGGCCGTCTCGGGCCCATGCACCCGCACCGACGCGGGCGGAGACGCGACTCCGTCGATCGAGTACTCGGCGGATGCTCCAGGAACCTGCACGATCGATGTCAGTGTCGATTCCGGGCTGACCTGCGTCGGACAGGACTCAGTGGATGTGATTGTGAACCCGCTTCCGGACGTCACCATTACGACGCCTGCGAGCGCGTGCGTGGATGATACCGGATTGGTTGCCTCGGTTCCCGATGCGGGGGCGTTCGCTCTGTACGATTGGACGTTGTCCGCCGAGTGCACGCTCGACAGCGGCCAGGGGACGCCGGCCATCGAGTACTCGGCCGGACCCGCGGCCGGCACGTGCACCATCGACGTCACCGTGACGACGCCGGCGGGCTGCACTGATACCGGCACTGCAGATGTCTCCATCCTGAGCATCCCGGTTGGCTTCAATGCCAACGTGTGCCCGCAGGGGGCTGGGGACTGCGACGCATGCTATGACGTGGACCAGAACCTCAGTTTCGAGGCGCTTCCGAATGACCCCACACTCAACTTTGAATGGGACTGCCGTGTGATTGAAAGTGGGGGAATAGCCGTCGATATTCCCATCGAAGGTTTCCCCCGATTCCAACGATCGTTTATCCGGGACTTGAGTACGATCTTGGACGCCCCGGAGAACGCGTCGTTGCCGGCTGTGATCGAATGCACCGTCACCGCGAGCCTCGTCGCTCTGCCCGCGTGCACCGACGTCGTCGTGCTCGACTTCGAACTGCAAGACGGTGATTGTGTGCCATAGGAATGTCTGACTTGGTACGCCATTAAAAAGGAATAGTCTCATGAACCGACGCACCAGTGGACCCCTGGTGGTAAGTTCGATGCTGCTGCTCGCCGGCCCCGCGGCGATGGCCCAGACCTTCGTCGAGGAGGATCTTTGCAGCAACCCGCGCGTGACTTGCATTACGCTCTCGAACGAAGAGCTGCGGGGGGTGTTCGGATTCGAGGAGGAGGAGCGGACCGACACCGGGGAACTCATCTTCCCCGGCACGGTCGGACGCCGGATGGTGCCGCGAAATCTCGCGGTCGCCAATATCCTCAGCCAGCTCGACATCGACGGTGACGGGGTCCCGGACCTCTCCCCGGACACCGACGGGGACGGCCTGCCCGACAACTGGGAGGTCGGAGGCTTCGAGGCCCTCACCGCCGAAGGCGAATCCATCGACCGGGTCGTCTTCTACCCCGCTCCGTCGGCCATCGTCCCCGGTACGCCGCCGACGCCCATCTTCACGCGACTGGCCGTCGGCACCAGCGCCTTGGACCCCGATACCGACGGCGACGGGCTGAGTGACTTCGTGGAAGTCTTCGGCCTGGCGTTTATCGATGAGGACAAGGACGGCATTCTCGAGGGCGGCCGCGAGTGGAATGACAAGAACGGTGACGGGCTGCCCAGCCCCGGCGAATTCCCGCTCGACAATTCAATCGAGTTTGAACCGGTTACCAGCAACCTCCTGCACGACTTCGACGGATTCGTTTTCACAGACCCCACCAACCCCGACACGGACGGCGACGGCGAACCCGACGGTGAGGATCCCGATCCATTGATCAATCTTCGGGCGTTCGGCAATACGGCGATCACGCTCGTCCGCTTCGGCGCCGAGGGGAACCGCGACATCGACCAGGACGGTCTCGGGAACGCCATGGACATGGGAAACGATCTCGTCACCAGCGACTGCGAGAACCTCGATCCGTGTGACATTCCTGAAGACATCGAGGCCATCGATAACCCCGCCAACGTCGGCGACCTGATCAGCCTCTTCCGCGAGGACCTCGAGGCCGCCGGCGTCGTGCCGGAAGCCGCGATCGAAGACCTCCTGGGCGCAGACTGGGACGGCAACGGCCTATGGCGTATTACCGACGTCCGCACGTGGCACATCGTGATCGACGAAACCGACGAGCCGCCGGCCGTCGACTTCATGCTGGGAGAGCGAGAGTTGTACGCCGACCAGACGTTTGAGGATATTGCCGCGTTGTACAACGACCCCGGCTACGATCGTTACGGCGATCGCGGCGTCGGCCTTGGATGGCAGGACCTGCTGCGGCCGACCGGGCGGACCCAGTTCATCCCCGATCGCAGGGTATGGGCGATCCTCTACTCCTGGCGCATGCCCGGTTTTGACATCGATGGCGACGGTTTCGTGGGTGTGCCGAATATCTCATCCACGGCGGCCGCGGCCGACGACTCGGAAAACGCCTCCGTAGCGCTGGAAAACGGCGTCCTCACCGAACAGGCCCCGCGGCGACGTGAATGCGCACCCGGCGAAAACCCGGCTACCTGCGTTCCTCTTCAAGATGCCTTCGACCCGTTCGACGACCGCATCGAAATCGGCGAGGCCGAGGGAGGCGGCGGCGGCATCGATGACGATAATCTGCCCGACGGCCGAATCGAGCCTCCCAACATCGCGATTCCCTGCGGACCGATTGGCGCGTTCATGATCCTGTGCATGTTCGCAGGACTTATGGCCATGCGTCCGGTGGCGTTCGGATCGCCTCGATCTTAGCGTCTGGTTCCGGCCCAAGCTTCGGCGGTGCCGCCGCCTCAGGCCAACGCAATTGCCAGCCCCGGCTGGACTGCTTTACCATTTTAGTTCGGACGTCGCACGCGCGGTAGAGGACTGTCGCGATGGGTGACTGCCGGCCGGGTGCGCTGTGTTGCAGTCGCGGCGTCGCGTTGATCCTCCTTGGCCATGGCAGCGGCTTGATCTTGGATCAGTGCGTCCGCTGGGGTCGCTGCGACCGTCTCCTGGCGATCGGTTTTGAGGCCGGCGGCTTCCCGCCCGTTCGTGCATCCTGGGCCCACAAACATAAGTGTGCAAACGGCAACCCGGCAGAAGAAGAATGTTTTGGGTGTACGAGCCGTCGTTTCTACGGACGAGTCTTTAAAGCTCCATCGCATCAGCGGGTCGCCTCCACTTTGAGACGCTCCTTTCCCCTGCCTGAAAGCTACCACGCATGTGGAGAATCTCACGTGGCGCCACGTCATCCAGCGTCCCGGGTCTCCGGAACGACCACGATAGATCATTGCGCTGCCAGAGTCGGGCGGTCAACCTGGAATGCTACTCCGCTTTGCGCCGTCGGCGTGGGGCTCTTACTGATGGAAAACTTTGGTGCGGGGGCGCACGGCAGGTCTTTTTACGTATGTCCGCGGCGTTCGACTTGATCACCCGGCTCGGAACGTTTAAAGCGTTGCTGCATGAACAACTTTTTAATTTTAAAAAAGCACTCTGATGGTGCAAAGTTCGGGTTTTTGTGCGGCGCGGTGGGTACAATCAGGTTGACCGTTGGGCGGGCGGCAGACAACGAGCGCTGAGAATCCGGGCTGGTGGCGCTCTTGGGTCTCGTCCGATAGGTATGAAGGTTCGGCTACGGCGAGTCATCCTGAGGATACCCGCGCATGTTCCGAGCGTTTCACTCCGCACGAGCATCGCTTCTGACACAACCAACATCGCGTGCCGCATCAACCGGATCTTGTCCGGAGTGTGCCTTTTGCGCGTACAGACCGAGGCCAAGACGAAAGGAGGTGGCCGATGGAATTGGAGGTTCATTCCCGCAACACGGAACTGGATGAGTCGACGCAGGAGTACATCGAACGCCGTATCTCGTTTGCGCTTGACCGGTTTACTTCACGCGTGAACCGCGTACTGGTTCGCCTTCATGACCTCAACGGTCCGCGCGGAGGCGTGGACAAACGCTGTACCGTAGAAGCGCACCTGGTTCCTTCGGGGGCGGTGCTGGTCAAGGCTGCCGGGGAGGACATCGAACAGGCCGTGGGACGGGCCGCCAGCAGGATCAGTCGCCGCGTTCGCAACGAGTTGGATCGTTGGCGAACAATGCAGCGCAAAACCCAGGATGTGCCGCTGCCGGCCGAGTGATGTCGGAGGGCGGCGGCCACGGCGGGACCGCGCGGACGGCGTGGTCTCGATGTTCGCAAACCGTTACGAGCTTACCTTCTTCAAGAAATAGCGGACTCCGGTTTCCCGGAGCCCGCTTTTTTACATCCCAGTGCATTCGCCGATTCCGCCTGCCCTACGGCTGCGGGTGGTTCATGGTCTGAAGCGACCAGGACCGCGTGGCCGGCGGCGTGCCGGCGATCATCTGGCGGAATCGGAGCAGGTCCTGAGGCTCGGGCATGATGGCGTCCCGGTCGATATCAAAGTACAGATCGTCGGCGCAGGCGTTGTGATACAAGCCCGCGGTGAGGAACTGTCGCAGGCGAATCAGATCCTGAGGTTCTACCAGCCCGTCCTGATCAATGTCGCACGGCAGGAAGGCCAGATCGATGCGGTCCGGCTCCGGCGTGCCGGGGCCGAGATCGCCCATGTTAGAGATCGGGTTGCCCGTCCCGTCCTCGACAACAGCGCGGACGGTCGTCCACTCCTGAAGCGTGATGATCCGAGTAAGGTCCAGATCGTACGTGATCGGGTTCACCTGCGTCACCGCCGCCACCGGGTTGGGCGTTCCTGCGGCTCCGGTTTCAGTGACGACGAAATCAGCAGGTCCGACGGGCGCGCCCCCCGGGGCGAAAACCGGCTCGCTGAATACGACCGTCAGCTTGTCCACGCCCATGTTCACGGTCGTGCCGTTGTCGCTCTCCAGCCTCGGGTCGATGTAGCCGGTGCACGGCCGCGTGTGACCCAGGTGCCCCGTCATGTGCACGATGTGCGGACCTGTTACGTCCGGCGCGTTTGTGAGCAACTGGAAGGACATGTGAACCAGCGGCGGAAGTTCACCGATCGGGCATTCGTTGAGCTGCTTCTTCCACATGCCGTAATCCCAGCAAGTGGGCGGATACGGTGAAAAGTCGGCGATTCGACCCGTGCAGGCCGTATCGAGCCCGCCCCGGTCGGTGCTGTGCCAGCCCCAGAAGTGACCGGCGTTGCCGAACAGGTCGGACGGCAGATGACCTGTCCGCACCCTGTCGCAAGCGGGCGGTACCCACTCCGTGCCCACCACGGCTTGGATCGACAGCCAGTAGCGGAATCCGCCGATCTCGAAGAACGCCCTCTGCTGCGCCGGCCCTTCAGGTACGTCACTGCGCGGATCAATCTCCGAGCACAGCAGGCAGCAACTATCCAGATTGACGGTGTACTCGTACAAAGCGTGGCCCAGGCAGTCCTGGCTGTCGATGCCTAGGATCTCGACGGCGTCCGCCGGCGCGAAGTACACGCCCAACGCCGTCGGCGGGGGATCCACCATCAGGTTCGGCGGGCAGCCCGGTTCCGCGTTGACGTCGGCCCAGTGGAACGTGAGGAGCCATCCATCCAGCACGTGTTCCGGGTCGGCCACACCTTCCGGAGCGTATCGTTCGTCGAGGTAGCTGCCCCACCATCGGACCGCGGTGACCGGTCGCCCGTCCGAGACAAAGTCGTCAGCCACGACCCTGTTCACCTCCGGTGGGAAGTCGCGCGACGTCACCGCGAACGCCAGTTCGCTATACGTGTCGCTGTCCGGCCAGAAGATAGGCTGCCACCCAACGGTGGACGGCCGATCAATCACCGCCGAGGGGCACAGCTCCGGCACACTCATGCGTCCCGACTCCTGCCAGTGCCACACGTAGGGCGCACGCGGATCTTGCGAGATCGCTGACACATCGAACCAGTATGTGCGACCCCGTTCCTGCGGGAACCATTCGTCCGGTCGCAGATCGTAGTCGTAGCGCATGATCTCCAACCCGGCGCTGTTAAAAACGCCGGTTGGCGTCACGACTACGTCGTCAATGCGAACGCCCCTTTCCCACAGTAGTGCGCCCGGCACGCAGGGAGTTCCGGGCGGCGGCGGAGCATTCAAGCCTTCGTGAATGCTGAGGTGGAATCCACGAATGCCCTCGCCGCGATCCACCACGGCGCCCCACCAGTGAAAGTCGGAGACCACGCCGCCCTCGCACAGCCAGTCGTTGGCCGCCACCAACTGCCTCACGACGTTACCGTCGTAGAAGTCGTGCGCACGCACTCCGGGGTACTCCGCATTCGGGGCCTGCTCCCACTTGGTCGTCGGCGGGATCTCTTCCTGCGGCAACCAGATGTCAGATGCCGCGTCGAAGTTAATGGACGGATCGCCGGGATACTGCGACCACTTCGAGTAGATCACTTCCTTCGTCGAGGTCAGCGCGAAAGCCATGTCCCAGGAAACGCCCTGCGGATGTTCGATCGGACGCCCCTGTTGGAATCGGTCCCCGACCTGCGGTGCCAGCGGGTCGAGAATCCTGATCGCGTCATCTTCGAAGAAATGCTGCCGAGTCTTCCAACCCCACGGAATCACCGGCGGCCCCGAAGTGTACTCGGCTGCGATGCTGATCCAGTAAACGGCGCACGCGCTCTCCTGGTAGAACCAGCGATCTTCGGGAATGATGAAATCGTACTGGAAGCACGTCTCGGGCTCGCCGAAATCGGGATGGAAGTCGCAACCCACCGGCCGCTCGTTCAGCATGTGCCGCGGCACAAGCCACTCCCGGATAAGCTGCTCCGGGTGGCTGAACGGCGTCACGGGATCCGGCGCGTTGGTCCAGATGCCGATGCGGAATTGCTCGGGACCGCCGCGTGGCGGGAAGGTCTCCTGCCAATCGAGGTACGATCCCCACCAGTGAACGTCCGTGATCGGCCGGCCGTCCTGACACATCCAATCATCGGCGACGATCTGACTTCCGTTGTACTGCGACGGCTCGTCCCAGCCCCAGAAACATCGATCCGGATCACCAGCCACCGTCGTCGGCAACTGCATCCACTTGAACGACGGGCACTCGGCCGCTGAGCAATCCGTGCCCGGCCCCCGTGGAACGCCGCCCTGTCGGATGCAGTCATTTCGAGTCAGGTCTTGGCAGCTCTGATCCTCGAAGCAGCACGCCTCCCGCGGCGGGATGGCGTCCCGGGTAGTGAGCACAAACGCCAGATCCCACGGGATGGGAGCCGCCGCACCGGTGATCAATGGCAGGCCGTCAACAAAGGCGTCGCCGACGCTCGGAGCACGCGGGTCAAGCATTTTGATTGCTGCATCCGGAGCAAGCGAGTCCGGATCCCGCGGGCGCGTCTTCCAGCCCCATGCAAACTCGGCCGGCGGTTCGACGTTCAGATAGATTGCCGAGATGCTGACCCAGTAGATTCGCTGCTCGGTGGTCGTGCTCTGGTAGAACCACTCGCCCTCCGGGATGAAGAAATCGTACCGGAAGCAGGTATCCGGTCCGATCACGACATCGTCGCCGAACAAATCGCAACCTACCGAGCGTTCGTTGAGCGCGTCGCGCGGCACGACCCAATCCCAGACCATCACGCCCGGATGGCTGTAGTCAGCGTCGCCGCCCGCAGGCACATCCGTCCAGATGCCGATGTGGAAGCGGTCCGGGGCGTTCGCCGGTGGCTCGCGCTCGCCCCATAGTTGGTACGAACCCCACCAGTGAATGTCAGTGATCGGTTTCGGCCCCTGACACACAAAGTCGTCCGCCATGATCTGACAGCACTGATAGTGCGAATCCTCGTCCCAGCCCCAGAAGCACTCAGGCTCCGGAGAGGCCGGATTCAGCACCGGCGGCTGAGCCCACTTCAACAGCCGGCAGGACGAGCCGCTGCAATCCGTGCCGGGGCCTTGAGGATCACCACCGCGAAGCACGCAGTCCATGTGCGTCGTATCGGCGCATGTGGCGTCGGGCAGGCAGCAGGCTTGGATCGGTCCGTCACAGGCATCGTCCACGCCGTTGTTGTTGGTGTCGCCAAGACAAACCGCGCTGCCCGGCATCCAGCCGCCCTCGCCCTCGCAGCAGATTTCGGCCGTGACACGACAAGTACCGTTGGGTAAACAGCACGCCGCGCGTCGACCGCACACCGTGTCGTCACCATAGTAAATACCGCCGGTTCGCTCGCACTCGAGTTGCGCAATCTCGCGGCAGGGGTAGCCGACTTCGTCCGGATAGCAGCACGCCCCGATCGGCGGCGGACCAGAGGTCAGAACAAATGCTGCGTCCCAGGAGTCCGCGGGCGAGGGCCAATAAATCGGCGCGCCGGCGACGTACATCGCACCAACGCCAGGCCCTGTAGGGTCGTCCACCACGACGGCGGCATCGGGCGCAGGCGATTCGGCGTCACGAGGACGCGTCTTCCAACCCCAGACGTAATTGTGCGGCGGCGCCTCCTGGTATACTGCCGATATGCTTACCCAATATATGTTGCCGCCGAGCTCCTGCCGGAATTCCTCGCCATCTGGAAACTCGCACGAGTACCGGAATGTTGCCTCGGGCGCCACCCGTGGCTGTCCTGGGTAGAAGTCCCAACCGACGAATGCCATGCGAGGATCCACACATCTCAGTTCCCAGATCACTTCGCCCGGATGACTGAACGTATCCGGCGACGCCGGCACGTCCGTCCAGATCGCAACGTGGAAACCGGCTGGTTGAATCGACGGCGGCTGGCGCTCGCCCCAACCGACAAACGATCCCCACCAGTGGATATCTGTTAAGGGTGCCCCGTCGTCGCAATACCAGTCGTCCGCGACAATTTGGGAACCGTTGTAGATCGACACCTCATCCCAACCAAAGTACGCATCCGGCGGATCGTATAACACCGGCGGCTGCGACCACTTGACGAAGGGCGGTTCCTCAGTCGTCGCGAGGATGAACGCGGCGTCCCAGGAGTTGCCGGCGTTATCCAGAATCTCCTCGCCCATTCTGTAAACAGCTCCGGGTTGCGGGGCTGTCGGGTCCAGGATGCGAACCGCATCGTCCGGAGCCGGCGAATCCGCATTGTGCGGGCGAGTCTTCCAGCCCCACGGGTGCGGCGGTATCACGCCCGCACAACAGCTTGGATCGGTCCACCCGGCCGCGAGTTGGCACTCCACGATGGCCACATCCGTCTGGTCAACGACCCCGTCGCAGTTGACGTCGCTCTCATTGCAGAACAGCACGCCCCCCCGCGCCTGACCCACCGGACAGCCAATATTCCCCTCCACGATTGCCATGTCCTCGCTGCTAAGGTCCCCGTTGCGATTCACATCGCCGTCGCACGGGCAAGTCCCCGAGCCGTAGACGGCCGCGATGCTGACCCAGTAGATGCCGGATCCGGGATCCTGCTGAAACCATTGCTCCACAGGAATCTCAAACTGATAGAGGAAGGCGCTCTCCTGGCCGTAGTCGGGATGGAAGTCGCAGCCGACCCACCTCTGCCGCACCACATCCATCGGGACCCGCCACTCGTGAATCATGTCACCCGGGTGGCTGAAGGGCGCATCCATCCCGGCGGGGATGTCGCTCCATATGCCGATGTGAAAACCCGTCGGAACCTCAGGCGGTGGGACCTGATCCAGCCAACCCTGGTACGAACCCCACCAGTAGATCGCCGTCACCGGGCGATTCGTCTCGCAGAACCAGTCATCCGCCACGATTTGATGAGCGCCGTAAACCGAAAATTCGTCCCACCCGAAGTAACAGACCTCTTCACCCCGCAGCGCCGGCGGCTGGGCCCACTTCACCGGCCTGTATTGCAGCTCGAAGGCCATGTCCCACGACTCAGTCCGCGTGGGCCAGTAAATAGGCTCGCCTGCCGTATAAACCTGGCCGCGCGTCGGCCACACCGGATCGAAGACGCGCACCGCATCGTCCGGCGCCGGCGAGTTCGGGTCGCGAGGCCGAGCCTTCCAGCCCCACAGGTACTCGCCAGGCGGGTCGGCACCGTAGAAAGCGGCGATGCTCAGCCAGTAGATCTGATTCTCACGCGGCTCTTGAAAGAACCAGTCCTCGACCGGCAACTCACAGTAAAACTCAAAAGCCGCCTCGTAGGAGCCGGCGATCGGATCGAAGTCCCAGCCCGCGAATCGCCAGTTCGCAGTATCGCACTTGGCCTCCCATACGACGCGCCCCGGATGGCTGAACTCGGTATCCACTCCTGCCGGCACGTCTGTCCAGAACGTGAACACGAAGTCATTCGTCCAGTTGGGCGGGGGCTCCGCTCCACGCCACCCCAGAAACGACCCCCACCAGCGAATGGCAGTAACAGGCTGGTCGCTGTCACAGAACCAGTCGTCGGCCACAATCTGACGCCCTCCGACGACCGACAACTCGTTCCAGCCGTAGTAGAGGTTGTCTGGATTGGCCGGCTCCGGCGGCTGATACCATTTTGCATCCAACGCCGCGCCGCCCAAGAGCCTAACCAACGGTGGAATACCTTCTGAAGCGGGCGCAGCCAGCGCAGGCGTCAACACCTCGATGGTGTGTTCTGCAAGGGCCAACTCGCCAACCAGAACAAAAACCGTCTCCTCAGCCCCCAATGTTTCCATGTCGAGTTCGGCGACGAGCTGACCGTCAACCCGAACACGGGCCAATCCCCCGTACTGATCGCTGGCCAGGTGAATCGAAACCAACCGGGTTGCGACCGATGTTTGCGTCGTCAGCACCTGCCCGCCCTGGGTGAGCCAGGCCTCATCAGCGGTGCCGGTGATCACACCCGGGCCGGAACTCTGCCAATCGTCGAACTGGTTCGCTGGCGCCCCAGCGACGAACTCGGCGTCCCGCCATTCCAGGATCCTGTACCCTGCCACGACTTCCGTGCCGCTCAGTGGATTCTCGTACTCGAGCTCCGCGTAGGGCACGCCAAACTGGACGTCGGTGTTGTGGCTCTTGCTGATGACCGTCGCACCGATCGCCGACGTCGGCAGCGCAGCCAGTAATGCCACGGACAAAAGGCCGATAACAAACGGGCGCCTCACGCGCCATCCACACTCATCCGGCTCGCTCATTTCCAACGCCTTTCTTTCTAAACAGGCCGATTTCGTTCGGCCGCCTGACTGTCACGTGATCTTCGCACGCGGCAGGTTTCAAGCTCGAAGACCTCTTTGAAACGCCCGCGCGCACGGAAAGCCCGGTTGGCACCGAACTCTGAACTTCTGATCAACAATGACATGAGATCCTGGCCGAACGGCACGCTCGCGCGGCCGCTGACCACCCACTCGCGGCAACGTGTGAGGAGGTGCTCTTACCCCTCCAAGCCCCGTCCAATCCACCTCCGGGACGGAGGCCATGCTCACAACCACCCCAGGGCGATCGGGATTCCCTAATGTCGACGCCCATCACCCCGACATCCCGGTCGGGGCAACATCATCCCGAGCACCATACCACCACCCGCACGCACTATTCGACGGGTGAACAGTTTAAACCACTCTTGGATTGAATGCAAGGCATGAATTCAAGGGTCGGTGCAACAACGTCCAACGTTTGGGAGGCGTTCGTGAGTATAGTCTGGAGGAGGCGCTGCGCCTGATGTCCCATCGGCGACCGAGGCGGGTGGACATGCGGCGCCGGTGGCGAGTGCGCCGCACCACGTCGGCTTCACAGTCCACGTCTTGTTACGAGGTAAACGGCGAAGCTCCCCAGCCAATGCCCGCCCTCGTAGTGCTCACCCGTGACGGCGTCCAGACCGTCGCGGCGATGCCTCCGTGCCACCCCTTCCAGTCCCGCTTTGCGCGGGTCACGCTGAGGCAGACCGGATGCGATGCCCTCGAGCATCCATGCCCGCGATAGGTTAAGCCCGTCGAGATGGGCCAGCTTTCCGTCCGCCTTGTCCGTGACAACTGCTGGCTCCAGCCAATCGTCCGAACCTTCAAGACTGAGCGCGGGCAGGAAAGCGCCGAGCCACGCGCCGAACTCCTGTGGCGAGAGAATCCTGCGCATCAGATCGGACTCGGCCAACGCCGGCGACAGGAAATCCTGACCGCCGGGTTCGAAGGCCAGCGACGCATCGCGATCATTCAAGTAGTAGTCCCGCGCCCGTTCCTCAACGAGCTTTGCCATCGCCCTGTCCTGTCGCGAGCGTGCCCAATCCAGAACCAAGCCCATGGCGAAGGCGGTCTGGCTGTGCTCGCCGGTGCGAATCGGGTGGGACAGCTTCGGCAGCCACTCGCGGAAGCGATCGGCCGCGATCTTTTCGAGCGGCTCGAGCGTCGATGCCCAAACCTCCGCCCGTGAATCGTTCCATTCGTGCAACTCGGCGCTGAGCTGCAGCAGCCAGGCCAAGCCGTAGGGGCGTTCGAAGGTTTTTCGGCCTTCGGCATTGAGGTAGTCAACTTCGCGAGCCACTTTCGCCGGCTGAAAGCTGCGATCCAACGCCGCGCGGGCTTCGGCGACGAACGGGGCCTCCGGGTACATCCGGCAGAGCCTCACCAGCAGCCAGTGCCCATGAACGGCCGAGTGCCAGTCGAAGCAACCGTAGAACACGGGCGTCAAGTCGCTGGGCGGTTTGGCATCTTCGGCGGAATTGAGGACATGAGATATTTTGTTGGGGTATTCCCGGTGAAGGCAGTCGAGCGCCAAGCGCGCGAAACGTTCCACAGCCGCCGGATCGAGCTCCTCCGAAGGCGCTTCCGGAGGTGCACAGATCAGGCCCGAAGTCACCACAACTGCGATGAGCGTACTCATTGCGCTGCTCCCTTTTCGCCACGGTCAGATCATAGCGTTTAAACGGACTTGGGAAAGGACGCAGTCGGCGCTTCAGAGGTGTACGCAATGCTGAACGCATCCCACCGGCGCGGGGAAAGCGTATGCTCGCTTGATAAACGCAAACGAATGCGGGGCCTAGCTGGGAGCCTGGCAGCATGCCAACTCGCCGCCGATGGCGTCCAGTACCGCAAATACGTCCAGCAAGTTAATGGTGCCGTTGCCCCCGCACGGCTCGATGTCATCTTGCGCGAAGGAGCAACTCGAGAAGTCGCCTGCGATGCCTTCGAGGATGCAAAAGATGTCGAACAGATTTCGAACACCATTTCCATCGATATCCGCATAGGCATTCGTAACGCTGGCGTGGATCGTCGCACCGATTCGGAGCGGGTTGACGATCACAGGCGTGCCGTTGTCGTCCAGCATCGTTGTCGCGGGCGGCGCCAGCGGCTCCAAGGTGAATGTTCCGAAGGCGTCGTTGGACATCTCGAAAACGAAAGTTCCTGCATAGCGGGAGGTCCCGAAATCTTCCGTTCCGGTGGTCTGGCCGAACCAGCCGAAGTGCACGTTGGCCAGGTCGATCGTGATCGTATCCAGTGGGACCGATGGCGTTCCTTTAGAGAAGTGGTCCGGCCGGCAATCGTCGAGGTAGATGCCGTCGAAATGTTCGGCGGCAAGCTCAGCCGGGCACGTGGGACATACGTCCTCATTCCCAGGGTCGCAAGCGCCGTTTTCGTCAGCGTCGGCGTTAAATAAAGAAAGGGTGCCTCCGCATGCGCTCGTGAGCGATGCGCCGCCAATGGACACTTCCACGCTCTGTAACTGCTCCGGATTCCAGCCGGAAACCATGACGTCGACCGCAACCACATCGCCGGGTGCGATGGTGATCTCGTTGCCCTGCCCCGCTCTCGGAACAAGCTCGATCGTGGGGATCGTTTGCGGCGCGGCCTCCGAAGCGTCCAGCATGAACAGCCCGTGCTGGCGATCGGACACCAAGATAGTTCCGCTTGGCAGAAACGGGTAATTGCTCCAGGCGCCCGAGAAGTCGCGGTCGTCGTTTTCCGGAAAGGTGTCGTAGAACCCGACCTGCTGGGCATTTTGGACGTCGGAGACGTCAAAGATCCGCAGCCCACTGTTGTAGTTGGCCTCGTAGACGAAGTCGCCTCGAACATACAGGTTGTGGTCGATGCTGGGCAGACCGCTGGTAAACGACGTGACCCAGAACGGGTTGTCGAGGTCCTCGACGTTGAAAACGTGAGTCGTGGTTGTGTCGACGTCGGAGTCTTGCGTTTCGTCCAGTTCGTCGCCCAGCAGAAAGTGCCGTCGGTCCCGGGTCAACCAGCCCTGGTGCGCGTAGCGAATGTTCGGATAGGTCAGCGAGGCCCGCGTAAACATGTTCTGCTTGTCGGTTACGTCGATGATGTAGAAGCCGTTCTCTTCGCAGCTGGCGAACGCGATCTCCCGGCCTGCGTAAGTCCCGCTGTCGTAGGTCACGACCATCACGTCGTGAATATCGACCTCATCCCACGACCCGGCCACGACCGGCGTCGTGGGGTTGGACAGGTCGATGGCCATCAGCCCACGCACGAAATCACTCAAGACCGTGTAGGCGTAGCCGGACTCCGTGTTAATTGCGATGTTGTGGGCCGTGAAGAAGAAGCCGCCCAGCGTGTCGGTCGAATGCAGCGTTACGTTCCCGTTGTCCATGTCGGTTAGATCGATGATCTGAAGTCCAAGTCCGGCTTCGCTGACGGCGTAAGCGTACTCGTCAAACACTTTGATGTCGCGCCAAGTCGAGTCGGGGCCGTCGATGTATCCGACGACGACCGGGTTCTCGGGATCCGTGACTTCGACGAAGCCGGTCCCTCCGAACAACCCGTAGATGCCGTATTCGCGGCCGGAAGGCGACACGTAGCCCCAGCAGTCGTTGGCCGAGTTCGTCTGGCTGATCGCCTCCGGGAAGGCGCTCCTCGGCACCCAGCTCAAGAGCTGCACATCCGACGCTGGAAACGCCGGGCACGAAATGCTGCAATCTGATCCATCCCCCTGAAACACTCCTCCGTCAGAGCGGCACTCCGACCCATCGGCGGTGATCGTGCACGTAGCGTCCGGCAGGCAGCAGGCCCCGGCTGCAGCCGCAGCGCTGGACTGTACAGCCTGATTCATTTCGTAGTTCTCTATTTCCGCTGAGAGTGCCTGCAATGCCTCCTCAGGTGGTACGGCCGGAGCAGGTGACGCCTGCACCGAAGCCCAAACCAAGAGCACGGGGAACAAGATCCTCGTTCGAGTAGACATACTCCGTCCTCCACGATCGGATTGCGAAAGCTGGTATTTGGCCCGAGAAAACCCCTTTCCTTCGGCCCGTTCTAGTGAGTAAGTGTAACGATCGAAAAGGAAAACGCAAGTCCGGAGTGGAGTGGCCCTGTGAGGAAGCTGGATGAGGCTATCACCCAGCCTTATTCGAAGCGTCCGCGAAAGTGTTCCGCCGGATACTTTACGGCGTTCTTTTTCATCTTGTCCGCCAGAGCGGCGGCCAGATCGATTTTCATCGTCTGAGCGAACGAAAGGACGTACGCAAGAACATCGGCGATTTCCTCCCGTATCCGGGCCATACGGCCCTCGTCGTCCACGATGTTGTCAAGCTCATCGGAACGCAGCCACTGGAAGTGCTCCATCAGCTCAGCGGCCTCAATGGCAATGGAAGCTGAAAGGTTCTTCGGGTCGTGAAAGGGTTGCCATTCTCGCTCTGCGATGAAGCGGTACATGATTTTCTTCAGGTTGTCGACGGTGGCCGTGTCGTCGGCGATTGTCTCGCTCAGATCTTCCACATCGCGCCGGCGCGTGCCGGGCACGGCATGCTTCTCGAGCATGCGGATGATCTCGTCCGTGTCGTCGCACCGGTGCACGTGGCGGGTGCTGGCGGCGCGGTGCGCATGCATTTCTTCAAGCAAGGTATCCCAAGCGTGTCCGGCGATAATGATGGGCCGGGGCGTGATCGTTTCCTTGCTCACGAATTCCCAAGTGATGCCGAGCTCCGACAGCGTTCCCGTGCCCCCGTCGAGGACGATGAAGCCCCCGCTGAGTCGGATCATCATACGAATCCTGGCGAGCAGGTCGGACGCCGCGAGAATCTCATCAAGATAGTCGTTGGGCGCCAGTTCGCCCCGGGCGTCGCGGATGTAGCTGGGACACGTGACGCCGATCGTATGTCCACCCGCGTCTTTGGCCCCCTTGCAGGACGCTTTCATGGTCCCGTCGTAACCGCCGTTAAGCAGTTCGAAACCGCCCGACGCCAATGCGTGACCGATGCGGTAGGCCCGTTGATACAACTCCGAGCCCTCAGCGGCGGAGTAGCTGCCGAACACGGCGATGGTTGTGGTTCCGGTGGATGGATTCAAATCGCCTGGGTTGCTCACGGTGGGCTCCTGTGGCCTCTTCGGGTCACGGGGCAATCTAGAGGCCGAACTACGCAGGTGTCAATGCGCCGTCGGCCCTCTCACGTGGGGTCCTGATGCTCGCGAAGGCGCGTCCGGTGCCGGAGCTCGGCCCGCCGGTACGGCTGCGCACCGTCGCCTTGCTCCGAACACCGCCGTGAAGAGTGCCAGCCAACTCGGGCCACGGTCTAACGCCGGGCAGGGGACGACCGGTGCTCAAACAATGTCCGCGGTTGTGGCGCTCGACGGGAACCCGGTTCTGTTAACGGTCGCGACCGCAGTTGACGACACATGGATGTGAGAGGAAGGAACGCCGGAAAGTGGAATCGGAAAGGAAGGTTCTGTACGATCAGGCCTGAGCACCTACGATTAAGATTCTTCTGATTGAGCGCGGATTCTAACGTCCTTCCATGAGACAAGGAGATTCGGTCATGAAGCTTCTTCTATCACGCCCGGTTTGGTTCAGCGCCTGTGCATGCGCCGTGCTGCTGCTCGCGGCGTTCATGGGCTGCGTTCCCCCCGTCCCGGAGCCCCAGCCCGTTTTCGGTTCGGGGGTCGATGAAAACGCGGACCAGAACGAGGCCGCTGAGATTCTCTCAGATGAACTGGCCGATCTCGTGCCGAGTGATGACGCCAAGATACTCGGCGCGGTCCGGCTGCAAACGGGCCCGGTTGGCGCGGTCGCCGGCCTGGGCCTTGAAGACGGAACGCGCGTCTTCCTGCTGGGGCAGGCGGATGCGGCGGGCGGAGTCGAGCTGACGGGCGCCGTCCTTGAAGACGAGGACGGCAACCTAATTATGTTGCAGGAGAACTTCGAGAATGCGATCAAGATTACGCATGCCACGGGCGACGCCGTGCTTGTGGAGGCCGCGGGCGAAGGTCATCGCCTCACGGTGACGCTCAATGCGAGTATTCCTGCGAGTACGCTCGTCATCGACGTTGGCTCGGACGGAGTACCGGTGCTCAACGAAGGCGAATCCACGGTCCACGGCACTGAGAATGCCTCGTATAACGTCACCCGCATCACCCTTCCAAGAAGCGACCAGTTGCCGAAGTACCGGCTGGAGGTACAGAGTACCCTGTCCGACGATTGCCCGACAGTGGAGGCGATCGGCAATACCGTGGGGCAGGCGTGCCTCCTGTGGGGGCTTGTTTCGGGAGGCTTTGCGGAGAATGCCCTCGACCGGACATGCCTCCTGCAGCAAGCCGCCCTCGACGGCTTGCGCGGCTCGGATCCGGTGCCGATCGCAAGTGGAGGAGAGGAACTCGCCCCCAAACTGATCGCCGGACTGAAGCTGGGTCAGGAGCTCACGTGCCAGGTGATCAAGAACGGCTTGAGTGCCGCAAGCATCATCAAGAGCCTCTCGTATCCCGACCTGGCATGCCTGGCGTATTCGATTGCCGACGAGGGTGCCCGCCTGCTTACCGAGGACGGGCGTAACCTTCCCCAGGTCATCTGCGATTCTCTTACGTCTCCGGTGATCGGCATCGGATGCTCCAACACGTGCGTCGGCGCCGACAACGGTCGGTGCGAAGATGGGGGACCGTTGTCGATGGCCTCGATTTGTCTTCCCGCCACGGACTGCAATGATTGCGGCCCGCGCGACGTGCCCGGCTGCTCGAATACGTGTGCTACGGCGAGGAACGACATTTGTGAGGAGGGGCGAGGATGCGACACGGGCACCGACTGTCATGATTGCGGCGGGGCCACGCCCGTACCCGGTTGCTCGGACCGGTGCGACAGTGCCGGGGACGGGGAATGTGACGACGGCGGGCCCGGGTCGGTGACCAGCGGCTGCGCGTTCGGCACGGACTGCACGGATTGCGGCCCGCGCGATCCGGAAGACGAGCCGGATGTGGCCGAAGAGGACTGCTCGGACGAAGGAATCTGCAACGTCAACTGCCCTACCTTCGAACCCGACGTCAACTGCACGAACGCGGAGCTTTGTGCCGCGAACGGATTCTGCTGCGTCGGCGACGGTATTTGCGACATCCAATCCTGCAACGAACGGGACACCGACTGCACCAACGCGGACTACTGCAGCCGGCGGAGCTTCTGCTGCGACGATGATAACGTATGCGACGACGAAAGGGTCGGTGCGGACTGTCCGACGCCCGGTGCCGATTGCTCGTTCTGCGGCATTGCCGATGGCGTGTGCATCCTGCTCTGCGAGCCCGAGGACCCTGATTGTGCGGCCGATGAGGACCCGGGGGAGGCCGAGGGAGGGTGCTGTTATAATGACACCGTTTCCTGCATCGGGCCGGTAAGCACGGACGATTGCATCGCGGCGGGCGGCGAGCCGCAAGATGCGTGTCTGCCTGATCCCTGCATCTTTGCGTGCTGTTTTCCCGAGGGGAACTGCGTCGAAGATCGTTCGGTCGACGACTGCATGGCGGAGGGCGGCACCGTGAATCCCAGAGGTTCCACGTGTGATTCGGTGGTCTGTGGAGATGGATTCCCGCAGGTGTTCCGCGGTACCGGGACGAGAACACTGACTGCGGAGGGTAGCTTTCCGGGCGGCACAGCGGTGAGTCGGCAGTCGATCGATGTGGAGTTCCGACTTTACGAAAACGGCCTCGTGGACGCGGTGATCGATACGCCCGACGGCGAGGTGGTCGAGGTGCCTGTCATTGGAGGTGGCACCGAGACTCAGATTCTGAACAACCAGTGGGTTGAGACCACCTGCCCCGCCGACGCTTCGGCCAACGCCGGGCAGACCGTGACGATCATCGAGTATACGTTTGGAAACGTTGGCTGGGAGGGAGACTCGGCCGCCGACGGCACATTTGAGATTGCTTTTCAAAGTGTCTACTTGAACGCCGTGATTTCCGGCAGCGTGTCGAGTGCGAGCGTTTCGGCGAGTGGCGAATGGCCTGATCCGCAAGGATTCCCCGACGGGGCGCAGTCCTCGAACTTCATCTGCTCGTCCACAGAGACCACGGTTTTCAGCCGAATCGAGTGGCAGTTCTCGGCGCAGCGGGTGGCCGGCACTGCAGAGTGACCGCCCGGACTCCATCCTCCGGTGACTTGTCCATTCGGTGCGGTCCGTGCGCGCGGGCCGAGGGGGACCGGTCGTGATTGGCCATACTGCAGGAGGCGAGCCGGGCCTCGTTTTCTGTCAAGCAAGCGGTCCGGGCGCAACCCAACCACCCAAAACCTCTCGCCGGCTTCACGAATCGCAGACCCGTGCCTACAATCGCAACGAGCGGTAAACGGGCTGGACCATTCCGAAGCGGGTTGCGAGGAACATCGTTCGTGTTTTTCGCCGTCGCTGCCTGGATTGATGTTATGCTCGTCAACGGCTTTACGAGAAGTGCTCGCGATAACGAACCAAGATCCGATCGGAGAACATTCGTATGTCAGCAGCTCTACGAGTCACTCGGCCTGTGATGGCCGGCGCGATTGTCCTGCTTACGACCGTAGCGACGATCGCGGACGATTGGCCTCAATGGAGAGGGCCGCAGCGAGACGGAGTGTGGAGAGAGACCGGAATCATCGACAAGTTGGACAAACCGCAGCTCGATCACGTGTGGCGGGCGGAGCTGGGTAGCGGCTACTGCGGTCCGACGGTTGCCGACGGGCGAGTCTACGTGATGGACCGCCTGTTATCGCCCAAGCAGGTCGAGCGGGTGCACTGCTTCGACGCCGGCACGGGCGAACGCCTCTGGACGCACACGTATGACTGCCCATACCGCGGCGTGCAATACGACGCCGGTCCGCGCGCGTCGGTGACCGTTCACGACGGGCGAGCCTACTCGCTGGGAACCATGGGGCATCTGCATTGCTTCGATGCGAAGACCGGGAAGGTGCTCTTCGCCCGGGATCTGAACAGCGAGTACAAGATCCGGATGCCGATTTGGGGAATCGCGGCCGCGCCGCTGATCGAAGACGACAAGCTGATCCTGCAGATCGGCGGTGAAGGCGATGCGTGCGTCGTCGCCCTCGACCGCAAGACCGGGAAGGAAATCTGGCGGGCACTGGACGATCGGCCTTCCTACTCGGCGCCCATCATGGTCGAACAGGCGGGCCAGCGCGTGCTGGTGGTCTACACGGCCGACAACGTGGTCGGGCTGGACCCGCAAAGCGGCGAGGCCTATTGGAAGCATCCGTTCGCGCCGGCGCGCATGCCGATCGGCATCTCGACGCCGGTGGTGCATCGCGATTTGCTCTTCCTGACAAACTTCTTCGACGGGTCGTTGCTGCTGCGCCTCGAGCAGGACAGGCCGGCGGTGTCAAAAGTCTGGAAACGGGCCGGCGAAAGCGAGAAGGAGACCGACGCCCTGCACTCGATCATCTCCACTCCCTACGTCGAGGGAGACTACATCTACGGCGTCGACAGCTACGGCGAACTGCGATGCCTGCGGCTAGACAACGGCGACCGGGTCTGGGAGAGTCTCGAAGCGGTGCCGAAAGCCCGCTGGGCCACGATCCACTTCGTTGAGAATCACGACAACATCTGGATGTTCAACGAGAAAGGCGAGCTGATCATCGCCCGGTTGACGCCCGAAGGCTATCAGGAGAAGAGCCGCGCGAAGCTCATCGAGCCGACCCGGGATCAGCTACCGTCACGGCGCGGAGGGGTGGCGTGGTCTCATCCGGCGTTCGCAAATCGTCACGTCTTCGCCCGCAATGACAAGGAGATCGTCTGCGCCAGCCTTGCGCGGACGCAATAGCGATCCTCACGCCCGAGGTGTGGACGGCTGCTTTGAAGCGGGGGCGTATGACAACGCTGCCTCGCGGGCTCCGGCCACCGTTCCTCGTTGGTACAATGGGCATCCCCGGCCCCGGGGCTCGGCGTAATCGATCGCTCAGGTTCGAGGAGGAACGCGTGTCCGGGCGAACACCGTGTCCGATCATCCTGGCCCATGGCATATGCCGTTTTGATCACCTGTTGAACGCCACCTTCGGGCTCGACAACCAGGGTGACGACAGTCTGCACTACTTTCGTAAAATACGCAGCACACTGACGCGAGAGGGCTTTAAGGTCTTCCATTCAAACGTCGGCTGGTCGGCGGGTGTCGAGACTCGTGCTCAGCAGCTCAAGAACGAGCTGCGCCAGCTCACGCATAACTTCAGGGACCACGCCAAAGTGCACATCATCGCGCATAGCATGGGCGGACTCGATGCGAGGCACATGATCGTTGACGAGGGGATGCATGAACGGGTCGCGTCTCTGACCACGGTCGGCACGCCTCATCATGGGAGCAGCTTTGCCGACTGGGGTACGGGTCGTTTGGGCGTTCTCATCCCGCTGCTCAAGCGACTGGGCATCGACGCCGCCGGCTTCGAGGACCTTACCACTGAACGCTGCAAGGCCTTCAATGAACGGGCTGCGAAGTTCGAGAACGAGTGTGGTGTAAGGTATCGCACGGTCGCCGCCGCGCAGGAACGTAACGCCGTATTCTGGCCGTTGCACTTTTCGCACGGCGTGATCGAGGATACCGAGGGGCCCAACGACGGGCTGGTATCGTGTGAGTCGGCAAGATGGCGTGAGGAGTACGTTCTCGACGACATCGTGGGCGACCACATCGACGAGATCGGATGGTGTCAACTGAACAATCCGCAGCATTCGGCAAGCAGGGAAGAAGCTGAACAGAGGATTCGCGACCTCTATTCGCGGATTGCGAGGTCGCTATAGTCCGATAAGAAAGCGAGAGCAAAACCTGCACCTTGGCAGCGTTATGGGGAGCCGTGGTTGGTCTGTGGCGACGGGCGGAGCGGTGTATCAGGACACGGCCCACAGGGAGCGGTGCATCAAGATGCACCGTACGGCTGTCAGCCGCTGCGCCGAGCGCCCAGCGCTCTGCCCCCGTTTTCGCCGCCGATGTAGATGCAGTTCTTGCCTTCTCGCTTTGCGGCCAGCAGAGCGGCGTCCGCCTGCCGGACGAGGTCGTCGGGTGACGATGCGTCGCGCGGGAAGCTGGCCAGTCCGCCGCTGATCGTAAGGCGGACACGCCTGGGCAGCTCGAGGTGCCTGAATCGATGCGCCCGCAACGATCGGCGAAAACGCTGGATCAACGGGAGGAGCTCGCGAGGATGTTCTGAGCCGGGGATCCGAGGCCCCTCTTTGTCCCAGAAGATCACCGCGAACTCGTCGCCCCCGTAACGGGTCACGACATCGTGGTCACGGACGTTACGCCGGAATAGCGCTCCGCAACCCTTGATGATCTCGTCGCCGGCCTCATGGCCATGGGCATCGTTGTAGGACTTGAAATCGTCGATGTCGAACATGAGCAGCGTGACCGTGGATCCGTCCTCGCGCGCCTGTTCGATCAGCCGCGCCAGGCACTCGCGCAGGTAGCGCCGATTCGGCAGCCCGCTAAGTTCGTCTGTGTAGGCCATTTCGCGCAATCGCCGCCGCTCCAGCGCGGCAAGCGCCAACCGGACTACCACTTTTGCATAATGCCCCAGGTTCGAGACCTCGGTTGCGTCAAACGAGCCCTGCTTCTTGGGCCACACGGCTGCGTGCCCAATCGGCGTGTTATCACGGTATAGCGGTTCGACCAGTTCCGGCTCCGAGCCGGTGTCACCCGCGCGGCCCATCGACCCTTCGACGACAACCCGCGCTGCACCGGCTCCCATGGAAACGCGAAGGTATTCCGCCAGCGCGTCCAGCAATTGCTCGGGCGGCGAACCGAGGCGATCGACCGCCTCGCCAAGGGCTGCAAGCTCCGCCGTAGCCTCCGCTTCAACGCTGGGTGCGTCCGGCCCGTTCCAAACCGGCGCGGCCGGTGCTCGTGTGCCCTCCATCGTTGCGCCCGCGGGTGGACTTGCTTCCGCATCGGTGTTCAACGAATGGCTACTCGCCAGCGCCGCGATCACCTCCTCGTCTCGCAGCGGGCAGATCAAATAATCGTCCGCCCCGTTGGCCATGACCCGCAATACGATCGGCTCTGCTTCAGGGCGGCAGCATAGCAGAAGCCTGGCGCCGTCGCCGGCGGCTTCCCGGAGTCCCGCCACCGCTTTCTCGAGTTCCTGCTGCCACGGATCGACGTAGGCCATGACGGTATGGAAGGGTTCCCCCGTAATCTCCGCGATGGCCGAAAGAAAGGTGTCACACGTTTTCACGTGCCAGGTCGGATGGCGCCTGCGCAGCCAATCGGCGATTCCCTCGCGGTCGTTCACCACCAGGACCGATTCGCTCGTCGCCTCAGTCGCCATGGACGGATCGACCCCGCCTGTCATCGCGTCACTTCCGTGTTCGCCGTCTTCGAACTCGGCGACGTCTCGTTATAAAGCAGCAGCCGGATTTCCTCGGCCGACAGCAGCGGGCCGTCTTCGATGGGGACTCGCGCGGCGGCATAGCCGGTTTGACCGGCCATCCCCGGTGCTTCCGCCGCCCCCTTATCCGGCGGCGTACGCACCGGGCGTTCGCCGGCCTCCCGCCAGGGGAACGGAATCTCAGTTTCTCCCCGGCTCCCGGCCGGCGGCGCGTCCTCTCCCGGCTCGGGCGGGGGCGTCTCGTGGGCTGCCGAAAGAGCCCCTTTACGGGCCTCATCCAGCACTCGTGCAATCGCCCCGGGTGTCGGCTCAATTATCGCCTTGGCACCCAGGGACAGTGCTTCGCTGATACGCTCCGCCTCCGTGAGACCTCCGTAGACGAAGATCGGAACGGGCAGGTCGCGACGGACCACTTCGGACACGAAACCGTACTCCTCGCGAGGCAGCCGGTCGAGGTTCAGAAGCACCGCGTGGAACTGACGCTCAGCGGAGCGGCCAAGACGAGCCAGCCCGCGATATACGTCTGCGCACATTTCAACCTCGGCGCCTCCGTCCTGTAGTGCGGTCGTCAGCGCTGCGCACTCGGCGTCCAATGACTCGGTGATGTGCAGGACGCGCGTTCGATCGGACGGCTCGGTGGCCACTTTCGTCTCTTTGAAAGGTTTCACAGACCGGTCTTTCCTCCTCCTTCCATACTTTAGGTGACAGACGCCACCCGGGTCAACGAAAGCTCGGGGTGACCGACCGAGGATGAAGGCAGTGCTGACCGTTCGGGGTTTCGGCCAGTTGATGCCAAGGCGGCTTGGAATCCGGCCGGACCGCGACAGGCGCCGGCCGTCGCGGTACCATGCGAGAAACGGGCGGAGGCCGATATGACCGTTCGCGTGGTCCATCATCCCGATTACTTCTCGGACATTGGGGTGCACGTGTTCCCCACCGAGAAGTTCGCCCTGGTGCTCGAAGGCATCCGAACGCGCGTCGAGGAGTTCGATCGGATCGTCCACACGCCGTCGGCCGCGACTGCGGAGCAACTGGCTCGGGTCCACACGCCCCAGTATCTCGCCGACCTGGAGGCCTGTCGGCGGACGCCTCGAACCATGTTTTCCGAATTGCCGCTCACCAGGCAGATCGTCGATGCCTACTACCTGATGGCCGGGGGTACCTGCCTGGCCGCCGAACTGGCAATGGATCGCGGTTGTGCGATGAACGTCGGGGGCGGGTTCCACCACGCCTTCGCCGACCGGGCCGAGGGCTTCTGCTACGTGAACGACGTGGCCGTGGCCGCCCGCGAGGTGCAGGCCACGTACCGGGTCGAGCGTGTTGCCGTCATCGACACCGACCTGCACCAGGGCAACGGCACGGCCCATATCTTTCATGACGACCCGAGCGTTTTCACCTTCTCGATTCACCAGGAGAACCTCTACCCGGTCAAGGAGCAGAGCGATCTGGATATCGGACTTGATGCCGGCACGGCGGACGAGGAGTATCTGGACAAGCTGCGCACGTCACTCAAAGTCATCTTCCGGCGTTTCAAGCCGGGGTTCGTGATCTACGTGGGCGGCGTCGATCCGTTCGAGCAGGACCAGCTCGGCTCGCTTCGACTCTCGAAGGAAGGAATCAAGACCCGGGACGCGACGGTCTTCGGCTACTGTCACGGCCACGGCGTGCCGGTGGCCGCCGTTCTGGCGGGCGGCTACGCAGTGGACCTGCGTGACACGGTGGAGATGCACGTGAACACGTATCTCGCGCTGCGCGAGGTGTTCGAGGGCGGTCCCGCGGGGGGTGATTGATATTGGTTGGAGTAACGCAGATGGTGGAATCGCTGTTGAGCCTCATTCTGAATTTCATCATTCAGTTGTTGTCGCTGCTGCTCGCCACGCCCGGCAGTGCGTGAGCGTCGCTGAAACGGCGAGCGTGCCGCTGCTCTCGAGCAGTGCGCGAACATTACCGAAACGCCACTGACGCCGTCTGCACCTGTCGGCGCCCGATGCAGCACCCGGGAGCCAGACGTGTCGATGTACCAAGCTGCTGCGAGCTATTTTTCCTTCTCCGTTGAGTGGACCTCCCGGCGCAGGTGTTCGAGGGCTTTCTTGAGGACGGGGTCCGGTGTTTCGGGGTCGGTTCCTGCGAACTGTACGCGGACGTCCGGTGCGATGCCCTTGCCTTCGAAGCACTCGCCGTCGGGCGTGAGCGCTCGCCAGGACGGTATCAACACCTTGACCCCGTTCGGCAAGTAAGTCGGAGCCGGGTTGCCGGATGATCCGAACGACATTTCGCCGAACAGCGTGGCCCGCTCTGCTTGCTTCATCATGAGCAGGAAGGCCTCGCAACTGCTCATGTTGCGAGGGCCCATCAGCACGGCGACCGGCCCACGGTAGCGCCGTTCGGGTTCGTTCGGCTCGATGACCCGCTCGCGAATTGGTGTGAAGTCGTCGGAAGCGGGTCCGCGCCGATACGTATGCTTCGCGTAGACGTGTTTGCGGCTGACGAACCACGATGCAATCGAGCGTGCAAGCGTCTCGTCTCCGCCGGAATTGGGACGCACGTCAATCACCATCGCGGGAGCGTTCGCGTGGTTTTCGAGGTACCGGCGGGCCTGCCCGATGTCGGTCGCCGCCGCACGCGACCAGGTCTTGATCATGAGACAGGCGATTCCGTCCTGCGTCTCGCCGGTCCAGACGTTCATGTTGAGGCGGTGCAGGTTCGGCACGAGCATCCTGATTCGATCGAGGTCGTAATTGGCGGGCACGCTCCGCTGGTAGGTGGCGATCGTCTCGCCATCGAGCTCCAACCACATATGCATGTCCTTCGCGGCGGCGAGCATCCGGGCGGTTCGCCGGGCCCATTCGGCCACACTTTCCGCGGAGACGATTTCCCGGCGATGCCGCACAAAATGCTGCTCCCAATCGACGTCACGCAACTCGAAATAGGAGTACTTGTTGCGCAGGGCACTGGTCAGAGCGTCGAATGATTCGATGTTCAGATCCCGTTGCTGCTCCTCGTTGCGCTGGATCGCCTTCGCACCGCCGGTCGTGAACCGGCAAAACGTCGGCTCTGCCGGTACCAGCCAGACGCTCCGGAAGTTCTTGTGTTGGTCACTATTGATCGAGAAGCGATACTCCCAATCAGTCCGCAGACTCACCGGCAGCACGAAGGTGTAGGCGTCCGCCCAGCGCGGGTCTCCGGCGACACTGGGAAAATGAGGTCCGCCGCCGACTAGCGAATAGCCTTCCGGGCTCATCGCCATATCGAAGGTGATGCGGATTTCCTTGACGCTGGGATCGACGTCAGTAGCGCCGCACGGCGGCTGAACCGTCTTCACCAGCGGGACCCGCTCGCGGTCTTCCGGCGCGTCCTGTGCCGCCGCAGCGGCCCCGATGACCAGCAGAAGGGGCAGTTGTCGCATGTGATCGTCTCCAACGGCTCAACCAGGCGGCGTCCATACCGCGCCGCAGCAGCAAGCGTCCTTCGGCGTCGCGACGCCCACGCGGGAATTGGCGCGTGTGCACTCCTTGATACAATCGCCTCGCTGACGGAGACGTCAAGCACGGTCTGGTTCGCACTGAGACGACCAACGACCCACCCGCGACGCGTTGTCGGATCGCTTCCGGCGCGCCCACCGACAGCGCGGCTTTCACGAAAGGAGCAGCCGACGTGTTCAAGAGCCTCGCCCAACGAATCCTCCCGTGTGTGATTTTCATTATTTCAGCCGGGGCCGTGCAAGCGGCCACGCACCTGATGCGGTATGCCGACGTGCACCTTGACCGGATCGTGTTCACCTATGAAGGCGATCTCTGGATCGTCTCCAGTGCGGGCGGCGACGCCCGCCGCATCACCAACGATCCGGGCATGGAATACCTGGCGAAGTTCTCGCCCGACGGCAGGCAGATCGCCTTTACGGCCCAATACGACGGCGGGACCGACGTCTACGTGATGGACGCCCGCGGGGGCATTCCGACGCGGCTGACGTATCACCCGGCGTCTGACCGCGTGCTCGGATGGTTTCCGGACGGTCAGAGCGTACTCTTTCGCTCCACCCGGGAGTATTCGTTCCGAGCGGAGGAGATCTATCGGGTCCGGCTCGATGGGGGAATGCCGGAGAAGCTTCCGGTGGACCGCGCCGGGCTGGCGTCGTTGTCGCCCGACGGCAAGCGTATCGCCTACAACCGGATCTCGCGCGAATCGCGCACCTGGAAGCGGCACCAGGGCGGAACCGCACAGGACATCTGGATGGGCAGTCTCGAAGCGCGCGACTACGAGAGAATCACGGATTGGCGCGGCTCGGACAATTTCCCGATGTGGCACGGGAACGCGATCTACTTCAATTCCGATCGAGAGGACGGCACCCTCAACATCTACAGGTACGACCTCGACACCGAGCGAATCACGCGGCAGACGCGCTTCACCGAATACGATGTGAAGTATCCGTCGATCGGTCCCGAGCAGATCGTCTTTCAGAACGCCGCGTCACTGCACCTGCTCAACCTCGAGAGCGGCGCGGTCGAGGAGGTCGCCGTTACGATTCCCACCGATCGCGTGCGTATGCGCCCGGAGTTCGTCTCGGTCAGTCCGACGAAAGGGGCATTCAGACTTTCGCCCGGCGGCGAGCGACTGCTCCTGGAGGCCCGCGGCGAAGTCTTGAGCCTTCCGGTCGAGGATGAAGGCGAGCCGGCGAACTTGACCCGGACGCTCGGCGCCCGGGAGAAGAACGCCGCGTGGTCGCCGGACGGGAAGTGGGTCGCCTTCCTGTCCGACCGCACCGGCGAGGAGGAGGTGTACCTGACCAATCAGGACGGCGATACGCCGTGGAAGCAGCTTACCACGGGCGGGCTCGGGTTCCGCATGCACCTGGTCTGGTCGCCCGACAGCCGGTATCTGCTGTTTTCCGATAAATTCATGAAGCTCAACCTCCTCGACGTCGAGCTCGGCGAATTAAAGGTCATCGACCAGGCCGATTACGACGACGCCTGGGAGCGGTGGGGCATCCAGGACTACGTCTGGTCGCCGGACAGCCAATGGATCGCCTATACCAAGATGGAACGAAGCCTGTACGACGGGATCTTCCTTTACTCGATCGAGTCCGGAACCACGCATCGGGTCACCAGCGAGTTGACCGAGGATTTCAGCCCGTCGTTCGACCCGGCGGGACGCTATCTTTACTTCCTGTCAAACCGCACCTTCGATCCGACCATGGGCTTCGTGGACCAGAATCACATCTTCTTGGACATGTGCCGGCCGTACGTCGTGCTCCTGCGCGATGATCAGACGTCTCCATTCGCACCGGAGGAGGTCCGGGTCGAGGTCGCCGAGGCGGAAGACAACGGCGAGACAACGTCGGAGAAACAGGAAGGAGAAGAGCGCACTGACGACGAGTCGTTCCGAATCGATGTCGACGGCATACAAGAGCGCATTGTCGTCGTGCCGGGCGTCGAGAACGGCAATTACTTCCGGCTCGAGGCCACCGAGGACGGGTTCCTCTACCTGGTCAAGACCGAAAAGGAGTTCTCCAAGTATCAGGTCGTCACGGACGACACCGGCGGCGACCTGGATTTGTACAGCTACAACCTCGAAGACGACGAGACGGAGAAGGTCCTCGGCGGCATTGCGAACTACCACCTCTCGGCCGACGGCGAGAAGCTTGTGTATCGAGCCCTTAGCCACGGCAAGCCGAAGTACGGCGTCGTGGACGCCGGCTCCAAGGCCGCCGTCGGCGACGGACTGGTCTCCCTCGGCGATGCCAGGGTCAAGGTCGACCGGACCCAGGAGTTCCTCCAGATTTTCAACGAAGCCTGGCGCGTCCAGCGCGACTGGTTCTACGACCCCGGGATGCACGGTTATGACTGGCAGAAGATCGGCGAGAAGTACCGCCGCTTCGTGCCGGACTGCGGCAATCGCAGCGACCTGAACTACCTGATCGGAGAGATGATCGCGGAATTGAACGTTGGGCATACGTACGTCTACGGCGGCGACATCGAGCGTGACGAAAAACGCGTCCGCACCGGCATGCTCGGCGTTGTGTTCGAGGCCGAGCCGGGCGCCAAGTACTATCGTATCACCCACATCATTCCGGGAACGCCCGGCGACGAGGATGCCCGATCGCCGTTCGACGCACCCGGCTGCCCCATCGAGGCCGGCCATTATCTCATCGCCATCGACGGCGAGGAGATTACCACGGCCGACAACGTGTACGCCTTCCTGCAGAACAAGTCGGGCCGCGCCGTCACCGTGACGTACAACGACCTCCCGTCGCCCCGCAACGCCGGCAAACACCGCGTCAAAACCATCGGCGACGAGCGGACCATCCGGTACCGCGAGTGGGTCGAGAACAACCGCGCCTACGTCGATTCCGCCACCGACCAGCAGGTGGGGTACGTCCACCTGCCGAACATGTCGCAGGCCGGCCTGATCGAGTTCGCAAGGATCTGGTACCCGCTTTATTACAAGAAGGGATTCATCATCGACGAGCGCTATAACGGCGGCGGTTTCGTCGGCGATATGATCATCGACCGTCTGGAGCGGGAGTTGTGGGCGCTCACCCAGCCGCGGGAGGGGCGCTTCATTCGCGATCCGGAGCGCTGCTTCTACGGGCATATGGTCGTTCTGATCAACGAGGACACCGGCTCCAACGGCGAGTACTTCGCCGAGGCGATCAAGCGCAAGGGCCTCGCTCCGCTTATCGGCATGCGCACATGGGGCGGAGCGGTCGGGATCGAGCCGCATCAGGACTTAGTGGATCGGGGGCTCACGACCCCGCCGCAGTTCGCGCCGTATGACCTTCAGGGGAATTGGATGATCGAGGGCCACGGCGTTGATCCGGACATGGAAGTTCAGAACATGCCCGGCGACGTGCTGCGAGGCCGGGACGCCCAGCTCGAGGCCGCCATCGATCACATTCTCGAAAGGCTGGCCTCGGATCCCGTGGAGTTGCCGACTGCGCCGCCGCACCCGATCAAGACGAAGGACGTCGTCTCGCGCGAATCGCCGTGATCCGGGACAGCCGCTAGAGGGCATTACTCGCAGCGCATCGATCACCATCGCATAACGATGCGCCTCCGCCGTCTCCTGGCGGAACCCGCCGGCAGGATCGGTGAGCGCCTCCGTGCGCGACGTGCCGCAACCCCGACAATCTGACGCTCCCGCGCGTTTCTGCCACTTTGACGCATGTCATCCTGACCACGGCGCATGACCCAACGCAGGTCTCACGTTCTTAAGTCCGGCGTTAGCAACGAATTACGAGTCCGCGCCGTTCGGCCGTGTCGGAACGGCGATTGCTTGCCTTTGGCGGGAAACGTGCGCTGATGCCTGCGACGGTGATCAAACTTTGAGAACGTCGCGAGACAACAGAGTGAGAGCGTCGGCGGAGCGGCTGAGAAGCGGCGCGTGGGGTCGGCGGGCCGGGTAACAGAAACGTAAGGAGCGAACACGATGACACGGACACCGGAGAGCATCAAGAAAGGCGTCGTGGACTCGTTGTTTTGGGATAGTCGGGTCGACGCATCCGAAATCAAAGTCGCCGTTCACGGCGATTCGGTCACCCTGACGGGCTCCGTCCCGACGTTCGAGGCCCGCCGGGCAGCCGAGGAAGATACGTGGATCATTCTCGGCGTGGAACACGTTGACAACCAACTTGCCGTGCAGCTCGTCGGGGAGGGGGAACGGCTGAGCGACCGGGATGTGCTCGAGCGCGTCGAATGCGTGCTCGGATGGGACGCCGACCTTGACGTGGGCGCCATCCACGCCACCGTGGAAAAGGGCATCGTCACGCTGCACGGCAAGGTCCGCTACCTATGGGAGAAGATCCGCGTTCAGCAACGGATCGAGGGATTGGCCGGCGTCAAGGAGATCCGCAACGAACTCCACGTCGAGCCCCCCGAGCCGGTCGCGGATGCAACCATCGCCACGCGCGTTTGCGACGCACTGACCCGCAATCTCAACGTCGACGCCGACATGATCCAGATAGAGGTGAACGGCGGAATCGTTCGGCTTCGGGGTGCTGTCCCCACGCACGCCGCTCACAAGGCAGCGCTGGAATCTGCCGGTTTCACCGACGGGGTCGTCTCCGTTGAGGACCACATTGCCGTGGATCCTGCGGTCAGGCCGACGCGAGCCGGTACGTAATGTTGCGACGGCGGGCCCATTGACGGGACGGTTGCCGGCCCACTCTGCGGAGGTTAACGTCGATGCCGACCATGGCGACTGACTACTACGAAGTCCTTGGCGTCCCGAAGACCGCAACGGCGGACGAGATCAAGCGCGCCTACCGCAAGCTCGCCATCAAATGGCACCCGGACCGCAACAAGAGCGAGGAGGCGGCCGAGCGGTTCACGCAGATCAACGAGGCCTACGAGGTTCTGTCCGACCCGAAGAAGCGGGCGAAGTACGACAAATACGGCGAGCATTGGAAGCAGGCCGACGCCTACGAAGCGGCGGGCGTCGACCCTAATGCGGGCGTTCGGTGGGGCGCCGGTCCCGAGGGAGGGTACCGCGTCCACGTCGGCCGCGGCGGACCCGGGGCGGCGGGCGGCTTCGGCGGCTTTCATGATTTCGAGGACCTCTTCGGCGATATGTTCGGCGGCTTCGGCCACGCGGCCGCACGCCCTCAAAGGCCGCGGCGCGGGGAGGACATTGCGGGCGAGCTTTTCCTCACGTTGGGTGAAGCTTTGCGCGGTTGCCAGAAGAGCGTGCAGGTACAGGTCCCGGCCCCCTGTCCAGCCTGTGGTGGAACGGGAGCGGGGAACGCAGGGCGCGAGGTGTGTCGCAACTGCGGCGGTCAGGGCCAGGTGATCCGGCGCAAGCAGATCGATGTCAAGGTCCCGGCCGGCGTGCGGGAGGGCAGCAGGATTCGGCTGAGCGGGCAGGGAACGCCCGGTCCTGCAGGCAGCGGCGACCTCTATATTTCAGTCCGCCTCCACCCGCACCCGGTATTCCGTGTGATCGGCGACAACGTCGAACTGGACCTGCCGGTCGCTCCGTGGGAGCTGGCGCTCGGCGCCACCATCGACGTCCCGACAGTGACCGGGAAAGCCAGCGTGAAGGTGCCCACCAATTCGCCTAACGGGCGTGTCATTCGCCTGCGCGGCCTCGGCTGGCCGAAGGTGAAAGGTGCCCGAGGGCACATGCTCGTTCGGCTCGTCGCGGCCGTCCCGCCTGCCAATACGGACGCGCAACGTGAAGCCTATCGCTCGCTCGCCGATTCATTCGGGCGTTCCGTGAGGGCCGATTGGGAGAAGCGAGCATTCGTGTGATGGATGTGCACGAGCGCATCACGGGAAGCGTGCTCCAGTCGGTCAAGAGCATCGCCAGTGCATCCGGGGCGAAGTCGATTTTCCTTTACGCCGATGCGCTCGCCGACGGCCAGTCGGATTTTGGCGACCAGTTCAAGGTCTTCTTTGTGACGAAGACGCCGCGAGAGGATCAGGAGCAGGGGGAGCTGGGCCGCCGCGTCATCCGCGTTCCCAACGTCTCGCTGAGCAGGCTGGGTCAGGTCAAGATCGCGGTGCTCTTCGCCCTCTCGAGGCAGTTGATATCGCCCGACGAGGTCATTGTGTGCCTCACGGGCGCCGCCGGCACCGGCGCATTGGACACGATCGCCGTAATGCACGTGGGGAGCGAGTTCGAGATGTTTCTCGCGCCTCGATCGGAGGAGCAGATCTCGGCCGACGTCCAGCCTGAGGTTATCGAGGCGGTCATCAACATCGCCGCCGAACTGGGCAGCGAGGGACGCGAAGGTAAAGCGATTGGGGCGCTGTTCGTCGTCGGTGACAGCGAGAACGTGCTGCCCCTCTCGAAGCAACTGATACTCAACCCTTTTCGAGGCTACCCCGAGAACGAGCGCAACGTCCTGGACGATTCTCTCGTGGAGACCGTCAAGGAACTGGCCTCGTTGGACGGCGCGTTTGTCATCCGGCGCGACGGCGTTATCGAATCGGCGGGGACCTACCTGAAGCCTTCCTCACAATCGGAATTCGAGCTGCCCAAGGGACTCGGCGCGCGGCACCAGGCCGCCGCCGCGATCACCAACCTGACGAGAGCCGTGGCAGTCAGCGTCAGTCAGTCTACTGGGACCGTGACGGTCTTCCGAAAAGGCCATATCGTCGCTGAGCTCGAAAAGCCGCGCAGCCAATTGCGTCTCCAGCCGACCGGGGAGCTATGAGGTGGACCGGAAGCGACTTGTGACGCGGTGTAGTTCGGCCCTGGACAGTCGGTTCGCGAGCCGGAACCACAGTAATGCGATCCGGGCGTGGCTGAATGGTACGGCGGGTCCGGCGTTCGCTTGCCGTCGCAGGTCGTTCGGTACGGGAGAGGAGATATAAGCAATGGCCGTGCGCCAGAGACGATCTGACCGACTGCTTGGCATTCTGGACGAATACGATGCGGTCGTTGCCCTTGCACACGACAATCCCGATCCGGATGCGGTCGCATCGTGCTGGGCCTTGATCACCCTTGTACGCGAGACGCTCGGTAAGGCGGCGCGCGGCGTGGCCGGCGGCGCCATCGTGCGCGCCGAGAATCGCCGAATGATGGAGCTGCTTAATCCACCCATGGAGTTTGTGGACCGCGTCGAGTTGGCTCCGGGCACCGCCCTCGTCATGATCGACTGCACACCGACGGCGGTCAATCACTTTCTCGGCACGGAAAACGCGCGTCCCGTTGCAGTGATCGATCACCACAAGCCGCGCTCCGCCCCCTTTCGTGTGCGACATCGCGATATCCGCCCCAAGCTCGCCGCGACGGCCACGATCCTGGGACAGTACCTGCGCGAGCAGGGCGTGGAACCGAGCGCTGACCTGGCCACGGCGCTCGTTTACGCCATCCGCACCGACGCAGCCGGGCAGGCCGATTTCTCGCGAACCGACGAGAGCGTCGCGAGATGGCTCGGGGCATGGGTAGACCATGGCAAGTGGTCGGACATTGAAAGAGCCCCGCTTCCGCGGGAGTACTACGCGGATCTGCTTCTTGCGCTCGAGAGCGCTTTCATCTACGCGGATACGGCGCTGTGCTTTCTGCCGCAGGCCGGGAATGCCGAGATCGTCGGCGAAGTGGCCGATCTTCTCATTCGCTGCAGCGACGTGGACCGCACCCTCTGCGGAGCCGTCGTGGGCGACGATTTGCTCGTTTCGGTCCGCACCACCCGGCGCGGGGGCGATGCGTGCGACCTGGTGACCGAGACACTCGCTGGACTTGGGTACGGCGGCGGACATCAGCATCGGGCGGGCGGCAAGTTGCTGGCGAAGGCGCCCAAGGCCGGCCACGTCACGCAGGACCTGCAGGCCGAGCTGAGAAACCGGTGGCTGCGCGCCTGCGGCGTCGAGCAGCAGCGCGGCTCGCGGCTCGTGGCCGCCCGTCAGATCATCGAAAGTCTTTGAGCCGTCTATCCTGCGACAACACGGGAAACTGATGACACATCTGTAGCGACGGCGCTTGCCCCTTCCCTTGCGGCGTTCGCGACCTGCGCCCGAGCCGCCACACCATTTTGAGCCAGCATTCGACTGGACGGGTAAACCCCGTCTTGTGCGGCGTTTGCGCGCTTCGAATCGATTAAGCCGCACTCCCCACGGCGGGCTCATCACCGCCGACACACCCGCCACGTCCCGCGTCTGACAGCCCTGCGCTCAAGAAAACTTGTACCGGTGCGCGCGCTCCTCGCCCGCTTTCCGTCCAGGAAGGTATGGGCGGTGTGCCGCACCGGCCTCCGCAGTCCGGATGCGGACACGAGAACGTCCCGGTCCCGCCGCCGGCGGCGGAGGCCACACCCTTCCGGACAAAACACGGGACAACGAACTCGGATCCATGGGTGTGCGCGCGCTTTCTCGGACAAAAGCGCGCCCCGCGCCAAGCGGCATTGGTGCGCCGGGGATCAGGCATGAAAAGGAGGATTAGTGATGAGGTATCGGTCAGGCATAAGAGGCCGTGGTGTTCTGATGGTGTTGGTGATGGTAACGGCGGTGGTGGAGCAGAGACTCGGCAGTGGCGGTCGCCGGGATTCGGAAGTCCGGACGCCATGTGATGTGTCCCTTGCGTGTGAGGACGCCGTGTCACATCCGTCCGCGATCTGGAGCCGCTCGGACTTCGAGTTCACGTTGGTGGGCGCGGAACGGGACAGCGAGGGCGGCGCGAAGCCCACGCACGTTGCCGCGGGGATCGTGCCGGGGATCGATTACAGCCCCGTGCCTTCGGTGGGCGCTGACGGGATGGACGACGACCCCCCAGGCGAAATGTGCTGTTGCGGTCCGGACAAAATCTGTCGCAAAAAACCCGACTGCGACGGGATGACGCGCATTCCGTGCCCCTGCGGTCCCGAAGCGTGCGAAGGAGGGCCGGTCGCCCCGAGCTCCGAATTATTCGCCTACGTCAAATGAGAAATAGGTGAATCGCTTACGATCTGGCTTTTGAATATGGACGGGCTTGAAACGCCGATTCGCGAGCCAGCGGTCTTCCGGAAGCGGTTCCTCAAAGACAACCGATCGCAGACGGGGCATGTCTTTCCAGACATCGTAGGCGAACTCCCGCCCCGTTACCGAATCAGTCAGATCGGCGCTAAAGGCCGCCGGCACCGCATCGCGCAAGGACTTTGGCCACTGGCCTTCGCGCTCGCGGTAGGCGGTTGCGAAGGCCAGCAATCTTACGACTCGTCGGACCGTCTTATTGAATAGCGTCGCACGGTGACCGTTTCCCGCGTAGCTAAGGTTGTAGAAGATCGGATTTCGCGCTCGCGCGTCAGTGAGCGCGTACTCGAATGATTCGATAGCTTCGCAGAGTTCCAGGTACGTCAGTGAATCCCAACGCTCCTGCATGTCGTAAAACCGTTCTACGTCTCTGCGAATTCCTGCGAGGCTCAAGGCTGCGACGGCGTCGCGATAGTCATCCGTGGTGACCTTCCACTCGGTAAGGGAGCCGCCGGTCAAGGCATCAAAACGGTCCAAGTCAACGAATCTGTTGCCGCTCTCAAGATCGGTTGCTGCTGCGTCATCGGCGACCTGAGTAACGTCCAGGAGCTCCCTGAGAAAACACGGGGAAGCATTGCTGTGTGCGGGGTCCGTAAGCGCCCATTCGTACAAGGGCCTCGTCCCCGCGCTTTGTTGTATCATCTTACGATAGGCATCCATGATGACCACATAGGCCCCTCGGCGATAGTAGCTGCCAAACGACCGGTGCGGGCTGAAGAGTGCGCCGCCCAGGTCCACTGCGAGCCGTCGCATCGCGAGTAGATCTTTCACGCCAGCGGGCAAATTGCCCGTATCGAAATGCCATCGGGCACGAGCTAGGTATGCGTCGCATAGCCGACTTGCCCCACTAAGGTGCGGCGATGTGGCCGCTCGAGTGTAGCTTCGGCTTTCATCAGGAGCATCGGCGAAAAAGAACGATGACGTCTCCAGTCTTTTCGACATTTCCTCAAGCCGCGGCGCCGCAACGCAAAACCAGCGTTCTGCCAGCTCTCGTTCCGGATGGGCGGAATCCTCTGCTATCTCGAGGATATTAACAGGCATGTCTGCCGTCAGGGCGTCGAACTGTTCGTCCGGCTCGAGCCGCGGGCCGTCATAGCGCTTAGCGTATTCCTCGCGATATTCCGCCGGCAGCGCCGCAGCGTCCGCCTGGTGGCGCGTCGTTGATTCTATGACCTGGAATCTACGCAACAGAGACAGTGTGCTGATCCGAGCCATGTCTGCGCGTAGCGCCCCGGTGGCTTCGGCTTCGCGGGCTTTGAGCGTCAGTTGAGCGGCGACGCCGATGACGGCACCGATTGTGAGCAGGATTGCCGCCGCCGCCGAGAAGCCGACACGATGCTTGTACGCCGTCTTGCGGAAGACGTAGAACCGATTCGATCCTCTTGCCTGGACGGCCTCGCCCGACAGATATCGTCGAAGGTCGCTCGCCAGCGCGTCCGCCGACTGGTATCGCCGGGTCTTGTCCTTCTCCAATGTCTTGAGGACGACGGCCTCCAGATCGGGGCTGATGTCACCGGGCTGGAATCGCGACTCCAAACGCTCGTCACGCAGCGTCTTGCGAACGGGTCGAGGCACGAATCCGGTGATGTTGGCGCGTACTTCGTCGGCGGTCCCGTCGACGGGATAGGGATAGGCGTCGGTCAAAAGCCGGTAGAGCAAGACGCCCAGCGAGTAAATGTCGGTACGGACGTCAATTGCCTGTTCGGAGCCGGTGGCCTGCTCGGGACTCAGATAGGGAAGCGTTCCGAGCACCTGCCCGGTCATCGACACCGATGGAGCGTTGTCCCCGAGCGTGAAACCGGTGAGTGTCTTGGCCAAGCCAAAATCGAGCACGTGCGGCTGGCCGTCCGCATCCACCAGCACGTTGGACGGTTTGATGTCACGGTGGATCACACCGCGCTGGTGAGCGTGCCCGACGGCGTCGCAGACCTTGATCATGAGTTGCACGAGCGTTTTAACCGAAAGGTTGTAGACCAGCGCGTAATCGTCGATCGGCAGACCCTCGATGAACTCCATGGCAAAGAAGTGCATGCCGCCGACTTCGCCGCTGTCGTAAAGCGTTACGATGTGAGGATGCTCCAGCCGCGAGATGAGCTCGACTTCTCGCGCGAACCTGCGACGTTGCTGCGCCGAGGCGAAGGGGCCGTAGAGCAGAACCTTGATCGCCACCATCCGTTTGGTGGTTGTCTGCACCGCGCGAAACACCATGCCCTGACCGCCGCTGTGAATCGACTCCAACAGCTCATAGCCGGGCAGCTTGCTCTGAAGGATCCCTTGACACAGTTCAGAGGAGCCGATTTCCAATTCCTGGTCCGATGATGATTTGATTTGCTGAGCACCCTGGGCGGCCGCCTCGATCCCTCGGAGAACGCGCAGCCTTTCGCCGAGTTCGGGCATCAACTCGGAGTGCTGCTGTTCGACGGCCGCGTCATCAATGGCGGCCCCGGCATTGCGCTGCCGTATGACTTCCTGAAGGATTTCGTCGATCGCCACCGATTTGTCGTCGCTGGTGGCGGTTGGCACAGATCGACGGTCGGCAGGGCCCCGCGTCATTTCGGATCTCCGTGTGCGACCTTATTCGTACTTGGTAGTCCGGGCGTCACTGAAGAACTGTCGGGCGTGGCCCATGCGATGGCGCATCTCCAGCAGACCGCGGAAAACGAGACCCCGAACGGCGCCGGCGGTCGTGTCCATCTGTTCAGCCACGTCTTCCACGGAAAGCCCTTTCAAATACCGTAACGAGATCGCCTCCCGTTTCCGCTCGGGCAGGCTCCCGAGGGCGATCTGAACGGCGTCGGAGGCCTCCCTGGCCGAGGCGTCTCCGCTGGGCGTGGGTGTCGGGGCGCCAACGATGGAAACAAGCTCGGCCAGTGAGGATCGATTGGCCGGCTTTCGGACCCGCTCGTGTCGTCCTCCCCGCTTGACGGCTTTAGCCGTTCGGATCGCGTCCAGTACCTTCCGGTCGGCGATGGTGTTGAGCCAGGCGTTCACGCGTTGCAAATCGTTGCTGCGAAGGGTGGCTCTTCCCTTGAAAGCCGCACTCCATACCTCTTGAAGGACATCATCGGCCGAGATCACGTCGGCGAGCGCCGCCGGGATCAGTGAGCAGATGTGTTCACGCAGATGCGAAGCCTGCCGGAGCAGGATACATTGAAGATCGTCAATTTCGATCGGCTGCGCTGCGCACATGATTCACTTCCAGGTGCCGCCGAGAGGGCGGCTGCGCGGCTTGCTCTCAGGCCGTCACGGGGTGTGGCCGTTGCGAGTGGCCCGCATCCTGCTTTTGACCTGGCGCGATGGGGTTGCCGGGGCGGTCAGACACTCTCCGGACTACGGGACGCGGCCCCGACGAGGCAGGGAACCGCTTCGTGGCTCGCATTGGCAACCCGGGCGCACAAGCATGCTGCCCTTCCTCGCTCATGGTACCGAATTCCAGTTGCCGGTTGAAGGGGTTCCCATCCGAGGGGCGTGTTCCCGGCGGCCTGCCGGCTTGGGCCGATCGTGGGTCCGGGCGGTGCTCAGGCGGCGGTCCGCGATTTTCCGCTCTTTTTTTGCCGTTCGGTGGAGATTTCGCGCGCGCCGAAGGTGTCCTTTCCGTCCTTAAAGCCAGGGCGACGGCCCGAGGCGGGTTGTCGCGACCGAAGCGAGGGCCTCGAAGCGGTTGTCGAGGCTGTGCGACGGCCTGGACCCGGCTGTCGCGATTGAAAGTCTTGCAGTACGGGGGCGGCCATACAACCTCCCAGCAACCCGGGGGCCGTCCCCGCTTTTGTGCGCTGTAGCCGAGCACGGGGGTGGGGTGTCGGCTCGTCGATTGCGTCAGATCGTCGGCCTTACTGGACGTGGTCTCGGCTTTGGGAGGACGGGGAGGCGGATTTGGTAGTGGCAGTGAGGCGGCCGATGGTGATTCCGACGACGGTTACTGCGATGGCCGCGGCGACGAATGGCATGTCGTGTTGTCTTGCGAAGGCGACGGTCGTGGCGGTAAATGCCGCGACAGGCATCAGAGCGGCGGCGCAGGCGCCGTAGAGCAGGTGGTGTGGGAAGGGGGCGGCTGCGAATCGGATGCCTGCGGCGAGGGCGAGGGGCAGGAACAACAGGGTTGCGGCGAGGACGCGCGCGCCTGGAAACTCGCGGCGGAGAAGCATTGTGGCGGGCGAGTGGATAACCGTCTTATCGATGGCCTCGGCTCCGTCGATGAAGACGCGAATGGTGCCGTTGTCGTACGTGACGGCGATGTGGTGCCAGCCGCCGGCGAGGGTGTCGTCGCGGGTCGTCATGGGCAGGAGGATCCCGTTGGGGCCGGTGCGTGGGGTGCGGACTCGCACGTCGAGTTCAGTGAATAGCTGGGCGATGGTCACGTTGCGCCGGTAGGGGTCGCGCGAAATCGATACGATCCGGGCCGGGCCGCCGCGGTCGAGGTTGGCCATGGCGCACTTTACTTCGAGGGTGAAGGCCTGCGATGCGTGTATGGCGTAGCAGACGGCGTCGGCCGGGCCGACACTTTCGAGAAGGACGGAGCCGAGAATCTCCCAGCCGCCGGCGTCGGGGAGGAGTCGCAGTCGTTCGGTCCAGTTTGGGCGCAGATCGAGAGGTGCGTTGCGGGCGAATGCGGGCTCAATTCGGCGGATGGGCCTTTTGTTGAATGTGTAGACCAGGAGCGGGTCCGACGCGGATCTGATGGTGTGACCATCCTTTGAGAAAGGAGTGCGAGCGAGAGCGGCGATCCGCTCGGGATCGAGCGCTTGGTCGTAGATGGCCACGCCTTCGATTTTGCCGCGCCACGGGCGGTCGACGGTTCCCTCGTTGGCGATCAGGAGGGGGTAGTCGCAGTTCCAGTTGTCGAGCGTGGCGCCTGTGTGTGCGCGGATGAGCATGGCGGCGGCGGTCAGATTACCGAGGATGATGATCAATGTGGTGAGCAGGCGCTCTCGTTTGGCGTAGAGGATCCAGATCGCGTGATCGAATCGCCGCAGGCCCATGCCGACGAGGGCGCCGGCGGCTCCGCCGGCGAATCCGCAGAGCGCGTCGGACCATCGTCCATGGCGAGCGGGGACGATGTTCTGGCCGAGCTCGAGGACGACGGCGAGTGCGGAGATCAGGATGAGGGACAGCAGGAGGTCAGGGAATCGGCCGTGCCTGGTGGTCGGCGTGTGGCGCAATGGGGCATCGGTCTGCGGTCCGCTTCCTGACGGGCGCGGCTCGGAAAGGCCCGGGCGGGGCTCGAGAAAGCGACGTCGTCGCGCGCGGTGCGTTACCAGGGTCCAGTGCAGCAGCAGGCCGGGGAGGACGAATGAGAGGAAATGTTCGGCCGTATTGCGCGGCTCGATGTTGCCCAGTTTCATGGTGAGCGCCTCGCGCCAAGTGTCGGGAAGGTGTTCCCAGTAGCCGGGCGGCCAGAACGGCACCAGGGTACCGTAAGCCAGCGACATGAACGCCAGGAGGAAAAGGAGGGTGGAAGGCGGGATCGTGCGACGTGGGGTGAACGGCAGAGCTGGTTTCACGTCATTGCTCCGGCGAGGAACGGCCTTGTTTGCATGTGCCTTTCGGCTCGGCGGGAGCCTCGTCCTCCCTTTGGCTCGGCGGACGCCTGGTGCTTCCCCGGCATGGCGGGTGGGCTAGAAGTCCAGGCCTCCTTTGAGGGGTTTCTTGCGCTTTCGTCTGGGGCGATCGGGCTCGGGGGCGTCGTCGGCCGAGCCGGTGTAGTCGGGCATGGTGGCCAACTGCTTGATGGACAGCGAGATGCGGCGGCGGTCCTCGTCGACGTCGAGGATCTTGACGTCGATGGTGTCGCCTTCGCGGACGACTTCGGCGACGTTGCGGACGGGCGCGTCGGACAGTTCGCTGATGTGCACCAGGCCCTCGACGCCGGGCGTGAGCTCGACGAAAGCGCCGAACTCGGCCAGCCGCGTCACTTTACCTTGTGCAACTGTATCGGCCGGCCAACGCAGGGACGCGCCCATCCAGGGGTCGTCCTCTGCTTGCTTTAACGAAAGCGCCATGCGCTTCCGTTCGAGGTCGATGTTCAGGACGCGAACCTTCACGACGTCGCCCTCGCTGAGGATCTCCTTCGGGTGGGCGACGCGCCTGGTGTGGGAGAGCTCGCTGATGGGGATGAGGCCTTCGACGCCTTCGTCGAGTTCGACGAACGCCCCGAAGTTCATCAGCTTGACGACGCGGACGGTGATGATCGAATCGACGGGCCAGCGCTGCTCGGCATCGTCCCAGGGGTCCTTGAGGGTCTGCTTGAGGCCGAGGCCGATCTTTTTGTTGTCGCGGTCGATCTTGAGGATCATGAGCTCGAGCTGCTGGCCTTCGGTGACGACGTCCTCGGGTTTTTCGACGCGGCCATAGCCCATGTCGCCGATGTGCAGCAGGCCGTCGACGCCCCCGATGTCGACGAAGGCGCCGTAGGGCATGATGTTTCGGACGGTTCCGGTGACGAGTTGTCCTTCTTCGAGCGTTTCGAAGGCGGCCTCGCGGGCGCGGGCCTCCTGCTCCATAAGCAGGTCCCGTCGCGAGACGACGAGGGATTTTTCGGCGCGGCGGATGTCGGTGACTTTGCACTGGAGCTTTCGGTTGACGAAGCGGGGAAGGTCTTCGTCCTCGATGCGAGCGAGGTCGATCTGGCTGATGGGCATGAAGGCCTTGATGCCGTCGATCTTGAGTTCCAGTCCACCCTTGTTGTGGCCTTTGACCATGCCCTCGACGACCTGGCCGACGCGGAGGGTCTCCCAGGTGGCGGCCAGCACGGCGTCCTGGCGGGAGAGCATGAGGAGGCCTTCGTCCTCCTTGTAGCCGGTGACCATGACCTCGATGGAGTCGCCGACGTTGGGCATGGGTTCATCGCCGAGCTGACCGACGGGGAGGACGCCGGTGCTCTTGCCGCCCATGTCAACGAGGATGTCGTCCTTTTGGACGGAGACAACAGTACCTCGGCGGAGGTTCTTGGTTGCGGGGCCGGCTCTTGTGGGGGATTCCTCCTGTTCAGCGAGGTCCAAGAGGCTCATATCGCCGAGTGCGGCCTCGATTTCTCGTTCCAGATCGTCGCTCATGGTGTGCTGCTCTCGTCTTGTTGTTGTGGGATATAACTGGCGTAGACTTGTCCGTCGACCCGCCCTGACCACTCGGCCGGGGCGGCCGATCACGTTTGTCAGGTTATTTTCCGTTGGAAGGTGCGGAGGTGTCAATGTCCTGGGCGGTGGGTTCGTTTGGAACGGGGGAGGCACGAAGGCGAGAGGAAGGGACGCAGGGACGCAGGGACAAAGGGACGAAGGCTTGCCGGCCGGGGCGGGTGCTGTGGCCGAGGGTTTCGGTGGCTTGGTTTGGCGCTCTTGAGGTGCGGGGCGAATCCGCAGATTTCGCAGATTGACGCAGTTTTCGGGGGGGTTCGGTGGGTTCGTTTGGAAAGAAAGAGGCATGAAGGCACGAAGGCTCGCCGGCGGGACGGCCCGGGTTGCTGACGGTCGTGGTGGCTTCGTTTGGTTTCTTGGTTGCCCGGGGGCTGGCTGGCAGGCTGCGCTTCGGGGCGGTGTGCGGCGTCCCGGACTGACGTCTGATAACTGAGAACTGACGACTTGCGCATCGTTGGGTTCGTTTGGCGCGGGCGCTTGGGGCATCGGGGTGGCGATGGTGCGGTCCTCGGGTGTTGGTCGGGTTCCTCTGATAACTGAAGACTGCCGACTTTGTCCGGATTTGGGTTCGTTTGGCGCCGCGCTCTTGGGCCGGCCTGCGCTCGGGGTCCGGTCGCTGGCGCTCCCGGCTCTGATCGGGGAGGTCTGACATCTGAGGGCTGATCCGCCTGGGGCGGAATGACTGGGTTCGCGTTCGGTTTGGCTGGGCATCGGATTGGCATCCTTTCGTTCCTTCTCTTCGTTGGCGCGCACGTTGGGTGCGGTTCTCCTTTCCAGATAAAGAACACGGGGGCTGTTCAATGTTTCTTAGGAAATCGTTGAACAGGGTGCGGCGCGCGTGGTGGGTGAGATTATGGGACGCGAGCGGCAGCGGGATGAAGGGATCCGCCTGAGGCCGGCAGGCTCCGGGACGGAGGGGAAAGGGCAGGGTGGCGCGAGAGGCAAGTCTGCGTCGTGGCGAAGCGGCGCTGTGCGGTGGGCTGGTTGCAGCGATTTCGGCGGTCGTGGCCCGGGGGGGCTTGGGGGAGGGTTCAAATGAGTAACACGAAAATAAGTAAGCCTAACCCCCCTTCGTGGAAGGAAATAAGTAAGCCCCCTTCGTGGACGGTGTTACACGCTTTTAAGCCGCGATTCACTTTCGCGTCAGTTACCGGACACAGCTTCCGCAGATTGGAGAGATTGTGCCTTGGGTGGCAATGGCAGCGGGACGGCGGATCCGGCGCCGCGACTGCTTCGAAGACAGGAGTTGAGCCATGTCGAAGGGACTACAACAAGTAGTGGTGGTGAGCGTGCTCTTTTCGGTGTCGGCCGTGCTCGCGCAGCAGCAGACTCGGTCGAGGATGCAAGAGTTCGGCGACGGAAAAAGGTCGGGCTCGATGAAGATGCGCTGCAAGATGCTGATGAAGATGGAGGTGCCGGCTTACAGCCCGCGCGCCGTGCTGGCGCTGGCACATGAACTGGGACTGACGGAGGCGCAGCGGCGGAGCATTCGCAGTATCGCGGCTGACGCGACACGCCAGGCGAAGGACGTGCTGACCGGCGAGCAAAGCGAGAAGCTTCGGGCGCTGGAGGACGCGCCCGCGTCGGCGATGCAAATGCACCGCAAGATGATGGCGAAGATGAACAAGGGCGACGGCCAGTGCCCGATGATGGCGATGATGGAGGACGACCAGACCGGCAACGGTGAGGACGGTGGCGCCTCGGCGAGACCGGCCGCCGGAAAGCAGGCCGCCGGAAAGTCGGGCGGTGAGGGGGCGACGGCGCCGATCCGGCAGCATCACGCGAAGCTGCTCGGCGAGCTGGAGTCGGTGTGGGCATTCGCGAACGAAACAGACACGAGCAACCTGGATGCGAAGCGACGGCAGGCGGCGAAGTTCAACGATTGGCTCGTGGCGCACATCAAGCCGCATGCCGAGCGGGAGGCGAAGTACCTCTATCCCGAAGTCGCGCGGTTGATGGGTGCGCCACGGGCGACCGAGACGATGGCCATCGACCACGAGTACATCGGCCAGTATATCGACAAGCTGGGCGACGCAATGACGACGGGGAGCGATAGGTCTTGGACGCAGGCCGAACTGGCCAGCTACCGCGCCCGGCTCAAGCAGCTCGAGGGTATCCTGGTGCCGCATTTCGCGAAGGAAGAGCGCGTGTATCTCTCGCTGCTCGATCGCGAGCTGGATGCGGCCGCCGTGCGTGAGCGCATCATCGAGCCGATCCAGAACGAGCGGCGCCAGACGGAGAAGGAGTGAGCCGCAACACAACCGCCACTGGAACCGCACCACGGCGGTCGACGAACTGACCACCGGCGAGCGCGTGGCCTGTTCCAGGTGCAGCGCAGCGGTGTCCCCGGGTTGCGCTTTCGCTTCACCCGGGGCTGTGGGAGCGGCGGTCTTGTTAGAAGTCGTGGGGAGTTGTCAGTGGTCAGTTTTCAGTTGTCAGTAAGCTGGTGCATCAAGATGCACGCTACGGTTGCTGGGCTACCCGGGTTCCCGGTGCTCATGTCCGTCCCCCACCCTTCGCTTCGCGAAGGACGGGGCATCTATGGAGCCCGCGCGCATGAATCGTGAGCCCACCTCCGGAGGAGGTGGGGCACCCGGCACCCGCCATGTGTTAGATTTTGTCCAGGTCCTTTAGTAGCTGCTCGGTCTGGTCCAGCAGGTTTTCGAAGATGGTCATGGCGGCCTCTATTGGTTCGGGGGTGGTCATGTCCACACCGGCCTCGCGTAAGAGCTGGACGGGGTATTTACTACTTCCTGATTTGAGGAAGGTCATGTAGGCCTCCCGGGCTCCGGGTTGGTCGTTCATGATTCGGCGGGCTATATCGGAGGCCGCGCAGTAGCTGGTGGCGTATTTGTAGACGTAGAAGTTGTAGTAGAAGTGGGGGATGCGGATCCAGTAGTTGTCGACGAGGTCGTCGTGGGTGTAGGACCGGCCGTAGTACTTCTTCATGATCGTGCCGTAGGTCTTGCCGAGGGCGTCGGCGGTGAGGGGGACGTTGCTCTCGGCCATCTCGTGGATCTTCTGCTCGAACTCGCTGAACATGGTTTGGCGGAAGACGGTGCCGCGGATGCCTTCGAGGAACTCGCCGAGGAGGTAAAGCTTCTTTCTCGGGTCGGTGGTGCGGTCGAGGACGTAGTTCTGGAGGAGGATCTCGTTGCAGGTGGAGGCCACCTCGGCGCAGAAGATGGAGTAGTTGCTGTAGACGTAGGGCTGTGTGCCGCGGGAGAAGTAGGAGTGCATGGAGTGGCCCATTTCGTGGGCGAGGGTGGACATGTCCTCGTAGCCGCCGTGGAAGTTCATGAGTATGTAGGGCTGGGTGAGGAAGGTGCCGCTGGAGTAGGCGCCGCTTCGCTTTCCTTTGGTGGGGTAGACGTCGACCCAGCGCGACTCGAAGCCGGTCATCATGGGTTTGAGGTAGTCGGGGCCGAGCGGCTGGAGGGCGGTTTCGATGGTGGCGACGGCGTCCTCGTAGGAGTATTCGAGGGACTGATCCTCGATGAACGGGGCGAAGAGGTCGTAGGCGTGGACGCCGTCTTCGAGGTTGAGGGCGCGTTTGCGGAGGTCCTGGTAGCGGTGGAGCAGGTGGAGGTTGTCGTTGACGGTTTCGATGAGGGTGTTGTAGACGTCGACGGGGATGTTCCCGCTGTCGAGTGCGGCGGCGAGGCAGCTATCGTAGTTGCGGGCCTTGACGGTGAGAATGTGGTTCTGGACGGCGCCGTTGACCAAGGCTGAGGCGGTGTTGCGTACGTCGGCGTAGGCGCCGACGATGGCGTTGTAGGCGTCTTTGCGAACTCGGCGATCGGAGGAGCGCATGAAGAGGTAGAAGGCGGAGTCGTCGAGTTCGCGGTCGCGGCCTTTCTCGTCCTTGATGGTGGGGAACTTGAGGTCGGCGTTGGAGAGCAGGTTGTAGGCTGTGCCGGGGACGGCGCGGACTTCACCGGCCATCGCGAGGAGTTCCTCTTCGCGGGGGGAGAGGATGTGTTTCTGCTGGCGGAAGAGGTTGTCGAAGGCCTGATCGTAGAGTCTGAGTCTGGGTTCCTCGTTCATCCAGTCTTCGATGCGGTCGTGGGTGAGGGCGATCAGCTCCGGCTCGAACCACGAGGTGGCCTGGCTGTAGTTGACGGCGAGGGAGCGGGCCTTGGTTTCGAGGGCCTGGTTTTCGCTGACGCGGGTGTCCTGGTCGGCGAGCAGGGAGGCGTAGACGAAGACGCGTGAGATGCGGGGTTCGATTTTGTCGCGGAGTTCAAGGGCTTTGGCGAGTTGCTCGGGGCCTTCGCTCAGCGTGCCTTTGAAGGCGGCGAGGTCGCCGATTTTGTTTTCGAGGGCTGCGTATTCCTTCTGCCAAGCCTCGACGTTGGGGAATATCTCCTCGGTGGCCCAGAGGTACTTTTTGTCGATCTCGCTTCGTTCGGGGACTCGTGTGGTCTCGTTGGCTCTAGCGACGAATGCGAGGGAGGCGAAGAGGCAGATCGCGGTTGTTGCTGCAAAGCGATGGAACGGGTTTAGGCGAAGGTTCATGGGAGTGTCTCTCGGCGGGGGTCCTATTCGACCGCTGTCGACAGCCCCGCCCGCTGCCGACCGGGTCCGCACTTGGTATGAGGGTACCGTGGGGTGGATTTGTGGGCAACGGGGGTGGTGGTTGATCGAGGACTCGCTCCGGGGTTCGGATGGGGGTGGTCAGCAGTGCAAATCAGGGCGCCGCGCTTGGCTTGCGGCTCGGCGGGCCTCGCCCTGCCTGTGTCGCTCGTCTGGCGGTGGCACCCGGGGTGGGTTACCGTTAGCATGTGTCTTGTTTCAGCCTCCACGATGAGCGTACCGGGTGGAGCGGCGGCGTCGGCCCTTCGGGCCGAGGGAAGAACACAAGTGAAAGGGCCGGTCACCAGGGGCTGAAGCCCTGGCAACGAACGTTCGCCCTGCGGGCGACGAAGTGGACGGACGCCTCTTGGGAGGAACGGTGATGAGACGACTGGTTTGCGCGGCTTTGGCGATGTCTTTGGTTTCGGTCGGGGCGCGCGGGGAGGATGGGGAGAAGAAGACCGACTCCGATGAGGCCCGCGCGGTTTTGAAGAAGTGTGCCGAGGCGATCAAGAAGCTGGATCGGGTGGCCTACCGGGCGGAGTACCTGGGAACCGAATGGGTGGCTAATTTTGTGCCCGAGATTGAGGGGAAGGTGGTCGTCGGGAAGCGGTCGAAGTACGACATCGTCGAGTTCTTCTGTCACGCAGATGTGCGGCCACGGGGATCGGAGGAGTCGTTCGAGTACACGGCCGGTTGCGACGGGGACAGTTACTTTCTGATCGATCCGAAGACGAAGATGGCCCATAAGGATATTGACCCGGCGGTGTTGGGTTCGCAGGGGCGCAATCTGCAGCGTCCTGTGTTTGAGGCGTTCGCGGACGAGGAGCCGTTCAAGGAGGAGTTGGGGGCTGAGAATATCGGGCTTGGCGAGGGGGAGACGATTGACGGGCACGAATGTCATGAAATCGTGATCGAGGGGAGCGAACCCCCAAAGGTCACGTTGTTCATCTCGATGCGGGACCATCTGCCACGGCGGGTTTTGCGGACGTACGAGAACCCGGAGGGCGAGCCGGGCAGTACGCGGCTCACGCTCACTTCGGTTGTGGCCGATCCGGCGGAGCCGAAAGACCCGTTCAAGGTGCAGGTTCCTGAGGGTTATACCCTGACGGATGAGTTCGCTCCGTAGTGGGGCTTCCGGTAAAGTCGTTCGCGATTGGGAGGGCGCCTGCTCCCCCACGCCTTCGCTTGCGCGAAGGGAGGGGCACCCTTTAGGGGTGATCCCAACTTCATTCAGTGGCCTCGATAACCGAGTTTTATCGTAGACTGATCCTGCGTACGTATTGCGCAGGGAAGGTCTCGATCGATTCGGGTGAACCAGGGGTGACTGACATGACCACGTCGAGTTCTCATGGGGGGGCCAAGCGTCGGCCGCGGCGTCGTTACGTGCTCCGGCCCGGGTTTCAGTGGAAGCACACCGCGATGGCGGTGGTTTCGGTGTTTATCGTATCGGAGCTGATGGCGCTGGTGCTGTTTGCCGTGCTGCATTATCAGGCCCGTGCGCGGATCATTTCGCCGGGTTCTGCAACGGCGTGGGAGAACACGATTGCGATCCTGGCCTCGGGGGCCGGGTTCGCGCTGGTGTTGGGGATCGTGTTCGGGGTGTGGGCGATATTCAGCACACATCGGATTTGCGGTCCGTTGTATGTGGTGGAGGGGGCGCTTCGGGAGTTGGCGCGGGGTCGGTTCCCGCACCGGCGGCCACTGCGCAAGAAGGACGAGTTCAAGGCGTTTTACGACGTGTTCTGGGACACGGTGTACGCGGTGAAGGCCCGTTCGCGGCGGCATTACTCGGCGGTGGGGGAGGCGTTGGAGATCACGCGTACGCTCAAGGATGCGGATGAGGTTGCCAGGCTGCAGGGGCTGAAGGACCTGGTGATGCGGCTGGAGGCGGTTCGCGACGAGTTGGGGCAGGGTTTGGGTGAGGAGGCACAGGAGTCGCTGTTCGGGTCGGCTCCTCAGGGGGAGAGTCAGGTCCGGGGCACGCAGAGTCCGGTGTGTGCCGAGGTGGCCGGTTAGACGGAGTGGGCGCCGACTGGGAAGTTCAGGTTCGGATCAAAACGGTGTTTAGGCCTTATCGGGCGGGTTGGGTGCGGTGTCGCCCGAGGCGCGGGGCGGTCGGTTTTTTCAAGTCAGGCGGTCGACATTGCCTGTGGGCGGACGGGGTAGGGCCTTTCCGATAGCCGCTTGAAGGCGGCAAGGCACTGGCGGGCAAGCCAGCGTACGTAATTTAGCGCGCTGAGGCGGGCACACGCGACGCAGGCCTTGCCTGCCGGCAAGAGCCGCGTTGTCCCTGGCACCGTCGGCTGGGAGGACTGCACGGGCAAGCTCGCTAAACGGGGGCAAGCGGCCAGGGGCACCCATCAACGGCCAGCGGCAGTCGTCAACGGTCAGTGGCACGCGTCAGCGGCACCGGGACAGGCTCCGGGTTTTGATTTCCCTTGTGTCAGGGCGGTGCGGTGACATTCAGGATTCGCCGGTTTCGGGCGTTTCGCCGCGCTGTGTCACTGGGTACTGCGGGTCGGGTTGCTCGGGACAGCATGTCCGGCCCTGCTTGCGCATTTTACCACTCCGCTGGCTCTTGATTCGTGTGGGACATGTGCTATTCTGCGAGCGTGGTTGCCGATCGGCGTCGGGGGCGCCGTTTGGGGCGGGGGGAACTTCCACGGGGACTTTGTGTGCGGCGCGGGAAACGGGTGTACTCGGATACATCATGACCCTAAGGAGATGAGAATGTCAAAGGCTCGGCAGCAGGATGCTTCACTTTGGACGAAGGACGCGACGGACCTGATGCGCACGCTTCTGTCGTTGCAGACGGTTCAGGAGGCGAAGCGGTTCCTCCGTGATCTCATGACCGAGGATGAGATCCGAATGATGGTGGATCGCTGGCGTGTGGCCCGGATGCTGGCGGACGGGCAGTCGTATCGTCAGATCGAGGATGAGACGGGGTTGAGTTCGCGGACGATTGCGCGGATCAGCAAGTGGCTGCGCGAGGGGGAGGGTGGCTACCGGATGATTTTGTCTCGGCAGAGCGGCGGCAAGAAGAAGAAAAAGGCCCGCCGTTAATCAGGCACGTTTCCGAGTGTCCTGGAACCAACAGGGTCGGTCGTCCCGAGGGCACGGTGTGGTTGGCTTGTGATGCCGTTGCCGCATGCCCACGCGAGCGTGGATGTGGCACGCGGCGTGGTGATCCACCACCCCTTGCTTCGCAAGGGATGGGTTCATCCGCCCATGGCTCCCTGGCTGATTACGCACTTTACCCAGCGAGCAACACACCCATTGTCCTTGGCATCCTCGCGCCGGTCACGTACGTTTGAATTGGCGCTCGAGGTCCCTGACGGTCAGTCGTAGGGCGGTCGGGCGGCCATGGGGGCAGTTGCTTGATTTTTCGATCAGGTCGCGGCGGCTGATCAGGGCGTCGATTTCTTCGCGGGTGAGGGGGTCGCCGGCTTTGACGGCGGCCTTGCAGGCCATCATATCGAGTGCTTCGTGGATGAGACCTTCGGCGTTGGCGTGATCTTCGTTCTGGGCGATTTTGTCGAGCAGGTCGCGGACGAATCCGACGACGTCGGTGTCTTTGAGGAGGTCGGGGAAGGACTGGATTGCGACGGAGTCCTTGCTGAAGGGGGTGAACTCGAGACCGAGTTGGTCGAGGAGTTCGGCGTGGGAGTCGATGAGGGCGAGCTGTTCGGGCGTTACGTGGAGCGTTTCGGGGAGCAGGAGCCGTTGTGACTGCAGTTTGCCGCGGGTGATGCGATCTTTGAGCTGGTTGTAGAGGACGCGCTCGTGCAGGGCGTGCTGGTCGATGATGACCAAGCCGTCGTCGGTTTCGCATACCAGGTAGGTGTTGTGAAGCTGGATGGCGCTGCGGATGGGGCCGGCGGGGATGTCGGTCGGGGTTGGTTCCTGTGCGTCGGGTGGTGGGGCGGCGAAGGATTCGTGTTGTCCGGATTGCGGTTGCTCGAACATGGCCCGCCAGACTTCCAGACCCTGGCTTGGCGTCGCAGAGCGCGGTTGCGTTTCGCCGCCCCGGTAGGGGCGATCCCCGGTGATGGGGCTGCCGGCGGCGGGGGCTGATGGCGGAGCGGTTCGGCGCATTTCTTCGGCGAATTCCCGGCGGAGTCGTTCCTGTTCCTGCGGGTCGGGCGGTGTGGCGGGTTGGCCTCGCCAGCCGCGGGAGGTGTCTAGTGCCGGGGTGAGGTCGGCGGAGCGGAGGGCTTCTCTGAGGGCGCTGAGGACCTGGGAGTGGACGACGTTGGAGTCCTGCCAGCGGACTTCGATTTTGGTGGGGTGGACGTTGACGTCGACTTCGGTCGGGTCGATCGAGAGGAAGAGGAAGACGACGGCGGCGCGGTTGGGTTCGATCAGGCCCCGATAGGCCTCGCGGATGGCGTGGTGGAGGTAGCGGTCGCGGATGAAGCGGCCATTGACGAAGACGAACTGCCAGTTGGTGTTTGATCGCGAGTCTGCGGGTCGGGCGGCGTAGCCTTCGATGGCGACGGGGGCCTCGTCGCGGTGGAACTCGATGAGTGAGTCGCCGAGTTCGCGGCCATAGAGCTGGGCGATTCGTTCGCGGCGCGAGGAGCCGGCGGCGAGCTGGTGGGTGGTGCGGTTGCGGTTGGTCAGTTCGAAGGCGATTTTGGGGTGGGCCATCGCGAGGCGGGAGAACTGGGTGGTGATGTGGCCCAGTTCGGTGGCGGGCTGGCGAAGGAATTTCCGGCGGGCGGGGACGTTGAAGAAGAGGTCTCGGACTTCGATCTGGCATCCCGGGGGGCAGCCGGCGGCGCGGCTGGTGCGGAGCTGCTGTCCTTCGACGATGACTTCGCCGCCTTCGTCGGACTCGTGGGTTCGTGAGACGATGCGCAGTCGGGAGACGGCGCCGATGCTGGCGAGGGCCTCGCCGCGGAAGCCGAGGGAGGCGATGTGGTAGAGGTCGGGTTCGGCGGAGATTTTGCTGGTGGCGTGCGGGGTGACGGCGAGGGGGAGTTCGTCGGGGGTCATGCCGCAGCCATCGTCGGTGACTTTGATGAGTGAGCGGCCACCGTCTTCGATGGCGACGTTGATGCGCGTGGCGCCGGCGTCGACGGCGTTTTCCATGAGTTCTTTGACGACGCTGGCGGGGCGTTCGATGACCTCGCCGGCGGCGATTTTTTTGACGAGGATGTCGGGTAGGACCTGGATGCGTTTCATGTCGGTTCGGTCCGGGTTCGGCGCATGGGGCGGCCTCTTTGCCGGCGATGGCGATCGTTCGCTGGAATGCCCCAGGCGACTATAATGTTCGCGAAAAGGGGAGGCAAACGAGGTGGAATGGATTCGGGCGGTTGATGTCGGGGCCGGGGAGTTGGGTGAAGAGTCTCTCTCCGGCGTCGCCGCTGCAGGTTTTGACGGCGTCAATGTTTGCACTTCATTTGACGGGCAATTCACAGCGCGGGTGTTTGAGGAGGGGTTGAGTCGGGCGGCGTCGTTGACGTCGCGGCATGGCGTGAGGGTGGTGTCGCTCACGATCGAGCCGGGGGATGCGGCGTTGGGGGACGTCGATCGTGCCAAGCGCGCGGAAGCTCAGGGGTGTTTGGCGGATGTGCTCAAGGTTGTTGCACCGTTGGGGCTGTCATGCGTGATCGTGTCGCCGCCTGCGGTGCATTCGCGGCAGGCTGATGGACCAGCAGTTGCTTATGCCGATGCGATCAACGGGCTGCTGGAGGCGATGCGATCGTTGTCGCTGGTGGCGGAGCGGTCAGGCGTGACGCTGGCCGTCCGCGCGCCGTATAGGGGTTGCCTGCTGTCACCGGTGGAGACGCGTGAGTTGTTGGACTCGGTTTATTCGGCGTGGGTCGGCGTGTGCGTTAATGCGAGGGAGTTGGAGCCGGTTGGCCGGTTGGATGACTGGATTGGGACGTTGGCTTACCGGGTTGTGGCCGTTCGGTTTGCGGATCCGGAGAGGATGTCCGCGAGGGAGCCGCGTTTCCGCGGCGCGCACGTGTCGCGTTGTCTTGCCATCTTCCAGTCTTCCGCCTGATATCAGCAGCGCGCCGCGTTTATGGATTGAGGTTGCTGCGCCCGGCGGTGGACCGGGCTGCACGTGGGGCGCGGTTTTTCGCTGAACGGATCATTCGTGTTCGTTTGCGGTGATGTCGTCGGCCGTTTTGGTTGCGGTGTTTGCGATGAGCATTGCTTGTGCTTCGGCGGCTTGGCCCCAGCGCTGCGTGTAGGCTTCGGCGATTTTTTTTTCGGGCCAGGGGAGGTCGGCGTGTTCGAAGAGCCAGTCGTTGTAGAGGGCGGCCTCGCGCAGGGATGAGACCTGGTCAGATTGTTTGGGGGCGATTTGTTCCCAGCGATGAAGGGCTTGTCGATTTACTCTCGATCGCATGCACGGATTGCGACTTTCGTGTCCCCGAACCCTGGGTTTGGGGTGCGCGCCAAGCGATCGAAGGGGTGTCGATTTAATCGAGGCCGATTAAATCGACAGGCCCTGAATCGCTGGGCTATTCTCACGTGCCCCTCCGGGGCACGGTCCGCTTCCTTACGGTCGCGGCTCGGAAAAGGTCGTACTGGTCGAGATTGGTTGCACAAGGAAAAGCGGCATTCGGATCGACCGCTCCGTGGCTGTCGCGGTACTGGTTGGGTTGCCGCGGTTGTCTGGTGCGGAGAGCGTCCCCCATCCCTTCGCTGGCGCGAAGGGATGGGGCACCTTCACCTTGCGTCGCCGTGGAGATTCCTGGGACGGATCATCGTGATCACGACGTTGGGTCGCCGGGTCACCGCCCTTCGTTTCGTAGAAGTCGATGTAATGCCAGCAGCCGAGCGACGCCTACGAAGCGCCGGCGTCTCCCGATGTCTTGCCGTACTTTGGAATGCGAGGGTGTCGTGAAAGCGTCTCTACCCGGTCGAGATGAGTCGCCCGCGCTTCACCAACGCCCTGGCCGATGGCATCAATGTCAACTTCGACGTGTAGCGCATCAACCCCGGCATCAGCGAAAGCGGCTCGAATACTGACGCCAGCATCCAGGTGGACAAGCGGGATCGACTCGGCCGACAGCGCCGCCGGGGTACTGGCCGGCGCACACATCATCCGCGCGCACGACATCGCCGAAAGCGTCGCCGTCGTCCGAATGGCCCACGCGATCCGAACGGCACGGTGGGGTGCATCTTGATGCACCTGCACATTCTCGACGCGCCTTCGCATTCGGCACGTCTTTCTCTTGCTGCACCATTTGAAGTCAGGCACACGTATGCAGCACCTTACAGAATTGTAATGCGGATTCATGGCCTCCTCGAGCAGCCCGCACGTCCGCAGGAGTGTTTTGCGACGCGAGGGGCCCGGGCGTTATACTGGGCTCATGCCTTTCGCGGGGCCGGGCAAGCTTGTGGCTGACGTCGGGAAAACGCTGACGTTGGACGAGCCCGGCGTCATCAAGGGCGAGTCGGGCAATACGGACCCGCTCGAGATCAACGGCGAGATTGAGAACGATGGTGATATCAACATCCTCGAGGACTTCACGGTGAAGCTCTCGGGCGACGGGCTCGCGCCGACGTCAACGGGCACCATCACCGTCAACAGCGCCAGCGCCAAGTTGCAGTTCGCCGTGGCCGATTCGGTGACGAACCAGAACGCGCGACTGGATCTACGCGACGGGACGGTCGACGTCAATGGAGCCTTGACGTGGGAAGGCGAGTTCGAGATGGAAAGTGACGCTGAGGTCGATACCGAGGACCTGACTGACTCGGACGCGGCGTCTTTCTGCAAGGGCAATTGCTGACGGCCGTCGCTCGGTCTTGAGCGGTTGTGACCATGAAGGACTTGGAGATTAGTCGACGATGAAGGGGCGGCGGGCGTCTGGTGATAATGTCGCAAGACAACATCGGCGCCTGCGCCCCTTCTTCAGCGATTCCTGGCGTTCCCAGGACAATGTAAGACTATGATGTAAGAGGACCGGAGGACGAGAGGAGGCAGGCGTGCGGTCATATCAGTCCCCTACATATCAAGTGATTCTCGGCATCGTTTCGGCATTATGCGCAGTCCACGCGACTCACGCGCAACCCTGCACGCAATATCAGGTCACCAAGCTGGTGGCCTTCGACGGCGAGACATTCGACAAGTTCGGTCATGGGTCGGCGATAAGTGACCCATGGTTTTTCATGGGGGCCGACGGCCGCAGCGAGGCCGGGGAATTCGCCAACAGTGGTGCGGTCTACGTGTACCTGAGGACCGGCGAAGAAACCTGGACATTTCGCGAGAAGCTGTTCGCCCCGGACGCCTTTGGCGGGGAGAATTTCGGCCGTTCGATCGATACGAACGGGACGCACTTGGTTGTGGGGGCAATGGACGCCAACGCTTCCTGCGGCGACAGTACATGCATAAGCGGCGCGGCGTACGTGTTCTACCTGGCGGATCAGGGGACGCCCGATCCCCTGGACGACGTCTGGCTGGCGCAGGACAAGCTGGTGCCGACCGTTCCCTTGCACGGTCTTAAGTTCGGGCTCAACTCGGCCATCCACGGCGACTGGGTCGTTGTGGGTGGGGGCATCACGTCGTGCGAACCGGGAAGCGGTTCGGCCTACATCTATCACCGAGACGACGGCGGCACGCCGGACGACCCGACCGATGACACCTGGCCGTTGCACGCGGAGCTGACCAGCCCCGGCGCCGCGGAAAACCCGAACGACCACTTCGGCTGGGACGTGGACATCTGGGAGAACCGCGTGGTGGTCGGCGCGAAGGGCTGGTGCCCGGCGGAGGAAGAGGAATTCACGGGCCTGGCCTATGCGTTCCGCCGGGACGATGCCGGGACGCCGGGCGACGTGACGGACGACACCTGGGTCCATGAGTCGAGGCTGTCGCCGCTCAGTCATCAGGGCGACCAGCAGTTCGGGGCGGCCGTGTCCATCCGCGGGGACGTGATTGCCGTGGGGGCGCAGGACGACAACACCTTTGCGTTCACGGCCGGTTCGGTCTACGCGTTCCGGCTCGACGACGGCGGGACACCGGCGGACGAGACCGACGATTCCTGGGCGTTGGAGGAGCAACTGTTCACCGAGATCGCCGGAGTCGCGGCTGACCTGGGCGTCGACGTGGAGATCAGCGGTAACCGGATCATGGCCGGGGCGTGGAGGCACACCGTCGATCCACAACTGATGAGCGAGGGGGGAGGGTTCACGTTTCGTTACGCCGGGGGCGTGTGGCACGACGAGCAGCGTTTGCTCTCAGACGTGCGTGACTCCACCGCTCAGGTTTGCGAGCGGGTGGCACACCAGGGCGAGTGGGTCGTCTGCTCGGAGGACCAGGACGATACCGCCGCCGAAGACGCCGGAGCCGCCTACATCTTCAAGGTGCAAAACGACTGCGACGGCGACTGCACCAGCGACGAGGATGAGTTGGCGGCCGGGGCCACCGACTGCAACGCCAATGGGCTGCCCGATGTGTGCGAGCCGGACTGCAACACGAACGGGGTGGCCGACGCGTGCGACATCGCAGCCGGAACCAGCGAGGACTGCAATGCGAACGGCGTCCCCGACGAATGCGACCGCGACTGTAACGCTGACGGCCTCCCCGATGATTGCGCCACGGCCTGCACCGAGGTGTGCGAGTGCAACGACTTCGATGCGTGCACGCTGGATGACTGCGTGGAGGGAGCATGCACGCACACGCCCCGGCCTTACGGCGACGTGACGGGCAACGGGCTGGTCAACCTGTTCGACATCTTCGGCATGCTGGACGCCATCGCCGGGGAGAACGGCGGGTCCGCCATGCATCTGTACGACATTCAACCATGTCCCGGCGACGACGAAGTGAACCTGTCGGACGTCTTCGCGGTGCTGGACGCGATCGGCGGGAAGGACCCGTGCTTTTGCGGGTCGTGAACAAAGGAAGCCATCAGGAAGAGTTGTTCCGCCACAGGCGGATCAGTTGTCAGTAAGGAGCCATCAGCCATTAGCCGTCAGCCTTCAGCCGGAGCGTGCCGGGGCCGGTTGTTGTGCCGCGAGGTCCTTGCGCGATTCGAGCTTGGTTGGTGTACTGATCATGACCCCACCTGTCGCTTCCGGAGAGATGGGCCACCCGGCGTTTTTGATTACCGTGCGTGGCAAGCTCCTCAGCCGTCCCTCCGGGACTCGGTTGTTTTGGACCGGGACGTTTACCCAGCGATGAATCGCTGGGCTATTCTCAGGTGCCCCTCCGGGGCACGGGTGGGTACCTCTGTGGCAGGGGGTCGTCCTTTCCCTGGCTACTGATCGAGAGCAGTGGCACACGTTCGGATACGGTCCGCTCCCTTACGGTCGCGGCTCGGAAAAGTCACACACTTGCGGTGGTGCGGTTGCTTGGTCAGGTGGTTGGTTGTTGATCGTTTTCGGTGATGCGGATTCTTTCTATGGAGGTGGCTCGGCCGGTTTCTGATTTGACCTGGATGGTGACGCCGCTGAGGCGGGCGTCGTCGCGGGCTACGTCGAAGGGGATGGGGACGGAGGTGATCATGGAGGAGAGGACGCGGTCTTTTCGGCGGCCGAGTACGGAGTCGTGGGGGCCGGTCATGCCGAGGTCGGTGATATAGGCGGTTCCCTTGGGGAGGATGCATTCGTCGGCGGTGGGGACGTGGGTGTGGGTGCCGACGACGGCGCTGACGCGGCCGTCGAGGTGCCAGCCGAGGGCGATCTTTTCGGCGGTGGCCTCGGCGTGGACGTCGACGACGATGATACGCACGTCGTCGGGAATGGTGCCGAGGACTCGATCGGCGGCGCGGAAGGGGCAATCGGCGTTGGTGCGCATGTACATCCGTCCAAGGAGGGAGAGGACGGCGACGCGTGCGCCGCCGGCGGTTTCCCAGACGGCGTACTGGTGGCCCGGGGCCTGCGGTGCGAGGTTGGCCGGTCGGACGATGCGCTCGGACTTCTCGAGGACGGGGATGATTTCCTTGCGGCGGTAGATGTGGTCGCCGAGGGTCATGAGGTTGACGCCGGCGGCAATGAGCTTTTCGTAGAGGTTTGGGGTCAGGCCCGAGCCGGCCGCGACGTTTTCGACGTTTACGATGTTACAGTCGACTTCGCGCTCGGCGGCGATTTTCGGGAGTGCTTCGGTGAGGATGCGGCGGCCGGGGCCCCCGACGACATCTCCCACGCACAACAGGGTCACATCCATGACCAATTCGACCGATTGAAGGCCGGTTTACTTTGCGTACTCGACGGCGCGCAGCTCTCGCAGCACGGTGACCTTGACCTCGCCCGGATAGGTCATTTCCTCTTCGACCTCTCGGGCGACGTCGCGGGCGAGCTTGGCGGCGGAGCCGTCGTCGAGGCGGTTGGCGTCCACGATCACGCGGATCTCGCGTCCGGCCTGGATGGCGTACGCCTGTTCCACGCCGTCATGCTTGGAGGCGATGGCCTCCAGTTGTTCCAGGCGTTGAATATAACGTTCCAGCGATTCTCTGCGACCCCCCGGTCTGGAAGCGCTGATGGCGTCGGCGGCCATCACCAGCAGGGTGTAGGGGGTGGTGGCCTCGATGTCACCGTGGTGGCCGGCGATGGCGTTGAGAACCTCGGGGCGCTCGTTGAGCCGGCGGCAGATATCAGCGCCGATCTGGGGGTGGCCTCCCTCGATTTCGTGGTCGACGGCTTTTCCGAGGTCGTGCAGCAGGCCGCAGCGTCGGGCGAGTCGGCCGTCGAGGCCGAGCTCATCGGCCATCACCTGGCAGAGATAGGCGACCTCGATACTGTGTCGCAGGACGTTCTGGCCATAGCTGGTGCGGTAATGGAGACGGCCGAGGAGGTCGATCAGCTTGCGGTGCAGGCCTGGGACGTTGGCCTCGAGTTGGGCGGCCTTGCCGTTCTCGATGATGGCCCGCTCTACCTCCTTGCGGGTCTGCAGGGTTATTTCTTCAATCCGGCCGGGGTGGATGCGTCCGTCGGTAATCAGCTTTTCCAGGGTTTGGCGGGCGATCTCGCGTCGGACGGGGTCGAAGGAGCTGACGACGACGACGCCTGGGGTGTCGTCGACGATGACGTCGACGCCGGTTGCTTTTTCGAAGGCACGGATATTGCGGCCTTCGCGGCCGATGACGCGGCCTTTCATGTCGTCCGAGGGGATGTCGATGGCGGAGACGGTGCTTTCGCAGGTGATGTCGGCGGCGTAGCGCTGGATGGCGGTGATGGTGATCTCGCGGGCGCGTTCCGCGGCGTTTTCGCGGGCCTCGGTCAGCAGTTTGGAGATGAGCTGGCCGGCCTCGTGCTTGAGCTCGCGCTCGAGTGAGGAGAGCAGTTCACGTTTTCCGTCGTCGCGGCTCATGCCTGAGACGCGTTCGAGTTCTTCCTGGCGGCGGAGTAGGAGCTCCTCTGTTTCGCGTTCGGCGATTGTGAGTTTTTCGGCCCGTTCGGCGACCTGCTGCTCGGCTTTTTCCAGGTGGCGCTCTTTGGTGGTCAGGGTATCGAGTTTGCTGTCGAGATTGTCCTCGCGCTTTGTCAGTCGTTTCTCGACCTCTTTGAGCTCGGCTCGGACGGCGTCGGACTCCTTTCGGAACTCCTCCATGAGCCGTTCGCGTTCGGCGCGGGCATCCAGTTCAGCCGATCGGACTTTGAGTTCGTAGGTCTGCCGGGCGTCCTCGATAATCCGCTGGGATTCTTTTTTTCCAGCAGCGATCCGGGAGCGGCCGATCAACATCGACGCGATCTGGACGAAGAGTCCTCCGACGGCAAAGGCGACGAAGAGCAACGCCCAGGTTTGGACAGTAGTTTGTGCTAACACCTTGAATCACCCACCCTGACGTCAGCCAAGCCCCGGGAACCGACTATCGGCGGCAGGCGGTTCGGCCGCATGACCTCGTGATGGCGCCGGGCGGGCACCTGAGGACACACGGATCACGAACTTTGGACCACCTGGGTTCCAGGGGGACTTGCCGGGCTGCCTCGGGCAGACGAGGCGTCAATCAGCGGCGCCGCGACGCGCCTGAATGGGCAGGTTCAAGAGTTGAGGATGGCGAACGCGTGTCGCCTTCATTCAATCAACTTGCGATTACACGTTCGGCCGGGTGTTTGGAGCCGTTCCTCAGCCGTACACATCCTTCCAACTTTTGAAATCCTCGGATCGGATCAACAAGCATACGATCCTGCTCAAAACGTCCCTTTTCGGCGGCGGTCAACGCTCATTATCGCGAGCGTGGAGCGGGATGGATTGGTGACCGAAGTCGCCGAACCGGGTGCGGCAATCACTGCTGAGACGCCCCGACCGTTCTTGAGGCCGGCGGCAAGTAGTTCATTCTCCTCGATCAATTCCAAGCCCCACGTGGCAAACGGCCCGCCTCGGGCGGCCACCGTTGTCAGCGGGACAAGTTCAGTGTCATTGAAAAATCCAGGCGCACACCTTGCGCCGTAAATCATCTGTAATAATATCGTCGCGCGGGCTTCTGTCAATCAAGTTTGAATCTGTCGGAGGTGGCGGGGACTCGGAACATTGACAAAAGCTGATAGAATTTCGGGGGGTCCGGGCTGGTTGATATTGCGTAGAAATCGATGGGAGGAGCGCTTAAAACGTGACTATTACGTGGAAGGGGAATTCGGATTGGCCGCGAGCGACATGATGACCATGCGGGATAGGGTGAATCGGGCGATATTGTTGAAGCTTTGGATGGCGGCGGCGCTGCTGGGGTATGGCGGGGTGCCGGCGGTGGCGGCGAACAAGGCCAAGGTGGAGCTGGTGCCGTCGGTGAGCGCCGTGGCCCCGGGCGAGTCGTTCGAGGTGGGGCTGCATTTCAAGATTGAGGGCGACTGGCACATCTACTGGAAGAATCCGGGCGAGTCGGGCATGCGGCCTAAGGCGACTTGGAAGCTCCCGGACGGGTTTTCGGTCGGGGATCTTCGTTTTCCGGTCCCGAAGCGGCATATCGACCGGGCCTCGACGGTGACGAACATTCTGGAGGACGAGCCGATTCTTCTGGCGACCGTGACTGCGCCGGGGGATGTGGGGGCGGCGCGGGAGGTGGAGATTGCGGCCGATCTGGTCTGGCTGGTGTGTGAGCGGCGCTGTCTTCGGGAGAAGCAGTCGGTCAGCGTGACGCTGCCGGTTGTCCGGGCTGCGAATGAGGTCAAAGCGGTCAACGAGAAGCTTTTCGAGCGGGCCAGGCGGCAGATGCCGGTGGCGGGTCCCGAGGGAAAGATTGTCACGCTCAAGCCTTATCTGGGGCGGGGGCGGTTCAGTCCGGGCTCGACGTTCGAGATCCATCTGGACGTACAGATCCGGAAGGGTTTCCACATTCAGTCGAACACGCCGCGATTCTCCGGTCTGTACCCGACGGACGTGTTCATGGGGCCCACCGAGAACGTCTGGTTTGAGATGCCGGAGTTTCCCGAGGCCGAGATGCTGGAGATTCCGGGGATCGGCAAGACGGGGCAGTTCGGGGGCGAGATCACCATTCGGATTCCGATCGAGGCAGACGAGGAGTTGCCGGGTGATTCTCGGGAGTTCGAGGGCGTTTTCGCGTATCAGGGATGCAAAGACGGTACGGGTTCGTGCCTGCCGCCTGAGGGGGTTGAGTGGTCGCTGACGGTGCCGGTCGGGGTGGCTGCGGCTACGGAAGAGGGGCAGGAGCGGGCTGCCTTGGCGGGCCGTGATGGCACGGATGGCACGGGTGAGGCGGTTGAGCGCGGCGGCGATGGTCTGTCTGTGGGCGAGACGGGCGTGGATATGACCGGTGACGTGGTCGGCGCGGTCAAGCCCGAGGGGCAGGGTCGTGGGGATGCGACCGGCGCTGGCGCGGGAGGCATGAAGGCCGGCCCGGTAGCGGGCGATGACGAGCAGACGTTAGGCCAGCGGTTTGAGGCGTTTCTGAAAGGTCTGGGGCTGCCCGGGCTATTGCTGGGATGTTTCATCTATGGTCTGGCGTTGAACGCTACTCCGTGTGTTCTGCCACTGTTATCGATCAAGGTGATGGGGTTTGTGCACCAGGCACATGAAAGTCGGCGGCGCGCCTTCGCGCTGGCGCTTGCGTTCGGGATCGGGGTGGTGTTGTTTTTTATTCCATTGGGGTTACTGGCGGCGCAGGGAAAGAACATATTCCAGTATCCGCAAGCGGTTATTGCACTGGCAACGGTCGTGTTTGCGTTGGCTCTAAGCATGCTCGGCGTGTACACGCTGCAGGTGCCGACGGCGGCGACGAAGCTGGATGCCACGATGCAGAAGGAGGGGCTGTTGACGTCCTTTGGTAAAGGGGCGCTGGCGCCGGTGCTGGGGTTTGCGTGCACGGGGCCGTTGCTGGCAGGGTTCTTCGGTCTGGCGACGCGGCAGGCGGGTTCGGTGGCGATCGCGTCGTTCGTCATGATCGGGCTGGGGATGGCGAGTCCGTACATTCTGCTGGGGGCCAACCCGAATTGGCTGCGATTTTTGCCGAAGCCGGGCAACTGGATGATCACGTTCGAACGGATCATGGGTTTCCTGCTCATGGCGATGGTGGTGTGGCTGTTGAATCCGTTGGCGACTCAGCTCGGGGGGACCGGGATCCTGTGGACGATGGCTTTTCTGGTGGCGATCGGCATGGCGTGCTGGATTCTCGGTCGGATCCATTACAGCATGGAGACGGCGGTTCGGATGGGCTATCGGGTCGGCGCGGGCGTTGTGGTTCTCTTTGCAGCGGTTTTGATTTATGGATGGGCCTTCCCGTTGGATGAGGCGATGGAAGAGAGGCAGCGTCTGCTGGCGGAGTCGACATTGCCGGTGGCTGAATCAGCGGGTGAGGTCGAATGGCGGACGTGGTCGCCGGAGTCGGTGGCGAAGGCCGTATCGGCCGGGAAGACAGTGTTCGTGGATTTCACGGCGGCTTGGTGCACCGTGTGCAAGGCAAACAAGAAGCTGGCGATCGACACGCCGGAGGTTCAGGGGAAGATGGAGGAACTCGGTGTGGTGGCGTTTCGGGGGGACTTCTCGTTCGGGGATGAGCGTATCAGCGCGATGTTGAAGAAGCACGATCGCCCGGGTGTGCCGTTGAATCTGGTTTATCCGCCGAATCAGCTTGATGATCCGATTGTTTTGCGGCCCAATCTGACGAAGGAGTACCTCGTGAGCAAGCTCGAGCAGGCGGGGCGCTCGCTCAACCTGGCATCGCTGGGTACTTCGCCGGGGGATGTTCGCTAGAACGTCTTTCGATTCCGAGTTGGAGCCGGCACAGCACTGGCGGACAAGCCGCCAGTGGCACGCAGCAACCCCTCCGGCGTGGGCTTTAAACTCGCGCGTTAATTTTCTCTTCTGGCATGAAGGCTATAAGGGGGAGCTCCGTCAGGGTTGGTGTTCTGCTGCGCGAATGGCTGTGCGCATGGGATTCTTGTGAAAAAGTTCTTGACGTTCGGCGGTTGTTAGGTTATATTACACCTAACAGTCTACGAACTGACTGCGGTGATGAACGGAATCGCTGAGGCGAGGAGCTTCATGAACGCTAAGGATGGCTGCCCGCAGGATTTACCGTTGTGCGTCTTCGGCCCCGGGGGCGAATACCGGACCGAGTGGCCTCCGGGGCTGATTTCCTCGTCCTCGGCGGTGGGCGTTGGGGAATCGCGTGCGGTCGGGAGATTTCGGCGGCAGGCCGGCTCGGGTCGGATGTCAGGGGCGTCGTTGCTGGCGCGGCTCGAGCGGCGGTCGATGGCGGGGGTGGCGATGACGCGGCGGCTGTTGCGGCGTGCTTTGCGATCGGGCGCGCTTCCGGTGGTCGCGGTTGGTCCAGAGCCTCTGGCTGTGCTTAAGGAGTGTCATCATGCCGACACGGAAGATTCGAGCGTCGGAGCCCCGGCTCACGCCGCGTCAAATGCAGATCCTGACGTTCATCCGGGACTTTCGGCGCAACCATGGTTATTCCCCGACGATGCAGGAGTTGGCCGACGAGCTCGACATCACCAAGGTCACCGTGTTCGAGCACGTCGAAACGCTCATCGGAAAGGGGCTGCTGCGTCGTGCAGCGCACAAGGCTCGCTCTTTGGAACTGACGTCGAGTGTCCGGTTCCCGGATGAGCGTTCTACGGTGATTCCGCTGGTCGGGCGCATCGCGGCGGGTGCGCCGATTGAGGCCATTGAAAATGCGGAGTTGCTGGACCTGGAGTCGTTGTTTGGTGGTCGTAGTCGCCGATTCGTTCTGGAGGTTCAGGGCGACAGCATGATCGACGAGCAGATCCGGGACGGCGATCTGGTGATTGCCGAGAAGCGGGACGAGGTTCGTGACGGCGATACGGTGGTGGCCGTGCTTCCGGACGGGGAGGCAACGTTGAAAACGTTTTTCCGGGAAAAGAACCGCGTTCGGTTGCAGCCGGCGAACCCGGAGTACAAGCCGATTTACTCACCCGAGGTAGATATTCAGGGTGTGGTGATCGGCGTCATTCGGCGCTTTTAGAACCCACCGCAACACCGATCTTGAGGCGGCAAACACAGGCGGATCCGCCTGGGGCAGCTCAGCGGCAACCATCAACGGTTCCCGGGGGGCCTTTGGCTCAACGTGCCGGGATCAGCCGGCTATTGTTTTGTCCCGTCGAGCTTGATTGGACGTGACGCAATGACCAGGTGCGTCCGGCGCACGAGCCTGCTACGCTCGCTCAATTGTTCGGGGACCGGCGCGGCAGTACTTGAAACGGCGGCAGGCGGCCTGCTAGCATCGGTAGTTCAGCCCTTGGGTCGAAGGCCACGGGGGAGCTTGAAGGAGGTCGCATATGCCCCCGGTGCTACGATCGGGCTTTCAGACCGCAGTAACAGTTCTTCTTTTTTGCCTTGTCGTCAGTGCAGGCCACGGCGGAGCGAGCGTGGCGAAAAGGGCAGCGTGGGCGCCGCGTCCGGCGGGGCGCGCTCGGCCCGACCGTCACTTTGGGGTGGCGGCTGCGCAGTCGGACGCCGAGTTGCGACGCAGCCACTCGAGCGCCGCGCTTTCGATTGCCGGCCAGATTCTCCGTGGTGATCGCGCGACGTTGGCGTTCGGTCGCCCCGTGGTTGTGGAGTTTCGGGACCTCAATGGTGAGGTGCTGGGGACGGACCTTACGACGAACGGCATCTACGAAGCGACGCTGATACCCGATCCCGGGCAGGACAGCTTAATCGGGCGTGTTTCGGTCGTGGGTGAGGACATGCGGTTTGAGGAGTCGGACCTGCCGTTTGTGATCGGGCCGGACGACTCTCGAGGCCCGGAATTCGTGGCGTTTTACGAGTTTTACGTGGCGGTAGAGGGAGAAGAGCCTGCGTGTGAGTGCAACGACTGGGATCCATGCACGTTTGACGCGTGCGTCGAGGCCACCTGTGTCAGCGTTCCGCGTGTCTACGGCGACATGGACCACAACGGAATCGTGAATCTTTTTGATGTGTTCTGCGTGATCGAAGGGATCGGCGGGGACTTTTCGACGTGCTCTTTTGCGCAAGCGGACATCCACGGGGCGTGTGGCGATTCAGGCGGGTCGGCGTGCTGCCCCGATGGGATTGTCAACCTCTTCGACGCGTTCAGTGTGCTGGACGCGACGCGGGGGGTCGATCCCTGTTGTCAGTGATTTCCGGCGAGATGAGAGATTCGCGAAGCCGCTGCATTCCGGGCGTTGTGGCGAGGTTCAAGAAGAGTGACCTCGATGGTGCGCAGCGGCTCCGCGGCTTGGGTTGCGTGGGGTTTGCGTAGGTCGAGGGAGGCCAACCGATCGGAGCCCGGCTCGCTGCTTGTGAATGTCCGTCCCCCAGCGTTCGCTTTGAGGAGGACGGGGCATCTCCGCGTGCATGTTTGTCCCTCGGGTTTCCGCTTCGCGAAGAGTCGGGTGCCCTTGACGGGGAAGGGGCGGCGCGTTAGCTAGTCCGCGGGCCGTTAGCTCAGTTGGAAGAGCAGCTGACTCTTAATCAGCGGGTCGTAGGTTCGAGCCCTACACGGCCCATTTCCCCGCGCGGTCGATTCATTTCCGGCCGGGCGTCTGCGCGGCCCGGCCAAGTTCGGTGTTTTGCGACGGAGCGGCCGCGGCTGCAACACGCGTGCGGATCCTATTCTTTTCGGTCGACAAGTGTGCCGGGGTTTGCATGGAACCCTTCCCAAGTCCAGTTGGAGGGAGGCAAGGCACTGGGGGGATCCGCCTGGGGCGGACGAGTGGCACGCATCAACGGTCTCGGGCAGACTTCATATGTCCGGCGAGTCTGCCCTGGCGCACGTCCACGTCGGGTCGAGGCGGGCGACTTTGCGAGTCCGCTCCATGACTATCGCGGTACTGACCGGACCGGGCGTTGCACGGGCACCTTGATACCCGGGTAGGGGCGAGATTCGGAATGCCTATGGTGACCTTTTTGCACGCCGAAGGCGTGTGGTTTTGCCGAGGCCGCCTGTTGGGCGACGGGCGGCGTTTCTCTCACATTCAGTTTCTCGCGTGGGCTCGTTTCTTGTTCAGGCTCGGCAGGGGCCTCGCCCTCCCTTTCGGTCTGACTGGCGGCTTGTTCCTGGTTTTGGCGCGGCGGCAGTCTCGCTCTCCCTTGCGGCTTGTAAGGCGGGGGGTAGTATGGTGTGCGGTCTATGACTGGAGCCCGTCGGGGCGCTGTGTTTTTGTCGGCGGCCCGCCACGTTCGGATGACAGTCGGGGATGACATTTGGGAATCACATTTCGGGATGAGTAGGGAATGAAATTTTTCCGCAGATTATTGATTGCGCTGGCTCTTTCGGTCGGTGCCGGTTCGGCGGTTCGGGCGGACGTTATCGAGTTGCACGACGGGACGCGGATCGAAACGGAGTCGATTGTTTTCGAAGACGGCCTGGTTCGTTTGGACGATGGTCGATCGTTTCCGCGCGATGAGGTCAAGCGGATTTCGTTTGCGCACGGAAGTGTTGTAGAGAAGGACGGCGCGAGCGGGGCGGGTAGCGACGTACAGGTGCTGCTGCGCAAGGCCGCGGCGGCCAAGGAGAAGTACCCCGACGTCGGGGCGATTACGCTGATTGACGATGGCGCCTACACGCTTCGGCCCGACGGCACGCAGGTCGAGCGCCAACACGTGGCCATGAAGATTCTGAAGGAGCCATTCAAATCGGCTGCGAACATCGGGCACAGCTATGAGGAAGGCCGGTCTCGGGCGACGCTGGTGATGGCGCGCTCGATATCGCCGGACGGCACGGTGCATCCGTTCGATCCGGCCGAGTTGGTCGAATCCAAGCCGGCGGGCGGGATGATGTTCTATAACGAATATCGCGCGGTGAGCGGTCAGCTTGACGAGGTGGAGATCGGTTCGATCGTGGAGTACATCTGGGAGCTGGAGACGTACAACCCTTACGACAAGAATCTGTTCTTTCCTCAGTGGTATTTCGTGTTCACCGAGCCGTCGCTGTGGAGCCGGGTGCGTATTCGCGTCCCGAAAGATCGCGAGCTCAACTGGGAGGTGCGTCATGTGCCCGAGGCCCACGCCGAGCCGGTCGTTTCGGAAAAGGGCGAGTATCGTGTCTATACATGGGAGATGCGTGACATTGAGCATATTGTGTCCGAACCGTCGATGCCGCCGATCGGGGAGGTAGTTCCTCACTTGCGGGCGTCGCTGTTTGACGACTGGGATTATCTGTTCGATTTTTTGGGTAAGTTTCAGCGCGAGCACGTGCAGGTTACGCCTGAGATCGAGGCGAAGGTGGCGGAGATCGTCGGGGAGGCCAGCGATCCTGAGGAGATCGTGGCGAAGCTGTACCACTGGCTGCAGCGGGAGAATCGGTACATCTCGATCAAGGGGAGCATGGGGTCCGGCTGGGGCGGGCACCCGGCGGCGCTCACACTGAAGAACAAGTACGGGGACTGTATCGACAAGGCGATTCTGTTTACCGCGATGCTGAGGTGCAAGGGCATCAAAGCGTCGCCGGTGATTCTTTCGACGAACAACACGCCTGCCGACGATCGGAGCCTGCCGACGTTGTACGGCAACCACGCCATCACCAAGGTGTACCTGGGCGAGAAGCCGATCTACCTGGACTGTACGGCCGCGACCTTCCGGTACCCGTATTTCCGGCCGGACGACTACGGGGTGACGACGATCAACGTCCTGGAGGGGGAGATCGGTTACGTGGATATGCCGCCGCCGGAGCACAATCAGTTAACGATCGGCATGGACCTCCAACTGGACGTCGAGGGTAATGTCGACGCGGTTGTGGACGTCGATATGACGGGCGCGATCGAAGCGATGCTGCGGGCCGGGCTCGAGCAGATCAACGTGATGTTGCGCAAGATGGTCGCGCAACAGCTCATCAATCAACTCGCGCCCGGGGCTGAGCTGAAGGACATCCGCGTCTCCGATGAGAAGGATCTTACGAAGCCGCTGACGCTTACGCTGGAGGCGCGGCTGCCGGAGTATCCGACGTTCGCCGGCGAGCTGATGATCTTCAAGCTGCCGCTGACCGAGTTCTTCACGAGTTTTCCCGACATCGCCCTGGACGAACGGAAGTTTGACATCGTGCAGAACACGTCTGGGCGGATCATTCGCCGCTTCAAGGTGCACCTGCCGCCGGATTACGTGCCGAAGGGCCTGCCCGAGCCGATTGAGCTGGATGCGCCGTGGGCGACCTACCGGGCCACTTATGTCGTGGACGGCGATACGATCAAGTTCGAGGACCGACTGACGCAGAAGGGCGTGCGGCGCATCGACGTGAAGGACTACGCGCGGTACCGGGAGTTCTATCAGGGTGTGGCCGAGGCGGCCAAGGTGCCCTTGTTTCTGTATCGCGCGCAGAGCGATCCGACGTAACCGATATCGCGATCGAAGGAGAAAGCCGTGAAAAACCACGTCGGCATTGTTTCGATGGTCGTTGTTCTTTTGAGCGTCGGCGTCGTTGTCGGCGGGAACGACGTTCTTTACCTGCAGGATGGGCGGGAGCGGGTCGGAGAGCTTGTCGCAATCGACAGCGACGGCGTCGTTTTCCGTGTACAGGACGAGGCCGAGCCGACGGTGTTTGCCGCCGGCGACGTGCAGCGGGTCGATCTATCGCGCAAGCGAGCGGGTGACGAGATTCGTCGGGTCGAGGATCTGGACGACCCGTTGCTCAAACGGGTGCTGGATCGAAAGGCGAAGCAGGGCCTACTGGGCGGGCTGTTCAACAAACTCAAAGGCGAGGAGGATCCGGACAAGGCGGAGCATCCGGACTCGGGACATATCGTGTTATACGTCGGGAGCGAATACACGGTTCACGAAGACGGCTCTTTTACGTGTCGTGAGCGCGTCATCAATAAAGTCCTGCTGGAACGCGGGAAAGCGCTGGCCAACGTCGCGCGCGGCTTTCTGAAAGGCGAGCAGACGCTCGAGATCGACTTCGCCCGGACGATCAACCCGGACGGGCGCGTGACACCGATTTCGGATGCGGCGGTCGACGTGACGAGCTACCACTCGGACCTGCCCGACTACGAGAAGCTGTACCATACCAAATTCGCGATGAAGCAGGTACGGGCGCTTTCGGTCCTCGACTGGCAGGTGACGGCGCATCACCGCGAGACGAACCTGCTCTATCCGTTCTTTTATTCAACGGTGTTCCAGGGATCCGAGCCGATCGTCGAGCAGGAGCTGCGGATCAACGTTTCGTCTGCTATGAGACTGGTGTGGCACGCAGACCGGCTGACGGACAACATCGAGTTTACGATGGAGGAGACCGACGGCGGCACCGTGTACCGCTGGGTGGGGCGGGATTGCCCGCGTGTAGTGCCGGAGCCGATGATGCCGCCGTATAACGATCTGCTGCCGCGGGTGACGGCAGCGCTGGAGACGACGTGGCCGGCGATCGGGCAGGCTTATGCCGAGGCGATGGCCGAGGTTGACGATCCGACCGAAGCGATCCAGGCGAAGGTGCGCGAGCTGGTCGCCGGCGTCGAGGCACCGGACGAGAAAGCGCGGCGCATTTACAACTACTTCATTCAGAATGTTCGGCAGTTGTGGGTGCGGCCTGCGGAGTACAGTTACAGGCCCAGGTCGGTCGGCAAGGTCTTTGAAAAACTCGCGGGGAACACGATCGACAAGGGGATGCTGCTGGTGGTGATGCTGCGTGAGGCCGGCCTGGATGCCCATTTTGTGCTCTGTCGCACGCAGGGGGCGGGGCGGGTTGTGGAGGCGGTCCCGTGCATCCGGCAGTTCAATGACGTGCTGGTGGCGGTGGATCTGCCGCGGGGGCGCCGATACCTCGGCTTTGATGATGAAACGGTTCGCTTCGGCGAGATATCGGTTGAGTACCAGGGGACTCGCGGCCTGCTGGTTCGGCCCGGCGGGTCTGAATTGGTGACGATCCCGCTCAATCCACCGGAGCGCGAGGCGGATCGCTATGAGTACGAGATGCGCGTCACGCCGGCGGGCGATCTTCACGTCGATCTGACGGCTCGCTACGCGGGCAGCAGCGAGTCGGCGCTGCGAAGCGCGTGGAAGGATATGAAGGATGAGGAGGTGCGCCGCTCGCTCATGGTGGACTTGTCCAGCATTCATTCGAAGGCGCGCCTGGGCGACTACGCTTTCGAGAACCTGGACGACCTGAACGAGCCGGCGTTCTTTACGCAAAGCTACGTGTTGCACGATTACGCGATGCGCGCCGGGGACGACCTGCTGGTGTTCCGGCTGCCGGAGATCGAGTATTCGGCCATGGAGGTCGGCAAGCCGGACCGGGAGTTTCCGCTGTACTGGTCTTCGCGAAGCATGTTGACCAACGACATCCGGCTCGAGATACCGCCGGATTTCAAGGTGTATTACGCCGGCAAGGACTATGAGGCCGACGGGGGCGTGGCGACGTTCACGGCCGACTTTGACGTGGAGGATCGGGTGATCCGCTACCGCGACGCGTACGTGCACACGGAGACCCGCGCCGGGCGCGAGGCCTACGCCGCATACAAGGCGTGTCTGGAGACGCAGGCGCAGGTGAGCAAGGAGTGGGTCGTACTCGAGCGCGTTCAGGATTAGCGTCGGGTTCGTTGTGCCGGCGCGCGTTGTCGATGGCATCCACGCGCGGCGAACACGTGAATTCGCCCGGGTGGCGGGCGGCAATGTCGATAAATTCGCTGTCAGGTCGTCAGTTTGTGCTTAGCGCGCATTCCCCGACCGTAGGCCTGCGCCGAACACGGGCAACTCGGTTCCCGCCTTGCAGGCGGGAACCGAGTTGCCAACGGCACCCTCTGGGCTTGCCCATGGCGCCCTCTTAGCACGGCGCACGCGCAGGGGGCTTATAGGACCTTTGATGTTTCGGGCGCCGGTCACGCAGCGGGTGATCGACCGGTTAAGTGCGTCCTCGTGTCGGGCGAAGTCGGCAACGTCTTGTGTCGTGACGTAACATCAGTTATTCTGAAACATGGGTACTGCGCCGAGCGCGCAGAACGGGCCGAGTTGTTGTCAGGACTGGTCGGGGCTTGACGTCGAGACTACGCACACGGTATTGCTCAGGGGCGTTGGAGGTGCGCGCTTCTGTTGTGTGAACGACGTCATCTTCAAACGGTTCGAAAATGCACAAATCGGCCTGATTCGAACGCCATACTCCCGGAGGCATACAGAAAGGAAGTCTACCAGTTATGAATCTTAAACGCATGGCAGTGAAAGTTACGGTTTTGAATCTCATCGTGGCGACCGGATTCGCGATGGCGCCCGGCTGTGGCACGAATCCGTTCCTTTCATTGGAAGATTACCAGCGTGATCTTCTATTGGGCGGGCTGGCGGCTGCGATTCTTCAGAATCTGCAGGGGCAGCCGGACGACGGCGGGGCCGGTCAGCCCGTTCCGGGCCCCGAGGGTCCTCAGGGGCCGGCTGGTCCTGAAGGACCGCAGGGTCCGGCGGGACCGGAAGGGCCGCAGGGGCCGGAGGGCCCGGAAGGGCCGGAAGGCCCGCAGGGCGAGCAGGGGCCACAGGGTCCGCAAGGTCCGGCGGGGCCGCCGGGAGCTCCGGGTCCGGAGTTCTTCAACGTGTTTGTTGACGATTTCTTTGCGGCGGAAGGCACGGGCCGAGGCCGTCTTCCGGTTCGGGCGGTGGAGATCGACGAGCCTGCTCTGGGCCTTTTTCCGCTGCGCGCCACGGGCGGCGGCAAGGGTGGTGATGCCGTCGCGTACCGCGTGGCTGTCCCCGAGGTGTACGATGAGGGGAACGACGTGACGATGCGCATCAACTTCTACCGGACGGGATTCTACGAAGCCTCGTGTTTTGTCTTCCGTCTGGACGCCCGGCGGTTGCGCGCCGGGTCGCCGATCGAGACATACGGTGACGCACGTTGGATTCGCGTGGATTCCCCGGGCAACGGCGTGGTGGTCGCGGACGCGTTTGGTGCTACGGGCAACGGATTCGAGGACATGTTTCTGGTTGTGGATCTGCCGATCAACAGCGCGGCGGGACTGGACTTTCCGGACGACCTGACCGCGTCTGAGTTTCTGGCTTTCGAGTTGAGTACGGATCGGTTCGACGGGCGGAGTTATCAGCTTCTCGGCGTCGAGTTTTTTGAGTCGGATCCGGGGACAGCTTCGACGAGCGGCGCGACCGTGTTCTTTGATGGCGATGAGATCGAATGCGGTTTCATTGACTGCAACGAGAACAACGTGCCCGACGACGTCGACATTGCGCGTGAGACGAGCTTTGACTGCAATGAAGACGGCGTGCCGGACGAGTGCGCCGCGTGCCCGCCGCTCGATCTTGTGTTCCTGCTGGATACATCGGGTTCGATGGAGGATGAGGGCGCGGCGATTTGCCAGAGCATCGACTCGGTCGTTGAGGACCTGGGGCGGCGAGGCATCACGTTGAACCCGGAGGTTCTCGCGATTGCGCCGCGGGAGCTCGAGGATTTGCCGCCTTGCGTGGCGGACCTGTCGGTGAGCGTGGAGGGGCAGTTTGGTGACGTCGTGGTGCCGGGCGACAACGGCACGTGCCCCGGGACCCTGACCGGCAATCAGGATAGTGAAAAGGATGAGAACTGGGCGCCGGCCACCGCGATCATCGCCGAGCAATACCCCTGGTCAGCCGGCGCGATTCGCCTGGTGGTACCGATCAGCGACGAAGGGGCGTGTCTGGGGAGCCAGCCATCCTGCTTCGATCCGGGCGATGACCGCGACGCCGTCGAGAATGCGATCGCCGTGGCCAACGCGAACGACGTAATCGTTGCGCCGGTAACCGGCGACGGGTCCGACACTTGTGTGATCACGTTGGCCAATGACCTCGCGGCCGGAACGGGAGGCGTCTCGTTCCAGTCGGAGAACGCGGAGGAACTGGGAGGCGCGATCACGGAGATCGTCGAGGAGCTTTGCCGCCTGGCCACCGACTGCAATTTGAATCAGATTCCGGACGAGTGTGAGTTGGCGGACGGCACGGCTCAGGACTGCAACGAGAACGGCGTACTCGACGAGTGCGATATCGAGAACGGCACGAGTGAGGATTGTCAGCCAAACGGCATTCCGGACGAGTGCGACGGTGGGTGCGAGGAACTGGAGTGACGCGGCAGCCTGAGCCACAATGGCGGCAGGCGATGCGTTAGAACCCATGCCAGTAACGAGTCGTAGGCGACAAAGCACTGGCGGACGAGTCGCCGGTGGCGTCCAATGACGGCTCAGGGATGATCTCTAATAGGTACAGCGGGGGCGGAGCGACGTTGGTTGCTCCGTCCCTGTTTTTGCACGCGATTTCTGCCCGATCCCGTTGCTCGACAAGACATAATCGGGAAGGCTATTCCCGGGACTGCTGATCGAGCATCGCGGTGATCCGTGCGCGCGTTTCGTTGGAGAGGGCGAGATCGGCGGTCTTGCCCGCGTTTTCCTGTTCGGCGCGGCGGGTCATGGCTTCGTGGAGGAATCTGAGTTGGCGGCCGGCACGGCGGCATGAGCGGCAGCAGAGGGCGTGGAGTCGGACTGCGAGGCGCTCGCCGAGGGGCAGTCGCCGGTCCAGCGACTCCGAGACGAGTCGGGTGGAATCGTCGCAGGTGAGCGTCAGGATTCGGATGAGCGTTGACCCGTACTTCACTTTTTCACTCTTTCGCGTCGCGTCCGGCAAACCAGTTTTTCTCCAGGCATTGGCGGAGCAGCATTCGGGCGCGGTGCAGGCGCGTCCATAGATTAGTCGCTGACAGCCCCAGAATCTTACAGGTATCTTTCGCGTCGATCTGCTCGAGCTCGCGCAGGCAGAAGGCGCCGGCCACCGACTCGGGCAGCTTTGACATACATTCGTCCAGAGCGGCCCAGAACTCCTGTTTGGTCAGTTCCCGGGCGGGGTCCTGGGGCCAGACGGCGACTCTCTTCGTCCACACTCCGCGGGCGTCGAAAAGCTCCAGTGCCGGCAGATCGGCTGTGTTGGCATCGTGCTCGGGGGGTGAGGAGCCATGGGCGCGAAAATGGTCCACGATTTTGCGGCGGAGGATCCCGATGAGCCAGGTTCGTTCGGTGGAGTGGCCACTGAATTCGCTACGGCCTCGCCATGCAGCGAGGAAGGTCTCCTGGACGATTTCCTCGGCGAGTTCGCGATGTGGTACGCGCAGCACGGCGTATCGGAAGAGGGCGTCGCCGTGGAGGCGAACCCAGTCGGCCGGTTCAGTGCGTGTCGCGGGCGGGAATGGTTGAGATTCGGCGTGGACGTGGAAATCGGTAGAACGCGTGTTCATCAGAGCCGGGACTCCGTTCTTGGCGACGTGCCGTGCGGACGGGATCTTCTCATTGGCGGGAGGAATGTACAAGTGCGTCTTGGCCGTCGGCCGCAATCAAAGCGAGGGACTAAGGGGCTGAGGGATTGAGAGACCCGCCAGAGGCGGGCGCGCTCCGGGGCGAAGGAAGGCGGCTGCCTTCGTCATGCAAGTTGCTGACTCCGCGGAGGTTATGTGTGCGCGACCACGAAGGCCTGAGCGCACAGGCGGGAAACGCGGCGTTGGTCGCCCTGTGGGACACGATCTCTGGAGGTCCTTCAGTGGCGCGGGACGGACCGGGGGCCAGTTGGTCACGGCGGCTGCATTGACCGTTTGGCGGAGCGGATTGTTTTTTCTTGATCGGTTCGACCGGCGGCGTTATGGTAGGTGGGTTCGTGATTCGACGTGGTCGGGGGCGCGGCAGCATGTGATGGTTACATTTGCATCGTTGTGGTTTCCTTCTGGAGGCCGCTCGCGCCGGCGGGGCCTCGAGGCGTTGTGCGTGCCTCGGAAAAGGCTCGTGCCCGGTACGAACATCGGCGCGCGTACAGCGGCCTTCGGAACCTCTTGGAGGTCGGGACAAAAGCTTCTTTATGAGCTAGACGGGTGCGCGGCGTACGGATGCGTCGCGTTATGTTGGCATAGTCGTCTTTTTGGAGAGCCGGCAATGGAGAAGAAGGAAAAGAAGGAAAGGAAAGAGGTTCCGTTCTTCGCTCGCTTCCTCGAGAAGCAGGAGTTTCCGCGTGTGAAGTCGGAAGTGAAAGCGGGCCGGTGGTACGTCACGATGAAGTGGCCCTCGGACGATGACGAGTGGCCGACGATGTAGCGTCGTCGTTCACTGAAGCGTCCTCCCGGCTCGCGAAGATCGGGAGGGCGCGTTATCGAAAGGCCGTATGCAGCGGCGGGGATTGTCCTGCCGCTGTTGCGTTTGGGCACGATGTCTCGCTTCGTTCAGCGTCGTGGCAGCGGCACCTGTGAGGGATCTGTGCTTTTCGGTCGGGTTGTTGCGAGGTATGTTGTGGTGGTGTGATTTGTTGCGCTTGGGGGCGGAAGCGTCTCTTGCGGGGGGGGGCAGCGAATTGCGATTCGGTTGAAGGCGGACACGGAAGGTGTGAAGAGGATGAGTTCGGCGGGTTCGGTGGTATTACTGGTCACGCACACGCAGGATCACTTTACGGTTGAGCGTGTCGCGGATGCGCTCGTGCGGCGCGGCGCCGACCCCGTTCGGTTTGATACGGATCTCTATCCGTCGGAGGTTCGCCTTTCGACGGTGGTGGATGAGCGGGGTCCGCGTTACTTTATGGAAGCAGGCGGGCGTTCGATTTCGGCGGGGGACATTCAGGCGGTCTGGACGCGAAAGGTCTGGGCTCCGCGGCTCGCGGAGGATCTGGACCCTCGTTTTCGGGAGGCGTGTGTTCGCGAGTCGCGGGCCGCGCTGCTCGGGTTTCTGGTTGGTCTTCGAGGGGTGCGTTGTGTGAACGATCTCGATCGGGCGATGCGCAGCGAGGACAAGCTGCTTCAACTACGGATGGCGAGGGGGGCGGGGTTGCGGGTGCCGAGAACGCTGGTCACCAACGACGGGGAACGGGCCAGGTCGTTCTATCACGAGCTTGGCGGCGCGATGGTGGCCAAGATGATGACGCCGTTCTCGGTGAGCATGGGCAAGCCTTCGGCGTTTGTGTACACCAGCGACGTTGGGGAGGAGGATCTTGGAGACGCGGGTCAACTGCGTCACTGCCCGATGATGTTTCAGGAGCGGATTGAGAAGGCGAGGGAGCTTCGGGTGGCTTATGTCGGCGGCAAGGTGTTCAGCGGGTCGGTTGACGCTTCGCGATCCGCCGAGGGCGGGACGGACTGGCGGCTGGCATCGCCGGATGAATGTCGATGGCAGTCGGCCGAGCTGCCGGATGAGGTAACGGAGAAGCTGGATGTCCTCATGGATCGTTTGGGTCTGGCGTTTGGGGCAATCGATCTGATCGTGACGCCGGAGGGTGACCACGTGTTTCTGGAGGTCAACTCGGCGGGCGAATGGGGGATGCTGGAGCGGGACCTGGGTCATCCGATCTCCGAGGCTATCGCGGAGGCGTTGCTGGAAGGGGTGTCTGCGGGGCGGTGACGACACCGAATTGTCACCAAGAGCGAAGCCAACAGGCCTGTCGAACGTCTGTCCGACAGTTGAGCTGCTCGGCGGCCGGGTGGAGGTGGCGGTGTGGCCCGCTTCTGGCGAGCGTCCTATTTTTCCTTGAATCTCTCTCCGGGCGCGGTTAGCGTCGAGGTTTTGAGGAGTCGGGGGCGGCGGCATGTGAAGGTCATTCTTCGTTATGGCGGCCGCTTGGTTGTGAAGGGGCCGGCGAGCGGTTGAAGCTCGCTGTATTGCGCGTGCGCAGGAGAGGCTGCAGCGAGTCGGTCAGGGATGATCATTCGGATGTGCAGCTGCATTCAGACCTTTTCGTGGACAGGAAAGAAGGACACATCTGAAATTGGACGAGCACGCGGGGCACGGTGCATCGCGTGATCTTGACGTCATCACTTTTTGGAGTTCCGACAATGAAGGAGAAAAGCGAGCAGGAGAGGAAAGAAGTTCCGTTCTTTGCGCGGTTTCTCGAGAAGCAGGACTTTCCCTGCGTCAAGACCGACCTGAAGGCTGCGAAGGGGCCGCCGCGCGTCACCTTGAAGTGGCCATCGGACGATGACGAAGATTGGCCGACGATCTAGCCTCGGCGTTCTCTCAAGCATCCGTCGGGTCGGTTTTTGAGGGCCGACAGAGTGCAGATTTCGAGGAAGCCTCATCCAGCGGCGGGAATCTTCCCGCCGCTGTTGCGTTTGGACCGGGGTTCCTGTTAAGAGATGCCTGAGATCGCAAAAGGACGAATTCGGCAGGAACGAGGGTGATGCTGATTGGGCATACCGAGAATCCCTTTACGGTGGAGCCCATTTCGGGTTCGCCGCCGGACGGGAGGAGTGACCGGGCATGACGGTACTGATTATCACCAAGAGCGACGACAACGAGTGTGTGCCGAACGTGATTCGTGCGGTCGAGGAGCGGGGCGGGCGGGCGGTGCGGTTCGATACGGATCGATTCCCGACGGAGGTCGAGGTGTCCCTGGCTTATGAGCGGGGATCTGCATCGTATCGGGTGCGTTCGGGGGAAGAAGAGGTCGATCTCGGTGACGTGTCGGCGGTCTGGTATCGGCGCACGCGGTTCGGCGGCGGGATTCCCGAGACGATGGACCATCAGCTCCGGTCGGCTTCGGTCAAGGAATCGGGTGCGGTGGTGCTGGGGATGATTGCGAGTCTCGGTGCGTTTCATCTCGATCCGGTGCTGACGATCCGTCGGGCGAGTCACAAGCCGCTGCAGTTGAAGGTTGCGCGGGCGGTGGGCCTGGAGACGCCGGAGACGTTGATCTCGAATTCGCCGGAGGCGGTGCGAAGGTTTGTGGGGGTGCGCAGCGGCGGGGTCGTGACGAAGATGATGACGTCGTTCGCGGTGTTTGATGAGCAGGGGGCGGAACAGGTGGTGTTCACGACGCCGGTTTCGGACGCGGACCTAGTGGATCTCGACGGGCTGCGGTACTGCCCGATGATGTTTCAGGAGCGGATTCCCAAGAAGCTGGAGCTTCGGACGACGATCGTGGGCGACCGAGTGTTCACGGCGTCGATCGACCCCCGGCTGGAAGAGCGCGCGGGGGAGGACTGGCGGCGGGCGGGGACGGAACTGGTCGAGCAGTGGCGGGAGTACACTTTGCCAAGCGACGTTGAGGCCAAGCTCCTCAAGTTGATGGATGCGTTGAACCTGAACTACGGGGCGATCGACATCATTGTCGCGCCCGACGATCGCCACGTGTTTCTGGAGATCAACCCGGCCGGAGAGTTCTTCTGGCTGGAATTGGCCCCCGGCTTCCCGATTTCGGGGGCGTTGGCCGATGTGCTGCTGGATCGGGCGGCGCGCCGCGAACACCCCGGGGCGTCCGTGTGAATCAGCGCAATTCGCCCCATACGCCGGTTCGAACCGCTCGTGTCTCCCGCGAAGAAACGAGCCTCAGGGGTAAGCCGGGCCATCGTCCGCGACCCGGTTTACCCCTGAGATTCAACGAAAACTGATCACAATCCCTCGATTGTCACATCGGCGCTCTGGCTGACGTAGACGGTGAAGTCTTCCGTGGCGAAGCGCCATTCCGGGTAGTAGGGGCGGAGGCCTCGAAGCGCCAGGCCGATCTTGACGGTCTTGATCACGTCGGGTTCATAACCCTGTTCTTCGAGGAATGCGTACGCCAGTCCAAGGGCTTCGTCTCGCGAGACGGGCAGGTATGTTTCGGCCCGGTCGAGCCAGGAGGCTTCCTTGAACCGCCCCTCCTCGGCGTCGACCAGTACAACGATCGTGGCCGCCTTACCAAAGAACGGTACGCTGTAATAGTCGGCGCCGCGTGCATTGGTGACGAACAGCGGTTCGCCGGCGCGGGTCGTCGCGAAGAGTTCGGCGAACTGCGGGTCGTAGGGGATCAGTTCGTCCGTGACGCCGGCGACGGCTGCAGTGGTCACGCACTGGTTGGCCGCTGCCGTCAACGCCGCGGAGGGGTCGTCCGAGTTGCGCGCCCACCACGTCAGGGTTCGATCACTTTCATCAAACCGCGCCGGCGACGTGACGAACGCTACATCGGTTTCCTCCACCGAATCCGGCGGCTCGCAGATGGCCACGAACTCACCGTCGTAGGAGTCGCCCGTAGCCAGCGGGAGGTAATAGGTCGCGAGGAACTCGTCCACCGTCTTGTAGCTGTTTTCGCCGATGCCGGCCGGTACCGGGTCGTTGAGCCAGAAGCCGTAGACCTCGAGATCGGGCGGGAGGGGATAGGCGTTTTCGCTGGTGTGGATGCCGCGGACGACCATCCAGTTGCTGTAATCGCCGAAGGCCGGAATGATGCCGGGGACGTGGAGGGGATAGCCTTCCTCGTGTCCGCCGTAAGTTCCGACCGGATAGCTGATCCACTGGGCGATTTGCTTGATGAGGACGGCGCCGTCGGTGTTGTGCGGGCGGGTGAAGTTGTATCCGTACTGGGAGTAGGGCAGCGGCCGGTTGTCCTGGACGACGTGCCACATGCCCATCACGTCGAGGACGTTGAGGCCGGGCGTCTCGTTGTAGATCACGCCGTAGTCGAAGAGATCCTGCTGGCTGTCGAAGAGCAGAGGTGGCGTGGGGTGTACGGTGCTGTCCCACCAGATGTAGTTGAGGGTCATCTGGGCGACGGCGGGGCCGGCGTTCTTGTTCACATCGGGGCCTTCGGCGTCGTACATCGGGAAGTCGGAGAGATTGAGGTAGTACTCGTCGAGGATCAGGTCGAGATGGATGTTCTCGTTGTTAATGTCGTCTTGCGTCACAACGTGGTCGGTGACGTTGATGGCGGTTGCGTCGTCGGTGGCGATGTAGCGGAGCGTATGACCGGCGTCGATGTCGGTGCCTGGCTCGAGGGTGAGGCTGTAGTAGTTGTCGGTGGTGGCGGCCGGCCAGCTCGCCGAGGTGGTGAGGTTTTGGACGTTCACGGTGAGATTGAGGACGGACTGGACCATTTCGGCGTCGTACCAGCACTCGCCGTCCAACAGTGTGGGGCCGGGCGTCCAGGCGGCCTGCATGGCGTCGTGGGCGTTAAGGATTCCCCAGCCGTAGTAGATGTCGTAGCCGGTTGCGCCGCGGTCCATGCAGTTGTCGTTCATAATCTGGCCGACCTCGGCGGCGGTCAGGGTGTCGTCGACCGTGAGGATCATGGCGGCGACGCCGGCGGCGTAGGGGGAAGAGTAGGAGGTACCGTCGACGGAGGCGTAGTCACCGCCGTAGTAGCCGGCTGAGCCGGTGCGGTCCGTTGTCCAGATCTGCTGGCCTGGGGCCACGAAGGCGAGGCCGCTGCCGTAGGTGCTGAAGTAGGCTCGGTTGCCGTAGCGGTTGATTGCTCCGACGGCGTTGACGGTCGAGAGGCTGGCCGGGTAGCCGATTCCGCTGCCCCCGCTGTTTCCGGATGATGCGAAATGGACGATGCCCGCGTCGTACAACTGCTGGTATTTGCTGGTGATCGAGCTGTTGGGGCCGAAGCCGCTGCTGCAGTTGGTGACGCGGGCGCCGATGGTCTGGGCCCAGTTGAGGGCGTTGACGAACCAGTTGATGTAGAAGTAGCCGCTGCCGTCGCAGGGGACGTTTGAGATCGAGTACTTGGCGGAGGCGACTTTGGTATCGGGCGCGATGCCGACCACGCCGAGTCCGTTGTTGATGATTGCCGAGGTGCAGCCGGCGACGGTGGTCCCGTGGTTGTCACACTGGTTTCCGGGTCCACCGTCGGTTCCCGCGCTGGTGAAGTCGTGCCCGGCGATCTGGTTGATGTCGGGATGATCCTGCTGGACGCCGTCGTCGAGAATGACAGTGATGATGGCCGGGTCGCCGGTGTTGATGTCCCATGCTTCGGGGCCGTCCATGTCCATGTCAACGGTGCCCCCGCTCTGGCCGGTGTTGTGGAGTCCCCAGAGGCTGGGGAAGTAGGGGTCATCGGGAATCAGGTTTTTGCGCGCGGTCATGATCATATCGGGTTCGGCGAATTTGGTTTCCGGCAGTTCGGCGAGCCGGTTGGCCATCGCCAGGACTTTGAAGCCGTCGCGTGACGCGGAGCGGATTCGATAGACGCCGGGCATCCCGGCCCAGTCGCGTTCTTCGACGCGTCCGACGCCCATCTCGGCGAGGATGGCCTCGGCCTTGGCTGGGGCGACGTCGTCGTTGAATGCAACGTGAAGATGGGGGGAGATCAGGACCTCTCGGCTGTCATTGGAGGAGAACACCGGGGTCGCGAACTCGACTGCGGGTTCGAGGGCGACTGCGGCGACGGTGTTGCGGACCGCCCGCGTGTCTGGGAGGTCGGCCTTGCACATGGAGAGATTTGGCACGGGCGATTGGACCACCGACTCGGAGGTGATACCGTGTCGGGCGAGGCTGGTCGTGAGCGAGCCCACCGTTTGAGTGAGCGTGGTCGCCTCGAACACGCCGATACGGTCCTTGTCGCGCGTCAACGGGATCTGCTCATCGAAGTAGTAGTAATAGAATTCGCTACCCTCCGCGTTTTGAGCTAGCGCGGGCGTTACGGACGCGAGCAGCAGCACCGATACGAGAACGGCTTGTGCGAGAATCGTCTGTACCTTCATGGTTCGCCTCCTGTTTTGTGGGTGTTTGAGCGCACTGGTTCTTCGTTCGCGAAAGTGGTGCGCGATGGGATCTTGCAGGGACAGGCGGAGCGGGGTCCGAGATGGGGCTCGCACCCTGGTTCGAAGCGAATGATGCGCCGCTCGCCGGTCGGACCACATGGTGTCGGAGGTGGCCGGTCGCCCGCCGGAACCTGAACGTGTCCTCCGATCACGGGAGTGTAGCAGGCCAGGCTTCCGAACGCAAGCACTTGCGGTTCAAGAGGTCGCGGAGACAACCGCGGGCATCCAACGAAAACGCCCGCGAACGTGTGTCCGCGGGCGTTTTCGTTTCTTTGCGTACAGCGTTACGGATTGTTTACGACTCCTGGAAGAAGTCGCCGTCCGCGTTATTTGCGAACGTATTGCTCGTCTCGATATCGGCGTTGAGGTTGCAGTCTTCGTCAGCGTAGATGCCCCAGGTCTCGCTGTTTTCGATCGTGCAGTCGGTCACGTCAATCGTGACCGGGCTGCTGGAGCTGCCGTCCAGTTTCAGGTTCGCGTTCCAGTATCCGCCGCCGTATTCGATGGTCACAAACGCGAGTTGGTTGTTCGGCGAGTTGGATTGGTAGTACCGAAGACCAGCCCAATAGCCGGCGGTCTGCTCGACACCTGTCAGGACAATCGGATTGGCCGCGGTTCCGACCGCCGCCAACGAGCCGTCATCCCAGACGGTCATGCCGTTGCCGGATTCAAAGACCAATGTTACGCCAGGGTCGAGGGTTAAGGTGGCCGACACGCCGACATCGCCGGAAATCAGATAATCGGCGTCGATACCGGGCCAGCTAATGTCCATGTCGATCGTATCGCCCATGATTCGCACGACATCTTCGACGTTGCCCGCATAGGTGGTCGAATCGTCGAGGTAGCCTGCGTCGTTGGGGGTGGCGTTGACCGCGCCCAGGGTATTGGCCGTGATGGTGTTGTTGGCGAATTCTTCGATGGCCGATTCATTGAGAGACAAGCCGTATTCGCCGCTGTTGCGCAGCGTTGTGTTGGTGATGCGCACTCTGGCCGGAGCGGTGCTGCTACCGTCCAGGTACAGATTCGCTTCCCAGTAGCCGCCACCGTATTCAATGATGACGTGGTCGATTCGGTTCCGGGTGGCGTTGGACTGATAGAACCGCAGGCCGGCCCAGAAGCCCGCAGTCTGCTCTTCGCCGGTCAACACGATCGGATCTTCGGTGGTGCCGGCCGCCACCAGCGAGCCGTCGCTCCATACGGTCATGCCGTTGCCGGATTCAAAGACGAGGCTGGCGCCGGGGTCGAGCGTGAACTCGGCCGAGACGCCGATGTCGCCGGTGATCAGGTAATCGGCGTCGATTCCCGGCCAGCCGATGGCCTTGTCGATGGTACCGCCCGCGACCTCGACGATGTCCTGGTCGTTGCCGGCGTACGTGGAGGTGTCGTCGAGGTAGCCGGCGTCGTTGGGCGTGGTGGTGGCGGCCCCGAGTTGGTTGCCCGTCATCGTGTTCCCGCTGAACTCGTCGGCAGCGGCGTTGTTGAGGCGCAGGCCGAACGTTTCGCTTTGGCGGAGCGTGCAGTCGTTGATGGCGACGCGGGCGGGGGAGCTGCTGCTGCCGTCGAGAACGAGGTTGGCATCCCAGTAACCGCCGCCGTATTCGATGGTGACGTTCTCCAGCCGATTGGTGGTGGAGTTGGATTGGTAGAAACGCAAGCCATCCCAATAGCCGCGGATCATTTCCTGGCCGGTGAGCACGATCGGGTCGTCGGCGGTTCCGACCGCGGACAGCCGGCCCGACGCCCAGACGGTCATTCCCGTTTCCTGGGCGAATTTCAGGGTGACGCCGGGATCGAGGGTGAGGGTGACGCCGTCGACCGAGATGTCGGACTCGACGTTATAGCAGCCGGCGGGGATCGTGGTGTCGGTATCGAGGGTTGCGGTGAAGGGGACGCAGACTTGCGGCGTTCCGTTGTCGTTTTGGTTGTCATTCACGTTGTCGTTGGCGTTGTCGTTTCCATTGTCATTGGCATTCCCGTTGCTCGGCGGGACGACGCAGCCCGTGTAGGCGGCCATGAAGATGGCGGCGGTCGCAACCGTGAGCCACTTCCCAAACAGCATGCTCTTTCGGATCCTTTTCATCGTTGCGTTCTCCTTATGTGACGAGTGCGGCCGATGCGGGCAGGGACCGCTGGTGGGACGCCATAGTAACGCGTTGCGGCTTCCTTACCGCACGCGGCAGGCGGCGTATGGCATAACCCCGCTGATCATCAAGCCGGGCTGGCCTCACGTCGTCCGCGCCCACTCCGTACCCACACCAGCCCGATTGTGCCGGAGTGTAACGGTTTCGGCGCGGGTGGACAACCGTTTATGGGCTGCGTTGTTGGAGCGGAGTGGTTACCCCTGTGGGCGGGTTGATCGAGCGGGCGTTTTCGGGGCGGCGGGATTGAGGGCCTTCTCGCGGCTCGTCAGGAGCCTCGCCCTCGCTGGGAGCGTGAAGCTGTGATTGGGCGCCGATCGCGTCGCGCATCCGTTTGACGATGGGGGGATGGGGCGGGCGTTTGCGGCGGGCTGTTGCTCGCCCACTGCTCAAGAGCTTGCTGTTACCCTCAAGAGCAGTGGCACACCCGTTCGCCTTGACGTGACCGGGCGAACCTGCACAAATGCCGCCCTCGTTTGGGCTGGGATAACGCTGGACCGTGAGGGTGGCGATGGCGGCTGGTGACCGGCTTTTCTACTTTCCTACGCGGCATGTGTACGGCCGGCCCGAGACGTACGGGCTGGCGTACGAGTCGGTCCGATTCCCGAGCGCCGACGGCGTGTCGCTGCACGGCTGGTTTTTTCCGGCGGAGGGGGAGGCGGCCGGCACCGTGGTGCACTGCCATGGGAACGCCGGGAACATCACGGGGCATTTCGAGCACGTTCGGTGGCTTCCGGCTCAGGGCTGGAACGTTTTCTGTTTCGACTATCGGGGATACGGGGAATCAGCGGGTCAGCCGACGCGGGCGGGCACGATCGCGGACGCCGGAGCGGCGATCGGGTACGTCTGCGGGCGATCGGACGTTGACGCGGGGCGGGTGGTGTTGCTGGGGCAGTCACTGGGCGGCGCGATCGGGATTGTCGTGGCGGCGCGAACGCCTTCGGTTCGGGCGGTTGCGGTCGAAGGTGCTTTCAGTAATTACCGCGTCGAGGCGCACTTCGTCGGGCGGCAGAATCTTCTGTTGGCGCCGCTGGCCGGTCCGCTGTCGCGCATGCTTGTCTCGGACGGAGACGACCCGATCGATTGGGTGGGGAAGATCGCGCCGCGGCCAACGTTGTTTGTTTGTGGTACGAACGATCGGATCGTCGACCATCGCCAGACGATCGCGCTGCACGAGGCAGCGGGCGAACCCAAGGAGCTTGTCGTGATCGAGGGCGGGGGGCACACCGATTCGATGTCGCGGCCGGAAGGCCGGGAGCGGTTTCTTCAATTCTTCGAGCGCAGCTTGACTTAGCTTTGGGTTTGGTTCGGTCGCCCGACGATTTCCAGTCTTTTCCTTGCCTCGGGCCTGGGGCGTCCTATAGTCCTGCTGTCGTGATCGTCCTGTTAAAGCGGTAGTTACTGGACGGCGCTTCTGACGTTTCGGGTCGGTACACACTCGAATTATCACAAGGCTCTTCTCACCACGCGCGCGTCATTTCTACGGACACGTTTGGGGAGGCGTGTGGTGTAACACTGTATATGTCAACAGGTTAGGTCCAGATTCGATGGAGAGTGCTCATGTTTGATTCACGTCGTGGATGCTGTTTGGGGGCGGTTGTCTGGCTCGCGTTAGCGGTTGTCGTGTGGGGGCAGGAGGCGCGGATTTTCTGGGTTCCCCTGGGGGATGACCCGGTGAACTATGCGTCGGGCACCACCGTCGTACCGGCGGCACCGGGCGAAATCATACCGATGGCGATTTACCTTCAGGGTTTGGGCGGGAACGACCTGCTTTCGTCCGGTGTTCAGACTTGGGTCGAGTCGGTCGGGACACCGAGCGGCTCGGGGTCTGCCGGGGGAGGCGTCGAAGTATTCGACTGCACCATCGCAGAGCGCCGCGGTATCTGGGTCGACAAGACTCGCCCCGACTACGCGGGGTTCAACACCACCGTACTTTCGAATCTCGACTGCCCGAACGACGGCACCCCACCGTACACGTTTACTTGGACGTTGCTGAACGTTCAGACTCAACCTGTCAACGAGACGATTCCTGCCGCGCCGGATGGTGCTTACTTCGGGCAGGTTCATTTCGAGATGTCGCCCGACGCCCACGGGCGGTTCGTGATTGATTACCTCGATGCGGAAGAGTTTCCCGAGCGCGGCACATACGTCGTGAGAGCCGAAGAGGGGGAGCAGATCGTACTTTCCAGAATCCTGGATGTGCTGGTATTTGACGTGGCGTGCGACGAACCGTGTGGGGCCTGCTGCACGGTCGACGGGTGTGCGAACGTCACCGAGTCGGAGTGCGCCGCACAAGGCGGCCTGTTTGCCGGGGTGGACATCCTCTGCGCCGGGTCGGACTGTAACGGGACAACCTTCGATGATACGTGCGACGTGCTGGAGGGGGTCAGCTTCGACTGTGACGGCAACTTCGTACCCGACGAATGCGACCCCGACTGCCAACCCAACGGCACGCCGGACGCGTGCGATATTGCGGACGGCACCAGCGACGACTGCGACGGCAATCTCGTTCCGGACGAGTGCGATCCCGACTGCCAGCCCAACGGAACACCCGATGCGTGCGACATCGCGGATGGGACGAGCGATGACTGCAACGCGAATGGATTGCCCGACGAGTGCGATCTTGCCGATGGCACCAGTCTCGACTGCAACTTCAACCTCGTTCCGGACGAGTGCGACGTTGCCTCCGGCAGCAGCGAGGACTGCAACGCGAATCAGGTTCCGGACGAGTGCGACCTGGATACGATCAGCGCGGACTGCAACGGAAACGGCGTGCCGGATGAGTGCGATCGGGACTGCAACGATGACGGTGTTGTGGACGAGTGTGCTACAGGCTGTTCCGAGGGTTGCGAGTGTTTCGACTACGACGCCTGCACGTTCGACGAGTGCGTCGACGGCGTTTGCGTCAACACGCCCAACCCGTACGGCGACGTTGATCGCAATGGTGTGGCCAATTTGATCGACATCTTCTGCGTGCTGGACCTGATCGCCGGGATGCCGGCCGAATGCACGCCGGAGAACGGCGATGTCCACCCGTGCACGGGCGACGGGGCGATCAACCTGCTTGACGCGTTTGCGGTTCTGGATGCGGCGATCGGCGAGGACGCGTGCTGCGGAGGTGGGGCGTAGAGGTGTCTGCGATTACGGTTATTCGCAAGAAGCGTGAAGTTGTTCGTCGAAGCGGCGGAGGCATGTGAGCCGGAGTTAGTTGCGTCGCGGCGTGCGTCTTGATCATCAGTCGGAACGCGATCAGTCTCGTCGTATGATAAAGACTCGTTTCCAGAGAACGTAAAGGAATCCCAAGGCTGCGAGCATGAGCGTGGAGTATGCTGCGTCGCGTGGGCTGTTCCATGCTATATACACGGCCAGTCCCGACTGGCAGAGGATGAGGATGCCGGCCTGGAGGGGGCCGGCGGGGCAGCGGAAGATGCCGGGGGGCATGGCGGGTTCGCGGAGGCGGAAGACGACCAGGCTGGCGTAGGTGAGGCCGAACAGAACCGCCGCCGCGAAGAAGTAGATGCCCAGCACCTGCTCGAAGTCGCGGTTCCATACGAGCACGACGGATACCACGCCGACGATGATCAGCGCGGGGACGGGAGCCTGGGCCCGCGACATGTGGGCCATGAAGCGAAAGGTGAGCCCGTCTCGGGCCAGTGCGAACGTGACCCGGATTGTGGCCAGCACGGTCGAGCTCAGCGCCCCGAGGCAGACGAGCATGGCGACCGCGAGCATGGCGGTCTGGCCAGGGGGCCCAAAGAGCCGGCGCATGGCCTCTCCCGGTACGAACGGCATACCGGCCATCTCGTCCAGGGGGACCACGCGCATGAGCGCTATGTTGAAAAGAAGGTACACTGCGATAAGGGAAAGTGCGGAGCCGATCAGCGCCTTGGGGAGGGCGCGGTGCACGTCTCTGATTTCTTCGGCCATCTTGACCGAGTCGGTCGTGCCGCTGTAGGCCCACAACGCGGGCAGGGCACCGGCGGCAAAGAGGGGCAAGAGGTTCGAGGCCGTTGCTTTGGTCGGTGTTTCCAGGAGGTCGATGGATTGATCGCCGAAGGCCAGTCCCACGACGATCACGCCGACGAGTGCGAGCAGCTTGAGGCAGGTGAGGACGTTCTGGAAGCCGGCTCCGGTGCGCAGGCCGGCGGCGTTGACGGCCGTAACGGCGATGATGGCGGCGGCGCCGAGCGCGCCTGACCAGCGGGCTTGGATTGCGAAGAACTGGCAGCCGAAGTCTCCGAAGGCGGCCGCGATGGTGGCGGCGCCGCCGCCGACGATGAAGATGGTGTAGGCCCAGCCGAAGAAGAAGGCCACGAACTCGCCGTAGGCTTCGCGCAGGAAGACGTACTCGCCGCCGGCTTGGGAGAATCGGGTGGCGAGTTCGGCGGTGACCATGCCGGCCATCAGCATGAAGACGCCGCCGAAGAGCCAAGCCAGCAGCACGAGCCAGGGTGTGTCCAAGGCGTCGGCGACGACGCCGGGCGTTCGGAAGACGCCGGACCCGACGGCGACGCCGATGCCGATGAACCACGCCGTCGGGCCTCCGAGAATCCGTTTGAGCTGCATGATGGCGTGATTCCTACGGTCTCGCTGCGCCGTGGACAAGGGTGATCCGGCGGCGGATTCGGTCTTTGCGTGTGATTCAACCGCGGCGCGGGCATTGTTGCACGTGTTTTGGGCCGGCGCAGAACGGCCGATAAACGCGATCGGGCGAAGTCGGTGATTTCAAGGGCGAACGACGGACTAAAAGCTGAGTTGAATTCCCCATTGAGCTCAGAGGGGCCTCCTGGTAGTATCGGGACCGTGGAAAGGTGCCGGGCTGCGCGGGGGCTACGCGCGGTGCGGAAGAGTCATTCGAACCTATCCCATTCAGCAGTTGAACGTGGCACGGCACTGGCGGACAAGCGGCCAGTGGCACCCATCAACGGTTGCGGGATAGGTTTCCAGGAGGCGGACTAGGCGCCTGGGCGACGTGCAACGCGCGCCTGTGGCGAGCTACTACGATGGGCCAAGCCGGCGGCCGGCGGCTTGTTCCGGACGGTAGCGTGGAGAGCGGAGAAGCCTGATCCGAAGGAGGGGCAGGTTCCATGCGAGGTGGACCGGCGGCGCTCATTTCCTGTTGTACACTTTTTGTTTTGGGTTTCCTGGTGGCACCGGCTCTGGCCGGGAAGACGCCGCTCGGCTCGTCCGACGAGCCGAGTGTTTACGACATTCTGTCGACCATCTACACCGACGGGGAAACATTTACGCGGGTAGAGGACTATCGGGATGGCAGCAGCGTCACCGGCGAGGGGATGCCGCTAGAGCTGCTGCATGCGCTCGGGCTGACGGATCGCACCGATCAGACGTGGACCGACGGGATCGTGTTGGTCGACGTGGAGGCCAAGTTCGCGAGCTTGTCGCATACGTTCGGCTGGGAGCGCGACGGGACCATTCACGAGCTGTTTGCGGTGGCGGGCTCGGGGTTTGATGCCGGCGGAGGCGTGGACAATCTGGATGTGTCCGGCGGCGAGTTTCACTGGGTCATCACGGTCAACGACTCGGAGGATTTCTCGTCGGACGTCTCGGCGAATCCCGATCAGTTCGACCACATGATCACTTTCCTGGTCGAAGGCGGATCGCGAACAAACACCACGTGGATCCTTTGCTTTGAAGATCAATCGAGCAGTGGCGACCGTGATTACAACGACGCGGTGATCGAGGTCGTCGTCAACGATTGCCCGCTTGACCCGAACAAGGACAGTCCGGGCATCTGCGGCTGCGGTGTGCCGGACACGGATACGGACGGCGACGGAACGCCGGACTGCATCGATGCGTGCCCGGACGATCCCGACAAGATCATGCCGGGCCAGTGCGATTGCGGGCAGCCGGATGTGGATTCCGACGGCGACGGTGCGGCCGACTGCGTGGACGGTTGCCCCGCCGACCCCGACAAGATCCAGCCGGGCGTTTGCGGCTGCGGCGTGCCCGATGGCGACCCGCCGAATCCGAATTGCGATCCGGATGGTCCAAGCTGTGGAAACGGGATCTGCGAGCCGTTTGACGGCGAAGATTGCCTTTCTTGCGCGGCGGATTGCCGCGGCAAGCAGACCGGAAGGCCGTGGAAACGGTATTGCTGCGGTGACGGAGACGGTGAGGGGGCTGTTGGCTGCGATGACGCTCGTTGCACCGATGACGGCTGGGTGTGCACTTCCGATTGCGAATCACAGTGCGTGGATCTGTGTCCGGACGATCCGTTCAAGAAGGCTCCGGGGCTGTGCGGCTGCGGCGTGCCTGACACCGATTCCGATGGGGACGGCGTGCCGAATTGTCACGACGGCTGCCCGGATGATCCGGGCAGAACCGACCCCGGGATCTGCGGGTGTGGCGGCTCTGACGCTGACAGCGACGGAGATGGGACGGCCGATTGTAACGACGGGTGCCCGAATGATCCGGACAAGACAGGTCCGGGGCAGTGTGGGTGCGGCGTCCCTGATGTTGACAGCGACGGCGACGGCACGGCCGACTGCGCCGACCTTTGCCCGGACGACCCCAACAAGATTGACCCCGGCCTGTGCGGTTGCGGTGTTCCCGACTTCAACAGCGACGGAGGCGGGACGGGGGACGGGGATGAGGGGTGCACGCCGGGGTTCTGGCGCAACCACATGCAACTCTGGCCTGCGCCATATCAGCCGGCGGACAACTTCGACACGGTGTTTGGCGTTGATGCCTTCGATCCGAACAAGACGCTGGGAGAGACGATCTGGCTCGGCGGGGGCGGTGTCAATGCGTTGGCGCGGCATGCCACAGCGGCACTTCTGAATTCGGCCTCGGCCGGCGTGGATTACGCGTACACGGTGGCGGACGTTGTGGCGATGGTGCAGGGTGCCCTGGCGCCGGGCGGCGACATCGAGGGGACGAAGGACCTGTTTGAGGCGGCCAACGAGTCAGGGTGTCCGCTCGATGCGGCGGACTGCAACGATCTTTGTCCGGACGATCCCGACAAGACCACGCCGGGGCAGTGTGGGTGCGGCGTCCCTGATGTTGACAGCGACGGTGACGGGACGGCCGACTGCAACGATGGCTGTCCGACTGATGCCGGGAAGATCGCGCCGGGGAAGTGTGGGTGCGGGATCCCGGACACGGACAGCGACAACGATGGGACAGCCGACTGCAACGATGGCTGTCCGAACGATCCCGACAAGACTGCGCCGGGTGTTTGCGGATGCGGTGTTCCCGATGTCGACGGAGACGGCGACGGGACGCTGAACTGCGAGGACGGATGTCCCGCCGATCCGAACAAGGTCGATCCCGGCGTGTGCGGGTGTGGCAATCCCGATACGGATTCGGATGGGGACGGGACGGCGGACTGCGACGATGACTGTCCAGCCGATCCGAACAAGGTTGTTCCTGGTGCCTGCGGTTGCGGCGTGGCGGACACGGATTCGGATGGGGACGGAACGCCGGATTGCGAAGACGATTGTCCCGGTGATCCGGCCAAGACCGGCCCCGGTCAGTGTGGCTGCGGCGTTGCGGACACGGACATCGACGGTGACGGAACGGCCGACTGCAACGACGGCTGTCCGAACGATCCGAACAAGACGGGGGGTGGCGTTTGTGGTTGCGGCGTGCCGGACGTTGACACCGACGGTGACGGCACGCTCGACTGCATTGACGGTTGTCCGACCGATCCGAACAAGACCGATCCGGGCGTGTGTGGTTGCGGCATCGCCGACAACGATTCCGACTTCGACGGCATCCCGGACTGCAACGATCAGTGTCCCGATCAGCCGGATGTCGATTCGGATGGGGACGGCGTGCTCAACTGTGAGGATGGCTGTCCGAACGATCCGGACAAAACCGATCCGGGCGTCTGCGGGTGCGGCGTCGCCGACAGCGATTCCGACAATGACGGGACTTTGGACTGCCAGGACGTCTGCCCGAACGATCCGAACAAGATCGATGCCGGTGAGTGCGGGTGCGGTGTGCCGGACACGGATTCCGATGGTGATGGCACGGCCGACTGCAACGACGGATGCCCGGATGATCCGGACAAGCTCACGCCCGGCGCTTGCGGATGCGGCGTGTCCGACACCGACAGCGACGGGGACGGAACGGCCGACTGCAATGACGATTGCCCCGACGATCCGAACAAGGTCAGTCCCGGTGCGTGCGGTTGCGGTGTGGCCGACACCGATTCCGACGGTGATGGCACGAAGGACTGCAACGACGCGTGTCCGACCGATCCGACCAAGACAGACCCCGGCGTGTGCGGGTGCGGGACGCCCGACACTGATTCCGACAGTGATGGGACGCCGAACTGCATCGATGGGTGTCCCAGTGATCCGAACAAGATAAGCTCCGGCGTCTGCGGATGCGGCGTATCCGATTCCGACGGCGACGGCGACGGGACGCCGAACTGCATCGACGGTTGCCCGAACGATCCCAACAAGATCGCGGACGGCATCTGCGGATGCGGTGTGCCGGATACGGACACCGACGGCGACGGCGTGGCCGACTGTAACGACAACTGCCCGGCCGATCCGAACAAGGTGTCGGCGGGCGTTTGCGGATGTGGGGAGTCCGATGCCGACACGGACGGTGACGGAACAGCCGACTGCAACGACAACTGCCCGGCCGATCCGAACAAGACGGGGCCAGGGCAGTGTGGATGCGGGCAGCCGGACAGCGACACGGACGGTGACGGTGCTGCAGACTGCATAGATCAATGCCCGAATGATCCCGGCAAGACCTCTCCCGGTGTCTGCGGCTGCTGTGTTTCCGATGTTGATAGTGACGGTGACGGAACGCGCGATTGCAACGACGGATGTCCAAACGATCCCAACAAGACTGAACCGGGTGATTGCGGCTGCGGCGTGTCCGATGCCGACAGCGATGGTGACGGCGCTCCGGATTGTCTCGACAGTTGTCCGGCCGATCCGAACAAAAGCGATCCGGGTGTTTGCGGATGCGGTAATCCTGACACCGACGCCGATGGCGACGGCACCGCGAACTGCGTGGATCAGTGCCCGAACGATCCGGCGAAGACCTCGCCGGGCGTTTGCGGCTGTGGCGTGTCAGATGTGGACACCGACGGTGACGGCGCGGCCGACTGCAACGATGGTTGTCCGGGGGATCCTTTAAAGACTTCGCCGGGCGTTTGCGGATGCGGTGAGTCCGACGTTGACAGCGATGGCGACGGGGCGGCCGACTGCGACGACGGCTGCCCGACTGATCCGAACAAGACCGGTCCCGGCGTGTGCGGTTGCGGCGAACCGGACACCGACAGCGACGGTGATGGTACGGCCGACTGCAACGATGCGTGTCCCAGCGATCCCGGCAAGACGTCGCCGGGCATCTGCGGATGCGGCACGGCGGACACCGACAGCGACGGCGACGGGACGGCGAACTGCAATGACGGTTGCCCGAACGATCCGAACAAGGTGTCTCCGGGTGCGTGCGGCTGCGGGGCGCCCGATACCGACTCTGATGGTGACGGCACGGCCGACTGCAATGACGGCTGCCCGGGCGATCCCGACAAGACGGCCCCGGGGCAGTGCGGTTGCGGCGAGGCCGACGTTGATTCCGACGGCGACGGCACGCTGGACTGCTTCGATAACTGTCCGAACGATCCCGGCAAGACGGACCCGGGTATTTGCGGTTGCGGCGTGGCGGACAGCGATTCTGACGGCGACGGCGTGGCCGACTGTAACGATCTGTGCGAGAACGAGCCGGACGTTGACTCGGACGGCGACGGTGTTCTGAACTGCGAAGACGAATGCCCGTCGGACCCAAACAAGGTCGAGGCCGGCGTTTGTGGTTGCGGTTTGCCGGACACTGACACAGACGGCGACGGTGTTCTCGATTGCAACGATCAGTGTCCCAACGATCCGAACAAGACGGCGCCGGGTCAGTGCGGTTGCGGCGTCGCAGACACTGACGGAGACGGTGACGGCGTTGCCGACTGCGGCGACGGGTGCCCGAGTGACCCGAATAAGACGTCTCCGGGAATCTGTGGCTGCGGTGTGGCCGACGTCGACAGCGATGGTGACGGGACGTTTGACTGCAACGATGCGTGTCCGAACGACCCGGCCAAGACCGACCCTGGCGTGTGCGGGTGCGGAGTCGCGGACACCGACGGCGACAGTGACGGGACACCGGACTGCAACGATTTGTGCCCGACCGATTCCAACAAGACGGCTCCCGGTGTGTGCGGTTGTGGCGTGCCGGACGTTGATACTGACGGCGATGGAACGCTGGACTGCAACGACGGCTGCCCGAGCGATCCCAGCAAGGTTTCGCCGGGGCTGTGCGGGTGCGGCGTGCCGGATGTGGATTCGGATGGCGATGGGACGCCCGACTGCAACGACGGATGCCCGGCGGATTCGAACAAGACGGGCCCCGGTGCTTGTGGTTGTGGCGTGGCGGATGCCGACAGCGACGGTGACGGCACGTTCGACTGTAATGATGGTTGCCCGAATGACCCGAACAAGGTCGAGGGCGGTGAATGCGGCTGCGGTGTACCGGAGACCGACACCGACGGGGACGAGGTTCCCGACTGCGTGGACGGCTGCCCGGACGATCCGAACAAGTATGCTCCGGGTGTGTGTGGGTGCGGGGTGCCGGACGATGACTCCGATGGTGACGGAACCCGCGACTGCAACGATGGCTGTCCGAGCGATCCGAACAAGATTGAGCCGGGGGTTTGTGGCTGCGGGATCCCTGACACGGACGGTGACGGCGACGGAACGCCGAACTGTAACGACGGCTGTCCGAGCGATCCCAACAAGACGCAGCCCGGAGTGTGCGGCTGCGGGGTCGCTGATACGGACACCGACGGTGACGGGACGGCGGATTGCAACGACGGCTGTCCGACGGACCCGAGCAAGACCTCTCCCGGCGCATGCGGCTGCGGCGTGGCCGACGACGACAGCGACGGTGACGGGGTGCCGGACTGTGACGACGGCTGCCCGGCCGATCCGAACAAGGTGGCACCGGGTGTTTGCGGGTGCGGCGTCCCGGACATTGACACGGACGGTGACGGTACGCTCGATTGCAATGATGGTTGCCCGGACGACCCCGATAAGACGACGCCGGGCATCTGTGGGTGTGGTACATCCGACGTTGATACGGACAGCGACGGCACGCCCGACTGCAACGATGGCTGTCCGGCTGATCCGAACAAGGTTGCCCCGGGCGTGTGCGGGTGCGGTGTCCTGGACATCGACGACGACGGTGACGGGACGGCCAACTGCAACGACGGATGCCCGAACGATTCGAACAAGGTCGCGCCGGGCATCTGCGGATGCGGCGTTTCCGACGCGGATGGCGACGGGGACGGCGTGGCGAATTGCGACGACGAGTGCCCGTCCGATCCGAACAAGATCGTGCCGGGGGTATGCGGTTGTGGCGTTTCGGACGTTGACAGTGACGGTGACGGGACGGCCGACTGCAATGACGGCTGTCCGAGCGATCCCAACAAGGTGACTCCGGGTGTTTGCGGGTGCGGCGTTTCGGATGTGGACAGCGACGGGGACGGGACGGCCGACTGCAACGACGATTGTCCGACTGATCCAACGAAGGTTTCACCCGGGGCGTGCGGTTGCGGCGTGCCGGACGTGGACAGCGACGGGGACGGCGTATTCAACTGCAACGATGCTTGCCCGAATGATCCGGACAAGACGTCGCCCGGTGCATGTGGTTGCGGCGTTTCGGATGCGGACAGCGACGGGGACGGCACGCCGGATTGCACGGACAACTGTCCGGACGATCCGAACAAGGTGAACCCTGGTGTCTGTGGCTGCGGTGTCGCCGAAGTCGACAGCGACGGGGACGGGACGCTCGACTGCAACGATCAGTGTCCGGAGGATCCCAACAAGACTGAGCCGGGCGACTGCGGTTGCGGGACGGCGGATACAGACAGCGACGGCGACGGGACGGCCGACTGCGTCGATGGCTGTCCGAACGATCCCAACAAGACATCCGGCGGAGTGTGCGGATGCGGCGTGCCGGATACCGACAGCGACGGCGACGGGACGTTCGATTGCAACGACGGCTGTCCCGACGATCCGGACAAGGCGGATCCGGGCGTTTGCGGCTGCGGCGTTGCTGATGTTGACTCCGACGGTGACGGGACGCTCGATTGCAGCGATCAATGTCCGAACGATCCGAACAAGACCGCGCCGGGTGTTTGCGGTTGCGGAGAACTGGACGTTGATACGGATGGTGACGGCGTACTCGATTGCAACGATCAGTGTCCCAACGATCCGAACAAGACCGCGCCGGGCGTTTGCGGCTGCGGTGTGGCGGACGTTGATACCGACGGCGACGGGACACTCGATTGCAATGACGGTTGCCCGAATGATCCGTTGAAGATATCGCCCGGCGCTTGTGGTTGCGGGGTGGCCGACACCGACTCGGACGGGGACGGCACGCGCGACTGCAACGATCAGTGCCCGAGCGATCCGTTCAAGACCGATCCGGGCGAGTGCGGTTGCGGCGTGGACGACGTCGACTCCGACGGCGACGGCGTGCTGGACTGCTTCGATAACTGCCCGAACGATCCGGGCAAGACCGATCCGGGCATTTGCGGCTGTGGTGTGGCCGACACGGATTCGGACGGCGATGGCGTGGCGGACTGCAACGATCTGTGCGAGAACGAGCCGGACGTTGATTCCGACGGTGACGGCGTCCTGAACTGCGAGGACGAATGCCCGAGCGATCCGAACAAGGTGTTCGCGGGCGTCTGCGGTTGCGGCGTTCCTGATGTCGATAGTGACGGCGACGGGGTGCTCGACTGCAATGATCAGTGTCCGGACGACCCGAATAAGGTTGCGCCCGGGGCGTGCGGATGCGGGGTCTCGGACTATGACAGTGACGGCGACGGGGTGTCCGACTGCAACGACGGCTGCCCGGGTGATCCGGCGAAGACCGAACCGGGTGTGTGCGGATGCGGGGAAACGGATACGGACACGGACGGTGACGGAACGGCCGATTGCAACGACGGCTGCCCGGATGATCCTGACAAGATCGAGCCGGGCGTGTGCGGTTGCGGCGTGCCGGACGTGGACAGCGACGGGGACGGCGTGTTCGATTGCAACGACGGGTGTCCGAGCGATCCGGACAAGACCGGCCCGGGTATTTGCGGCTGCGGCGCCTCCGACGTTGACAGTGACGGGGACGGAGTTGCGGACTGCAACGATCCATGTCCGAACGATCCGAACAAGACCTCGCCGGGCATTTGCGGTTGCGGGCTGCCGGATACGGACAGTGACGGCGACGGAACGGCCGACTGCCACGACGGCTGCCCGGATGACCCTGATAAGACCGAGCCGGGCGATTGCGGTTGCGGCGTGCCGGATACGGACAGCGACGGCGACGGGGTTGCGGACTGCATCGACGGGTGCCCGGCCGATCCGACGAAGACGTCGCCGGGCGTCTGCGGGTGCGGCGTGGCCGACACGGACAGCGACGGCGACGGGGCGGCGGACTGCAACGATCTCTGTCCGGACGATCCGTTGAAGACGGTTCCGGGGCAGTGCGGCTGCGGCGTGCCGGACGACGACACGGACGGTGACGGCGTGGCCGACTGTGACGACGGTTGCCCGACGGATCCGAACAAGACCAGCCAGGGCCAGTGCGGTTGCGGTGTGCCGGATGATGATACGGACGGCGACGGCGCCGCAGATTGCGTCGACGGTTGCCCGAACGATCCGGATAAGACGGCGCCCGGTGTTTGTGGATGCGGAGTGGCGGACGTCGACAGTGATGGCGACGGCGTGCTGGACTGCAACGACGGCTGCCCGGCGGATCCTGACAAGACCGCGCCGGGTATCTGCGGGTGCGGCGTGGCCGACACGGACAGTGACGGCGACGGCACGGCCAACTGCAACGACGGCTGCCCGAGCGATCCTGCGAAGACTGCTCCGGGGATCTGTGGGTGCGGTGTGCCCGACACCGATACGGATGGCGATGGTACGGCCGACTGCAACGATGAGTGTCCGGACGATCCGAACAAGATCGAACCGGGTGTTTGCGGGTGCGGGGTGGCGGATACGGACACGGATGGCGACGGCGCGGCCAACTGCATCGATGATTGCCCGAGTGATCCGAACAAAATCGAACCGGGCGTTTGCGGGTGCGGTGTGCCGGATACGGACAGCGACGGCGACGGCACGGCCGACTGCAATGACGGCTGCCCGAACGATCCGAACAAGATCTCGCCCGGGCAATGTGGGTGCGGCGTTTCGGATGCGGACAGCGACGGCGACGGCACGCCGGATTGCCTTGACGGCTGCCCGGGCGATCCGAACAAGACGGAGCCGGGCATTTGCGGGTGTGGGGTGGCCGATGCGGACAGTGACGGCGACGGTACGGCCGATTGCAATGACGGTTGCCCCGCGGATCCGAACAAGACCTCGCCGGGGCTGTGCGGTTGTGGCGTGGCGGATACGGACTCCGATGCCGACGGCACGGCCGACTGCAACGACAACTGCCCGACCGATCCGAACAAGACCGAACCGGGTCAGTGCGGATGCGGGAATCCCGATACCGACACGGATGGGGACGGCACGGCCGATTGCAACGATGGCTGCCCGGCGGATCCGAACAAGACGCAGCCGGGGTTGTGCGGCTGTGGCGTTGCGGACACTGACACGGACGGCGACGGCACTGCTGACTGCAATGACGGCTGTCCCGAAGATCCCGACAAGATTGCGCCGGGGATCTGCGGGTGCGGTGTGAGTGATGCGGACAGTGACGGGGACGGCACGGCCGACTGCAATGACGGTTGTCCGGAGGATCCGTACAAGACATCGCCCGGCGAGTGCGGTTGCGGATCGCCGGACGTGGACAGCGACGGCGATGGGCCGCTGGATTGTGATGACGGTTGCCCAAACGATCCGAACAAGATCGAGCCGGGTCTGTGCGGCTGTGGGCAGCCTGATGTTGATTCGGACGGCGACGGTGCGGCTGATTGCCAGGACATGTGCCCCGACGATCCGAACAAGACGGCGCCGGGCCAGTGCGGTTGTGGCCAGGAGGATACGGACGGTGACGGTGACGGGACGGCGGATTGTCGCGATCTGTGCCTGGACAACCCGTTGAAGGACACGCCGGGTGCATGTGGGTGTCACATTCCGGATCAGGACAGCGACGGGGATGGCGTGGCCGACTGCATCGACCGGTGTCCGACCGATCCGAACAAGATTGTGCCCGGGCGGTGCGGCTGCAACGTTGAGGAGGGTCTCGACGCTTTCGGGAACGTGACGTGTTTCGGTGCGCCGGCGGTTCCGACGGTGACGCAGTGGGGCATGATTATCCTGGCGTTGCTGCTGGTGGTCGGTTTGACGATCAAGTTCGGTCGTCGTGCAACGGCGCGTGCATAGAATGCCGAGCGCTTATTCGTGATTGAGCGAATCATGCGGCCGCTCGAGGGCGGCCGCTGTTTTTGGCACGGCGGGGGTTCATTTCCGCACCCAGGAGGGACGTTATTCCGATTGGAATCTGTCAGATCTTGGAGCCGCCGCTTGTACCCTGGCAGGTGGTGTGGCACAATGTTGCTCGGCGCGCCTGTGGACTCAGGCACGGGTCTTTTAGCGAGCGAAATCGGGATTGCAGAAGACGAAATCGCGTGGTGACGACGGGCCCACCACCGGCGCCGGGAGGTGCGTGCGTCACACTGCAAGTGACCGGGCGGGGCTATCTCAGGAGAAAGATTGATGAAATTGCTGATCAGGATCGTGGTCGTGACAGGCATGCTGTGTGCGATGGCGGCGGCGCCGTTGCAGGCGGAGCAGGTGGACAACCCCCTGTACAAGAATTGGGCGCAGTTCAAGCCGGGCAGCTACGCGGTCATGGAGATGGTGACGACGGCGGCCGGCAACAAGACGGAAGTGACGCAGACGCAGACGCTGAAGGAGTGCACTCCGGAGAAGGCAGTCATCGAGGTGAAGACGGTGATGATGATGGCCGGGCAGAAGTTCGAGCAGCCGCCGACGGAGATGGAGATTGCCGCCAAGGTGCCCAAGGGCGAGAGCCAGGAGGGGGAGGAAAACCCCGATACCGAGGTGAAGGAGGGCGCCGAGGAAATCGAGGTCGCCGGCAAGAAGATCAAGGCCAAGTGGACCGAGACCAAGACCAAGCAGGGTGATACGGTGACGACCGTCAAGGTCTGGACGAGTGACGAGATTCCGGGCCACCAAGTGAAGTTGATGACTTCGACATCAGGCCCGAACAAGGTGACGGCCGAAAGCGAGCTTATCGAATTCAAGGCGGACAAGAAGTGACGGGTTTGCGCCGACGGGACGCCGTGCGAAAGTCGGGCGCGGACGATGTCCACTTCGGCGGCGTCGAGACAAGACGCGCGTAGAGAGGCCTCGCGGTTCTCCTCGCGCGCCGCCGCTTGAGAATCCGGCGCGTGTTCAGGTGGCGCGACATGGCGCGGACGGCCCGCTGAGGTCTGTGATTATCTTAATAGCTGCAACTGTTGGAAGAAGAAGGGGAATTTTTCGCGCTGTCAGCCGTCTTCACAGGATTGCGGCGCGCGGATTAAGGTCACCCGGTGCTGACAGCTTGCACAAACACGCAGCGGGCCCCAGAATGGCACCAAGAATGTCTAGTGCGCCCCCCCTAGCCCCAAATTAAGCGAGCGCAGCTGGGTTTTCGCGCCCTGGCGGCCCG
>CAZNPL010000013.1:0-140045 GCA_964574815.1 uncultured Phycisphaeraceae bacterium
TTGCAGGAGTCGTCGGTGCAGCCTATCCCGTCATCGCAGTCCGGGGGCGTGCCCGTCTGGCAGTCCAGCACCGCATCACACGTCTCGACGCCGTTGCAGAACTGACCGTCGTCGCAGTTCGCGTCGTTGGCCACATTGTCGCACGAATCCGTGGACTCATTGCAGGAGTCGTCGGTGCAGCCCACCCCGTCGTCGCAGTCCGGGGGCGTGCCCGGCTGGCAGTCCAACGCCGCATCGCAGGTCTCGGCGCCGTCACAGTACAGACCGTTGTCGCAATTCGCATCGTTCGTCAGATTGTCGCAGGAATCGGTCGTCTCGTTGCAGGAGTCGTCGGTGCAGCCTATCCCGTCATCGCAGTCCGGGGGCGTGCCCGGCTGGCAGTCCAACGCCGCATCGCAGATCTCGGCGCCGTCGCAATACAGACCGTTGTCGCAATTCGCATCGTTCGTCAGGTTGTCGCAGGAATCGGTCGTCTCGTTGCAGGAGTCGTCGGTGCAGCCTATCCCGTCATCGCAGTCCGGGGGCGTGCCCGGCTGGCAGTCCAACGCCGCATCGCAGATCTCGGCGCCGTTGCAGAACGCCCCATCGTCGCAAAGGGTATTATCCGCGGTGTTCGAACATGTATCAGTCGCTTCCTCGCAGGTATCCACAGTGCAGCTCACGCCGTCATCACAGGGGCTCGTGCCTGCCTGACAATCCAGCACCGCATCACACGTCTCGGTCCCGTTGCAATACAACCCGTCGTCGCACAGAGTGTCATCGGCCGTATTGCTGCACACTGAGGACGAACACGTATCCACGGTGCAGCTCACGCCGTCGTCGCAGTCCGCGTCGGATAAACACTCCCCGATCGTAAACGTCCGAGACTGGTAATCGACGTCAGCCGGATCGAGGTTCGTGCCAGCCCCAATGATGGAGACCCCGGCGAATATGTTGCCGCTGTCCGCCAGGGAGACCGTGACCGTACCTCCGATCGCAACGCCCGTCATCTCGACGCGTCTGACCAGAACCCACTCATCGACACCCAAAAAGTCGATCGCGGGAGCCGGCTGGCATCCGCCCAGATCGTCGATCAACCCGTTGGCGTCATCGAAGACCGTCGTGACGGCCTCGTTGGAGAACAGGTCGATCTTCTGTGCGGGCGGCACCGAGTCCATCAGATCCGTGCGATCGTAGGTCAGGTCCGCGTACACGCATGCCAAACCGTCCAGCGGTGCACCCGAGTTCGTCGCCCAAAGTTCGAAATAAAAAGTCGAACCCGGCGAGATCAGGGCGTCGGACGCCGGCGGCGTCGTGCCGCTGAATCGCTCGCTCCCCGCCGGGGTCGCTGTCTGTTTCACAATCGGGGCCACCCGCGCCACCTGAGCGCTCACCTGACCGGCAAGCATCACGAACATCGTCGAGCAGACCAACGCCTTAGTCGTTCTTGTCAGTCTCATCCCAAGACCGTCCATACGTGGAATTGCCGAGAGTAAGGTCGGCCGCGTCTTCGACAAACGCGTCCGCCGTCAAAGTTGCCGCTTGTAAGTCCGCCTGGTGAACCGGGACCGTCACGAGTGCGAGACTGAGCGAGCGCCTGAGGCTTGACCTGCTGCACGACGAGATGCCCTTCACCCCTCCTCGTGCCCGCCGCAAGACTACCTCCGTTTCGCTCCCCGCCTTGCTGCGCCGCCATCATCATGCGTTCACGGACTTCAGCTTGCATGCGGTCCGCCGCAGTGCAAATACTGTAACCCACCGTGAGGACCGTCGGTCCCGTCACGAGAATCTCCCTCCGCCCCCCGAATGTCGCCGTCTGCCCCAATGATACGCATGTGGGCGTGCCTGATCCGGATCCATCCCGACGGGAATGTAAAGCTGCCAGCCGATAAACATCGGTCGATGCCGGATCTTCGGGTACCCCCGAGGTGGCGACAACAACTGCCTCGCTTCGTCACCCGATCCGCATTGCCGCCCGGTCCCCCGGTTCGCAACGGCCTTATCAGACCTTCTCAACTTCAACACGCACCCCCTCGACCAACGATTCCGATGAGCGCGATCGACTTTCGCTACCAGAACCTCGAGAGCGCCGTGAAGAAAGCTGGATGGGCAACCGCGTGTGTCCGGCTCGGAACCGGCTGATCAACGTCCGCCCCGGTTCCGACGCTTCACACCCTCCCGCCTATGACCCACTCCAACAAACCCACCTGCTCATGCAACGCCGACAATCGCCCGCGATGCGCTTCGCCCGTTTGTTTTGCTTCTCCGAACACACGCCCTCCATGACGATGTGCAAACTGTTCCGCTCCGCGGACAGCGTCCGGAACCGCATATAATCTAATCCGCCCGCCTCTTTAGTCCTCCAGCGTAGCTTCGGCGGCCTGTGAAATCAACACCATCCCCGCATCCCGGCGCCCCGATAAGCCCCCAATTACAGGCACACTGTCTATGACCGCGCGTCACACGCGGAAACGGCTCTTGCCCAGCCCTGTCCGACTCCCAGAGGACCCGGCACAACCGCTGTTCGGCCGGAAATTCGGGCCCCGCAGCCAACCGCCTGCCCTGGTCCCATCTCTGCTCATCCGTGCTCACCCCGGTGCTCGAAAGGACAATTACTGCGGTGACCTCAGCCCCCGCAACACGGGTCCTCCCCGCCCACGGCCCCAAGGACCGCAAATACATCGAATAGATTGACGACCGAGTCGCCCCCGCACGGATGTATATCCATGTCCGCTCGGACCAGCTCCTCCTCCGGAGCGAAGGCGCAGCCGCTCATATCACCCGAGACCCCAGCCAGCACGCAGAACAGATCGAACAGGTTGATCGTCGCGTCGCGATTCACATTGCCGTACGCGAAGTAACGGTTCGAACACCCGCCGATCGCAAGATTGCAGGCGTCAACCGTACAAACGAAATCGTCGTCGCATTCTTCGTCAAACGCGCAAGACCACACGCACAGGTCGTTCGCCTCGTCGCACACCGGGAAGGTCGGGTCCGTGCACGGATCCCCCATCGATTCACAAACACCGGCTGCGCAGAAATCCGGACCGGTGCAGAACTGTGAATCGTCGCAATGCTCATCAAGCAGACACTCGACGCACGCATCGTTCGCCTCGTCACAATACGGAAAGTCCGGGTCGCCGGCGCACGGATCACTCGAAACCTGGCAGTCGGCGACCGGATCGCACGTTTCGGCCCCATTGCAGAACTCCCCATCATCGCAGAGCGTATCATTGGGCGTCTGAACGCATGCACCAATCCCGCCGGCCAGCAGTGGATCGCAGGCGTCATCCGTGCACGAGACGCCGTCGTCGCACGAAGGCGGCACACCCGGCTGGCAATCAGCCACCGGATCGCACGTCTCGAACCCGCTGCAGAATTGGCCGTCGTCGCAGTGCGCGTCGTTCGGTATGCTCACACAGGCGCCCGCGCCACCGGCACCGCCTGGATCGCAGAAATCATCCGTGCACGAGACGCCGTCGTCGCACGACGGCGGCACACCCGGCTGGCAGTCCGCCACGAGGTCGCAGAACTCCGCCCCGTTGCAAAACTGCCCATCGTCGCACGCCGAATCGTCCGGCGTCCAGTCGCACAGATCAAGCTCCTCGTCGCACGTATCGACCGTGCACGTGACTCCGTCATCGCACGGGTCGCTGCCCGGTTGACACACGTGATCCACGCACGACTCCGATCCGTTGCAGAAAGCGCCGTCGTCGCAATCGCTGTCAATGTCGCAACAGTCGCTCTCCAGAATCGCGAACGCGTCAATGCCCGCCTCGACGATCGATGCGCCGCCCACGTCGGACGCCGTGAAGCGGATCTGGAACTGCGACGTCAACGCCACGAAATCCTGAATCCGAAAATCCTTGACCACCCATCCGCCGAACGTCTCTGAACTCTCGGGACCCACCGTCTCCAACGCCACCCAACTGGTCCCCCCGTTACTCGAAACCTCCACCTCAAAGATGTCCTCGCCGCCGTACTGCCCGCCGTCGTTTGCGTACCACCGAGCATACGAGACGCGAGGCTCCAAAAGATCCGTCACGTCAAACACCGGTGAGACCAGCGTCGTCGTCCCCTCCGCACTTCCACCAGCCGAGTCCACGTCCGCGTTTCCATCCCGGTTGGCCGTCACGAAACACTGCCCCGAACCGTCGTAGTCCGTCGGCGGATCGTTAAGATCCCCGCCGCCGACCGGCACGCCGCGCTCCCAGCTCCCGTCGATCAGATCCACGCCGTCCACCACGGTCCAACCCTGCTCGGTCTCAAAATCGTCCGAGAAATCAATCAGGAGGTCATCGACCGATACGGCCTCATAGACGATTGCAGGAGCCTCCGGCGGATCTCGCACGGGATCCTCCTGGCCCACCGCGTCGGCGCTCACGTAGTACTGGATGGTGCGTCCGCAGTCCGCTGCCGGCAGAACCGCCTCGTACTCGTCACCCCCCAACGCCGTCATCGGAACCGTGGTGAAGGAGCCGCTCGATCCGATACGGTAACTCAACGTGCCGCTGCCGGCCACCGGCTGCCCCCCGTGCGGGTTCACCTGCACTCGGATCGTCGTCTCATCGCCCGGCGTCGCCAGCTCCGGACGCCCCTGCGGATAGTCGAACGTCAAATACACCAGTTCGGGACAGGTGAGACCGTGTGCGTCGAACGCCGTGCAGATTTCCTGACGGTGAGGCGTCCCGTTCGTGATGTCCCCGTCGTCATCGTCGAGCGTCAGCACATCGACCGTCACCGTCGGATCGACCCGATGCGTCCCGACGAATACCTGGCCGATGTAAAGGTCCCGAGCGATGTCCAAACCCGTCGACGGCCCCTCCGTCGCAATCAGCTCCGTTCGCATGTCCCAGAAAGCGCCTGAGAGAATAGATCCCTGAACGTACGGATTTGTGCGCGGGTCCGGGTACACGGTCTCCGTCACTTCGACGTCACGGAGACAGCCGGTCCCCATGCCCAACAGGTCCGGGGCGATGCACGGGTCATCCGTGTAAAACGCAGCCAGTACGTCGGCCATCCCCTCGTGATACTCGATTGGCGTGCCGGGCCCGTTGGGAGATCGGTCGACGACGAGATGCCCGTACTCATGGAAAACGACGCTGCTGTAAGCGCTGTTGGCACAACCGACGAATTCGGCGCGCGAAAAATACAACTCCGATGAGCCAAGCGTATAAGTGGCCGTGCAGTCTGCCTCAGCGTTGACATGAGTCGGCACGGCGAAATCATATCCCGTGTAATCGGGAACGAGCGACTTCACGAAATCGTGGATCTCCGTCATATGCGTCATCGCGTTCGCTTGGGCCGTACGTATCGGCGTCGCTGCGGGGTTGAACAGAAATGACGCAGGACCCGGCGGAGTCACTTCCTGCGACTCGCTGAGCTCCCCGCCGGGTGAATCGTTGATGATCGTGGCCCACTGGCCGTTGAGATCCGCCGTGACCGTCACCGGCCCCGTGCCGGCATACGGTAACGTGAAATCGCCGTTCTCGTCGGTGTAGACCGTCGCGCCCCCGTCAATCCAGACCCGCGCCCCGTAGACCGGAAGTTCGTCCGGCAGGTTGTTGCTCTGATCCGGCAGCGGGGGCGGCGTCTGAAAGCCGGTCACCGTCCCCACAATATCGACGTGACACAACCCTGGCCGCTGATCGATCAGCTCACCCGTGACGGCGTCGACGAAAAATTCCCAGCGATCGAACCCTGAACGTTCGCCCGTGTCGCCGAAAAACCGCCATGAGAGCCGAGCGTCGCCGAGGTCCGGCGTGTAATAACACAGTCGAGGCAGAGAGAAGTCCACCGCAACCGGCTCGGCACGCCGGGCCGCACCCACGGCTGCCGCCTCATCGATCGCCGGCCCCGAAACCGACGGGCGAACGCGCCGCGCCAGCGAATTGGCCAGAACCACCGGATGGTCCGCGCCGTTGCGAATGAGCAGTTTGAGCGTCTTCCCGTATACGGGGACGCCGCCGACTTCCTGCTCATAAACGACCAGCGTGAACTTGTCCGACATGAGCCGCACCGAACCGGCACGCTTGAACTGCTCATGGGGGATGTCGACCGCCGCGCGGTGCGCGTGGAGAAACGAGCGGCTCGATTCGGCGTACGTCCGCCCGACCGACAGCTCCTTGCCGTACACCTGCGTGATTTCGCCGGGCAACCGCCGCACGCGCTTTACCGAACTGCCCAGCCGCCGATCCGTGAAACCGTTGCGTCCGGGCGCGTCGGAAGCCTCAATCGAGCCCACCGAAACAGCCCAGGCCGCCAAGGCCAGCACGCACAGTCTCATAGAAGCACCCCCAAAGATCAGATCAGCCAGGACGGGTATTGAACAGACCGGACGATGCCACTGCGCCGCGGTACGAAAAAAACCTCCGATAACCACGGCGTGTCTGCTTAATGCCCCCCCTTGAACCCTCGTTCATCATATCCGGATCGCCGCCCCATCACCACCCCTTTCCTCTGACTTCGCCGGCCTCGTGTCCTCGTAGACAACCCCTTGTTCCGCGCCCGCGTCAACGGGATCCCGCACCCCCTTACGGGCGACGGACTCATCCACCGATCTGATCGAACGCACCTCGTTCCGGACGCTCCGTACTGTTCCTCTGGACACCAGCCGCTATAATATCCACGTTTTCTTCGCCGCTTCGAAAGGCGGAGAACCGCGTTTCGATCGCGATTCAAGTAGGGCCAAAATTCTTTTCGAAAGGAGCGTACCAGTGAACGTCTCGATCGAGTACTGCGTTCAATGAAACTACCTTCCCAAGGCTGCCAGGCTGGCAGAAGCAATTAAAGACGAACATGGAATCAACGTGGAATTCATCAAGGGCGGCGGCGGCATCTTCGACGTGAAAGCCGACGGCCACCTGATTTACAGCAAACACCAGACTGGTGAGTTCCCGGACCACAAACCGGTTCTGGACAAACTGGGTGAGCTGCTCAAAACAGCTTAGGACGCAAGGCGCCTCAGCGCCGAGCGACCCGACGGCCCTGCTGCCGGCGAGGCGACCCCTCGCCGCGTCGCAGTAGAGCCGTTCAAGGTGCCGGCAATCGACAACCGAGAACGCCATGGACGCCTGCTAGAAGTCAACAGGACATGAACCGGCCGGTCCGACCCGCTCGCACTCGCCGGAACCGAACCGAGACACCTTCAAACATGAGCTAGGAGAATACCATGTCCACCCCTTCGACACTGACGTGGCTTGGTCACGCCACCATCCAGATGACGCTGCCCGACGAACGTGTGATCCTGATCGACCCGTGGCTCAACGATAATCCCTCCTGCCCGGATGCACACAAGAAAGTCCCACGCTGCGACTTCATCGCGCTGACCCATGGGCATTTCGACCACATCGGTGACGTCGCCCGACTGATCGACGAACACAATCCGCACGTCGTCGGAACCGTGGAACTCTGTACTGTTCTCGGCATGAAAAGCCCCAAGGCCCGATTCGCACCCATGAATATCGGGGGAACGCAGGATGTGGACGGCGTCCGATTTACCCTGACGCGCGCCTTCCACTCATCGAGCGTGGATTCCGAAAACGGGCCCATGTACGCCGGCATGCCCTGTGGGCTGGTCGTCACCGCCGAACGCCTGGCCCCCTTCTACCACGCCGGCGATACCGACGTGTTCAGCGACATGAAGCTGATCGCTGAGCTCTTCGCGCCGAAGATCGCTGCACTGCCGATCGGTGACCACTTTACGATGGGACCGGACGGGGCCGCGCTGGCCGCCTCTTACCTCAACCCCCGCACCATCCTCCCCATCCACTTCGGCACGTTCCCGCTGCTGCACGGAACCGTGCCCGCCTTTCGAGAGGCGCTGTCGGCCGAGCTGCGGGAGCGCGTCGTCACGCCGGAGGTCGGCCAAACCCTCGCCTGGAGCGCCGAAGGCCTCGCGCCGATGTAATCACCGGGCGGGCGACGTCCGCCGGGCCGGAAAGGAAACGGACCCTTGAACAGCGACTTTGACATCGGTGAAAGGCTGCCCGGCCTCGTTCACCGCATCGTGACCAGTTATCGGGAGGACGAAAGGACCCGCCACATCGGGCGGGTCTACTTCCCCTCCCGTGCCGAAATCGCCGAGCTGATCGAGCGGCTCCTCGAACTGGTCTACCCCGGCTTCTTCGGCCGGCAGAACCTCACCGACCACAACGTCAGCTTCCACGTCGGCGAAATGCTGCCGCGCATCGGCGTCATTGCCTTCCGCCAGATCCACCGCAGCCTCTGCTACGCCGACCAGGTCGAACGCGGCGGACCGCCCGACGAGGAACGCTGTCGCCAGCACGCCGACGAACTCACTCACGCCTTCCTCGAACGCCTCCCGGTCGTCCGAGCGCTCCTCGCCCACGACGTCCAGGCCGCCGTGGACGGCGACCCCGCCGCCACCGGCACCGACGAGGTCATCCTAGCCTACCCCGGCATGCTCGCCGTCTCGGTCTACCGCCTGGCCCACGAACTCTACCGCCTGCACGTGCCACTCCTGCCCCGCGTCATGACCGAGTGGTCCCACAACATGACCGGCGTCGACATCCACCCCGGCGCGACCATAGGCCGCAGCTTCTTCATCGACCACGGAACCGGCGTCGTCATCGGCGAAACCACCCACATCGGCGACAACGTCAAGATGTACCAGGGCGTCACCCTCGGCGCCCTCTCCTTCCCCAAAGATGAACGCGGACGCATCATCCGAGAGGCCAAACGCCACCCCACCGTCGAAGACAAGGTCACTATCTACGCCAACGCCATCATCCTCGGCGGCAAGACCGTCATCGGCGCCCACTCCATCGTCGGCGGCTCGGTCTTCCTCACCAGCAGCGTACCCCCGTACTCCACCGTCACCATCGCGCCCCCCGACCTTCAGATCAAAGGACCCGACGGCAAAGCACGACTCCACGACTCCCGAACCAAAACGATTATGCCGGATTATCAGATTTGACGGCGCTGCGGGCCGGCGGGGCTAAAGAAACGCTTCCACCTGCGCATGCTGCGATGTGACGCCGGAGGTCGCCCCTGGCGTTGGTCTGTTGGCGTGAGCCACCGGGTTACTTCTTTCGCCCGCAGCACTTCTTGTACTTCTTCCCACTCCCGCACGGGCACGGATCGTTGCGACCCACCTTCCCGGCGTCCGAACGAATCGGCTCAACCGGCGGCGGCAGCTCCGGCTCCTCCTCCGTGGGAAGGTGCTTCTGATGTTCCTTTCGCCGATGTTCGGCTTCGTGAAAGCTGTCTTCCGAGCTGTACTTGGCCATGTCAACCTCACCCGATATCACACAAAACTCACAGCCTGCGCCCCATCATACACGATTCCGCCCGTCAACGCGCCCGTTAATCTTTCGCCCAAAACCCTTGTCAGAGGGCGGCGCTTGCTCGATAGTTCGTCCACAACCTCATCGTCACGGAGGGCACGCGATATGTCGCTCAAACTCGACGCTGTTCACAATCTCGATTGCCTCGAGGGCATGGGCCGCCTCCCCGCCGGCTCGGTCGACCTCGCCTTCGCCGATCCCCCGTTCAACATCGGCTACACCTACGACGTCTACGACGACAAACGCGACGACCACGCCTACCTCGACTGGTCCAGACAATGGATGGAGGCTGTCCACCGCGTCCTCAAAAATGACGGCACCTTCTGGCTGGCCATCGGAGACGAGTACGCCGCCGAACTCAAGGTGACCGCCACCCAACAGCTCGGGTTCGTCTGCCGGAGCTGGGTGGTCTGGTACTACACCTTCGGCGTGAACTGCAAATACAAGTTCACCCGCTCCCACGCTCACCTGTTCTACTTCGTGAAGGACCCGCAGAACTTCACCTTCAACCACCAGGCCGTGCGAGTCCCCTCCGCCCGCCAACTGGTCTACGCCGACGCCCGCGCAAACCCCAAGGGCCGCCTGCCCGACGATACCTGGATCCTGCGACCCCAGGACTTCCCCGACGGCTTCCGACCCGACGAAGACACCTGGTACTTCCCCCGCGTCGCCGGCACCTTCAAGGAACGCGCCGGCTTCCACGGCTGCCAGATGCCCGAGCAACTCCTGGGCCGGATCATCCGCGCCTGCTCCAACGAAGGCGACCTGGTGCTCGACCCCTTCGCCGGCAGCGGGACCACGCTCGCCGTGGCCAGTAAACTCGGCCGTCGCTGGCTCGGCTTCGAACTCTCAGAGGACTACGTGAAACAAATCCGCGCCCGCCTCCGCAAGATCACCCCTGGCGACCCCCTCGACGGCGCCCCCGAGCCGCTCATCAGCGTCCCAACCACCGCCGAAGGCCGCATCCGAGACGAATCCGGCAGGCGCATACCCCACAAACCCAAACCAATCCAAGGCCCCAGCCTTTTCGACCTCACAGGCCCAAACGAAGAAGAGAAACCCCCCAAGCGCCGAGGCCGGCCAAGAAAACGAGCTATCTAACCGCCACGCGACCGTGAGCACCGGGACAGCATCAACCCGGCCGTCGCCTCCTTGCCCCGGAGGGGCAATTGAGAAAAGCCCAGCGATTTATCGCCGGGCTCCTGAGCATCAAAAGAAAGCACAAGTCCCGGAGGGACGGCTGAACCGACTCACGAGGCGGGTGGCCCGTCTCGTGCGAAGCAAGAGATGGGGTCACGATTGGACATACCAACAGGCCGCAAGAGCGAACGATGCACGGAACCCCCGACCAACGTCCTGCGCTGACAACTGGCCACTGAAGACTGACCACTGACAACTCTTGGCACTGACGGGTGACCGCTTCTCCCTGACAACTGAAAACTGATAACTGAAAACTACCGCGCAAAAAACGCGGCGGGCCGCGGCAATATCCCGCGGCCCGCCGTTACTGGAAAAGCTCCCCCCGGACTTTCCCGGTTCGCCCTTTTGCTAGCTCAACAGTGACAGAATCTGGGCCGTCTGCTGATTCGCCAGACCCAGCAGCGAAATGCCCGAGTTGAGCAGCACGTTCTGCTTGTTCAGCTCCGAGGTGGCCTCCGCAAAATCGGTGTCGGCAATGATGCTCTTCGCCGACGTCAGGCCCACCTTCTGAGCCTCCAGCGAATTGATCGAAGACTGGACCTGGAACTTTTGGAAACCGCCGATACGCCCCCGCTCCGTGGCCACGTCGCTGATGGCCTTCTGCACCACCTTCAGGGCGGTCGCGGCGTCATTGGTCAACGACGCGGACTGCCCGCCCCTGATGTCCGAAAGGAAACCGCCCGAATCCCCGCCGCCGAGCTTGATGCTCGACAGCGCATTGATTCCGATCGTCTGCCGCGTGTTCGAGTCCACGCCGAGCTGGAATGTCGCGCCCCCTGTCGTCTCGATGCTGAAGGTCTCGGTGTTCGAGCGATTCGCCACCCGCCCGAAACCATAGTCCTCATCGAGACTGAACTGCAGACTGATGCCGTTGGCATTGTAATTGACGTCGAGACCGTCCACATTGGCCGTCTGGCCATTGATCATGACCGACGCATCCACGCCCTCGCTCCGTGACGTCTCGATCATCGAATAAGTCGTGGCACCCGAATTGTCCCTGATCACCCCCCCGGAAAGCACGTCGACGCTGATGAACTCGTCGCTGCCGAAACCCGTCGTGTCGAACTGGATTGTGTTGTTCTCGACGACGGCGCTGACGCCCGTCTGAGCGGTGGCCGTGTTGATCGCACTGATGATCTCGTCCCGCGTCAGACCGCTGCCCAACTCGATCACCGCGTTGCCCAGCGTCCCCGTAATGGACAACTGCGTTGTACCACTCGTGTTCAAATTCGTTCCTGCCGCATTGAAGGTGGCTCCGACAAACGCCGCCGACGCCGTTTGGGCCGACGCCAGCATGTTCATGGTCATCGTCGCGGCCGATGTCCCTTGCCCCCGCGAGAACACTTTCAGGTTCGAGACCTTGCTGCTGTCCACGCCCGACGTGTTGATCGCCAGCGACCCGTCGAGCAGCCGCTTGCCATTGAAACTGGTCGTCCCGATGATCCGATCGATCGCCGCGATCGCAGAATCGATCTGGGACTGATTCGCCGCAATCTCGCCCGCCGACATCGCACCGTCGTTCGCCGACGCCACCACCAGCGACTCGATCTCCGAAAGCAGCGAGCTGACCTCCTCCAGCGCCGCGTCCGCAACGCCCATCATCGAATCCGTCCTCTGGTTATTGTCCAGAGCCGCATTCACCGCCGTCAGGTCGGCCTTCAGCCCTTCCACCGCGATCAACCCGGCCGGATCGTCGGCCCCGCGGTTGATCCGGTATCCAGTCGTAAGCTGGGTGAGCGCATTGGCCTGCCTCTGTGACGTGCGATTCAGAATGTTAAGCAACGTCAGCGAGTTGGTGTTCGTTATAGTCAGTCCCATGGTAATCGCCCCTTGTACCGGTTGGTTCTCCGCCTTCAGGAACGTCGTCAGAGTGAACCTAGAATACGCTGGTCAAGCGGGCAAACGAAACGACTGCGTTTTTTTTGCAGAGTGTCATAACCGAGGCGCGCGCTGACCCGAAAACACAAAGCGCCCGGTAAAGCAGGCGGCGCATCGTGCGCCGGATCATGTCGATCCGACGGTACGGTAACATTTCGTCAAGTGCTAATCGCGCGCTTCCAGCGCGCCCTTCACCCGACCGGTGAAGTACTCGGCCGTTGCGGGAGGCCGACCGATGAGATGTGCCACGTGGTAATTGAACAAATCGAAAAGTGCCGCCATGTCCTTGGCCGTACATGCGGACGTGCCGCGTAACGCCTGGATCGACGCCGCCACGCGCCGCTTCTCCACCCGCGCCGGCTCGCAGTCCCGGCACACCAACCCTCCTTCGAATGACGAAAAGTACACGCCGCGCGTGGTCCGAATCCCGCGACCGCACCCGGCGCAGGTGTCGAACTGCGGCAGCAGCCCGACATGCGTCAGAACGGACCGCTGAAAAGCCGTCAGCGGAGCGAGAACCGCGTCGGAGCCCTCGAACGTTTCGAGCGTCTGATAAAGATCCCCATAGAGCTCCGGGTGGGGGTCCCAGTCATCGGTCAGTTTCGCCACAACATCCGCCGCATACTGACCTGCATTAAAGCGATCCAGCTTGTCCCGCAGACCGAGAAAAGCACGGCTCTGGACCCATTCGGTCAGAGTCGCAAGCGACTCCTGCCGCGGCTGCCGGACCGACACCGTCAGCCGTCCCGCCTCCAGCAGATCGATCCCCGGATTGAAACGCTTCTTCGTCGAGCGCCGCGCCCCCTTCGCAATCGCCCGCACCTTCCCGTGCTCCCGCGCGAAAAAGACCAGCACCTGCGACGTCTCGGAATACTCGATCCGCCTAAGGACAACGGCGTCGTCGCTCGTTATGGGCATGATGACACCGACCCCACCATGTCAACGGGTATGCTCGTCCGCGCTTGCGCCGTGGCGTGTGGCCCCGTCCAGATAGAGCCGGTGCCGCTCAATATACGCAAGCACCGAATCGGGAACCAGAAAACGGATCGACAGTCCGGCCCGAACCCGCCGGCGGATTTCCGTCGCCGCAATGTCGATCCGAGGCGTCTCGAGCGTATCGCGCCGAAGCCGAAAGATCTGATCGTCGCTCAACTCCGGCTTCAGCGCCGACAGGTCGGGCGCGTCCCAGCCGGGCCGGGCCGCCGTCACCACGCGGCAGCCGTCCACCAGATCGCTCACGCGATGCCAACTCTTGAGCTCCGGCAGCGAGTCCGCACCGATGATCCACGCAAGCTCGGCCTCGCCGCCGAACGCCTCTCTGAAGTGCGCGACCGTCTCGACCGTGTAAGTCGGACCCTCGCGAGCCAAATCGTAATCGTTGAACGCGAACAGCGGCTCCTCGGCGATCGCCAGCTCGACCATGCTGGCCCGATGCTCCTGCCCCGACAGCTCCGAACGATCCTTGTGCGGAGGCGACGCCGACGGAAGGAAGATGACCTGCTCGAGCCCCAGCGACTCCGCAACGCTTCGCGCAACGATCAGGTGGCCGATGTGAATCGGATCGAAACTGCCGCCGTACAATCCAACACGCTGGACGCCCATCGAGTGCAAAGGCCGCTCTGCGAGGCCGAAACCATCGTAGCTGTGCCGTCCAGGCTGGTCAAACAACCTGGTCCGAGCCGATTCCCTTACAGATTGCCCCCATCCAACGCCGATTCACACTTGCCTGTGGAGCCGCGCCGAGTGCCGGCCTTGTACGTGCGCTCATGCTGCCGGCGCCGCTGCGGACCCCACGGGAAGGCAGTGACTTTCTTGATCCCGGAGAAGCCGACCGTCTCGTTCGTGCTCGCAACGCGCAACCGGCGCGACGTGCTCCTGCACACGCTGGAGCGCGTCGAGATCTGCGGCCTGGAAGCCGGCCCCTTCGAAACGTTCGTCGTCGACAATGCCTCCACCGACGGAAGCGCCAACGCAGTCCGCGAGCAGTTCCCCACCGTTCGACTTATCCCCCTGAGCGAGAACCGCGGCAGTTGCGCCAAGGCCTGGGCACTGCCGCACATCCGCAGCGAGTACACCGTCTTCCTCGACGACGACTCCCATCCCCAACCGGGTTCGACCGCCCGCATGATCGAGCACTTCGAATCAGACGATCGCCTCGGCGCCGCCGCCTTCCGCGTTCACCTGCCCGACGGCACGGAGGAGTGCAGCGCCTTCCCGAGCGTCTTCGTCGGCTGCGGCGCGGGCTTCCGAACGGCCCTTTTGCACAAAGTCGGCGGGCTCGACGCCGGCTTCTTCATGCAGGCCGAGGAATACGACCTTTCCTTCCGCCTGGTCAACGCGGGATGGCGCGTCCGAACCTTCGGCGATCTCCACGTCGCCCACCTCAAAACGCCACAGGCCCGCATCAGCGCCCGCACGACCTACTACGACACGCGAAACAACCTCCTGCTGGCCGACCGCTACCTCCCCGACCCCTGGCGAAAGACATACCGCCACGACTGGCTCCGCCGATACGGCTGGCTCGCAACCCGGAACGGTCACCGAGGCGCCTTCGCCAAGGCGGTGGCCGCAGCGACCCTGCGGGCGCGGAGCGAAAGACGCCGCTACGTATCCCACCGGATCTCCCCAGCCGCCTTCGAGGAGCTCTTCCTGCACCAGCGAATAGTCGGCCACATGAACGACCTGGCCCGCTCCGGCATCCGGCGCGTCGTATTCGCGGACTGGGGCAAGAACGTGTACGCCTTCCTCCACGCAGCCCGCGAAACCGGCATATCAGTACTGGTAATCGCGGACGACCGCTTCGAAAAACCCGGCCGCCGCTACCGCGGAATTAAAATCGTCCCTTTCTCAGACATCGGCACCTACGAAGCCGACGCCATCGTCGTCAGCAACACATCACCCGTCCACGCAACCGAAACCCGCCGAAGACTGAAGTCAGCCTACGACCTGCCCGTGCATCGGTGGTTTCAACCGGAAAGCACTAATCCGCTCGCCAACGCCCGTGATTCTAACTTGGCGGAAGATGCCACCCCGTCTGACCCGATGAATACGCACCTCATCGCGGACTCCATTCGCTCGTGAGGCGCCTGCGGGCGGCTGCGAAATCGTACCGAGTGCATGAGGAGCGCAATCGAGGAGATCGACTTGGGCAAGACCGCGCTCATCACCGGCATCACCGGACAGGACGGCTCGTATCTCTGCGAACTGCTCCTCGAAAAAGGCTACCGCGTCCACGGCGTCATCCGACGCAGCAGCACCTTCAGCACCGAACGCATCGAACACCTCTACCAGGACCGGCACGAACCCGACGTGCGCCTCAAACTCCACTACGGCGATCTGCTCGACGCCTCGGGCCTGCGCCGCATCATCAGCGACTGCCGGCCCGACGAAGTCTACAACCTCGGCGCCCAGTCCCACGTGCGCACCAGCTTCGACCAGCCCATCTACACCTGCCAGACGATCTCCATCGGCACCCTCAACCTCCTCGAGGCCATCCGCGACTATCGCGACTCCACCGACAAAGACGTCCGACTCTACCAGGCCGGCAGCAGCGAGATGTTCGGCAACGCCCCCGAAGTCCCCCAGTCGGAGGCCACCCCCCTCCGCCCCCGAAGCCCCTATGCATGTACCAAGGTACACGCCTTCTGGCAGACGGTGAACCACCGCGAGGCCTACGGCATCTTCGCCTGCAACGGCATCCTCTTTAACCATGAGTCCCCGCGCCGCGGCGAGACCTTCGTCACCCGAAAGATCACCCGCGCGGCCACCCGCATCAAACTCGGCTTGCAGGCCGAGCTCTATCTCGGCAACCTCGACGCCAAACGCGACTGGGGCTTCGCGCAGGACTTCGTCGAGGCCATGTGGCTCATGCTCCAGCAGCACGACCCGGACGACTACGTCGTCGCCACCGGCGAAACCCACAGCGTCCGCGAATTCCTCGACGAGGCCTTCGGCTATGTCGACATCGACTGGCACGATCACGTGCACATCGATCCGCGCTACTACCGCCCGACCGAAGTCAACGTGCTTCAAGGCGACGCCGCCAAGGCCCGAAACCTGCTCGGCTGGAAACCGCGCGTCCAGTTCCGTGAACTCGTCCGCATGATGATGGACTCGGACATGAAACTCGCCGAACGCGAACTCGCCATGGAAGGAGCCGGCGTCGCGGCGATGAGCAAATGACGCCGCAGCCGCCGAACGGCATGCCCCAACCGCCGCCAACGTTTCGACCTGCCGAAGCCCACGACAGCAGCAGAACTGACTACTGGACCGGCCGGCGCGTGTGCGTCACGGGAGGCCGAGGCTTCCTTGGAAGCGTCCTCTGCCGGCAACTGCACGCCGCAGGCTGCGATTCCATCATCGCCCCCGAACGAGCGGAATACGACCTCACTCAATCCGAAGCCGTTGAACGCCTTCTGACCCACCATCGCCCGGAAATCATCTTCCACCTCGCCGCCGAAGTCGGCGGCATCGGCGCCAACCGCCGCCAGCCTGGACGCTTCTTCTACGCCAATCTCGCGATGGGCCTGAATTTGATCGAGGCCGCCCGCCAACGCGATGTCGAGAAGTTCGTCCAGATCGGAACGGTCTGCTCCTACCCCAAGCACTGCCCCGTCCCCTTCCGGGAAGACGACCTCTGGAACGGATATCCCGAAGAAACCAACGCCCCTTACGGAATCGCCAAAAAAGCCCTCCTGGTCATGATGCAGGCCTACCGGCAGCAATACGGCTTCAAAGGAGTCTACGCGCTTCCGGTCAACCTCTACGGCCCCGGCGACAACTTCGACCCCGAAACATCCCACGTCATCCCCGCCCTGATCCGAAACTTCCACGACGCCAAGATCAAGGGGACAACATCCGTCACGTGCTGGGGCACTGGCCGGGCAAGCCGCGAGTTCCTCTACGTGGACGACGCCGCCGATGCCATCCTCCTGGCCGCCGAACACCTCCAGGACTGCGAGCCCGTCAACATCGGCACAGGCCGCGAGATCACGATCCACGACCTCGCCGGAAAAATCGCTAGACTGGTCGGATACGAAGGGGAAATCGTATGGGACACGACACGCCCCGACGGCCAGCCCCGCCGCCAACTCGACTTAACGCGAGCAACCAACCTCCTGAACTGGCAAGCGAAAACCCCCCTGGACACAGGCCTGAAACGAACCATCAAATGGTGGACAAACCACCGTGTTGCCGCACACACCCAATCGGCACCTGCTTGCCTCTGAGACGGACGGGGCGCCAGGGCCACGACCCAGCCGCGAGGTCGCCGGCGCCCGCGGTTCACGTGAGCTTGTGTGGGTGTTCTGGCTGTTATTATGAAAGTTTTAATGCACAAACGGCAGCCGGGCCGAAGCCCTGTCGAGCGGCTCCGGCCTGCAGCGGTTCGGGCGAGGTACGCCCGTTGAGAAACGATGAGAATTTGCGGTTCGGGCCTCTTGACGACCGGCGGGTCCGACATAAACTTGTAAGGCTCCGATGGCGAGTGTCCGAATAACCCGCCGTCGGGCGGCTCTTTGGCAAGTGAATAGGCGAATGCGGATTCGTCGTCACGCGACGATCGCGCCTCCCTCCGGGAGGGCGACCGGCGTTCTGCGACGGCGGATCGGTATGTGGTTCTTGAAGCAGATATCCGGTTTGGCTGCGCAGCGGCGGCGGCCGGGCGCTCGAGTTTCTCGGGTGCCGGGTGGGCGGCGATGTCGCAGCGGACCGAGTCTGAGCGTCTAAAGTTTGTGAACGGCTTTGCCGCGATGAAGATTGGCTCGCGGCCGGCGGCGTGTGACAGCGTCGGCGGCGGTCTCAGTCTCTCATTAATGTGGCTAAGCTACTAAGGGTGTGCGGGGGATGCCTTGGCGTCGAGAGGCGATGAAGGACGTGTGTAGACTGCGATATGCTCCGGGGAGTGGTCAAACGCGCTTTGATCCGGAGATCTCCGAATGGGAAAACCCGGCATCACTGGGCAACCAGATGATGTCATTCGCGGGTGAATGCATAGCCCGCGGAAGCCAACGCAGGGAACTGAAACATCTAAGTACCTGCAGGAAAGGAAATCAACCGAGACTCCGTCAGTAGCGGCGAGCGAAAGCGGAAATAGCCCAAACCGGGGGGCTTGCCCCCTGGGGTTGCGGGCCCTCGAGGAGTTACAAAGGCATCGCTAGGAAAACGGTCTGGAAAGGCCGGGCATAGAGGGTGACACCCCCGTATCCGAAAGCGAGCGCCCTCCGTTGAGAGGAGTCCCAGAGTAGCGTGGAGCTCGTGGAACTCCGCGTGAAGCAGGGTGGCCCACCATCCAAGGCTAAGTACTACTCGACGACCGATAGTGGAAAGTAGGGCGACTGAAAGGTGAAAAGTACCCCTGTCAGGGGAGTTAAAAGTACCTGAAACCGCACACCTACAAGCTGTGGGAGCACGATTGCGGGTTCGCCCGCACGTGTGACCGCGTGCCTTTTGCATAATGAACCGGCGAGTTACCGTTCACGGCAAGGTTAATCTGTTCCGCAGAGGAGCCGTAGCGAAAGCGAGTCTGAATAGGGCGATTCAGTCGTGGGCGGTAGACGCGAAACTGAGTGATCTACCCATGGCCAGGTTAAAGTGTCTGTAAAAGGATACGGAGGACCGAACGGGTTGACGTTGAAAAGTCATCCGATGAGCTGTGGGGAGGAGTAAAAGTCTAATCAAACTCAGAGATATCTCGTTCTCCCCGAAATAGCTTTTGGGCTAGCCTCAGGCCACTACGTCGCGGGGGTAGAGCTACTGAATGAAACGAGGGGGCCACCAGCCTACCTCCTTCAATCAAACTCCGAATACCGCGGCGACTATCCTGGGAGTCAGTCTATGGGGGCTAACCTCCGTGGACAAAAGGGAAACAACCCGGACCGTCGGCTAAGGTCCCCAATCCATGCTAAGTGCATAAGGAAGTTCTTTTTCCGAGACAGCGGGGATGTTGGCTTAGAAGCAGCCACCATTTAAAAAGTGCGTAATAGCTTACCCGTCGAGAAATTGAGCGCCGATAATGACCGGGACTAAGCATGGTACCGAAGCCACGGGTTCCGACTTCGTCGGAGCGGTAGGGGAGCGTTGATAGGCAGATACAGGCCATACCGAAAGGAGTGGTTGCGGGCCTATCAAGTGACTATGCCGGTATGAGTAACGATAAAGAAGGTGAAAATCCTTCTCGCCGTAAACCTGAGGGTTCCTGGGGAAGGTAATTCCGCCCAGGGTTAGCCGGAACCTAAGACGAGGCCGAAAGGCGTAGTCGATGGACAGCAGGTTAATATTCCTGCGCTCCGTTGTGCGATCAATCCGTAGTGCGTTTTTCCAGAGTGCAGCCCACCACAAGAAGCGAGGGTGCCCGAAAGGGCGAGGCCGATTTGTTGCCGAAGTGCGCAAAGGGAGAACCGAGAAAAGCTGCGGTGGCAATCAGCGGATCCGTACTAAAACTGACACAGGTAGGTGAGGCGCGTAGCCTCAGGCGCTCGAGAGAACCGTCCTTAAGGAACTAGGCAAATTCACCCCGTAACTTCGGGAAAAGGGGTCCCGTCCCGTTTCGGCGGGCGGGCGCAGTGAATCGGCACTGGCGACTGTTTATCAAAAACACAGGTCTCTGCTAACTCGAACAGAGGACGTATAGGGACTGACGCCTGCTCGGTGCGGGAATGTTAAGGAAGGCGGTTATCCCTTCGGGGAGAAGCTGGCAACCGAAGCACCCGTAAACGGCGGCCCTAACTATGAGGGTCCTAAGGTAGCGAAATTCCTTGTCGGGTAAGTTCCGACGCGCATGAATGGCGTAACGACTGGTGCACTGTCTCGAGGACGGACTCGGTGAAATTGGACTTGTGGTGAAGATACCACATACCCGCGGCAAGACGGAAAGACCCCGTGAACCTTTACTATACCCTAGTATTGGTCGCAGGTATCACATGCGTAGGATAGGTGGGAGGCGATGATCCGGCAGTTCTGGCTGTCGGGGAGCCATCCTTGAAATACCACCCTTGTGCTACGTGCTACCTAACCTCGATTCCCGTGAAGCCGGGCGGGGAACAGTGCTAGGCGGTTAGTTTGACTGGGGCGGTCTCCTCCCAAAAAGTAACGGAGGAGTGCAAAGGTCGGCTCAGCGCGGTTGGCAATCGCGTTTCGAGTGTAAAGGCACAAGCCGGCTTAACTGCGACATATACAAATGGAGCAGATACGAAAGTAGGCCTTAGTGATCCGGTAGTCCCGTGTGGAAGGGCTATCGCTCATCGGACAAAAGGTACTCCGGGGATAACAGGCTAATGATTCCCGAGCGTTCATAGCGGCGGAATCGTTTGGCACCTCGATGTCGGCCCATCACATCCTGGGGCTGTAGGCGGTCCCAAGGGTTCGGCTGTTCGCCGATTAAAGTGGTACGCGAGCTGGGTTCAGACCGGCGTGAGCCAGGTCGGTCCCTATCTGCCGTGGGCGCACGAAACTTGAGAGGGGATCTCCCTAGTACGAGAGGATTGGGAGATACGGGCTTCTGGTGTACCAGCTGTCCCGCTCGGGGCACCGCTGGGTAGCTATGCCCGGAAAGGATAACCGCTGAATGCATCTAAGCGGGAAGCCCTCCTCAAGATAAGGTTTCGAACTCGCCTCCGGGCGAGTGAAGGCCCCTGCAAGACCAGCAGGTCGATAGGCGGGAGGTGGAAGCGCGGAGACGTGTTAAGCTGACCCGTACTAATGGCCGAACGCTTAGCCACATTAATGAGACACTGAGCTGAGCACGTTCACCAACGACGCAAACGAAACCAATACCAACGCATTCGCCTTTTCACAAAAAACCAAACGAGCCCACAGTAAGTAACGAGCGGCCGGCACCGGAAGATGCCGGCCGTCTTCGTGCGCGACCTGAACAGCCTGCCGGCCGACGCAGTCCGGCCTCTGCTTCGAATCTGCCCCGTCCGACGTCCAGTTTGTCACACTGGCCGCGGCGTCATCGAGACAAACCAAATCGCACTGCGAACGGCCTCGATCACGCGGCAAGTGAGGGTCTCGGTGTCCAGCGTTTTCCAGCGGGCCGCGGGGAGGACCTCTTCGAGACTGACCGCGCCCGAGGCGCCGGCCGGCAATGCTCGATTGGCTCGCCGAACATTGATGCCCACCCCGACGATCAGAGCGTCGATGCGCTCACGCGTCATCAGCGCTTCCGTGAGGATACCCCCGAGCTTACGCGACCCGACGAACAGGTCGTTGACCCCCTGCAGCCGCACATCGACCCCCGTCTCACGCCGCAGGCAGTCCGCACACGCGCACCCCACAGCCGTCGTGTACTCGCTCGTCGCCGGTAGAAGATCCGCCTCCGGCAGTTCGACCACAGACAGGTAAATCCCCGCGTCTTTCGGCGAAATCCAACAACGGCCATGCGTACCCCGGCCGTGGGTCTGCTCACGCGCAACGACGCAGGCCGAAGACGCGATGACGCCGTCCGCGATCAAACGCCGGGCCACGTCATTGGTTGAATCGACACTCTCGTATCGAAAGATCCGCGGTTGCATCACTGCTGCGATCGGTGCGACCGCCCGCTGACATCATTTCGCGACTTGCCCGGAGGCTCACGGACGCCGCACGGACCGACCCCGCCGATGCACACCCGGTAGCGCAGTCCGTCACTCATTGTCCGCTTCCGAAAGCGTCGCCAGAACCGCCCCCATATCCACCAGGTCGCCCTCGGCACAATGAACCTTCTCCACCCGCCCGGCATGCGGTACCGAAAGCGTCATCTCCATCTTCATCGATTCGAGAATCACCAGCGGCTGATGCGCCTCGAAACGCTCGCCCTCCGCAACCTTGACCTGCAAGACCGTGCCGGGCATCGGCGCCGCAAGGTTATCGCGAACGCCCGCATCGGCCGCCGTCCCGCTGCGGCGAACCGATGCGCCCGGGAGTGTGAATTCGTACACCCGCCCGCGAATCCAAAGCTGTACCGTGTTGCCGTGCCTCGCTACGTAAAACGGAAACGTCATCCCGTGCCGTCTTATCCACCCCGCCCCCGGACCGGAGCAGCCCACCTCGACTTCCACGTGGCGGTCGCCCCACGCCACCTCGCAATGAGCGGCCTGCTGACGGATGGCATGCTCGATCCGCACGCCGATCGCCTCCGTCTCGCCCGGTGGGATCAGCCTGACCGTGCTCACGAGACGATCCTCCAACCCGCCGCCTGACGCCATGGGCTGCGCGCATCGTTCGGGCGCGACTCTCGCCCCGACTGAACCGGTGTACCAGTGAACCCCAGCTCACAAGCGACGGCCGCGGCCACAATCGCCGACTCCATATCCGCCGCCTGCGGCTTGATGCGATGTTCTTCGAGAAAGTGCGTATGCAGGCGACCCGCCCGAAACTCGGCATGATCGATCAGCGACCGAAGGAACGGGATATTCGTCACAACGCCGATCACCACGAAGCGGTCCAGACACCATAGCGTCTTCTCGATCGCCTCGGACCGCGTGCGGCCCCAGCACACAAGCTTCGCCAGCATCGGGTCGTAGTGAACGGTGACGAAAGCCCCGACGCCCACGCCGCTGTCCACCCGAATGCCCGGGCCCCAAGGCGGCACGTAATGCGCGATCGACCCGGTCGAAGGCAAAAACCCGGCCTCGGGATCCTCGGCATAGATACGACATTCCAAAGCGTGCCCGACCGGCTGAATCTCCACCTGCGTGAACGCCAGCGGCTCGCCCGCGGCCACCTCAACCTGCGCCCGCACCAGGTCCAGCCCCGTCGTCATCTCCGTAACCGGGTGCTCGACCTGCAAGCGCGTGTTCACCTCGAGAAAATAGAATGTGCCCGATGCGTCGACCAGAAACTCGACCGTCCCCGCGTTGGTATACCCGATCGCCCGCGCCGCCCGCACCGCAGCGGCCGTAATGCCCTCCCGCTGCTCCGGCGAGAGCGCAGGCGAGGGAGTCTCTTCCACGATCTTCTGATGACGCCGCTGGATGGAGCACTCCCGCTCGAAAACGTGGCACGCGTTCCCCTGCAGGTCGCCGAATATCTGCACCTCCACGTGCCGAGGCCGCTCGATGTACTTCTCCAGGAAGATCCGCTCGTCGCCAAACGCCGCCGTCGCCTCACGACGTGCCGCATCCGCCGCATCGATCAGGTCGATGTCGGACCGCACGATGCGAACACCCTTGCCGCCGCCGCCGGCAGCTGCCTTGATCAACACCGGGTAGCCGATCGCCTGAGCGTGAGCTTTCAGTTCGTCCGGCGACCCCGCCACGCCCGCCGCCCCCGGCACGACGGGCACCCCCGCCTCCTTCATGATCCGCTTGGCCTCGATCTTGTCGCCCAACACACGAATAACGTGCGGCGTCGGGCCGATGAATGTAATGCCCGCCGCCGCGCAATCCTCGGCAAACTGTGCGTTCTCCGAGAGAAACCCGTAGCCCGGATGAATGGCCTCGACCCCATGCCTTTGAGCGATCTCGATGATGCGGTCCCGGCGAAGATACGTATCGACCGCCGACTCCCCTTCCAACGGGTACGCCTCATCCGTCGCGACCGCATGGGGCGCATGCCGATCCGGATCGGAAAACACGCCCACCGTATGCACGCCCATTTGCTGCAGCGCCTGAGCGATACGAACCGCAATCTCTCCCCGATTGGCGATGAGCACCTTCGAAAACATCGTCAGCCGCCTGCCCGCGTCGTGTGAATCCAATCCGCTACGCCTTCCAACGCGGAGACCTCTTCTCCAGAAACGCCTTCAATCCGTCCTGCCCCTCTTCGGAGACGCGGCGCTCGGCGATCCGCGCAACCGTCAGCTCCTGAATGCGGTCCCATTCCGTCCCCACGACCTCGCTGAGCACCCGCTTGCATTCGGCCAGCGCCTCCGGCCCGTTCCCCAGCACAAACTTGCATAACCGCGCGACCGCCTCGTCAAGTTCCTGCGGTCCTTCGACCACCTCCGAAACCAGTCCGATGCGGTGCGCCTCGGCGGCGTCGAACCGCTCGGCCGTCAGCGAGTATCGTCGAGCCGCCCCCGGCCCGATCTTCTCGATCACGAAAGGAGAGATCACCGCCGGAAGAATCCCCAGCTTCACCTCGCTCAAAGAGAAAACCGCCGACGAAACCGCCACGGCCATATCACACGCGGCCACCAAGCCCACACCGCCCCCGATCGCCGCACCGTGCACCCGCGCGATCACCGGCTTGGGGCATTCCCGAATCGCCCGCAACATCTCCGCCATCGTGTTCGCATCGCGGACGTTCTCCTCGAACGAGTAGTCCACCATCCGCTTCATCCAGTGGATGTCCGCCCCTGCACAGAACGACTTCCCCTCCGCCGCCAGAACGACGACACGCACACCCGCTTCGCCGCCCAACGTGCGAAAAGCAGCCGTCAGCTCCGCGATAACCACCTCGTTGAAAGCGTTGTGCAGGTCGGGCCGGTCAATCACCACAGTGGCCACCTGATCCACAACACGATGCAACACAAATTCGCTCATAGACCACTCGCCAACTTCGTTAGCCTGCCCCGGGACCCTTGACAGGTGCCACCCTCGACGGGTGCCACCTTTGATGGGTGCTACTGGCGGTTTGTCCGCCAGTGCCCCGCAACCGGCTGATGCGATCTCCTCTACATCCTGAACACGCTGTGGCTTCGCGCCGGGAACGGAGCATTCAGCGACGCCGCGATCCCCAACGCCAGCACCATGCGCGTATCGACCGGATCAATGATCCCGTCGTCCCACAACCTTGATGTACTGTAGTAAGCGCTGCTCTCGTGGGCGTACTTCTCGAGCGTCGGCCGCTTGAACTCCGCCAGTTGCTCCTCCGACATCGGCGGCTCCCCCCGATGCGCCAACTGATCCTTCTTGACTGTCGCCAGCACCTCCGCCGCCTGTTCGCCGCCCATCACCGAAATCCGCCCGTTGGGCCACATCCAAAGCTGCCGCGGCCCGTACGCCCGCCCGCACATCCCGTAATTCCCCGCCCCGTACGATCCCCCGATGATCACCGTGAATTTCGGCACCGCCGCGTTCGACACGGCCGCCACCATCTTCGCGCCGTCCTTGGCGATCCCGCTCGCCTCATAATCGCGCCCCACCATGAACCCCGTAATATTCTGCAGAAATACAAGCGGCACGCCGCGCTGGCTGCATATCTCGATAAAGTGCGCCGCCTTCACCGCGCTCTCCGAGAACAACACGCCGTTGTTCGCCAGAATCCCCGCCGGGTATCCCCAGATGTGCGCGAAGCCGGCCACCAGCGTCGTCCCGTACAACGCCTTGAATTCGTGCAGGCGGCTGCCGTCCACGATCCGCGCGATGACCTCGCGCACGTCGTACTGCTTGCGAACGTCCTTCTGAATGATCCCGTAGATCTCCCGCGCGTCGTACAGCGGTTGCTCGACCGGTTGCGTCGCCAGCGTGTGCTTGGGCCGGTGATGAATGTGCGCCACGATGCTCCGAGCGATTGCCAGCGCGTCCTCGTCGTCATGAGCGTAATGATCCGTCACCCCCGACGTCCGGCAGTGCACATCCGCCCCCCCGAGGTCCTCCGCGCTCACCTCTGCACCCGTCGCCGCCTTGACCAGCGGAGGCCCGCCCAGAAAGATCGTCCCCTGGTTCCGCACGATGACCGATTCGTCGCTCATCGCCGGCACATACGCCCCCCCCGCGGTGCAGGACCCCATCACCACCCCGATCTGCGGGATCCCCTTCGCCGACATCCGCGCCTGGTTATAGAAAATCCGCCCGAAATGCTCGCGATCCGGAAACACCTCCGCCTGCAACGGAAGGAACGCCCCGCCCGAGTCCACCAGGTAGATGCACGGCAGATGGTTCTCCTCCGCGATCTCCTGCGCCCGCAAATGCTTCTTCACCGTGAGCGGATAGTAGCTTCCCCCCTTGACCGTCGCGTCGTTGGCCACGATCACGCACTCGGCTTCGTGCACTCGCCCGATCCCCGTGACGATCCCCGCCCCCGGCGCCTGGCCGTCGTACATCTCCCACGCCGCCAGCGTGCTGAATTCCAGAAACGGGCTGTCCGCGTCGATCAGCCGCTCGATCCGGTCCCGAACGAACAGCTTGCCCTGCTCGCGATGCCGCGCCAGCGCCGCCTCACCGCCCCCGGCCTGCACCTGCGCCAGCCGCCGCTTGAACTCGGCCACCAGCGATTCCATGTGCTCGCGATTCTCCGCGAACAACGCGCTCTTCGTATCGATCTTGGTCTGAATGACGTCCATAAAGCTGCTGGAAACCGCCCGCAATCGGCCCGACGTACCCGCATCCTCAACCCGGAACACTTTAGCGACTCGCCCCCCACGTGAAAACTCCCGGCGGTCTCATGCCGACCGTCCGATGCAGCGCTGTATTACTAACGTCGCGTTTCTTCTCCCGGCGCGAAGATTTTCATCAGCGCGCGCCCGTAACCTGCGTGGCGTCAACGACTTGCATTCCGCCAGACACCGTTCCTTGGTCCCTCCGCCCCTCCGTCCCTCTGTCCCTTGCTTTGGTTGCGGCCAACGGCCGCGCTGCGCATACCCTGCGAATGCTGGTTCGCTCCCACAAACCGCTTCAACCCTGTTGCGAAAAACAGGCGCCGCCCCCGTTCAACCCCCTCGACGCACCGCCGGGCCGTTCAGTTTGATTGGATCTCGTGGCAATCCTCCTCGAGCCGAAGAGCCGGTCGGAAGCTGTCATTAAACCCAACGACCGTGAACACGCGGCGGATCCGGGACGCACTTCCGTTATCGCAGCTTTGGGTCACGAGCGCGGTGCGTTGGAGGGCGCCCCGAGAATTCCCCGCGGGCGCGAATACGGCCGAATGGACTGTGCACGATGCCACCGATCTTGTCGTTGCGTGAGAGGCGACCGAGGTTGGCGGGCCACATCGGTCGGATTCATTACTTAAGCCGCCGTCAGAGTTGTCTTGCTCCGATAATCTCTCGCGGTGATGTGTACACTCACACGCAACCATCAGTTGTTTCTATCGCCTCCTGCAATCGCTACAATAGCGGTTCGTGGAGCATCTTGACCTTCCGCTGCACGGCCGGCGTGACTCGGTACGGGGCGTCGCTGCAGCGAGAGATCCTGTGTTCACGGTCATTTTCTGCCTTAAATGGGAAACAAGTTAGGAGTGGCACCATGCGAAACATGCGGATTGTGGCGCTCGTGGCCGGCCTGACCCTTTGGCCGGCCGTCACGCCGGTCCGGGCCACATCTCCGATGGGCACCGCCTTCAGCTATCAGGGACAGCTCAAGGAAGGCGATGTGCCCGCGAATGGCGAGTACGACTTTGTGTTCCGTCTTTTCGATGCGTCGAACGGGCCGAGCCAGGTGAGCGTCGACTATCCCGTCGAAGATCAGCCGGTCAACGACGGGATTTTCACGGTCGAGCTCGACTTTGGCCCGGGTGCGTTCGACGGAAACGCGCGCTGGCTGGAAGTGGGCGTTCGCCCCGGCGACAGCACCGGCGAATACACATTTCTCGCGCCGCGTCAGGCAGTGATGCCAGGCCCGTACGCCCTCTATGCGGCCGATGGCGCGGGCGGCACAGGTGAGCTATGGGCGGTCAACGGCGACGACATCTACAGCACCAACAGCGGAGACGTCGGCGTCGGAACGAACAGCCCGAATTTCAACCTCGAGGTTCGCGATTACGGCAGCACCGACTCGCCCCCTGCGACGCTCGGCTTGCACTGGGTGCAGCCGGCGCTGCCGCAGTCCCTGCACGACTGGTTCTACTTCGCCGTTGGAGGCTCCGTCCCGACCGTGGGGAGCGGCACGCGACTGATTCGCGAGTCGAACACCGACCTGCATTTCCAAGTCAAAGATGAGATAAACTCCGGTTCGCCGGCGACGCAGATGGTTCTCGACGACAATGGCGATCTGGGCATTGGCACGATGACGCCGTTCGGTCGTCTGCACCTTTCGAGCGCAGGCGGCGTCGACCTGATCGTCGATGCGGACTCGGACAACTCCAACGAATACGACAACGCACGCATTATACTAAAGCAAGATGGCGGACAGGTCGTCGGCCGGATCGGCTACCGCAACGGACTCAACAGGATGGAAATCGTTCAGGAATACGGCGATTCGCTGATCCTCGGCACCAACAACGTTGATCGTATGACGGTCACATCCACCGGCCGAGTAGGAATCGGGACGAGCAACCCCGCGGCGATGCTGGACGTCGCCGGAACCGCCCGCGTGCAGGTGCTCGAACTGCTCGGCGCAGACGTGGCCGAGAAGTTCCCGGTCAGCGACGAAGTGAAGCCCGGCATGGTGGTCGCGATCGACCCTGTGCATCCCGGTAGCCTCTGCCTCGCCCGCGGGGCCTACAACCCACGCGTCGCCGGGGTTGTCAGCGGTGCGAACGATCTACCTGCAGGGACCATTCTGGGCAATCTGCCGGGACAGGAAAACGCCGTGCCGATCGCGTTGACGGGGCGGGTGTACGTCTGGGCCGACGCGTCCAACGGCTCGATCGAACCGGGCGACCTGCTGACAACCTCCGAAACGCCCGGCCACGCAATGAAAGCGACGGATCGTTCGCGCTCCTTCGGCGCTACCATCGGCAAGGCGATGTCCGGCCTGGAAGCCGGCCGCGGCCTGGTGCTCGTTCTGGTGAACTTGCAGTAGGAACCACGACCGTGGCCACGGCGGGCGAACGCCCGCGTGCGGGCTGCGCGGAGCCGTCAATCATGATTGCAATCAAACAGATCAACCGAATCAAGCTTGCCGTTCTAATCGTCGCTCTTGTGGCGTGGCCCCATGCCGCCGCCCGGGCCGGCGGAATGCCTGTCACCGGGGTGCCGGTTCCGGAATTGGCCGACTTCGATCAGGCCATGCTCGATTTCATGGCACTCCACGATCTTCAGGCAGGGGTCCTGGGAGTCTCGGTGGACGGCTGCATCGTGTACCAACGCGGTTTTGGCTGGCGCGAGATCCTTCCCACGCCGGTGCCGCTACCGGAAAACACGCCGATGCGACTGGCCAGCGTCGAAAAACCCATCACCGCGGCCACGGTTCGACACCTGGCCAACATGGGCTTCTTCGGCCTGGGCGACTACATCTTCGACCTCGAGCAACCTTTCGGTGGTCTCCTGCAATTCCCGCTCTGGCGGGAACTTGGCGACGACCGGCTCAACGACATCACGATCAATCATCTGCTCCGGCACCGGGGCGGCTGGGACGCCGAGTTCATCAGTTTCGACCCGCAGTTCGCAGCTATTCGCATCGCCAACGAGATGAGAATCACCAGCCCGCCGGGCCGCGAGAACACCGTGCGCTACATGCTGAGTCAGCCGCTCCAATTCCCCCCGGGCAATCCTCACGCGGTCTGCGACAGGGACGCCAATAACAACTGCCTCAGAGAACCGATTCCGTGCGTGTGCCGGTCCTACTCGAACTTCGGCTACATGGTGCTCGGTCTGCTCGTCGAAGAGTTCTTCTGGGGAGAGCACATCGACGCGATTCGCGCCCTCACGCTCACGCCCGAGATGTGGGTGCCGGCCACCGAGATCTTCCCAGGCCGCACCTTCGCAGCCGATCAGAGCCCGCGCGAGCCCCACTACCGCTGCCCCACATGCTCGGACGCCCGGAACGTGTACGACCCCGACGGCGCTCTCGTCCCGTGGCCCTACGGCGGCTGGGATCACGAATCCATGGCTGGCCACGGCAACCTGGTGGCCAGCGCAGCGCCGATACTCGTCTTCCTCGACCATTACGTGGTCGGCGGCGCCGACATCGGCACGCCACTAGGCCGTACTTTGGTAAACGCCGCGCACACCGGCGCCCTCGACGGAACCAGCACGATCGCCCGCCAGCGGGACGACGGCGTCAACGTCGTCGTACTTTTCAACCAGCGCTCGCCGGGCGACGACCCGGATCTCGCCAGAGAGATGGCCCAGATCATCTACGATTTAATCGGCTACCCTGCCACGGTCACCTGGCCAACGCTCTGCGTGGACGGCTCCTGGGTGGATTTCAATCGGCGTTTGTCCGGCTACGGCGGCTTCAACGACCCATTCAACAACATGACAACCGCCCTGGCCTCCACAGCCCCCGGTGTCAAACTCCATTTCAAGCCCGGAACTTCAAACTGGACCGGCACCCTGAACACACGGATACGCCTGGACGCCCCGTTGGGTCTCGCGGTGATCGGCGAGTGAGCGCGCGTCGTCCGACGGACTAGCACGCTCGTGAAGGTGCGGACCCGTTGGAGTCTCCGGCGTGCACATCGGCCCCGGATCGGGTACGCTACCCGACCTTCGCTGACGTTGTGTGGTTGCCGAGGCTTATTGATTGAGAGGAGCTCCGATGCTTGACCCGAGAATAACCAGGTTGGCCAAGGTGCTGGTGGAATACTCGACCGATCTCAAGCCGGGAGAAAAGGTGCTGATTGAGTCGATCGATATCCCCGACAACATGACGGCAGAACTGATCCGCGTGGCCCGCGAGGCCGGCGCCGAACCGCTCGTCACCATCAAGCGCAACGCAGTGATGAGGGCGCTGTTGACCCATGGCAGCGAAACGCAGCTCCAGATCATCGCCGACGTCGAGGCCCACCGTATGAAGGAGATGGACGCCTACATCGGTGCGCGCGGCAGCCTCAACATCTCCGAAATGTCCGACGTCCCCGATCCCAGAATGAAGGACTACCAACGGATCTGGTGGAAGCCGGTCCACAGCGAAATCCGCGTGCGCAACACCAAGTGGGTCGTCCTGCGATACCCCAGCGACAGCATGGCCCAGTCGGCCGGCATGAGCACCGAGGCCTTCGAAGACTTCTACTTCGACGTCTGCACCATGGACTACGCCAAGATGGCCAAGGCCATGCAGCCCCTCAAGGAATGGATGGAGAAAACCGACCGCGTCCGCATCACCGGCCCGGGAACCGAGCTGACCTTCTCGATCAAGGGCATCCCGGCCGTCGCCTGCGACGGAAAACTCAACATCCCCGACGGTGAGGTCTTCACCGCCCCTGTCCGCGACAGCGTCAACGGAACCGTGCAGTTCAATACGCCCACGATCTACCAAGGCTCGTCGCACGAGAACGTCAGGCTGGCCTTCAAAGACGGCAAAATCATCGAGGCCACCAGCAACGACACGGACGGCTTGAACAAGATCCTCGACGCCGACGAAGGCGCCCGGCACGTCGGCGAGTTCGCGATCGGGTTCAACCCTTACATCACGCGCGCCATGAAGGACATCCTCTTCGACGAGAAGATCGCCGGCTCCTTCCACTTCACACCGGGATCGGCCTACGAGGACGATGCCGACAACGGCAACCGCTCGCAGATTCACTGGGACATGGTATGCCTGCAGGACGAGAAGGCCGGCGGTGGCGAGATTTACTTTGATGACCGCCTGATCCGCAAGGACGGCCTCTTCGTCGTGGACGAACTCAAACCCCTGAACCCGGAGAACCTGAAGTCGTAGGAACTCGGCGCGGCGCACACTTCCGGCCGGCACGACTGCGCCTGGAACGCCACAAGCGCCACCACGTCGTGAGGATCCAATAACCCGCGAGCGCCACGCCGCGCACCGTGCCGCTGATCTTGCTTTTGCCCTTTCGGCGCCGATAGGGCACCGGGATCTGCCGGATGCGAAGCCCCTCCTCGATAGCCCGGATCTGCATCTCGATGGTCCATCCGAACGCCCGGTCCTGCATGTCGATCCGCTCCAGGCTCGAACGTCGAATCGCCCGGAACGGCCCGAGGTCGTGGTATCCGAATCCCCACCCCAGGCGGATCAGCCGCGTCGCCAGCCAGTCGCCGAACCGCTGCGGCAGCGTCATCGCCCCGGGCTCGCGCATTGAAGCCACCCGGTTACCGATGACCAGATCGGCCTCATCCTCCAGGACGGGACGGGCAAGATCGGGCAGAAGCGTCGGATCATCGCTGAGGTCGGCGTCGAGAAACACCACAACCTCCGTGTCACCCCGCAGGTGCCCCATTGCAGTAAAGCAGGCGGCCCCGTAGCCCCGCCTCGGCTCACTCGCCACCAACGCACCGTGCGCCGCGGCGACTTCGGCGGTCCCGTCGTTCGAGCCGTTGTCGCCGACGATCACCTGTCCGACGCCCAGGCGCTTCACGATCGGAAGAAGTTCCCGCAGCGCCTCCGCTTCGTTCAAGGCCGGAATGATCACGCTCACGCGGTCGAGTCGGGGAATATCGCTCGTCACAGTCCGCCGATGATGAATGGATTGGTGGCGCGTTCGTGCCCGATGGTGGTCTCGGGACCGTGCCCCGGCAGGACGCGCGTCTCGTCCGGAAGGGACATAAGCGTGGCCCGCAGATTGGGGATAAACCGGTCCGGGTCGCTGTGATGGAAATCCACCCGACCGATGCTGCCTGCGAACAGCCCATCGCCTACGATCACAATCCCCCGGCTCGCACAGTACAGACTCCGCCCGCCCGGCGAATGCCCCGACACGTCGCCGACCAACCACTCGGTACCGTCGAGGTCCAACGTCATCCCCGCCGCCAGATCCCGCACGTCCGACGCCGAAATGGAGACCGACATCCCCAGGTTGGTTGAGAGGTTCTCCTTCGGATCCGCGAGCATGGGCCACTCCTCCCGAGCCAGGTAGACCGGGATCTGCCCGGTGCCGGCCAGCAACTCATCCACGCCGGCAATGTGGTCGGCATGGGCGTGCGTGAGCAGGATGGCCTCCGGCCGGAGGTCGTGCTCGCGGACGAAATCGAGAATCTGTTCCGCCTGGGGCGGCAGACCCGGGTCGATGATCCAGCACGGCCCCCCGTCGCGAAGGTAAACGGTGTACGCATTCTCCATCAGCATCGGGTCGTTGGTGATGTGGTACTGGACGCTCGGCTCGCTCACCGGAGGTCTCCTCGCCTGTGTTCCTCGTGCCTCGGCTGCAAGGCGCGGGCCGCTGGGGCAGGACGACTGCCGCGGCGCATTATCCGCCAGAGTGTATCCTGACTATGGAGGCCGGCAAGTTTTGTCTCATTTGAGGGGCGATGCCGCGGCGGAAGCGGCGGCGGTTTGGCTAGAATAGTCCAAGCGTAATTGACTCCGAACCCTGTGGACGAGTCTAATCCGCAGCAGCGAGCGGGTTTACACGTTCGGACGGCGACTTGACAATTGCGCCTGACGAACGGTCCAGAGACGCTCACCCGTGTCGGGTGACTTTACCGGGAGGTTGTTATGGCGGGTCCTACGGCCGTCTGGGGAATCGACGTCGGGCGCTGTGCCCTCAAGGCCATCCGTTTGCGCGCCGGAACCGAGGGACGGGTCGACATCATCGGCCAAGAGTACGTCGAGCACTCCACGATCCTATCCAAGGCCGAGGGCAACCGGCTGCAGCTCATCGCAGACGCCCTCGAACGTTTTCTCTCACGCCACGACGTCAGCAAGGACAAGGTCGTCGTCGGCGTCCCGGGCCAACACACCCTCTCCAGGTTCAGCAAGCTTCCCCCCGTCGAGCCGAAGAAGATCCCCGACATCGTCCGCTACGAGGCCGATCAGCAGATCCCCTTCGATTTGGACGAGGTCATCTGGGACTACCAGACCTTCCAGGAGGAGGATTCCCCGGATGTCGAGGTCGGTATCTTCGCCATGAAGCGGGAGCTCATCCGCGAACATCTGCTCCCCTTCGAGCAGGCCGGAATCGAGCCCGTGGCCGTCCAGGCCCACCCGCTCGCACTCTACAACGCCATGCGTTTCGAGGATCGCCTCGGCGACGAAACCGTCGTCCTGCTGGATATCGGCGCGGAAAACACCGACCTGGTGGTGGCCTCGAAGGTCGGCCTGTGGACCCGAACCATTCCGCTGGGCGGCAGCAAGTTCACCGACGTCCTGGTCAAGTCGTTCAAACTTTCGTTCACTAAAGCGGAAAACCTCAAGCGGACCGCCGCGAGCAGCAAGTACGCCCGGCAGATCTTCCAGGCCATGAGGCCGGTCTTCGCCGAGCTCGTTCAGGAGCTGTCGCGCTCGCTGGGATTCTACCGCTCCGCCCACCGGGAGGCCGAACTCAAGCGCGTCATCGGCATGGGCAACGCCTTCACCCTCCCCGGGCTCCAGAAATACCTCCAGCAGAACCTGCAGATGCCCATCGAACGCCCCGACACCTTCAAGAAGGCCAATCTCGTCGATGTGGGAGACGAGTCCGAGTTCAAGGGACGAGTCGGCAGCTTCATGCTGGCCTACGGCCTCGCCCTTCAGGGACTCGAGATCAGCAAGACCATGCCCGGCGCCGCCACCGTCAAGAGCAATCTCCTTCCGCCCGAGATCGTCAAGCAGGTCGTCTGGCGCAAGAAGAGACCCTACTTCGCCGCCGCCGCCGCCTGCCTCGCCGTGGCCGCCGGAACGATCTGGTTCCGCCAGCTCAGCGACATGTCCACCTTGAAATCCAACGAAGTGGGACAAGTCGCTCAAGTTAACTACGAACGCGCGGTGCAAATCCTGCGGACCGGCCCCGCCGGAAATCTCCAGCCGCGCGAGCAGGCGATGACCTGGCTGGAAGTCTCCAAAGCCTTGAAAAGGGAGATGGACAAATACGCCAACAAAGGCTCTCGCGAGCAGGAAAAGGCCCAGGAGATCGTGCAGTTGCAGCGCAACAAGGCCGTCTGGCCCAAAGTCCTCGCGGCCGTGCACGCCGCCCTGCCCAAACCGCGGCCGGAGCTGGCGGCGGCGGAGACGCCGGAGGAATACCTGGCCGCCATCCGCGGGGCCGGCACCGTTCCAGTGGAGCGCGGCCGGCGCAACCGGATCTTCATTGAGGAGTTTCGCTCGGAGTACTTTGACGATCTGGATGCGCAGGACCTGCTGGACGTGGAGCGTGGTGACTCCGGAGCGGACCTGATAGAAAAACCGACGGGCCAGAAGCGCCGCGGCTTCATCATCACGATGACCTGCCGAACCCCGAACGAGGGCCACCTGCGCTACATCGACGAGACGATCAAAAAGGGGCTGCGGGAGCACGGTCGCAAGCCCGACGCGGGCTTCTACATCAACCGCGTGGTCCTCACCGCTCTGCGAGGTTTCACCGAGAAAGAGGATACGTCCGGAACTCCGCCGGGCAGAGGGCGCGGACGGCGACGGCCGCCGCCCAGTCGCCGCCCGACCGGTCCCAAAGTATTCGACCCGGTCACCGACGAAGATATGAGCGGCGATACCGTGTTCGAGATTCAGTTCGACGTGGTCCTGGCGGATCTGCCCGAGGATGAGAGCAAGTCGGCGACCGGTTGACGAGACCAATGCGCGACGCCCGGCGCCCGTTTCACACGACGCCGGAACGACTGGGAGTGTACCAAAGTGCTGGGATTCCTGAAACGAAACATATTCAACATCGTCTGTGCCGTCGTTGCGCTGGCGTCCATCGGACTCGGCGTCCTCGGATTCACGTCCATGACGAACGTCAAGGAAGAACTGCGCGATATCGCCGTCATCCACAGCGACTTTGTGGGTCCGGCGGCCCGGCCGCTGAACGAGGAGAAGATCGAGGCCGCGCGACAGCGCGTCGAGACAATCGAGAGGCATTTCGCCGCCCTGATCGACAGGGCCAAGCAAATAAACGTCTACGAAACCCTGGAACCGCCGGAGGGCGAGCGTTTCTTTCCGGAACCCACGAGCAACGGACGCCGTGCCTTTCGTGAGATTTACCGGGAGCAGTTCCCGAAACTTCTGCGGCAGTTGAACGCCGGCGAGCCGCCCACCGAAATCGAGGTCCAGGCCGCCCAGGAGGCCATCGATGAAGAACGTCGCCTCGCCGAGGGATTCGGTGGCGACGAGGGGCTTCCGGACGATGGAAGAGGCCGACCCGGTGAGGAGACCGAGGAACAGCACAAGTCTGGCCTGATCACCGAAAAAGAGGCCGCTCAATCGGCTGCGGCTCGCGCCAGCATCTCAAAGGCCCGGCAGCTCTATTGCTACGCCTCGCTTGATTCGTTCGACTACGAGACCGAGGTGGACTTGGGACTCGCGCCCCGCGCGGCCGCCATGTGGCGGGCACAGGTCTCTTTGTGGGTTCAACAGGACGTCGTCGACGCCATCGCCCGCCTCAACAATCTCACCGCGGAACGGCTCAAGAGCGAAGATCCGGACGCGCGGGTGTGGGTCGGTGTCCTCCCTGTAAAGGATCTGATCTCCATCATGGTCTCCGATTATCTTCCCACCGAACCGCGAACCGGCGCTGTGCCCGTGGAAGGGGAGGAACCCGCCCGGCCGCCCGCAAGCGCAGAAGCGGTCTTTACCAAGAACAGCTCCACCGAGCTCTACGATGTCGTTCAGTTCACCCTGAAGATGGTCGTGGATTCCCGCGACATCCCGCTGATCATCGACGAGATCTGTCGCGACCGCTTCCACACCCTGCTGAATGTCCAATACGTCTATGAGCGCGAAGCGCTCGAGAACCTCGCAATGGAGGGCAAAATCTACGGATCAGAACCGGCCGTCAAGGTCGTCATGGACTTCGAAACGATCTTCTTCGGAGATTTGTATAGCTGCCTGATGCCGCCGGTCGTTCGCAGTAAGCTCGGCAGAACATGTGAGCGCCCGGAGGAAGACCAGAGCTGATCAGAAGCGCGTTTGGAGGACTTCGCAATGGCCAAGGAATCGGTCAACGTTGTCGAACGTCACGTCGAGAAGGGAATCGTTGGAGTTTGCGGAGCGGTACTTCTCGCAGTCATCGTGCTGTTCGGCGTCTCGACACCCAACACAGTCGAGATCGAAGGCGAGAAAGTAGGCCCCGGCCAGGTGGACGCAAAAGTCCTCGAGGTCGCTGAGGACCTTGCAAACAGCCTGCGCCGGGCTCGTGCCGATCCGGTCGAGGTCGAAAACCCCGTCCCGAAATTCGAGGAGGCATTGAGCCCGCTCGCCTACGCCGAAGTGCCTTCGGAAATCCCCCCGCCCGCGCCGTTGTTGCCCAAGGTGCCGTCGAAATTCGGCTCAACGCCGATCGCGGGTGAGATCGAATTGGCCGATGTGCTTCCCCCGCAACCCCCCAAAGCCACGCATGCGCGCGCCACGCTCTCCCTCCCCCCCCCGGCCTTGCTGGAACCGGGTCAATCTCGACCGCCCCCCCCGACCGATGCGGTCGAGTATCACCGGCCGGTGAACTGGGTCACGGTCGCGGCCGTCTTCAACCAGCAGGAACAGATGAGCGTCTATGCCAAGGCGGGATATCCGGTCAAGGATCGCAATCCCTACGTGGTCGGAGTCGACCTCCAGCGGCGCGAAAAGTCGGCGGGCGATACCTACGGCGAGTGGGTCAACGTCAACGCTTATATGCCCTACGTGCTGCCGCGCCCGCCCGAAATCGAGATCGTGCCCGGACGGCGCGGTGGTTTGATCCCCACGGAAGATACCCAGGAGGCCGTCACCGACTTCCGCAAGCTCGTGCGCCGCGCCCAAGTCGACATCATGCGACCCCTCTTCCCCGAAGTCATCTACGGAGACGGCTGGCTCTATCCGAAATTCCCTGACGTCAACGTGCGCGCCCTCGACCTCGAATTGTGCTCCGGCAACGATTGCGAGCCCCGCCCTTATCCGCCCCAGAAGGACGAATCTGAGGAGGACATAACACTCGAGCAACAGATCGAGGAAATGTTCAGCAGGGGACGCACGGCATTGAACCGCTGGGAATGGGACGAGGCCGAGCGAATCGCCGACGAAATCGAGAGCCTGCTCGAGAAGGAGGGGGGACGCCTGAGACTCTACCAGGAGCGCATCGCTAAGCTCCGTGACGATGCCGGACAAGGCCGGCTGGATGAAGCCCGCGGGCGCCTCAAACGCAAAGACTCACCCGACGATGAGGACGAGGAAACGCTCATCGGCCGGCGATCGCCGCAGCAGTTGGTCTGGGCCCACGATGCCGCCGATGAACTCCGCGGCGGGGCCGAGTCCGGCAAAACCTACCAATACCGCATGAGGCTGCGCCTCCTGAACCCGTTTATGGCCAGACCACAGGATCTCAAAGACCCGGACGACGCCCAAATCGTCGGTGTACCCGGCGAATGGTCCAATCCCACGCCGGACCTCTACATCGAGCCCGATACGGCGTTCTTCCTCACGCGCGGCAACATCAACACCCGCAGCGGTGTAAAGGTCACGGTGTTCAAGTGGTTCGAGGGCGTCTGGGTGGAAGAGACCTTCTCCGCCGAAATCGGCGAACCGCTGGGGGGAAGCTCCAGAGAAGTCGTCCGCGTCCTCGATGACGGTGAACGCGACCGCCCGCTCGTCGATTTCGACACCGGCCAGGTCGTCGTCGACATCGACTACGACTACCAGTATCGGCCCACCGAATCCCGAGGCCGCAACGAGTTCACTGTGGCGCCCGCAGTCCCCACCGTGGCGCTCGTATACGCGGACAGAAGAACGGGCCGACTGGAACAGAAAATCTACGAGGCGGATAAAGCCAGCGAGCAATACAAAGCCTACAAGGACCGCGTCTTCGAGCCGCCGCGAAGACGCCGGTAAACACGGAGTGCGATGGGCCGTGTGCCACTGGCGGCTTGCCCGCCAGTGCCTCAGCCGGACGGGGCATTGGTCCGCCGCGGGCCGACCCGACAGCGCGAATCACCATTGGCGCCGCCCCGGCGACGGGAAGACTTGCGAGTTGCGGCTCGTGCAACTAGACTCGGCCACCACACGGAGGCGACGAGCATCGCAGCCAGGGAGGAGCATTCCAAAGGGCGACCCGGCGGTCGCCTTTGCACTCGCGCGGGTGGAAATCACCTGTAGGCATACCAAGGAGATTGGCAGGTGAACCGAGCCAGTTCGCTCAAGCAACGGACGTACGCCGCGGGCATCATCTTCTGCCTGGCGGCGTCAAGCCTCGTCATCGCCCAGGAAACCCGGCCGACAGCCTCCGAAGCCCTCGAAGCCGCCGTCCAGCTCTACGAGGAGGGAGACTACGTCGGCGCTCAGCATGCCCTGGCCCTGATCAGCCAGGAAAACCTCGACCAGGAGGAACGCTCCGTTCATTCGGAGTACGTGCAGCGAGCGGCCCTGGCGGTATCAATGCAGGACAAGGCCGAGGCCGATCACGAGGCCGCCGCCTTGGCCGTTTCCGACGGCCGAATCGAGAAGGCCAAACGCCTCCTGCGCAGCGTGCTGGACAATCAATACGCAACCGCGGAAGTTAAAGAAGCGGCCGAGTCCGAGCTGGAGCTGCTCAAAGAGCGATGGCCCTCGCAACCCGACGAAGACTCCACGCAACCTCCGCCGCCCGCCGATGAACCGGCCGCGACCGAGACCGACCAACCGCAGCAGCCTGAAACGGCTCAAACCGAGCAGCAACCGCAACGCAGCGAAGCAGATCAGCCCGCTCAAACCGAAGAAACCGAGCAGCCGGCCGAAGATACTGAAACACAACAGCCGCCCCCGACCGAAAAGACCGAGCCCGACATCTCAACGGAAATGCGATCCCTCCGCGCCAAGGTCCTGACGCGCGACGGCGTCGAGGCCATGCAGGCAGGACGCCTGGCCGAAGCGGAGCGACTGTTCCATGAGGCCCTTGCCAACGTGCCCGGCTACCCCGAGGCCGAAGCGGGCCTGCGCCAACTGGAGAAGTTCGAACGCGTCGAAAGCGGCGCCGAACAACTGCTGGACCGGATCGAAGCCCGCAACGCGATCGCTTGGCAGCGAACGGTCGCAAACTACCGCATGCTCGAACGGGAGGTGCGCGAGCACGTCCTCAATAACCGTTTCGAAGCCGCCCGACAGACGCTGCTCTTGGCCAAGCAGGTCGTCGAATCGAGCAAGACGTTCGCAGAGCCGGTCTCGAAGTACGAGGCCCTGCGCCACGACGTGCGCGCCCTCGAACGATACGTCGAAGAGGAAGAGCGTATCTACAACGAGCGCGAAGTCGCCCGCCAGCGCGAGGAAGCGCGCATCGAAAACCAGGAGCGCCTCCGCCGAGTCGAGGCGAACAGAGACCAGCGCGTCAACGCCCTCATGGAGGAGGCCCTCGACCTGCGCAAAAACCGGGATTTCGAAGGCGCCATCAACGTCTTGGCCCAGGTCATGGCCATCGAGCCGACCAACGACGGCGCCCGCTGGATGAAGGAGGGACTCGAGGATCAACTCGCGTATGTCGAGCAGCGCGAAATGCGAGACCAGTTCGAGCGCGGAAGCCAAAGGGTCCTCATGGACGTCGATCGAAGCAAGATCCCCTGGTGGCAGGACATCACCTACCCCAAGAACTGGCTCGAGATCATCAATCGCCCCACGCGTTTGCCGCCCGGCAGCGAGTCCACCGGGATCGACCCCGACCTGCAGTCGGCGCTGGATTCGCCCGTTGAAATCGACTTTCCCAATACGCCCTTCGGCGACGCGATTCGGATGCTCGCCGACGCCAGCGGCGCGAACATCTCCGTCGCCTGGAAGAGCCTCGCCTCCGCCTCGATCAGACCCGAAACGCCGGTCAACCTCACACTCACCAACCCCGTCCCGCTCGGTACGGCGCTGCGCGAAGTCCTCGACAACGTCAACGGCTCGGCGATGGAGTTGAGCTACCTCCCGGCCGACGGCGTAATCAAAGTAGCGTCCCGGGATATTCTGGACCGCATGGTCTTTGACCGCGTCTATCCGGTACAGGATCTCCTCATGCCCATCCCCGACTTCAAAGACGCCCCGCGGATGGACATGCCCGATGCCGGACGCAACGCACTCGCCGCCCAGCGGATGGTTTACTACGGTGGCGGGCAGGCCGTCTTTCCCGAAGAGAAAGAGGCTATTGAAGAGCAGCAGCTCGAGCAGGAAGCCAACGAACTCATCGCGCTCATCCGAAAAACCGTGGATCCCGAAAGCTGGCGTGAGACCGGAGGCGACATCGGCTCCCTCGTCGAGTTGAACGGGCAACTGGTGATCACCCAGACGCCTTCCGCCCACGCCCGCATCGGCGGACTGCTCTCCAAGCTGCGCGAGCAGCGGGCGATACAGATCGCGCTCGAGGCCCGATTCATCACCGTGCAAAGCAACTACCTCGAAGAACTGGGAATCGATCTGGACATCGTGCTGAACGCCGGGAATGCGGGCTTCGACCTGCTGGCCGGCTCCGGTGGCAGCGTTCAGGTTGACCCCGTGCTCGGATCGCGCCTCATGCTGCCTCGCTCTTTCTCCCGCCTGGGCTTCACGCCCTCGGCGCCCGGTATCGGAACGGGCACCACGACCACCGAACCGCTCAACCAACCGTTCAATGCCCCGGTCCTGGTGCCGTCGACCGGCAACAGCTTCATCGGCAGCGACAGCATGACCCCCATTCCCATTGTCAACAACGTGCTGCAGTTCACGAATCCGTCGACGCTCAGCAGCGACATCCCGGGGTCATTCGCAGGAAACCCCACCCTCCAGCCCGCCCTCCAAATCTTCGGGAGCTTCCTCGACAACATCCAGGTCGACTTCCTCATTCGCGCCACCGAGACCGACTCGCGCACCTCCCTGCTGATCGCGCCCAAGCTTGTTCTCTGGAACGGCCAGCGTGCCTGGGTCGCCGTCGTGAACCAGCAGTCCTTCGTCAGTTCACTCGAACCCATCGTCGATGCCGAAGGACAGGCGCCTATTGTCAACACCATCGAAACCGGCGCCGTCCTGGACGCCCAGGCCACCGTGACCGCCGACCGACGTTACGTCACCATGACCTTGAGACCCTCGGTAGGCCGGCTCCTCGGTATCCAGACGTTCGCCTTCTCGACCGGACCGGCCGGTTCGGGCCAGTTCGTCCAGCTTCCCAACATCACCCGACAGGTCGTCCGCACCACCGTATCGGTCCCCGACGGCGGCACGCTGCTGATCGGCGGACAGAAGCTTGCCGGAGAGATCGAGGTCGAAGCCGGCCCCCCGGTTCTGTCGAAGATTCCGATCCTGAAACGCTTCTATAAGTCGCGCACACTGGTCAAAGACGAACAGATTCTGCTGATCCTGGTGAAGCCGCGAATCCTCATCCCCGCCGAGACGGAAGAGGAGGCCTTCCCGACCTTTACAGCCGGATAGCAGACGGTGACCGAGCCCCACGTCATCGAACCGCGAAACATCGCCTTCGTCGCGTTCCTGTTACCCTCGGCGTTGTTGATCGCGTCAGCTCAAACCTCCGCCGATGAAACCGGCTCAAACGAACGCATCGTTGAGTACGCACCACATGTGCGGATCAACTGGAACCATCGCCGTGTCGAAGTGGACGGCGAAATCTGCCTCCGCGAAGGCCTGCTCGAACTGCTGGTCTGCTCCACCAACACCCGAGAGCATGAGAGCATCGTTGCCTCACCCGCCCGCCCACTTCGCATCTACGAAGCCCTCGGCTTGATCGGCCTGTCGCCCGGCAAACCCGTCCGCTACGACGAGTCCGCCAAGAAGTGGCTCCCCCCCACCGGCCAGCGCATGCGCATTGACGTCCGCTGGACCCGGGACGACCAGACCCGCACCGTCGACATCGGCACGTGGACCCGCGACATCGAAACCGGCGACTCGATACCGCCCCGGGCCTGGGTGTTCGCCGGATCTTACCGAACCGATCGCGGCGCGTTCGCAGCCGACCAGGACGGCACCATCGTGTGCGTGGTCGACTTCGCGAGCGCCTTGATCACCCTGCCTGAATTACGCAGCGCAGACAACCGACTGCTCCGCCTCGAAGCTTATAAGAAGAGGATCCCCCCGACCGGCACGCCCGTCACGCTCCTCCTCTCATCCGCCGAGGATGCTCCATTCCATATTCACATCGACGCCGACAGCCAACCGCACGTGAACGATACACCCACGGAACCCGAGGCCCTGCAAGAACGAATCCGCGAGTTCAGCCGCGGACAATCAAACGTCTCCATCGTCATTCACGTGGACCCCAAAGCACCCCAGCACAAAGTCGACAAGCTCATACGCGCCATCCGTAAAGCCGCCGGACCGGACGCCACGATCAAAACGATCAGAGGCGACGCAAAGCCCAAGGTTGACCCCGCGCCCGACTCTGACCATAGTGAGCAGCCATGAGCGATCCCGTGACAAAGCGCCAATCGCCGCCACGGCCCCCTCTGCCCAACGATCAACAGTCGGTCCTCGATCGCGGTCGCTCCATCCTCGATCGAGAATCAGCGGCCATCGCCGACGCCCGCTCGCGACTCGGACCGACCTTCGTCGACGCCGTGGAACGCCTCTACGCCTGCAAGGGCCGCGTCGCCGTCACCGGAATCGGAAAGGCCGGCAACATTGGCACCAAGATCCAGGCCACCTTCTCCAGCACCGGCACGCCCGCCTACATGCTCCACCCCGTCGAGGCCCTGCACGGCGATCTCGGCATGATCTGCCCGGAGGACATCGTCCTGGCCCTCAGCCGAAGCGGCGAAACCGAAGAACTCGCCTGCCTCTTCCGTCGCATCTCAAACATCGGCTGCGACATCATCCTGCTTACGGCTAGGCTGCAATCCAGATGTGCCCGGCTCGCCGACGTGGTCATCGACATCGGCGACACCCCCGAGGCATGCCCGCTCGGAATGGCCCCCAGCGCCTCGACCGCCGCCATGCTCGCCCTCGGCGACGCACTCGCCCTCACCGTCATGGAGAAGAAGAACATCCGCGCCGAGCAATACGCCCAGTTTCACCCCAGCGGCGCCCTGGGCCGGCGCCTCATGCACGTGCGCGAAATCATGCGCACCGGCCCAGACTGCCCGGCCCTCCGCCCGGACAACACCCTGCTGGACTACTACCACGCCGTCCAGCGAGCCCCGCGACGCGCCGGCGCCGCCTCCGTCGTCGACGAACACGGCGCTCTGCTCGGCATTGTTACCCATGGAGACGCCACCCGATTGCTGGCCGAGCCGGAACACCCCCGCGACCGCGTCGTCGGCGGCGTCATGACCCATGCGCCAAAATCAATTCAGCAGGATCAGTATGTGGCCGATGCACTCCGCGTGATGGAGGCCCATCGCATCGACGAGCTGCCCGTCGTCGACGAGAACAACCGCCTGGTCGGGCTGCTGGATATCCAGGATCTGTTGGCCGAGGGCTTCTCCGCGTTCAACGGCGCATAACGAACGCGAGCCGCCCCGGGAGGTGACCACCTTGCTGCTGACCGTCGTGATTCCCGTCTACAACGAACAAACCACGCTCATCGAGCTCGTCTCCCGCGTGCTCGCCGTCGACGTCGGGATGGAGCGGGAACTCGTCCTGGTCGACGACGGAAGCACCGACGGCACGCGCGATCTCTACCCGCAGATTCAGCAGCGCTGGCCCGACGAACGCATCGAGATCAAACTCCAGTCCCGCAACCGGGGCAAGGGCGCAGCCCTGCAGGCCGGCTTCGCCCTCGCCCAGGGCGATATCGTCATCATTCAGGACGCGGACCTCGAATACGACCCGGAAGATTTCCCCTATCTGCTCGAGCCAATCGTCGAAGGCAAGGCCGACGTGGTCTACGGCTCGCGGTTCGTCGGCTCGAGACCCCACCGCGTGCTCTTCTTCTGGCACATGGTCGGCAACCGCTTCCTCACCCTGCTGTCGAACATGATGACCAACCTCAACCTCACCGACATGGAAACCTGCTACAAGGTCTTCCGCAAGGAGGTCCTCGATTCCATGCAACTGGTCAGCGACGGCTTTACCATAGAGCCGGAAATGACCGCCAAGGTCGCCAGAGGGCGCTGGCGCGTCTACGAGGTCGGCATCAGCTACGCCGGCCGAACCTACGAAGAGGGCAAGAAGATCACCTGGCGCGACGGCCTGGCCGCCCTATGGGCCATCTTCCGCTTCCGCTTCCTCAACTAAAACCTCAGCGGTCCAGGAGTGCAACGTGTACGGCGGGCTCCGCCCGCCGTCCTCACTCGCACATGGCGCTACGTAATCCCGTAGTCCTTAAGCTTCCGGTAAAGCGTCCGCTCGCCGATCTTGAGAATGTTCGCCGCCCTCTCGCGATTGCCGCCGGTCAGCTTCAACGTGTTCAAAATATGCAGCCGCTCCACGTCCGACATCGAAAGACCCGCCAGACTCGGCACGCCCATCGGAATGATGTCCGTGCTGCCCCGGATGTTCTCCGGCAAGTCGCGCACATCGAGCATGTCGCCCTCGCACTCCAGGACCATCCGCTCGACCACGTACTTCAGCTCCCGCACGTTCCCCCGCCAACTGTGATTGGTCAGCTTCCGAAGCGCATCCGGCGTCACCCCCTGAATCTCGCAGCCGTGCTCCTCGTTGGCCCACTCGATGAAATGCTGAACCAGCAGCGGAATGTCCTCACGCCGCTCGCGCAGCGGCGGAATGCGAATCGCCCCGTGAGCGTGCAGCCGGAAGAACAGATCTTCGCGAAACTCCTTCGCCTCGACCTTTTCCCACAGGTCCTGATGCGTCGCGGCCACGAAGCGGACATCAACGTAGCGCACGTCCGTCGAGCCGACCCGCATGATCTCGCCGCTCTCCAGGGTGCGAAGAATCTTCGCCTGCATGCTCAGCGGCATGTCCCCGATCTCGTCGAGAAACAGCGTCCCGCCGTCGGCGGCCTCGATCACACCCTTGCGATCCGACAACGCCCCGGTGAACGCCCCCTTCACGTGCCCGAACAGCTCGCTTTCCAGCAGGTTCTCATTGAGCGCCGCACAGTTCACCGGCTTGAACGCCTTCCCGCGCCGGGTCGAGTTGACGTGAACCGCCTTGGCCAGCAGCTCCTTCCCCGTCCCCGACTCCCCCACGATCAGAATCGTGCTCTTGGTCGGCGCCAGCTTCGAGATCCGTTTGATCTCCCGCGCGAGAATCTGGTTCGTCCCGATGATCCCCTCGAAGCTGAACGCCCGGTCGAGCTGCTCCCGCATGAGCCGGTTCTGACGCGCAGTAACGGCCTGCCGCGCCGCCTGGTCCACCCGGGCCTGGATCGTCGCCGGATCGAACGGCTTGATAATGTAATCGTAGGCACGAACGGCGCTGACCGGCGCCAAGGCGTCCCGGGCCAGCTCTTCGCTGCCGTGTGCCGTGATTAGAATGACTTCAGTGTCGGGAGACTCCTTCTTGGTCTGCCGGAGCAGATCCATACCGTCAATGTCGCCGTCAAGCCTGTAATGGGTGACCACCACGTCGGGAGGACGCTGGCGCACGCTCTCGATGGCCTCGTCACCGGTGTGAACCACCTTGCATGCGTGCCCCGAACTCTGCAGCGCCTCGGCCACCGATTGACCGTTGGCCGCATCCTCCACAATCAGCACGAACGCCTTCTCGCTCATGATGCCGACATTGTAGAAGCTATCCCGAAACCGCCAATGGGCGCTATTGGCCGCATGCCCGCCAACGGGTGTCACCGCGGGTCGTGCGGCACGGGAGCCACTGGCGGCTTGCCCGCCAGTGCGTTCTCGATTGCCGTCCCGGCACTGCGGCAGATACTTTCAAATCCAGGTAGAGCAGGGTGCCATGGGCAACGGCGGCCTTACCCGCAGGTAAGGCCGCCGTTGCCTGTGCTCTTACGCAAATAACGCACGCAGACCGCCGCATCGCCCGGACGTCAGGCAGCCGCGTCAGCGGTTACGCAAGTCCGTTGGTTGCGCTCCGCTGGTGAAATACGATGCCCGCTACGATTCGCCGCCTTCCCCTTTCTCCTCGAGCAGCACCTGCTTGCGCGACAGCTTCACGCGGCCCTGATCGTCAACGGCGATCACCTTCACCTTCAGCGTGTCTCCGATCTCGCAGACTTCGCTCACCTTCTTGATGTAACCGTCCGACAGCTCGCTGATGTGGCACAGACCGTCCGTCCCGGGCGTGATCTCGATGAACGCCCCGAAGTCCTTGATGCTGATCACCTTGCCTGTGTAGACGGTCCCGACCTTCACCTCGTCCGTGACCAGCTCGATCATCTCCTTCGCCCGCTGGGCCGCCTCGGCATCGACCGACGAGACCTGGATCGTGCCGTCCGGCTCGATGTCCACCGTGGCGCCAGTCTCGGCCTCGATCCGCTTGATGCCCTTGCCGCCCGGCCCGATCACCTTGCCGATCTTGTCGGGGTCGATCTTCAAAATGAGGATGCGCGGTGCGTACGGGCTGATCTCCGGCTTGGGCCGGCGAATGGTGAGCAGCATCTTCTTGAGAATCTCGATCCTTACGTCCTTCGCCAGGGCGAACGTCTGGCGAATCTGCTCGTCAGTCACGTGGCTCATCTTCAGATCCAACTGGATCCCGGTAATGCCGCGCTGAGTCCCGGCCACCTTGAAGTCCATGTCGCCGTGGTGATCCTCCTCGCCCAGAATATCGACCAGCAATTCGTACCGCTCGTCGTTGTGCACCATCCCGATGCTGATGCCCGCCACCGGCTGCGTGATCGGCACGCCCGCATCCATCAACGCCAGCGTCCCGCCGCACACCGACGCCATCGAGCTCGAACCGTTCGATTCCATGATCTCCGACGACAGCCGGATCGTGTACGGAAACTGGTCCGGAGACGGCAGCACGCGCTCCAGCGAACGCTCCGCCAGCGCCCCGTGCCCGATCTCCCGGCGCGTGACCGCCCCGATGCGCCGCACCTCGCCGGTGCAGAACGGCGGAAAGTTGTAATGCAGGTTGAACTTCTTGCTGAATTCCTCGTACAGCCCGTCCACGATCTGCTCGTCCCGCCCCGTGCCGAGCGTCGTGATCAACATCGCCTGCGTCTCGCCGCGCGTGAAAAGCGCCGAGCCGTGAACGCGAGGAAGCACGCCCACCTCACACGTGATCTCCCGCAGATCCTTCGGGGCGCGCCCGTCCGAGCGCCGCCCTTCGTTCAGGATCAAGTCGACCAGAATCTCGCCGGTGATGTCGTCAAGGATCGACTCGATGTCGTCGGACGTGTACTCGAGATTCTCCTCGCCCTCCGGGCAAAAATGCTCGACCGTGTCCTTCCAGACCTCCTGAACCGCCGCCTTGCGGTCCAGCTTGCCGGGAATGCGCCGCGCCTCGCGAAGACGATCCACCGCGTAGTCACGCACCTTCTGAATCAGCTCCACCGGCTCCGGCGGCGCCTCCCAGGTCACCTCCTTGCCGCACTTCTCGCGGAGCTCGACGATCATCTCGCTGATCTCGCGGATCACGCCGTGGCCGACGCTGATTGCTTCGGCAATCACCTCTTCGGAAAGTTCACGAGCGCCCACCTCGATCATGTTCACGCCCTCGGGATGACCCGCCAGAACCATGTCGAGATCGCTGTACTCAATCTGCGGCTCAGTCGGATTCACGACGGGCTTGCCGTCGATGTAACCCATCCGAACGGCCCCCATCGGTGTGTTGAACGGCAGTTGCGAAATGTTCAACGCCGCCGCCGCTCCGATCATCGCGCACAGATCCGGGTCGTTCCGCTGATCCGACGACAGGACGATACACTGAATCAAAACCTCGTCCTTGAACCCCTTGGGAAACGCCGGACGGATGGGACGATCGATCATCCGCATCGTCAGAATTTCCTTGGTTGTGGGGCGCCCCTCCCGCTTGAAAAAACCGCCGGGAAACTTCCCGGCGGCGTAGATCTTCTCACGGTAGTCCACCGTCAGAGGAAAGAAATCGATCCCCGGCCGGGGGTCCGTCGTCACGACGGTCGCCAGGACCGTCGTCTCCGCATACGTCACAAAAACTGCCCCGGCCGCCTGTTTGGCGATCTTCCCGGTTTCAATTCGAAGTGGGCGGCCGCCGATCTCACGCTCCACCACCACGGCCGTACGGTCAACTCGTTCAAGTGTTTCTACTTCCGTCATCAATCAGTCACTCAATCCGACACCGACATTCCTGCGCGCAAACGAACATTTCGTGCGCTTTCCCATTATAAATACGCCTCTTGACTTCTGGATTCATCATGATTCACGCCGCTGCTTTGTCAGCCGGATCGAGGCCGATCACGTGAAACGCCGACAAGGGCGTGACACAGTGGCGAAAAGGACCGACCAACCATCTACGCGCGCGGGAACGCCCGAGGCCCTACTTGCGCAGACCGAGGCGGCCGATCAAAGCTTGATAACGTCCCCGGTCTTTCCGCGACAGAAACTTCAGCAGGTGGGTACGTCGACTGACCAGCTTGAGGAGCCCCCGCCGGGATGAATGATCCTTCTTGTGCGACTTCAGGTGCTCGGTCAATTCCTGGATGCGCGACGTCAACAAAGCCACCTGAACCTCCGGAGACCCGGTGTCGTCCTCGTGCGTGCGGTATTCCTCGATGATGGCGGTTCTCGATTCAGGTGTCATAACGCCAAGCTTTGCAGCTTTACCTCCCGGTTCACACGGCCCATCAGCACGGCGGCCTGCCCTCGTGCCGCCCCTTCGTCCATACTCCTTGCTACCAGAAACCGGCAATCTAACGCGAGGCTGCCCATCTCGCAAGCCCCACTGGACACCGTCTCCAGCAGACGCTCTTCAGCACAACCCGCCCTCCGGCTACCGCCTGGCGGGAGCACCATGGGCGAGCGGGAGCCGCCCCAGACGGCGGAGCTCGCTCGTGCCGCCGGGTCCCTCGGCTCCGCCTCAGGCGGATCCGACCGTGACTCCTCCGCCAAGCACACGCTCAAGGCCCGCACGACGCTCCCGCAAGTTGGCGCAACCCCGCCAACAGGCGCACCAACACTCTAAATGCCCGATTCAGACGCACCGACACGTTTCGGCGCCACGGGGAGTGCCTGGATAGCTGTCGCATCCCCGAAACGCCAAATCCATGCGATCGCCAACCGGCGGCGAAACGCCCGCACCACCGCCCGTCAGCCCGGGACCGCTCCTACCAGCGACTCGGCCGATTCCATCAGCCGTTCCATCCGAAACGGCTTGTTGAAGTAGGCGTCAACACCGAGGCTTTCAGCCCACGCCTGGTGCCTCTTGCCCTGGTTTCCGGTGATCATGATCACACGCGGACCCGCCCCCGCCGGCTTGCGACTCTTTAGTTTTTCCAGCACAAGAAAGCCGCTGCGCTTCGGAAGCATCGCGTCGAGAACGACGAGGTCCGGATGGTCCGACTCGGCCTTCTCAATCGCTTCGTTGCCGTCCGCCGCTGTAGTGACGCTGGCCCCGGACTGTCTGAAAACAGCGCTCAAAGCCGTCACGACGTCCGGATCATCATCGACGATCAGGACAGTCTTGTCCTGAAGAGGTGACGCACCCATATCTTATCCTGCCACAAGTACTTAGACGAAACGCCCCTGAAACACCACCCCTGAAAAGCTGTCTCCCCAGTCACAGTATAGACCTCACCAACACCCCCTGCAACCACATAGGACGCCCCAGAGCATCGTTTGGACAATTGAACACATTTCGCGGGCCACAAACATCCCACGGGGAAAAAGGCATCATGGACAACAGGGTGCCTTGAGCAAGCGGAGCCTCCGTCGCGGCGGAGTTTGCCTGTGCCTGGCTTCCCAACGCTCCCGCTAAGACTACCAGGGCCGCCCGCCCCTTACTCGATCTGCAAACTGAAACCCTCGCCGTCGCGGGCCACCTTGATCGATCGCTGCCCGGCGAGAACGTCGTCGATCAACCGCCCCACCGCCCGCTTGCGCCAGCCACGCTGAAGGGCCTGCGGCGCCACACTGTCGGATCCCCGCGTATGGGCCAGAACCAAAGCCCGAATATCCTTGTTCGTCGCAACCAGCTTGAAAGCCAACTGGTTCGCACGGCAGTAATCGTAAAGCACCGCGTTCACCAACTTGCACAACGCCGCCTCGTCAGGACGATCCTCCTCCGGCGTCAGAGGCCGAGCCTTCATATCCGCCGGCGCCTTCTGACCCCGCTGAACCGCCTCGATCATCCGCCGCATCGCGCCCCCACGCAGGGTCAACCCGCGCAAAGACTTGAACTCCGCCGGCTTCGTCCACCCGTGCTTGGCGATCGTGACCAGCAGATGATCCTTCAGAATCGTGCGTGGCGGCCGATTGTGCTGCTGAGCAAGTTGATCACGCTCCAGAGCCAGCTCCCGGGCGATCGCCGCCGCCCGCCCGTTCAGCGAACCGATCCCGCGCACCCGGACGGCGATATTCTCCGCCTTCCGCTCGGCGGCCGCTTCCTCACACAAACGATCAAACTCCTCCCGCGCCCACTGTGTTCGTCGCCTTGATCGTAACCGCCGCCGAAGAGCATTGTGTATCGGCAGCATGTAACCGACGTCCTCAACCGCATAACGGATCTGCTGGCTGGTCAAGGGCCGCCGCCGCCAATCCGTCAGCGTCTGCGACTTGCGCAGCCGCACTCCCACCATCTGCCGGGCCAGCCGCTGCAGACTCAACGGATACTCCGTCGTCACCAGGCCGGCCGCGATCTGAAGATCGAACACGTTCTCGGGCCGCCGCTCCATGAACTGGCAACCAAGCGCGAGATCCTCCAGGCCCGCATGAACGACCTTCTCGACGTTCGGCTCCGCGATCAGTCGCCAAAAAGGTGCCACGTCGAACCCCGCCAGCGGATCGACCAGCCAGACCTCGTCCTCGGTGGCGATCTGAATGAGACACACCTGGCAGTGATAGGCGTCCTCGCTGATAAACTCGGCGTCAAACGCGAACCGCGACGCGCCGCTCAGCTTCGCACATATCGACTCGAAGACCTGCCCGTCCGAAATGACCTCGGCCGCAAAGGCCGCTTCCACAGAACGACGCGTTGTTTCGCGCACTGTCTCGCCTGGCTCTTCCAAACTCAGACCACCGACCGCGGGGCCTCTTCGTGAATCCCTGACCTCCTGTCCGGATCACCACCCAGCCGCGGCAAACCCCGCATGATAACACGAACCCCGCATCACACAATCGACGGCCCGGCACGACGGCGATCGCCGCAATCGCCACAAGGGAGGGCGACGCCCCTGGCCGAGCCGCGTTCCGCCTGCGTGCCACGGGCGGCTCGCCCGCCCGTGCTTGCTGCCTGCCAGCGCCCACTCACCCGCACGCCAAGCGCAAAAATCAGCCCCCCTTGGTGCGAAGCGGAACCCGGGGTCAAAGACGCCCCTCAAAGAAGAAGCCGCCGCAGGGCACGACCCAATCTCACCGGTCGGCTCCCCACGCGCCGTGTTGTCCCGCCAAGCGGCAGATGGCAGTCCGATTCGAAGACCGACGACGTGACACAACCCCACCGCCACCAAATCAAGGCCGCGGGTCCCCCGTCCTTAAAGGCCCCAGACTGCGCGCAAGCCGGTTGATCGCCTCGGGATACGCGATGCACTCCTGCTCGAACACCCGCGCCGCCAGCGTCTCCGGCGTGTCGTCCTCAATCACCGGAACCCGGCGCTGGAGAATAATCGGGCCGTGATCGTACTCCTGGTCGCAGTAGTGCACCGTGCACCCGCTCTCGCGCCGCCCGCTCTCCAGCACCGCCCGATGAACCCGCATCCCGTAAAACCCCTTGCCCCCGAAATCCGGCAGCAGCGCCGGATGAATGTTGATCACCCGCCCCTCCAGTCCTGGAGGAAAGCGGTAAAGCGTCGTGAAGCCGGCCATGCAGACCAACTCGACCGCCCCCGCCGCCAGAATGTCGGAGATGCGCTCGTGAAACTCCGGATCGGGCGTCTTCCGGCGCGAGACCACATGCACCGGCAGCTTCGCCTCCTTCGCCCGCGTCACGCCGTACGCATCGAACCGCGAGCTGATCACGCAGACGATCTCCGCCGGGATCGTCCCATCCTCGATCCGCTCGTGAATGTTCTGCAAAGTCCGCCCCGACCCCGAAAGCAAAACACCAAGACGCAGAGGATGATCACGAAGCATCACAACCTGACCCGATTCTCAATCACCATCACCGACCCGCAACGCCTCTTCCAAGCCGCAATCACTGATTCCGAGCCGCGACCGTCTTTTCCGAACCGCGACCGTAAGGGAGCGGACCCGTTGCGTTCCAACACCAATCTTCGCCGAGTGCCACGGGTCCGCCTCGGGCGGACCTGCCCGTGCTCCCGTTGCCCCGCGCACGGCGAATCCCGGAGAACCCTGACTCGTCACTCCCGACAAACCAGGCTGCAAAAACAACCCTAGAACAGATCACGCCTCGCCGCAATGAGTCTGCTCCCCGAGCGACCGCCGCCCCGACGTCGAACCCTCCGCCGCATGCGACGCACTTGCCGAAGACAACGCCACGGCATGCTCGCGCCGCACAGCGCCCCGGTCATGCCTGAACACGTCGATCTTCGTCCACGCCCGCTGGTGCCACCGGAACCACTGGTAAATCCCCGTGATGATGATCAGCACCGATGCCGCAATCCACGGCCCCATGCTTCCCAGATCGGGCCGCAGCTCCGCCAACGCGAATCCACCACCGACCACGACCAGCCAGTGACTCGCGATGAAGACGGCCGCAGGTACGAACGTATCTCCCGCCCCTTTCAACGCGCTGTTGTAACTGATGCCCAGCGCATCAAACACCTGGAAGATCGCCGCGCACACCATCACCGCCGAGCCGATCCGGATCACGTTCGGATCGTCCGTGAACACGCCGATCAACCCGCGACGCCAGACGAAGAAACAGACCGACAGAGTACCCATGTATGCCAACGCCAAGCCGGTCGCGATACGCGTCACCCGCACGGCCCGATCCAGATCCCGCTCCCCCACGGCTTTCCCGACCAGCGCCGACAGAGCCATCCCGATCCCCACGCACGGCAGAAAACTGATGCGCAGATATTGCCACGCCGCATTGGTCGCGAGCTGATGATCCTTCCCGAAATACGACCCCACCAGTACGGCGATGAAAATCGCCCACCCCGCCACGTCGCTGCACCACTGCAGACCGGTCGGGCCGCCCACCCGAAATATGTTCAGCAGCTTCCCCCGGTCCGGTGCCCACGTCGCGCGCGATGCAAACTCCCGATGAAACGCCGGCGCGCACAACGTCGCCGTCAAACGGAACGCACGGTAGTGCGTGCCCGCCACGGTTCCCCACGCCGCCCCCTCGATCCCCATCGCCGGCAGCCCCAGCTTCCCGAAGATCAGCACGTAGCTCACCACGCCGTTGATCACCACGCCCTCGACCGCCGCCCACATCGTCACCCCGGGCCGGTGCACCCCATTGAAGAAGCTGCTCAATCCCGCCGCCGCGATCGTCGGGCCGATCGACCACACGATGATCGCCGCGTACCGGCATTCCAGCTCCTGAATCGCCGCGCCATGCCCCGCAAGCCGGTACACGTGCGGCAGCAGCGGCCAGATGAACGCCCCCACCAGCCAGAACCCCAGCGCCAAATAAAGCCCCTGCCACGCATAGGCGCTGCCGCTCCGTTTGTCCCCCCGTCCTAGGGCTTGCGATGCCATCGTGCTCACGATCGACACCGTCCCCATCCCGATCACGATATACGTCCAGATCACCACCTGCGCCGGCAATATCGCCGCCTGGGCATCGCTGCTGCCCGTGTGCGAAATCATCCAGAAGTCAGTCACGTCCATGACCATGCGGCAGCAGTTGGCCACCACAATCGGCACCGACATGCGCAGCACGTCCATCAATTCGCCGCCGCGCCGCCGGCCGCTGAGTTCAGGTCTTGATGAGACAATCGTCATGATTCTTCTCGCTGCATCGAGGCCACTCGACGGACCCCGCATCCCGCAATCGCTGCCGCCGCCAACGAGTACCGCTGCCCGTGCATGCCACCGCCAACGGGTGCCACCGGCAACGGGTGCCACTGGCGGCTTACCCGCCGGTGGTTCCCGCCGCCGACCCGCATACCTCGATGAGCCCCCAAAGAAAACGACCCCGGGCACCAAGTGGTTCCCGGGGTCGCTTGTCGGACCGATTACAGCGTGCTCCTCAGGAACCGTCTCCTCCGTACCGTCCCGTACCGGACGGCGCGGTGGCCGGATCGACCGGCGTGAACTGAGTCTGAGGAACGCGCATCAATTCTGCCTCCAATTGCAGGAATCAAGAATCCTACCCGCCCGCCCAAACCCCGTCAACCGCAAATCCCCCCAGGGTTCGTGGATCGAACGGACAGTGAGGCCCCCACCGAACCGCAAGCAAGACCGAGCCTCCGGCCGAGCCTTTCAGCAAGAAGCCCCCGAACGGGGGCGACGCAACCTCCCGCTCCCGCCGTGACCCACCTCTTGCAAATCAGCATGTACACGCTTGGTCTGAAAACAAACCCGAATCCCGGCTTCCGTGTCCTCTTCATCCACGACGGCGCGCCCACTCCACACCTCAGGCGTTAATGTTCGGCCTTCAATATTTACAAATGACTCCTACCATTGATGCCGGATAAACGCTAAACTACGCGCATCAGGGACAGCGCGGACAGTACCCCGATTGGAGACACTGGCGCTCTCACCGTTATCGCGGGATGCCGCCGCGCTATCGCCACCATTATGTGCATCACGAAGGGGACAAACACATGTTTCGACCAACAACTGTCTGGTCTGTATCAACCTGTATGCACACCAACACACGCTCGCGAACCCGCTACCGCAGGGTCCTGGTCGGCACAGTCATGCTGGCGGCGGCAATGGCCCCGCGCAGCCCGGGGATCGAAAACGAAGTCGCCTTCAGTCAACCCCCAACCGACAACCAGGAACAACTCGCATCAAACATTGACCTCGGCGACGTTCAGCCCGCCGGCATTCTCATCGACGACTTCGTCTCCGATGGCCGCACCATAACCTCGCTGCGCTGGTGGGGAGCCACCCTCCCACCCACGGTCGAGCCATGCGCCCTCATCAACGGCGGATTCGAAACCGGTGACTTTACCGGATGGGTCGCGCTCGACAACGGCGAAACCGGCAGCCTGCCCTGGACGGTCGAACCCTCCGGCACGTGCTTCTTCTCCGTCTTTTGCAACGCGCCCTTGGAGGGGAGCATGGACGCCATGAACGGATTCGACGGGTACGCGGGGCTGGTATATGAACTCTATCAGGACGTCATGTTGTCCGCGGGCGCGACCGTCACGCTGGTGACGAACCATCGCATCCAGTACGACAGCTTCGGCGCACCCAGCGAGTTGCCCCGCACCCTGGACATCACCATACGCAACCAAAGTAACGATATCCTCTCCACGCTTTATCATGAGGAGATAATGCTCGACGGAGCCCCCTATACCGACCTCGGCTGGAACCAGCAGGTCTTCGACCTATCTGCTCTCAGCGGCCAGACCGTCCGAATTCACTTCAACATGGCGATCCCGGAAACCTTGACCGGCCCGGCCCTGATCGAATTCGACGACGTCTCGCTTACATGCAACGGAGCAAGCAGCGAGCGAACGGAAAGCCCCTCGATGACGTCCAGGCCACACGACACGATCGGCGGGCACGCCCAACTGCAGATCAATCAACAACCCTCGCAACCCGACGGCTGGCTGGTGAGCTTCCACGTCCCGCGCGACGACGCGGCTGCATCAAACCACCCTCTCGGAACCTACTTCTGCGAGACACAATCCATCGGAGCGTCACCGTCCACATTCACCTCGTGCGACGAACTCGACGCAACAGAGTACTCCGTACAACTCGCCGATTGCTGCCTCTTGAACGCCATCCCCGATCCGCGAGACGACACCGTCCCCGCACAGTCAGACGGATTCCACGCCACACCCTGCGAACACTACGACCTGAGCATCGCCGCAAGCGTCGGAAAAAGCTACGCATGGGACCCGACCGTCGCCGCCTGTTCCGGCCGATGGGACGAATACGAAGGCCACTACGCCGACGTATGGGCCGACGGCGCCTACGCCTACGTACCCAACTGGGCCGCCTCCGACGGGATGCCCGCCCGAATCCATGTGATCGACATTGCAGACCCCGCCGCCCCGCAACTCGTCACGACCTTCTTCTTCCCACCACCCAACGAAAACGCCTCGCCCGAGGACGTCAAAGCCGCCGACGGCCTGCTGTTCGTCGCGCTCGACGCCGGCGGCAACGACGGGGCCGCCATCCTCGACGCCCGAGACCCCGCAAGCCCCACCCTGCTCGCTACCATCCGTATCCCCGGTTTCGAAGACGTCCACAACCTCTTCTACGACAACGGCTACCTCTACCTCGCCGACAATCAGACGCCGCGCGTCGCCATCGTCGACCTGACGCTCTTCGACCCCGACGCCCCGCCCCCGTCACCCATCACCACCGCCCTCTGGATCATGCACAACGTCGGCGACTCGGCCGTCCGGGACATCACCGTCGCGAACGACCGCCTCTACGTCGCCGCCGGACCCAGCGGCGTCTGGCTTTACGACGCCGCCGACGTCGCCGCCCAGGAGCCCACCTACCTCGGCCAGAGCGGAGGCCGAGAGGCCCTCTCAGTCTGGCCCACCGCCGACGGCGCCTACCTCGCCGCCGCCGAGGCCGGCCCCCAAGCCGGCGTCCGCATCTACGAACTCCGGGAGCAGCCCGGCTACGTGCTCTTCCTCGTCCGCGATGAAATGCTCCTGACCTCCGAGGCCTTCGCCCCCCGCAACGTCAGGGTCGTCGGCCATCGACTCTACGCATCCTGGAACCAGGCCGGCCTGCGCGTGCTCGACATCAACCCACTCGACGGCCGGCTCAGCCCCGTCGCACTTTACGATACCACCGTATTGCTGGACACCGGCATTCCCGAAGGCAATTGGGGCCTCTACCCGCTCCCCGGCGGTACCCACGTATTGCTCAGTGACACCGATCGAGGCCTCTTCATCATCGACGTAACCGACCTCCCCGGCGGCTGTGTCGCAACATCAACCGATGTTGCCGAAACCGAGCCGTTCTGGGGCTGGCGCTCGACCGCAGACGAGAGCGGCAGCCGATCTCCTGCCTCCGGCCTCGTCACACTCGACGCCGAAGAAACCTGGCTGTACGACGGTTGGACGGCGGTTCAGCCGACCTGCGGCACGCCCAATCTGGCCTTCGAGTTGTTGACAACCGAATCAGGCGGCGTGACGTGCGGTTGCGTCACCGACGACGACTGCGGCGACCAGGACGCCTGCACGTTCGACGAATGCGTCAGCGGCGGCTGCGTCCATACGCCCCGTCGCTACGGCGACGTCGACGGCAACGGAACCCTCAACCTGTTCGACCTCTTCAGCGTCCTTCACGGCATCGCCGGCGACTTCAGCGACAGCGCCTTCGTCAACCAGGACATCGAGCCCTGCTCCGGAAACGGCGTCATCAACCTCTTCGACCTGTTCGCCATCCTGAACGCAATAGCAGGCCAGGACCCCTGCGCGTGCCAGTAATCGGGCAACCCGCCTCCTCCGGAGGTTGGCTTGCGATTCGCCCGCATACCGCGAGCAAGGCGACCTTCTCTTACGAAGCAAGGGGTGGGGAACGGACATGCTGACCGGCAAGATGCCCCATCCTTCGCCGGGGGCCATGCCCACGCTCGTGTGGCTATGCATTGTGGTAAAGGGCATAAATGGCACGTGCGCGGGTCCCCCATCCTCCGCGAAGCGAATGGTCGGGGACTGACATTCAACCCAATCGCCGGACCCCGCGCCCACACGCCGGCGTCCACGCCGAGCCCTTATCCCTCTGTCCCTACGCCCTGTCCTGAACGAACAGACCCGCCGCGCCCCGCAGCCCGGCCCCACGGAGGCACCACTCCTGAAGGACTAGAACACTAAATGTTTTCCCCGGCGAAAAATGCCGCCCCCATGCGGTCGGCCATCGGCTGGTTCGTGAAAATGAGCGGCAGAATGTACTGCGTGTCCGTGTTCGGAGCCCGCAGATAGTCCGCCATCTGCATGCGCCAGGCGGTGTCGAACTCCATCAATGCGTCCTGCGGACTCGATGCGTCCAACGCCTTGAGCAGCACGTTGCAGGCGATCCGCGCCGACCACATCGCAGGATAAATCCCCTCCCCGCTCGCCGCCGCCACAAAGCCCCCGGCGTCACCGATCACCAGCGTGCGCTTCGCCACGTGTGTGTCCATCGACAACGCCACGGCCGTAGGCGTGATGGTCACCGGAGCCGCGGCCGCCGCCCGGCTCAGATCAATGTCGAGCAGCTTCGCCTCGACCACACGCCGGCACAGCGTCACCAAGTTCGGGATCACGTCCCGCTTCTCACCGGGCGACTGGAGGCCGACCGACGCATACCCCTCCGACGCCACAATCATCCCGAACCCGCCCGATGGATCGATCCCCAGAACGATCGATACGCTCGGCGCCGTCTGCGGCGGACATTCAGTCGTCTCGACCTGCGCCGCCCACGCACCGCCCGCATCCGCCTCGATCGACAGACCCACGCGCTCCAGCAACGGCGTGCCTCGACCCGCCGCCAGCACCAGCAGCCGAGCACGCAGCTTCTCGCCGTTGCCCGCGTCGATGGCCACGCCGCCCTCCTCGAGCGCCACGTCACGCACCGGCAGTTCCTGCCGGAAGTCGGCACCCGCGGCCACCGCGTTGCGCACCAGTCGTTCGTCAAACGCCGCCCGGTTCACCAGATATCCCGCCGACCCCCTGAGATTCGGAGAAGCCGTCTTCGTCAGATCGGCGTTGAAGAACGCCACCGACTTGAACTCCAACGCAGTCACGTCCTGCGGAGAGAGGCCGAGGTCGGCCAGCAAAGGCTTGGCCTGAGAGTTGAGCCAGCCGGCACAGACCCGATCGCGAGGAAACGGCGCCGCCTCCACCAGGCACACCTCCCGCTCCGCATTCGCCAGCGTGAAGGCCGCCGTAGCGCCCGCCGGTCCCGCGCCGACTATCAGCACGTCGTAAACGTCCTCGCTCATCGCCTGTGTCGCTCCCTTGCCCGAGCGGTTGAGATTACCTCTGCGCGTTCGGCCGGCTCACTCGATCCCCAGTTGCGACCACAGAGCCTCCTCCGCGGCCGAGAACCGCTCCAACGCAGCGTTCAACTCCTCGCGTGCCTCCTTGAAGGTCTCGTCGCTCACCGGCACTTCGTCGGTAGAAGCCTCATGCAGCGCTTTCAACTGCGCCAGGGATGCGTCCAGCGAAGCCGAAGCATCGGCGAACTCCCGAACCGCGTCGAACAAATACGCCTCCCGAACCTGCTCGTCGTCCGGACGGTGGATCAACCGCCACGGATAACGCCGGAGGTTCTTGGCCATCGCCTTCAAATGATGGCTGGCCTCTTCCGCATTCCGGATCAGCCCGACAACACGCTCCTCACTGCGCGCCGTGACGTGCTGCGCTCTCTGCACCACGTCGTTCACGCCCGCGACCGTATGCTTCAGTTCGTCGATAGCGTCATGAAGCTTCCCAATCAGTCGGTCGGAGTCGTCGGCGTCCAGCTCCCGCTCAATCCGCGGCAGTATAGTATCATCGATGCGGTTCGCCGCGCTGTCGGTCGCCGAGATCGTGTTCTTGATCCCGTCCCGGTTCTCATCGATGACCGCATTGACGCCGGCCAGCGCCGAATCGAGAAGATCCAGGTTGTGATGAACCTTGGCCAACGCCGTCTTCTCGTCTTCCGGGTCCAACTGCCGGTCCAGGCTGACCGCAAAGTCCTCGACGTGCCCGAGGATCGACTGGATCTTGGCGATCACCGCCTCATCCTTCTGAGGGTCCAGATTCTCTCTCAGGTGACGCGCCGACGTCTTCAAGTTGTCGAGCACATCGTGAATCTTGGCCACGGCCGAACGCGGCGAAGAAGCGTCGAGCTGCGACTTGACCTGGGAGATCAGACTGTCGGGGTCCTCCTCGTTGAATTGCCGCGTGATCATCGACACGTCGGAGGCGAAGCCCGATGCCTCCGCGAAAACCGGGTCTCCGGCCGATACCCGTTCCGAGCTGTTGCCGCGATTCTTGATCACCAGTTGTCCCTGATTCCCGAGAATCTGCCCCTGCACCGCCACCCGGCAATCCGCTCGGAGGTCAACCGATTCGAGAACCTCTCCGGATACCTCGAAGAAGAGGTAGTCCTGGTCGGCCGGCCCGTCCGGCAGCGGGCGTTCGACAAGCGTAATCGACTTGACGCTGCCCACCTGTTGCGGCCCGCAGACGATCGGCGCCCCCGTGTTCAACCGGGGCGTCTCGAGATCGTGGCGGACCAGCACGCGAAGGGGGACAGTCGGCTCGAAGGAGCGGCCCCCGAAAAACACCAGGGCCGCAAACAGGAGCGCCGCGACGACGATCACTGTCAGCCCCAACCCAAAGGTTTCGCGCGGTCTGGGCATCGGTCGTTCCCGTCTTGCACTCCACAAAACACAACGCTGGCGGCGCAGACGCTGCTATCATATCGGCTTCACGCCGAACCGCGACCGTCACACCGTGCCAAAGATGAGTTTCTCGAAATCCGTGATCCCCTCCGGATCGGTGAGCGGACCCTCGCCGTAGCCGTTGAGAAACTGATTCATCAGCCGATCCTGCGGGTCGGCAAGAACGTCCGGAACGGCGTTGCGAAGGGCCTCGAACTCGTCGCGATCGCCGATCTTGAGCACACGCCCCTTCTCCAGCATGACCATGCGATCGGCAATCCGAAAAGCCGAGTCCATCTCATGACTCACCACCACGCTGGTCACGTTGAGCTTCGTCGAAAGATCCGTGATCAGTGCGTCGATCGCTGCACTCGTGACCGGGTCCAGACCGGCAGACGGCTCGTCGTAAAACAGAATCTCGGGATCCAGCGCCGTCGCCCGGGCCAACGCCGCCCGTTTCCTCTGTCCGCCGGACAATTGAGAGGGCATCTTCTCGCGATGCGGAAGCATCCGCACCTGCGCCAGCTTCATCGTCACCACGATGTCGATCACCGAAGGGTCGACGTAGGAATGCTCTTTCAGCGGCAGAGCCACGTTGTCGGCCACCGTCATGGAATTGAACAGAGCCCCGCTCTGAAAGAGAATGCCGAATCGCTTGCGCAATTCGTCACGCTCGCGCTCCGACATGTCGCACAAGTCGCGCGGCCCAGCCATCCCCTTGGTCTGATAGTGAATGCTCCCCTCGTCAATCTCGTACTCTCCGATCAGACAGTTGAGCAGCGTGGACTTGCCGCAACCACTGCCGCCCATCACCACGATGGTCTCGCCACGCCGTACATCGAAGGACACGCCGTTGAGCACCCGAAAAGACCTGCCCTCCGCTCCGGGGAACGACTTGACCAGGTTGCGGATCGAAATGGCGTCGTCCGGGGACATAGGGTCTCTCAATACCGATCGGCGCACCGATCAGATGCCCAGGGCGTAAAAGACAGATGTAAACACCGCGTCGATTCCGATCAACGCCACGATCGACTTTACGACCGTGGACGTGGTCGCTCGGCCCACGCCGGCCGGTCCCCCGCGAACGCTGAAGCCCTCGTGGCAGGCGATCAGCGCAATCACCGCGCCGAAGACGGCGGCCTTCACCAGCCCGGTCAAGAGATCCGTCGTGCTGACGGCCGCCTGCGTGAGATTGAGATACAACCTCGGCGGCACATCCAGAATCACCACGCTCGCAAGGAATCCGCCCATCACGCCGATATAGTCGGCGATCACGGCCAGCACGACGATCATCACCGTCGTGGCCAGAAAACGCGGCACGACCAGAAACCGAATCGGATGAAGCGCGTGCGCCCGCAACGCCTTGATCTCCTCGTTTTCCACCATGGCGCCCACCTCCGCCGCGATGGACGCGCCGGCGAACCCGCTGAGCACCACGGCCGTCAGCAACGGCCCCAGTTCTCGGATCACGGCGATCCCCACCACATCGGCCACACGCTCCAGTTGACCGTAGCTGCTCAGCGTCGGCGCCATCTGGAGCGCAAGGATCAGGCCGATGAAGAGCTGCACCAGCAGAATGATGGGTATGCACCGCACTCCGAAACGGATCATCTGGGACGTAAGCGAAGACCAGCCGAACTTGACGCGGCGGGAAAGCAGCCCGCGCGTAGACCATCCGGCCGTCTCAACAAGCAGCGCCGTAAGATCGCCTATGTAACGTACGCCGCGCCCAAGCGCGTCGATCCGGTCGGCGGTGAAGCGGCCCACCGACGAAATGCTGCGATACACCAGCCCGTGCTCCATCGGCTCGGCTCGACGTGTCGGAGCGTCGCTCATGCTTTCATCGCCTCTTTTTCAGTCTGCGCAATCTGGAAGAACTGGTCCAACCTGGTGATCTCCAGAATACCCTGGACCCGTTCACTCGGAGCGACCAGGATCATCTGTGCGCCGTCGCGCTTCAGTCGGCGGTACGCGTCGACCAAGGCGCCGACGCCCGAAGAATCAATGTAGTCCACCTTGGAGAGGTTGACGATCAGCCGTTTCGGATGGTCCTCGCAGATATCGAGCAGTGATTCGTGAAACGCCGGCGACCGGTTGAGGTCGATCTCGCCTTCCAGGCGTACGACCGTGCCTTCGTCCTCTCGGGATACGTTAGTGATCGCGTCGGTCATGATTGCTTCTTCTTCAGCATGTTCAGACGCATCCCTCCGCCTTGGGCGCACTCGTAGCTCACCTCGTCCATGATCGATCGGATGATATGGACCCCCAAACCGCCCGGACGCACGTTCTCCAACGGACGCCCGCAGATCGAGTCCGGGTCCACTTGGCGGCCGAAATCACGGATGACGATGCTCAGGGCGGGCGTCGCGCCCAGCTCGGTTTTCCCCAGCCGCAGATCGATGGGCCGATTCCGAGCCCCCGCGTACCCGTGACGGATGACGTTGGTCAGCGCCTCATCGACCGCCAACATGATCTGCCCGACCTCGGCGCTCCCGAAGCCGAGCGACGCAGCCATCGCCTGTACATGAGTACGAACGCCGGGCAGCTCCTCCGGGTCACTTCGAATCCTCAGGTTCACGACGTCTTCCGCGTCGTTCAACGGCCTTGGCGGCATGAAATCACCCATCACCCGTCGTCCTGCGATCCACCGGCGTCACGCGAGGACGATTCCTCGCCGGCAACGAATTGCCGCCATCGCGCGACGGCCTCCGCACGCAAGCGACTCCCACCTCCATACGAATAGCCGAAACGCCGGCCCGTCAAATCTTCAAGTGCCATGATCGCCGCGAACCGGACCACCACATCCTCATCTTCGAGACGGTCTACTAGATGAGGTACGGCCGACCGATCCCGTTGCGCCGCAGCACGGCGGATCGCGGCCACGCGTTCCCCAACGTCCATCGACTGTATATCACACGAACCAGGTTCACCCGGCGACCTGCACCCACACGCCACCAATAGAATGGCCGCCAGGCTGTGAGAAAGCCGCATGCCCCGTCCTTCTCGTTTATCCGCCGAGGCCGCATCAGATCCGAACGCGCCCCCGCACCAGCACCAGCACGGCCATATGCCGACGTTGAAGCACCGGCGGTCTCTCCATAGGTGCCCAATGACCGGGCCGACCGTGAGGGACAGCTTCGCGAGGCTCGTGCCTGACCTCCGCGGACTCAGGCAGCGAGATCCACTCCAAGCATTCACCTCCGAAGGCGGCTTGCTGACGCCAACTCGCTCTGCAACAAGATCTTACGAAGCGAATTATAGACCTCGGCACGACCCCTGCCAATGGACGCCGAGGCAGGCTGGACACGGGCAGAAATGGACCGGCCAACGGATTGTACCACGGCCTGCCCCTCCCTATGCTGGTGTGAGCTGGGCCGAACGGCGTGCCGACGTTGGCATCAGACGCGATTCGGGGTTGCGGCACGATGGCGTGTGCATGTGAAGGGCCGTGATGCGCTCACCATCAGTCCAATCGATCCGGGCGACCCGGCTCGAGCTTCCGCGCTGCGCCTCATTCTAGGGAGAAGCACCTATACGCCCAAGCAGATTGATCGCACCATCGAAGAGCTTCGCGAGACGGTTCGCGCTCAATCCCTCAACACAGATCTTATTGTGGGCGTATGGCTGAACGGTCGTCTCGTCGACGCCTGCCTGTCCGTGGAGTCTCCTGGACGAACGGCGTTGCTTCTTTCCAGTGACGCGCGTGCCGGACGGGCGGTACCTTCCTGGCGTCGGGCGATGTTCGAAAAGGTCCAGCAATGCGCCTGGGACCGCGAGTTGGTTTTGCTGCAAGTTCTGATTGACGTTGAGGTTGCCGACGACGCCGTCGCACTTCGAGATGCGGGCTTCATCTACCTTGCGGAACTGGTATACATGGAACGGGATCTGAACGAACCCCTACCGGAACGACCGATTGCAGACGGTATCGAATACATCCCGTATTCGCACGACCGCGAAGATGAGTTTATCGAGGCGCTGGAAGCGACCTACGTCGAGAGCCACGACTGCCCCAGATTAACAGGTTTGCGCAAACCCCGAGACATTCTGCTCGGGCACAAGCACACGGGCGAGCACGACCCTGACCTATGGTTCCTGGCGTTGCGGCAGGACGCACCGGCGGGAATCCTGCTCCTGTCGGGCGTGCGGGGGCGTTCCTGCCTGGAGATCGTCTACATGGGCGTTTGCGTCAGACATCGTGGACAGGGCGTGGGCGACGCTTTGATGGCGCGGGCGTTGCACGCCGCCCGGGAACGTGGGAACAATTCGTTGACGTTGGCCGTGGACAGCATCAACATCCATGCTCGGCGTTTGTACGATCGCTGGGGTCTGAGAGAAGTGGGACGCCGGCGCGCGTGGGCGGCCATCAACTCTTCTGCTCGATGATCGAGGCAACGTGCAGCGGAGTTTTCCACATTGTGAATCTGTGATGTTCCTAACCCGTGACAAAAACTTTTTTTCAATCGCTAACCCTTTGATTCGCCGATGCAAGCCGCGCGCGTCACCACCGTAGCTCAAATCTTTGGTTGACGCGCTTCGGGCGACCTGCTAATTTTGCAAGCGTTGTTGGCGCCCGGCTGGAAGCAACAGGAGCGCAGCGGGGCACGGCTTTCCGACTCATTTTAGTTCATACTGTTCTCTATTTGTGTCTAAGGCTGGTTTCCCGGCTCGGGGAGGAGCTTGCAGTGGATTCTTGCGCTCACGGTGACGACCCTATCGCAAAACTGAAAGAATTGATCGCGGAAAAGGTGGGTCCGCAACGCTTCAAGGTCTGGTTCAAGGGATCAACTAGTTTCTCCTTCGCTGACGGTGTTGTGAACGTCGGCGTCGCAAATCAGTTTGTCGGAGGATGGATCGAGCGGCATTTCAGTGATGTCATCAAGGAGGCGGCTTCGGCCGTCACCGGGCGGTCCCTCGACATCGCGTTCACGATCGATCCCATGCTCTCCAAACAGGTGCGGAAGAAGCAGCCCGACTCGCAGGTCGATTATGCCTCGAACAACCCGGAACGCATGGCGCGAGCCCACAAGCACCTCGGTGCTTTGCCGCCCCTGCCGCCGCCCAAGGGCGTTTTCGAGACCTTTGTCGTGGGCGAATCCAACCGGCTTGCACACTCGATGGCGCTGAGCGTGGCCGAGCGACCGGCATCGCAATTCAATCCCCTGTTTATCCACGGAGGGTGCGGCATCGGAAAGACGCATCTGTTGCAGGCCATCTGCAACGGCGTGAAGAAGCACAACCCGAGCTTGTCCTACCGATACCTGTCGGCGGAGGACTTCACCAACCAGTACGTCTTCGCGGTGAAGACGCAGGGACTGGAGTCCTTTCGGCAGCGCTATCGCCAGGCGGACGTACTCGTACTCGATGACGTCCATTTCTTCTCGAACAAACGCGGCACGCAGACCGAGTTCCTTCACACGTTCAACGCGATCGACGGCGCGGGCAAGCAGGTCGTGATGGCCTCCGATGCGCACCCGAAAATGATATCCCACCTGTCGGAGTCGCTGGTGACACGATTCGTTTCGGGCATGGTCGTCAAAATCGATCCGCCGGACTACGAAACGCGCGCCGAGGTGCTTCGCCGCCGGGCCGCCGAAACGGGGCGGGAAGTCCCCGAGCCGGTCATTCAATTCATCGCCGAGTGCTGCGAATCGAACATTCGAGAACTCACCGGCGCGCTCTACAAGCTCGTCGCACTTGCCGATGTCACCGGACAGCCGATCAGCCGCTCCCTTGCCGCCCAGGGGCTCAAGGACCTCATCCAGCGCACCACTCGCATTGTCCGCTTGTCCGATATTGAATCCGTCGTTGCGATTTACTTCGGGTTATCGCCGGCCGATCTTCATACCTCGCGCAAGTCGCGGACGATTGCGGCAGCCCGCGGAATCGCCATGTACCTGGCCCGCCGACACACCGACATGAGCTTTCCGGAGATCGGCCGCTTCATGGGCAACAAGAATCACTCCACGGTTCTGCTCGCCAGTCGACGCATCGCCACCCTTGTCAGCGAGGACGGTGTCGTGCGGTGGGTGACCGGTCGCGGTGAACATCAGAAACGCGTGGTCGAAGTGCTCAGCGAGTTGGAAGACCAACTGGGCAAGCCGCCGGCTTCTTCCTCGGCGTGACCGAAGCGGATGAGCCGGCCGCAAGGCCGGCTGGCGGCGTGCCAGGCATACACTCGGGGGATCGTGCGCAAGCCAAACCGCCGTAGGCGGCAGGGTTTGCCCACGCGGTCCCCCGCTCGGCATCGTCGGCTGTCTTTCCTCAAGGCCCGCCGCAGCAGGCGTCGATCCCCACAGCGGCGTCCATCGCCGCGAACACGTCAAACACGTTGATGACGCCGTCGCCCGCGCACGGCGTTATGTCGAAATCCCGAATCGTGCACTCTTGTGTGGTTCCCACGTCGTTGAGCACTGCCATCACGTCAATCAGGTTGACGCTGCCGCTGTGGTCAACGTCGCCGTAAACGTTGGGATCGTGCACGCAAGCTCCGCTCTCGAATCGATCCCATGTGCACACGTCCCCGTCATAGCACCCCAAATCGGCACATTCACATTCATCCGGAATACCATTTAGATTCACATCGGACGAGGTGCCGGCTGAAATATCGCACGCGTCCGCGAGCCCGTTGTCATTACAATCGGCCTCGCACTCGTCCGGCACGCCATTATCGTTGCAGTCGTTTCCCGTCAGCTGACAATCATCGGGAACGCCGTCGCCGTTGCAGTCGGGCCCGTTTCCGATCGGCGGCACCTCGCACTCGTCGGGATGGCCGTTACCGTTGCAATCAGGACCGGCCCCGATGGGTGGCACATCGCACGCGTCGGGCAGACCGTTGTCGTTGCAATCGTCCTCGCACTCGTCCGGTACACCATTACCGTTGCAGTCGGGGCCGAAACCGATCGGCGGCACGTCGCACTCGTCGGGCACTCCGTTCGTGTTGCAATCAACCTCGCACTCATCCGGCACGCTGTTTCCGTTGCAATCGTTCCCTGCAAGCTGGCATTCGTCGGGCACGCCGTCCTCGTTACAATCCGGACCGACTCCCATCGGAGGAACCTCGCACTCGTCGGGTAGGCCGTTGGCGTTGCAGTCGGGCCCGAAACCGATCGGCGGGACGTCGCACTCATCAGGGAAGCCGTTGTCGTTACAATCGGGTCCGGCGCCGAGAGGCGGGACGTCACACTCGTCCGGGACGTCGTTTTCGTTGCAGTCATTCCCCGCCAGTTGACATTCATCGGGCACGCCATCCGCGTGACAATCAGGTCCGGCGCCGATTGGAGGAACATCGCACTCGTCGGGAATGCTGTTGCCGTTGCAATCGGGACCGGCGCCGATCGGCGGCAGGTCGCATTCATCCGGCACGCCGTTGCCGTTGCAGTCGGTCTCGCACTCGTCCGGAACGCCGTTGCCGTTGCAATCGGGACCGAAACCGATCGGCGGCACCTCGCATTCGTCGGGTTGGCCGTTGCCGTTGCAATCAGGGCCGGGGCCGATCGGTGGCACGTCGCACGCATCGGGCAGACCGTTGTCATTGCAATCATCCTCGCACTCGTCCGGCACCCCATTCCCGTTGCAGTCGTTCCCTGCTAATTGGCACTCGTCAGGAATGACGTCCCCATTACAATCGGGCCCGGCGCCGATCGGAGGAACGTCGCACTCGTCCGGAACGCCGTTGCCGTTGCAGTCCACCTCGCACTCGTCCGGCACGCCGTTGCCGTTACAATCATTCCCGGCCAATTGGCACTCGTCGGGCACGCCGTCCTCATTACAATCAGGTCCGGCTCCGATCGGGGGCACGTCGCACTCGTCCGGGACGCCGTTTGCGTTGCAGTCCACCTCACACTCATCCGGGACGCTGTTGGCGTTGCAGTCGTTCCCGCCGAGCTGGCACTCGTCGGGCACGCCGTCTCCATTGCAGTCCGGCCCGATTCCGATAGGCGCCACGTCGCATTCGTCCGGGACGCCGTTGCCGTTGCAGTCGTTCCCTGCTAATTGGCACTCGTCGGGCACGACATCTCCATTGCAATCGGGGCCGCCTCCGATCGGAGGAACGTCGCACTCGTCAGGCCTGTCGTTGCCATTGCAGTCGAGGCTTGTGCCACTTGCCAGATCTTCAGAATCCGGAATCCCGTTGCCGTTGCAATCGTTCTCGCACACGTTCGGAACACCGTCTCCATCGTCATCCAGGATGACGGGGGGGCATGGAATGCTCCGGTTGAACAGCGCCGCGCACAGCGCACACACATGCGGCGTCCCGTTGCCAAGCACCCCGTCGTCGTCGTCGATGACCAGCATCTCGATTGCGGTCTGTGGCGTGGCACTCTCCAGCGATGAGGCAGGCACACCCCCGGTAATCAAAGACCAGGAGGCGAACAACCGCCGGGCGATTTCCAACGACGCAGCCCAGTCTGCACCCGGCCCGTCCGCGTCCTCACGGAAGTTCCACCAGACACGCGCGAGGATCTTTCCGCAGTAGTGCGATTCAAGGCTCTGGCACGGGTAGAGCGCGTAAGAGCCGGCGATGTCGCGCATGTGCTGCCCCGGTCCCTTGTAGTCGCGCCCGACCACCGCATCGTCATGCACCAGAATCGCCAGCGTGTCGCTGAAGCCCTCTCCGAAAGCCCATTGACCCAGTTGAAGGGTGTCCACGACCAGATGGCCGAATTCATGAGTCACAATCGAAGAGTACGCCATGTTGACGCACACCCCGTCCGCAGGCCGGAAAAAGAACGCGTCGGGAGGTGCGAACCGCGCATTGCACGGGTCGTTCGGGTTGTCGTGGTTGACATGCATCTTCAGCGGCAGAGCCGCCCCGCCCGCACTTGTGAGTTCAACAAAATCAGGCTCGCGATCCAGAAAGAAATCGCGCGCCTGGCTCACGTGCAGCAAGGCGTTGAGTTGGGACGTCGAGAACTCGTTCGGTTCGTCCGGGCAACCATTTACCGGACCGTCATTGGCGAACAGCTCCACGATCAGATCGGGTGGCTCAATGCCGGTGGCTTGCTCCACCACCGCGCACCCCTGTTCGGCGACGACTTCAACGCTCTCCCCAGTGAGCGTCGCTTCTAGGGTGACCGGCCACGCCCCGGTGTGCATGATCCCGAAAATCCCCGCACTGTCCGTCTCGGTCGACCATCCGGACTCAACGATCTCGACGCGAACGCCCGGCAAATTCGCCACCTCCGGAGGATTGTAGGGTGCGTCGGGAAGCGTTCCCGGAGTCACGAGCCCCTGGACCCGCCCAAAGATGACGTCATCTGAATCGACAACGTCACTGCGAACCCGAACAACCTCACCGTCCGACGCATCGACGAAGAATGTCATGGCCTCAACATCCGGGCCATCCAGATTACGGCCGCGAAACCTCCAAGCGTAGATCGGCTCGCCCGAATCGCCTGCGCCCGCTGCCAAAACCACCAGGATCGGAGAACTCCATTCGCTCAAGTACCCATACGTCGGTGAGTCACGAACGACGGCCAGGGCCTCGGACCCGTCGAGAACGATCTCGCCGGAGATCGTGCTGCCGCCGACGACGTCGCGGATTTGGGCCGAGACGTAGATGACGCGGGCCGGCGTGCCGTTCAACACGAGAAACCGCACTGTGTTGCCGGCAACCGGGAAGCCGTAGAAATACTGCTGGTGCATGAACGCGGTGAACCGCCCCGAATCCACGACTGTCTGTCGAATCGGATTATGAGGATCCACCAAATCCTGTGGGGACATCCCGATCGCCCCAGCGTAGGCGATGATCCAGCTATGGACGGCGTCGGCCGGCGTTGCACCCTCCGTCATCGGTACGCCGTAAAACGTCAAAATCCCCCCGGTCCTGCCCGGCGCCGGCTCACAATGAGATGCCAGCCCGCTGTATGAATTCAGCAGAGCCGTCGCATCGGGTGTCGGATCACAGAATTCCGCCGCCTGCGCCGGCGCAAAGAAACCGAAGCACGAACACAACAAAAACACCGGAAACGCCCATCCTCTGTCCATCGCCTTCGCTCCATCTTCTCGGAACCGACACTCACTCCCCGAGTAAACGTCATGACCACGACGTTTCCCCGACCATTGCCAGGCCCAGCGATGAATCAAGATGGGCCGCCTCCGGGTTCGAACTCTTCTCCCCGTCCCGTCTGACCGGTTTGCCGCCGGATCGCTATACCGCCGCGATCGTTGCCACGATCGGCCCGCAGACTCTCTCCCAATCCTCGAACGGGACCTTGACCGACTCGGTGTGCGTGCCGGCCTGCATGACGAGGAACTCATCCTCCTTCAGGGCCTCGTCCGCCACGGTCTTCATCCCAAACATCGCACCGATCGGAGGTTCGGCACCCAACTCGCAGCCGGCAAACAACTCGGCCATCTCCGGCTCCGTCGCCAGCCGCACCTCCTTCTCATCGAGCGCTTCCGCAGCTCGCCTCAAGTCAAGGTGCGCCGGCGCGGCGATCACGCACATCGCGAACTCCGAAGCTCCTTTCACGATCACCGGCTTGGCGACCATGTAACCGGACACATGCTCCGCATCGGCCAACTGCTGCGACGTGTAGGCTACCGGGTGCGTGTGCCGCTCATACCGAACGCCGTTCTTCTTTAAGAACTCCTCGATTTGCACGATCCTGACTCCTTAAACGGCCCGATTTGGGATGTGTCGTTACGTGCGTCTTCCGACAATGCACCTCTAATCCCCGTCCGACCGATGTGCACATTGGTGAGGACATGTCCGGACACCTCCGCCGTCAACCAGAGGCCGCCGGTTGGCGTACGCCATCGGCAGCAACTCTGACACGGACCTGCGCCCGACAAAAAGATGCCACCAATTGCGCCGGAATGCAAGAACAACTCCTCATGCCGGGCGCCAATCGTGCAAACTTTGCCGCGTTTCTTGACGCCCGAATGCGAACGTTTAAGCTAAGCTTGTTCGACCGGACCGAGCGTCGCCGCGCAGCGGTGAACCGTTGGACCAGCGGAGCACGGCGGGCGACGACCGGCACACCGGACGACGTTGGTTCGTTAAGTCCGCGGGCGACATCGCGACGCGCCCCTGTTCAACACAAACCCACAGGTGACACCATGCAACAAGCTCAGGCCATCCTCGCCAAACTCGGCATCGAGAAAGACAACCCCGGCGTCTTCGACGGCGACTGGTACGGCACCGGCGAGACCATCGAGGTGCACACGCCCATCGACGGCTCCGTACTGGCCACCGTGAAGCAGGCAAACGCCGACGAGTTCGACCGCGCCGTGAACCGCGCCCACGAAGCGTTTCTTAAATGGCGAACCATCCCCGCGCCGGCCCGCGGCGAGACCGTTCGCCAACTTGGTATTGCGCTTCGCGAGGTCAAGGAGCCGCTCGGCGATCTTGTCACCCTGGAAATGGGGAAGATCCGCGCCGAAGGGCACGGCGAGGTCCAGGAAATGATCGACATCTGCGATTTTGCCACCGGCCTGAGCCGCCAACTCTATGGCCTGACCATGCACTCCGAGCGGCCCAAGCATCGCATGTACGAGCAGTGGCATCCGCTGGGCGTCGTCGGAGTCATCAGCGCGTTCAATTTCCCGGTCGCCGTCTGGAGCTGGAACTGCACCATCGCGGCCGTCTGCGGCGACGCGACCTTCTGGAAACCCTCGAGCAAAACGCCGCTGACGGCGATCGCCTGCGCCAAGGTCGCCCAAAGGGTCTGCCGAGAGAACGGCGTCGATCCGGCGATCTTCACACTTTGCATCGGCTCCGGCTCAAATGTCGGCGAGAAACTGATCGCCGATCGCCGCATCCCGCTCGTCTCGGCCACCGGTAGCTGCGCCATGGGCTACCGGATCGGCGAGGTCGTCGGCAAGCGCCTGGGACGGACCATCCTTGAACTGGGCGGAAACAACGCCATCATCGTCACGCCCGACGCCGATCTGGACATGTCGGTCCGCGCGATTCTGTTCGGCGCGGTCGGCACCGCCGGGCAGCGCTGCACCTCCACGCGCCGCATTATTGTGCACGATTCCATTCGCGATGAACTGATCGAGCGGCTCATCAAGGCCTATCAGCAGGTCACCATCGGCAACCCGCTCGACGAGGGCACCCTGATGGGGCCGCTCGTAGACACCGCCGCCGTCGCCGACATGTTCGCCGCGGTGAAACGGATCAAGGACGAGGGCGGCGAGATTCTTTACGGCGCCCAGCAGCTCGACGGCAAGGAATACGCCGGCGGCTGCTACGTCACGCCCTGCATCGCGTCCGCCCGCAACGAGTTCGGCATCGTGCAGGAGGAGACGTTCGCCCCGATCCTGTACATCATCAAGTACCGCGAGCTGGCCGAGGCGATCCACTTCCACAACGACGTGCCCCAGGGCCTCAGCTCGGCCATTTTCACCCGCAACCTGCTCGAGGCCGAGGAGTTCCTCACCCACACCGGCAGCGACTGTGGCATCGCCAACGTGAACATCGGAACCAGCGGCGCCGAGATCGGCGGCGCCTTCGGAGGCGAAAAAGAAACCGGCGGAGGACGCGAATCTGGCTCGGACGCATGGAAAGCCTACATGCGCCGCCAGACCAACACGATCAACTTCTCGACGGAACTGCCGCTCGCACAGGGCATCAAGTTCGGAGATTAGTCATTCTCAACGCAGAAACGGTCGCGCAATGCTAAGAACCTTCTCAGCCCAGAATTTCCGAGTGTTTCAGTCGTTCGAGATCAATGGCCTGAGCCGCATAAACCTCATTGCTGGCCGAAACAACACGGGAAAGACATGTTTCCTTGAGGCGCTTTTCCTCCACCTCGGGGGCCACAACCCGGAAATCACCTTTCGATTGAACATGCTACGGGGTCTTGAGGGCTTGCACGGTGACGCCTCCGAAACTTGGGGCTGGCTGTTTCACCAAAAGTGTGCGGGGCATGAGATTCGATTGGATTCACTGGATACGGATTCGAACAAGCGGTCATTGGCAATATCGCTGGGAAAATCGCTTACGCAACGCCATGATAGGAAGAACGCGCAGGCAGAGAGCCCCGCACCTCCAGCCGGCGCCGTTGCCACGGAGTCCACGGCAAGTACCCTCGCTTATCGCTTTGACGATAGGGGACAAGTAACGGACTCGCACGCCGCCATAGAATCTGGCGGTCTGCAGATCGGCGTGGGTCGGACGCCACCGTTCCCCACGAGTGTGTTCCTCGCCACGCGTTACCGGTCAACGGCCGAGGATTCGAAGCGATTTAGCAGACTCGCCGAAGAGCTTCGTGAGGAGGAAGTGACGCAAGCTCTTTCAATCGTGGACCCATCGTTGACGAGACTGACGGTCGCCACGTTCGGCGGCGCTCCAACGATAAGCGCCGACGTTGGTATGGGGCGACTCATTCCGCTTGCATTCGTGGGTGAAGGACTTGTGCGGCTCTTGAGAATCCTCCTGGCCGTCCTAGATTCGCGAGACGGTGCTGTGTTGGTCGACGAGATCGAAACCGGGTTTCATCATTCTGTTCAAAAGAAGATATGGGAAGCAATAGATAACGCTTGCCGACGCGCCAACGTCCAGCTATTTGCCACCACCCACAGCCGCGAGTGCCTCCTGGCAGCGCATAGTGCTTTCTCTGAGATGCTTAGCATTGAGGACGGCTTCCGTGTGTTTCGGCTGGAAAGAGACGAAGACGGCATCGGTGCTGTAAACATCTCGGCCGAGGCCCTTGATCGTGCCGAATCACTTAATTGGGAGATCCGTTGAGCGTGCCCGGCCCGATGGAGATTAGAGGGCCCAAGCTCTTGCTGGGCGAAGGCGAGGAGGAGGTGAGGTTTTTCAACGCCCTCCTTGGCGGCTTGAGGTTGACAGGGATTCAAGTCGCGAGATACGACGGCAAGGGCAGGCTGCGGGGATTCCTTGACGGCCTCAAAGACTGGTCAGGATTCAGCAGAGTGACGTCAATCGGGATCACGCGGGATGCCGACGACGATCCAGATGCTGCGTTTCGTTCGATCCAGGGCGCCCTGCAAAACGCAGGATTGCCCGTCCCGACTGCCTGTCAAGCGCCGGCAGCAGGGTCCATCACGATTGCCCGTAAGACCGTCAACATCAATGTCAGGGTTTTCCTCTTTCCCGACTGCCGATCAACCGGCATGCTTGAGACGTTGTGCCTTAATTCAGTTGCTAACCGACCGACGATGACATGCGTCCGGAAGTATTTTGCCTGTGCCAAGAAGCGGGAGAATCGCGTCCCCAGAAACTCTTGGAAAGCAAAGGTCCATGCTTGGCTCGCGTCCGAGGAGGAGCCCGACAAACGGCTTGGCGAGGCTGCAGAGAAAGGGTACTGGCCGCTGGAACACAGCGCATTTGATTCGTTGCGGGAGTTTCTCAACGCCCTTTAAGCAACTCACCAGACGGCACGTGACCTGGTATGAGCCGATGTCTCTGCGGTCGTTATTCGCGAATGATTGCGCTTCGAACTTGCTTGCGACACACGCTCCCGACAATCTCCTTAAAGCACAACCGGCAGGCGGCGAGGTTGCGCCGCGGGTCCGATGCCACGTCGTTCGTGCAGAATTCCGAGAGCTGCGAGGCGATCAGCTCCCGCGGCACGCCTGAATCGCGGAGGTGCTCCACAAACTCGATCATCTCGCGAACCTCGACGACCTCACCACAGGGATCGTATGCTTCAAACGCGTGCCAGATGTGCGGCGGGACCCCGGCGTCCCGGACGGCCACGTCCCCCGTCCAGGCGAAGACGCTTGTCCATCCGAAGATGATCAAGCCCCCGAACACCCCCAGCGCCAACACGATCTTCATCAGGTCCGAATACACCGCGTCCCCTCCTCAGCACTGCAATTCGTGTAGTACAGATCAGAGAATACGATTCATTCGCCCCTGATATACTGTCCGAATCGTCGCCGAATTATCCCCGATTCTGACGGGGCCGGAGCTTGATTCAGGCCTCCGTCTGGCCGATTCCGACGTACGACGCGCCCGTGCTTTCCGGTGATGCAGGTCCATTCGAAATCGTCATCATGTTCGGAGAACGACATGAATAAGGCCGAAATGAAAACGCGCCGTGGGCCATCGAGGACCCGACGGCGACGCTACGTCGTCGACTCTCGGCTTCAGTGGAAATACGCGTTGCTGGCGTCGCTGGCCGTGCTGATAACGTCCGGAACGATGAGTTTCCTGGTCCACTACCTGCAGTTCAGGCAAACACAGGCGAGGATCCTGAGCAGCGATTGGACCACGGCCGAAAACAGCACCGCCGCGGTGGCGCTGACGGCGGCCATCCTCGGTGTCGCCATCGCTGCCTGTGCCGGCCTGACGATCATCTTCGTAACACACCGAATCTGCGGACCCATCTACGTACTGCGAAGCTCATTGGATGAGCTGGTCGCAGGACGTTTTCCCAAGCGAAGATCGCTGCGCCGCAAGGACGAACTGACTGACCTCCACGACCACTTCTTCAAAGCGGTCGAGACGCTGGAGGCGGAGAAGACGTTCGAGCAGACCGTGCTTCAGGAAGTCGCGAAGTCCATGCGGGAGATCGCCGAGGCTGCGGAAACACCGCAACGCGCCCGCTTGGAACGGGCCATTTCCCGTCTCGACTCATTATGCGAACGAGCCGCGGCGGCGAAAGAGGCCGACCAACATGGCGCGGCGATCCAACCCCATCCGGCGGAAGGCCAAGCAGCCACGGGTGCGTCCGAGTACAAAGCCGCTCACGCGCAACGATGAGATCGGACTCACCCCGCTGAAGGAAAACTGTACCGCACGGCCGGGGACCTTTAATTGTTCGTGCCCACGCGAATTGACCGTCTGATGGTGGCCTTCTCTTGCGCTGAATCGTAGATCATAGCTTCGGGCGGAGCGCGTGGCGTGGGCCACGCGGGGAACACGGCGTAGAGGTCCGATTCGTTATTGGAGGGTCCAATCATGGCCGCGTATGGAAACAGTCGCTCAAAACGCCCCCGGAAACGAACTGTCCTTTGGGCAGCGCTGCTTGTAACGGCACCGGTGATGCTGCTGCCGGTAGGACCGACCGAGGCCGGCACCACCTCATTCACGGTTCTGCGCGTTGAAGAAGACTGGCGGATGGTTCTTAACGAGCCGGGCGAACTGGTCAACGCCCCGCAGTGGTACACGGTCATGTCGCCTTTCGGACACACGGATTCCATGTTCGTTCAGGTGTCCTGGAATTTCCGCGAACTGCCGGACTATATGGAGGGCGGGCTGCAGATCCAGGGGTGGAACGGCGACAATCTCGTCAGGGAACGCAGTTTCGAGTCCGCAAAGTGCAGCGACGCCGCGGAAACGATCACCTGGACGCAAGTCCTGGATACCGACGGAACGTACCTGACGTTCATGATTACCAGCGGAAACTCCAGCACCTGGGGGAGCTTTGGTTATCCCTCCCAGAATATGCACATTTCCGGTAACGCCGGCCTCGCAGATCTGAACTCCTACGCTCCGAACCACTCGGCCGCGAACTCTGCCATCACCTTCGGCGACAACCGCGTCGAGCGGTTGGAGATCACGGAAGTCCGCTGGTACGGCCCCAGCGGCCTGATCTATACCGATCCGACAACGAGAACGGTGTTCCAGAACAACTGATCGGGTCGGCACGAGGCAGCGCGACGACTGGAGGATGTCCCATGTTGATCGGACCTCAACGGCTGAGGGGACCGAGGCGCCGGGCCGCAACCGTCGCGGCGGTCGCCGTATCGAGCGTCGTGCTTCTTGGCGCCGCGGCATTCACCATTGATGTCGGGATACTCTATCGAGCGCGCGAAGAATCGCAGATCGCGGCGGATGCCGCGGCCCTAGCCGGCGCTTGGGAGCTTATGGACCACGACGCGCTTTCCGGCCTTCCCAATACGTCGGATGAAGCCATTGCGGCTCGGGCGACAGCCGCTGAATACGCGGCGCGTAACCCGGTCATGAATAGCGCTCCTCAGATCGACACGAATTCCGATGTGCAACTGGGCTACCTGAACGATATTTACGACCCCAACGAGGCGATCAACTTCACTACGCCCCCTGTGCTCAACACGGTGCTCGTGAGAGTCCACGGCCCCGTCCAGCTCACGTTCGCCTCAGTTCTCGGCTTTGAAACGTCCAACGTCGGAGCCCAGGCCGCGGCGACTTTCAAAGAGGGGGTCGTCGGCTTTGGAACGCCGAGCGACGGGACCGTTGGATTGCTGCCCCTTGCTCTTCACGTCGATGTCTGGGAGGAGCTGCTGGACGGAACGTGGCCCTCGACGGACAACTGGTCGCACGACCCCGATCAGAACACGGTGTCGTCAGGACAGGACTTCATCCCGGAGATCAATCTGTACCCGGGCGGAGGCAATGGCCAGCTTCCGCCGGGAAACTTCGGGACGGTCGACATCGGCTCACCCGATAACAGCACGGCGGTCATCTCGCGTCAGATTCTGGACGGCATCACCGAGGCGGACCTGGCGTGGCATGGAGGAGAATTCGTCCTCGGCGAAGACGGCACGCTGGTGGTGGAAGGTGATACCGGGCTCAGTGCGGGAATCAAGGACGAACTCGCCTCGATCATCGGTCAGCCTCGCACCATCCTCCTGTTTAACAACGTGACGGGCAACGGCAACAACTCGAGGTTTACGGTCGTCGGATTCGCCGGCGTTGTCCTCGTCGAGGTGAAAATGACCGGGGCGATGAACAAGAAGAAAGTGCTCATTCAGCCCGCCAATGTAGTGGAACCAGCAGCTATCGCGGGCCCCGGCTCCGCATCCAGCGATTTCGTGTACCACCCCGTCATCCTGGTGAGATAGCCGGCCCGCAAGCGCCCCGCCAAGATCGCGGTCGATCACCGACAAACCAGTTGCAGGACGCCCAAGGCGACGGAATACACGAAGCGAACGGTCGGCCGTAAGAGCCCGAAGCGGACGCGCCGCCCCAGCCCGCGCCGACAGGATTGCCCCCGCTATGCGATCCAACGTGGCCATCTCGCCGCCGGATCGATAGAATTCCCGCCATGCCGCAGGAACCTGGCGCTTCCGACACCAAAGCAGCGTACAAAGACCCGCTCGAAGCCACCCGCATGCCGCTCACGCAGCATCTCGAGGAACTTCGAGCCTGCCTCATACGCGCCATTGCAGGGCTGGCCGTCTGCACGATCGTCTCGCTCATCTTCGCCAAGCACATCCTGGCCTTCATCATCACGCCGGCCCTGGTGGTCCTGAACGCACACGGCGAAAGGCCCGAGCTGCTGGCGCTCAGCCCGATCGCCCCGTTCCTCATCTACCTGCGCGTCGGCCTGCTGAGCGGCCTGCTCATCTCCACGCCGTGGATCCTCCACCAGATCTGGACCTTCGTGAGTGCCGGGCTGTACGAAACCGAGCGGCGCTGGGTGCGGCGGCTATTGCCCGTCCTGGTGGGCCTCTTTCTCGCGGGCGTGGCTTTTATGTTCTTCATCGTGCTGCCCATCGTGCTCAACTTCCTGGTGTCATTCAATCAGGGATTCGACCTGCCCGAGCTGCGCCCCTCCTGGTTCAACCGCATACTGCTCCGCCAGCCGCAACTCAAAGACGCCCCCGAAAACGCGACGGCCGACCTGCAAATCCCCGTCTTGGATGAAGATCCCGAGGACGCCCCCGCAGGCACCGTCTGGTTCAACAACCGACGGAACACGCTGAACATCCAGACGCCCAATGGCCCCCGCGCCATCCTCACCACGCCGGCAGAACGCCGCCGTGCCGTCGCCAGCCAGTACGGCCTGCAGTACGTCATCTCGCTGACGTTCGGCCTGGCGCTGGGCTTCGGACTGGCCTTCGAACTGCCCGTGGTCGTGGTGGCCCTCGCCGCGACCGGCCTGGTCCCGTGCGCCACCATGGCCAGAAGCCGGCGCTATGTCCTGTTCGGCATCGTCGTCCTGGCCGCCTTCCTCACGCCCCCGGACGTCATCAGCCAGATCCTGCTGGCCGTACCCATGTACGCCCTGTTCGAAGCCGGCCTGATCGTCGGCCGATCGTTCGAACGCCGGCGCTCGCAGTGACGGGCGGAATCTTATGCCCACATACCCACGGTCCCGGCGTACGCCGCTTTCCGTTCGCGCCACCTGTCCGCGGATGTGTGTGCCGTGGGCTGCCTACGCGCTGCCGGCGCGATCAGGTTTCAGCGCAGATGCTTCACTTGTAGCGAACCCTTGCGTCGGTTCAGGCACCTCGTCCTAGTTGGAACGTCTCACTTCTATACGCCCCTCCGCCAGCATGTCGCTGCCCGACACGACGCGCACCTTGTGCACCCCGGGCGAAAGCCCTTCGGGAATCTGAAAGTATACGTGGTCGTGATACCGACGATGCGGTGTCGCGACATCTCCGACGAAAAGCGTCATCGTCAGGAAATCCGTGTGCTCAGCCCGGATGTAGGTCCAATCGCCAACACTCAGGCGAGGTGGTATTTCGTCCGGCTCAACCGGGGTCCCTTCAATCGGGTGCGGCGGGACCGGCTCGTCTTCAAAAGGCGAAGAGTCGCCGGTCATCGTCGTGGCCGGATCTTGCGGCACCCCCTTGCATGTGATATAGATGGCGCAGCATGGTACGCCTGGTGCACATAACGCGCACGGTGTACAGTTTTGTGGCGCCCAATAACGACAGCATGTTCGCCGCCCACTACACGTCTGACAACCGGCCGCGACGCATGTAATTGCTGCGGCGCATGCGACGAGGAAGAGCGATCTCGATTTCATGCGTCAGTCTCCTTTCGATCTCGGGTTCGCGCGTCCAGCTCGCCCAGGAAACGAGCCAGTACATTGTCGGGAACTGTCCGGCCATTTATGATCGCTTCCGCACGGCCGCGCCACTGATGTGCCAGTTCGATGTTTCCACATTCGAAAGCGGCCCAACTGCCGATCACAAGACTCCAGGCACTGCCCTTGCCGCTTTCGTTAAGCAATCGCGTTCGTGAAAAAGCCGATTCAAACTCTCCTGTTCTCAGCTCAGCCAATGCAAGTGTTCTCTGAAAGTACAGATTATCCGCGTGCCGCTTCACAATCTCCCGGGCCACCTTCAGAGATTGTTCAAAGTCCTGAACGGTCGGCGATCGAGCCGTCAGGCGTACCATGGCGACACTGTTGAGAACACTGGCATTGCCAGGATCTTCTTTCAGCGCTTGCTCGTACGCGGTGAGCGCCTCCGCACCGCGTCCAAGTTGGGCCAGCGACTGGCCCATGGCCCAGTATGTGCGAAAGAGATCCGCCCCTTTCAAATCCGCGGCCCGCGTCAACAGCTCAAGGGCCGCACCGTAATTCCCGAGTCGATGCTCACAGAGGCCGGCATGGAAAACGACCAAGTGAACTTGCGGATCGCGGTCCATGGCGCGGCCGTATGACTGCCTTGCAAGAGCAGTTTTGCCTCGACGCAGTTGGACGTCGCCGAGGTTCATCCAAGCCTGAGCCTTCGAGGCGTCAAGTTCGGTCGCCTTCACGAACGTTCCTTCAGCCTCCGCAAGTCGACCAAGGTACGCCTGCGCCAGGCCAAGATTGTACCAAGCACTCTCGGCGTCAGGTTTCAGGTCGACCGTGCGCTCGAGGTGCGACACGGCGCGCTTGTAGTCTTTCATTCTCATGAAGATGTAGCCCAAGTGGCGCCAAGCCCGCCAATCGCCCGGACGCAGGCTGGCTCCCTTCTCTGCATCGATGCGGGCTTCAAAATAATCACCTTTTTCGTAGTAGCGCTTCACCCGCGCGAGAATCGCCTCAAAATACGAAGGGTCTAGCTCGATCGCCTCGCTGAGCAGGTTAATCGCCTCGTCAATGTCACTGGCCGACATCGCGCGCAGGTAGTACTCCTCCGGAGCGTTCTTAGCCAGCGATCGCCCTCGCCGCTGGAATTCGGCCGACTCTCCCGGCGCAGAATCCCGAGTGAGCTCGGCCAAGAGAAAGTGTGGAACAGCCTGCTCAGGGTGGCGCGCCAAGAGCGCTCGAGCCTCCTGTGCCGCCTCGGTATCGCGGTCCCGGCTCATCAGTGAACGAATGCGAACGACACCGGCCTCGAGGTGGGCAGGGTCTCGACGGAGCACCCGGTCGGCAAACCGTATCGCAGTTTCGTACTCGCCTTCGCCAAGGGCCCAGCGCGCCTCGCCGAGCCAACTCGTTAACTCGGCACTTCGCCCCCGGACGACGAAATAGGCTGACGCACTCACGATCAAAACCGCTGCGGCTGCGGCGGCATATCGAAACCAGTAGCGCGCGATCATCTTCCGCATCAGGTACCAGGGTCTGTCGCGCTTGGCCTCGATCGGCGCCCCTTTGAGGCAACGGCCGATGTCTCGACTCAACTCGCCGGCGGACTGATACCGATGATCTCGTTCTTTCTTCAGGCATTTGAGAACGATCGTTTCAACGTCGTCGCCGATCTGGCGACGAAGCGTACGGGGCTTGACGGGTTCTGTCTCAATGATCGTGCCGAGGACGTCGCGCATGCTCCCGGTGACGTCGTAAGGGAACCGGCCCGTCAGCATCTGGTAAAGAATCACCCCCAGCGAATAGACGTCGGTGCGGACGTCGATCTTATTGGAGGCGCCTTCGGCCTGCTCGGGACTCGCCCATGGCAAGGAGCCGACGAACTGTCCCGACAATGTTGTGACCGACGGAAACGCCTTGTCTGTTGCGTCGGGCTTCGTCAATTTGGCCAGCCCAAAGTCCATGACCTTCGGCTCACCGGCCGAGTCGATGCGGATGTTGCTGGGCTTGAGGTCGCGGTGTATCACGCCGCGCACGTGCGCCGCGTTCACGGCGTCGCAAATCTTGACAAAGAGCCGCAGCACGTCGTCGATAGGCCGCTGCGGACCGGTAATGCACGCATCAAGCGTCTGACCGTCGACGTAGTCCATCACGAAGTAATAGTTGCCGCCAACCGTCGAGCCGCTGTCATGGACGGTGACGATGTTGGCGTGATTGAGTTGGGCGAGGAGATGGATTTCGCGTTCAAAGCGGGCCTTGTCGGACGGCCCCGCAAACGGCCCCTCACGCATGACTTTGATGGCGACCTTCCGTTTCGTGCCCTCCTGAATCGCCAGATAAACGACGCCCTGCGCGCCCCGCTGTATCTCCCGTTTGATCGTGTAGCCTGGAAGCACGCCCAACGGCGGAGGGCATGTGGTCGCTCCACCGAGCGCCGGCGAGGTCCGGGTGTCCTCTCCGTGACTCCGGGCACGCTCGACTTGACGCCGCGCGCGGTCAATCATTTCGCGTTCGCTTTGCCCAGGTTCGGATGCGATCTCAGAATGCTCCATCGTCGTGCATAGTACCGGACAGCAAGGCGCCTCTCGCACTTCAGCGACAAAAGTCTGATACAGTCACGCTTTCGCGCTAAATGAAGTCCGAAATCGTGCCCAGAATGTCGCGCAACCGATCGTGCGCTCGGGCCCGCAGCATGTGGACGGCACCCTTCGAACGGCCCATCGACCGCGCGACCTCGGAGACCTCGAGTTCGTCAAGGTCGTACAGGCGTACCACCGTCTGGTAGTCCTCCGGCAATTTCCGGATCGCCGTTTCAATGTATTGCTTGGCCTCCTCGCGGCGAGCATGTCGACTCGGTGTGGCCGACGTCTGGCAGAGTCTCCCGATGAGAGCGACGTAGGAATCCTGGCCGGGGTTTGGCTTGATCCTCTTGCGCTCTGGAGGTCGCTTATTCCGTTCAAGCCCTTTGACCGCATCGCGGAGATTGTTTTCCGCGATCCGCCGCAGCCAGGCCGCGAAGGTGCCCTGTCCCGATGGAGCGAAACGGTCAATGTTCAGAAACGCTTCCAGATAAGTGATCTGCATGACATCCTCGGCAGAAACCATCGGCCGCCACGCCGGATCGATGCGAAGATGACGGCGAATATCGGGACCGTGGCGCTCCAGAAGCTCGGTGAGCGCGGCCGTATCCCCGGCGATCGCTTGGCGCAACTGCTCATCTTGAGTTGGAGGCACCCGAAGCTCTCCAATCCCTGCCGACCGATTCGAAGGGTCAACGAGTCTACCCTTCGGCATGAACACTTTCAAGCGCGTGACTCCTGCGACTGGCTGTCGCTGGAACATGAGGAGAGGGCGGCCGGGGCATTGAAGTGACAGTGCTTGTGGCTCGGAGGCGAAGCCATGCTCGAAACAGAGATTCTCAGTGAAACGGGGAGAATGCGAAAGGACCTCTCGCTTTTTCTGGAGGGACACCTACGCGACCCGGCCAAGAACTGGCCGCGCAGCCGCCGCCCCGGTCGGAATCCGGCAGCCTTACGCGGATCGAGCCATGGCCTCGATGTGCTCGTTGTCGGCGAACTGGCCCTGGAGTTGACCGTTTGCGTCGAAACCACCTGTAGACATCTGCGCGGAGCAATGAAGTCGCGTTCCGCCGAGCGCCTGCGATGGCGGATGTCGCGCGTTCGGCTCGGAGGTTTTGCCGTGCACGCCGGGCGGGCCGCGGCGTCGCTGGGTCACCGCGTATCCATCTGTACTACCGTACCCGCGCCGTTGCCCCCGTGCTTCGAGAAGCTTTTTACCGAAGATCCCTTCGATACGCGTTACGTGACGGCTTGCCCCGGTTCCTCTCCGATGACGATTCGGGCCTGTTGCCGCGACGGCGAGTTGACGGCTCGGCGGCCCGGGGCCTTTAGCGATCACGCACCGCAACTCCCGAAACGTGCGGTGGCGGCGTTCGACGTCGTCCTGGTGGACGCAAGTTCGTGTGCCGCGTGCACCGCCGTGCTGAACGTGATTCGGCAATCCCTGCAGGCGCAGGGCGGACCGACGCGGGTCGGCCTGCGGGTCGGCGACCAATGGTGCTCTCACGTGCTGGCACTGGCACGCGATCCTCGCGTCTGGACGTTCGTCCGAGTCGGCGACTGGCAAGAGTTCGCCCGGGAGCGTCGCAACCTCCAATGCGGTGCGGACAGGCGCCTGTCTGGCGGCTGTGCCGGGGACCATTACGGCGTTCGACGGCTCGTTCTGCAGCAGGGTGCGCGTGGAGCGGTTCTACTGAATGGGCGTCCGGATCCCTGCCGGGCACACACATGCCCGGTCCGCCGCGACGGTCGCGCCGGGGCAGGAGCGACGTTACAAGCGATCACGACTCTTTCCAGCGCGCTGGGCTCGGACGATCCAACGAGCTTGCAGCGCGGCGTGGATGCCGCTACCGCGTATTTGGCAGACCTGGACCTGCCGGTGACCCTCGCGGAGCTGGATGCCGTCTAACGCCATCCGGCCAACCACCACCGCGTGCCGTGTCCCTCCCGCGGCACGCGGTGGCGGGCGAGACGCCGGTACTCGTTTCCGAGCGGGGGACACTGCCGGGGGCTAAGGGGTCGGCACAGTGAATCGGTGCCGACCCGCCCCCTCCAGTGCCCGCTGCGCACCATCCACTCAAATCAGGCGCAAACATCGGCGTTCAGAAAACCACCGACCGCTTCTTCCTGAGACGTTTGGGACTACACACCAGAGATCGGCCCCAATCGCAAGCGCTCGTGGCATTGTCTCTCGGAATGCAGGTGAGACCTCCAAGAGCGCGCACGAGACGCCCGCGGAGAGGATGACGAACCTTCCCGGATTCACACTTGGTCTGAGTGAGGCGCGACTGTATGATGTGCCTGAACACTTTCCGGCGAAGTACAAGAAGTTCAAAAGCTGGACTTCTGCGGTGCGAGTTGTGCAATTGCGGAGCGCCGCGGATTTACATTCATGACTGGTGCCTCAATGAGCACGAATGGTCGAACCCTATCGAGACGATGGCTGGCATTCCTGTGGAGCCGGGCGGAGGGCCTGTTGGATGACCCGCTCCGGCGGCCGCCCAATCGGCGCTTGGCCGGTGCGGCGAGAATTGGCCTTCCGGGGATGAGCAGATTCTTTGCCTCGGCTACGGTCCTGTGCCTGACCGCCGCGGTCGTCGCCCAGAACCCCTCTCCGAAGCCGTTACCCGGCCCCTTGGAAGGACGGGTGTTTGATCCTTCGGACCGGTATGTGATCGAGGGTGCAGCCGTCGCCGTCGCGAAGGCGGGCATGGCGAACATCATGTGCCGTCCAGGCAGGTCGGCCGAACGCATGCTGGGTATCTTCTTCCTTCCGATGGATGAAGAGCAGCGAGCGCAATGGCACGGGCAAACGGATCGGATTACGGGCAAAACCATGTCCGACAGCCGCGGCCGGTTCCACATCGACGGACTGGAATCCGGCGTGTTCAACGTGGTGGCCGCCCACCCCGAGCACGGGATCGGCGTCGTCGCGAGAGTCGAAGTGACGGCCCATGACCGCTGGGTCGAGGTCGTGCTCGAACCTCCGACCTACATCCGCTGCGCGATCCACGGCATAGAGGGACCTGGAAGTCCCTGCGCGATGATCAAGCACCGGGGACCCTGGCCATGGCAGGAGGGAATGAATCCCGAATCGCTGGGCCCGCGGGCGTCACGAGAGATAAGTGTGTCGGCGAACCCCTGCGCGGCGGAAGGTTGGTTCCACGCGGGCCCTCTGCCGGCGGGCGGTGAATGGGAGGTGACCGTCTTCGGACAGGACCTCGACAGCACTTCCGGCATCCCGTTTATCGTGGTTCCGGTTGCCGCTGTCGCCGGAGAAACGACTACGGTGGAAATCGATCTGAACAGTGGCGTCGGACTATCGGGGTACATTGTCGACGAATTCGACCAACCGCTGCCCCGAGTCGTTGTCACCGCATCTCTGATTGCTGGTGACGGCCCGCCGCTGCGCATGTCCGTGGCTTCGGATGAGGAAGGTCTCTACGTGTTCCAAGGCCTGCCTCCCGCCGAGTACGAACTGACGGGACGGCGTTGGCCCGTTCCTCAGAGTTTTCCTACGCCGAAAGTTCCGCGCGATGTCGGTTTCACGCGCATTGTCGAGGTCTCGTCCGAAGGTGAGCAATGGGGGTTTGATGTCGTCGTTTCGGAAGACCCGTGTGACATCGCACCAGATCTCCTCCCGGAAGTGGACGTCTCGGGACTGTTCCAGTTCTCCATTGCGCCGCATGCACTCGGTGAGTTCGTCGACCAGTTGATTGCATGCCCGAGCGAGGATGCCGCCGATTACAAGTTGCGCATCATCGGAATGGACGCCATCGACCACCTGGCACGCGTGTATGACAGGGCGGAGGAGAGCATACGCCGCCGCATTCAGAAACTGGCCGAACATATTTACTTCGCTAACAACGTGCCCGCTCCGTACGGTTATCTCGGGTTCTCGGTCTATTTCCCTGACAGCCTTGGACGTGACCTGCCGCTTGAAGCGGGTACTCGGGCGATCGGCGTGGGAGCTGTCACGGCGGGAAGCCCCGTCGCCGTCGCCGGTCTGCGCAGCGGGGACGTCATCGTTGCGGTCGACGGCCTGGGCTTCGGAGAAGAACTCAGCGTCAATGACATCCTGGATTATCTCAGAGAGTTTGAGCCGGGAGAAGTTGTCACCGTCGAGTTTTATCGCGATCGCGAGCTGTACGAAACCGACGTCGAAGTGGGATATCGCCCCGTCTATGACTACAACGCCGTCCGTAACCAAACGGCCGGGTTTGCGGATGACTACCTGCAGGCATGTCTGGAGTTCCCGCGGTGGTGGAAATGGATGTTCGGAACCGAGCTCGACGAATCTGCTCGGCAATACTCGCCACTCGCGGATGAATAGAAACCCCCGCGGAAACGGGTTGCCCGTAGGTCCTGGCGGTGAATCGGCGGCACGGCGGGCGATCACGCCGGCACGTCGCGTCAAGTCTCGTCGGGCTTGAACGTCCAGATGTGGGCCGCAGTCTGATAGTCCAGGATCTCGTGCGATTCAAAATAAAGCGGAATCTCGGTCTCCGCCGTCTTGGGTGAATCGCTGCCGTGAACGAGGTTGTACGTCTTGCTCACACCGAAGTCGCCGCGGATCGTGCCGGGCTCGGCCTCGTATCCGAACGTCTTGCCCATCAGTTTGCGGGCGATGTCGATGCAGCCGTTGCCGGCCAGGACCATCACCACGACTGGTCCACTGGTAATGTAATCGATCAGCGGCGGATAAAACGGTTTGCCCTTGTGCGGGGCGTAGTGCCGCTCGGCCAGCTCGCGCGAGATCTGTATCAGCTTCATGGCCGCGACGGTGAGGCCCTTGTCTTCAAAACGCTGGGTGATTCGGCCGATGAGCCGGCGCTGGACGCAGTCGGGCTTGAGGATGATCAGGGTCTTTTCCACAGTTTACTTTCCTCACTCGTTGTGATCGCAGTTGGGAACGCAATCGGCCTCTTGCCTGCCTGAGCGAATGCTCCCCCACCGTTTCCTTCAGAAAGGAAGGGGCACCCCGGCGCCACTCACAAGGGGCGACGCTACAGGTTCTCCACCGCCTGGCGGACGGCCTTCAGGTTGGCGATTGGTACCCGATCCGGGTCGTACGTACAACCCGGAGCAATGATCATGGGGCGATCGCCGGCCTGGGCGACCGCGTCGCGAACCTCCGCGGCACAGGCCTCGGGCGTGCCCTCCGCCAGCGTGGTCAAATTATCGACGCCGCCACACGGAACGGGCTTCAGATCGGGAGCGACCTTCGCAATCGGCGGGCCGGAGCCTCGGTCGGCCCAATGCAGAACGTGGACGGGGTACCGCGTGAATCGCTCGAAATTCAATGCCTCTCCGCAGACGTGCAGGATGTTGAACGTGCCCTGGGCCGCACCCTCGAGTATGCGCAGATCGGCGTCTTTCACGATTGCGTCATAAGTGCCGGGACCGTTTGCGGCCATGTCCACCCATTCGTCGCGAACGGAGAAGTAGATCCCGTCGGCACCGGCCTCGATGCAAGCTCGGGCGAAGTTGGCCAGCGTCTCGGCGATTACGTTCAGAGCGTCGGCCACCGCAGCACGATCCTCGGCGATGAGCTGTTCGATGACGCGGCCGGGCGGATCATCCTCGATCGAGGCCCCGCCGGCCCGCGGGACATAAGGCCCCTCGCGCACCAGCCGGCGCAGCGTGGCCCAGGTGTTGAAGACGGTCGTCGCCATCGGAACCTCGCCGTTCAGTTGGCCGGCAAGCGCTTGCAGAGTCGCGAGATGCTGCGCGAACTGGGCGTGGTCCCCTTCCAGAGGGCGCAGTGCCTTGAGCTGATCGACCGAGCGAATCGTCTCGTCACATGGATAACCCAGGTCGTACATTACTTTGAGAAAATCCAGGTCGTGCGCGTTCAGGTGGTTCAGGTGAGCATCGACCGCCGCCGAGCCGGCCCGCTGGTCCGCGGAAAAGTGATACCAGAAGCTGACCGGCGGCCGATCCGGCTGCCGGCCTGCAAGCACGGCTGAAATTCGCTCTGATTTCGTCATGGCATTCATGTCAAATGAAACGGCTGCAGGGCACGCCGCTTGCCGGGAGTGCGGCCAAGGCGTTCCTCAGAACGCGTCAGCGGCGGCCTGCAATTCCGAGATCCCGTGACGGGATCGCTCCAGTTCGTCCTCGATTGTTCCGTATTCAAGCCCGGCGGGAGGAGCCACACGCACCCCGGCCCAGTGTTGCTGCAGGAGATCGGCCACATCGTGAACCGACTCGACCTTGTCAATCGCCTTATGCGGCAGCGGCGGCGGGCCGGCGCGGTTTGGATTCGCTCCGCAGTGGCGCAGCATGCCCCTGATGACAACGATGTCCGGGTCGCCGTCACGAGGCGGCACCGGCGGCCCGGTGGCGATCAGCTCACCCTCTTCGTAGCGGAAAATCCGCAGCCCTCGATCGCAGATGACGACTTGATCGGTACGACTAACGGAGCTCCCCGCTTCGATGCCGACAATCGGCGGGCGGCCGAACGCCGGATCCTCCGATTCCCACCACACGATTTCACCCTGCTGCGTGGGCGCGTGAACGGAAAGCCACATCTTCTTTTCCTGGGAGCAGCCGAGAACGGCGCATGCTGAGACCCCCGCGAAAAAAACGATCGGTCGAAAGAGAAATCGCCTTTCGGGTCCGCTCATCGGCGCTTTCGCTTTTTGCGACGGTCCTTCTTGGAGAGGACGCGTTTGCTGGCGCCCGGCTTCTTCTTGAACTTGGGCATCATGCCGCCGGATATGCCCGTCCGGGCCAACTGCGTGCCGAACTTCATGCGCTGCATCATCGACATGCCGGCCATCGGCTTCATCACGTCGCGCATCATGGTGAACTGCTTGACGACGGCGCTGACGTCCTTCGGGTCGGTTCCGCTGCCGCGGGCGATGCGCCGCCGGCGAGACGCGTCGATGACCGAGGGGTTGGACCGCTCCTTCTGCGTCATGGACATGACCACGGCTTCGATCTGCGTGAGCTCGCTGTCGTCAACGTCCATGTCGCCAATCTGGTCGCTGACGCCGGGGATCTTCTTGAGGATGTCCTTCATCGACCCCATCTTCTTCATCTTGCGAAGCTGCAAAACGAAGTCGTCGAGCGAGAACTTGCCCGACGCCATCCGCTTCTCGAGATGGGCGGCCTCCTCCGCGTCGTACTGCTCCTGAGCCTTCTCGACGAGCGAAAGAACGTCGCCCATGCCGAGGATGCGGCCGGCGATGCGGTCCGGATGGAACGGCTCGATGGCGTCGAGCTTCTCGCCAACGCCCATGAACTTGATGGGCTTGCCGGTGACGCGCTTGGCACTCAGCGCAGCGCCGCCGCGGGTGTCGCTGTCAAACTTGGTGAGGATCAGCCCGTCGATCTCAAGGCGCTCGTTGAAGGCCTTGGCCGTCGCCACCGCGTCCTGACCGGTCATCGCGTCCAGAACCAGGTAGATCTGGTCCGGCGTCGTGGTCGAGGCCACCTTGGCAATCTCGGCCATCAGCTCATCGTCGATGGCCAGCCGGCCAGCGGTGTCGAGAATGACCACGTCGCGGTCGCTCTTCTTGGCCTCCCTAATGCCGTTGCGGCAGACCTTGACCGGGTTCTGATGACCTCGCTCGGTGTAGACGGGGACGCCGACCTGCTCGCCGACGACCTCGAGCTGGTCAATGGCCGCCGGTCGCTTCAGGTCGGCCGCGACCATCATGGGACGCTTGGCCCGCGACATGATCATGCGGGCCAACTTGCCACAGGTGGTGGTCTTACCGCTACCCTGCAAACCGGCCATCAGAATGACCGTCGGCCCCGGCGAGACGAACGGAATACGCGGATCGACCGGCCCCATCAGCTCGACCAACTCGTCGTGGACGATCTTGATCATGACCTGGTCGGGCTTGAGGGTCTTGATGACCTCGGCACCGATCGCCTTCTGCTGGACGGACTCGCAGAACTCGTTGGCGACCTCGACGTTGACGTCGGCCTCGAGCAGAGCGGTCCGGACGGCCCGCATGGCCTCGGCGACGTTCTCCTCGCTGATGCGGCCGCGCCCGCGAAGATTGCGGAAGACGTCGTTGAATCGTTGGGTCAGTGTCTCAAACATGCCTGGTTTTCCCGGGTCTTTCGTCACATCTTTGTAAGGAGGGACGCCGGCCCGGTCAACAATTCGGGCGTGTACCGGACCAGATTAAGTGCACGACACTTTCAGCGGAAGAGATGCGTCTGATCCGAGCCGCGACCGTGAGGGAGCGGAAGAACGCTCCTGGTGTTCTGGGCGTGTCCCATCCTTATCGGTGATCTAAGAATGTAGTGACGTACCCCGCCTAAACTGGAACGCACCCGGACGGATGTGTTTCCAAGCGCGGATCGGTCGCGGTAGTCAAGCCTGAAGGGATGGGCTACCATCGTGGCGACCGAAGGGGGGCGAGAAGGACGGGCCGATACATGAAGCTGTTCGACCAGCATTTGCACTCCAAGTTCTCGTTTGACTCCAAGACAGAGCCGATCGACAACGTCCGGCGGGCGGTGGAACTCGGGCTGGCCGGCCTGACGTTCACCGAACACTACGACACGCATCCGGACGAGTGGGAGGGCTGCGTGTACGACGACGAGCCGTACACCGAGGCCCTCGCCCGCTGCCGCGACGAGTTCGGCGACCGCATCTTCATCGGCAAGGGGATCGAGATCGACTACCAGCGCGACAACATGCCGGCCATCATCGACTTCCTCGACTCTCGGCCGTTCGACATGGTCATCCTGAGCATCCACTGGTCGGCAGGCCGCCCAATCCACCTGCGAAACGTCTGGGACGGACGCGATCCCAGCGCGGTGACGCGCGAGTACCTCGAGTCGGTCCTGGAGGCCGTACGCTATTGCGAAGACCTGCACGCCAGGCGCGGCCGGGTTTTCGACGTGCTCGGCCACCTGGACTTCGCCAAGCGGTATTCCGACCGATTCCTGGGCTCCGTGCACGTGGCCGACCACATGGACGTGATCGACGAGATTCTGCAAGCGTGCCTTTCGGCCGACATCGTTCCCGAGGTCAACACATCGACGCTGCGCAGCGGGCTGCGCGAGCCGATGCCCGGCCCGGCGATCGTCAAGCGTTACGCGGAACTCGGCGGCAAGATGATGTCGCTAGGCTCGGACGCCCACAAAGCCGACCAAATCGCCTCCGGCCTCGAAGAAGCCGCGGCGATGCTGCAAGACGCGGGGATCAGCCAGACCGCGGTTTTCCAAAAGCGCGAGCGGGGCGCGCAAGACCTTGCTTAGGAAACGGGATCGCACGCCATCGCTCCACTCTGACTCCTGTCTCCTTACCGCCCCAGCTTCCGCCGGGCCGGCGCCCGTCCGAATCAACCTTCAAGCCCGAACTCACGCCATCGCTCTGTTGCTCTTGTCTTGATCTCCTCACTCATTCGGATGATGGGTGGGTAGTCCCGCACTTGGCCTTCGCCGGGGATCTTTCGGGTGGCATCGACGCCGATCTTGCCGCCGGCGCCTTCATACGGGGCGGCGTGGTCCAGGATGTCCACCGGGCCGTCCACGATCATCGTGTCGCGCCGCCAGTCGACGTTGGCGCACATGTGGAACAAGACCTCCTGCTCGTCGTGCACGTTCACGCCCTCGTCCACCACCACGATCATCTTGCTGAACATCATCTGCCCGGCACCCCAGATGCTGCTCATCACCTTACGAGCCTGATACGGATAATGCTTCGCGATCTTGATGAACACGCAGTTATGAAACGCGCCGAACATCGGCAGCGAATAGTCGATGATGTCCGGGATCAGCATCCGCAGCAGCGGCAGGAAGACACGCTCGGTGCACTTGCCCAGATAATAATCCTCGTGCGGTGGCAGCCCGACGATCGTCGTCGGATAGATCGGATCGCTGCGGTGCGTAATCGCAGTCACGCGAAAGACCGGATAGGGGCCGGGCATCGAATAGAACCCGGTGTGGTCGCCGAATGGCCCCTCCACGATCGTCTCTTCCGGATCGACGTAGCCCTCGATGACGATCTCGGCGCTGGCCGGAACCTCCATCTCGATCGTCTTGCACGGAACCAGTTCGATGCCCGTGCCGTTGAGAAAACCGGCGAACATCAGCTCGCTCACGTCCGGCGGCAGCGGGCACGTGGCCGCATACGGCAGAACCGAATTGCCGCCGAGCACGATCGCCAGCGGCATCCGCTGGCCGCGGGCACGGTACTTTCGGAAATGGCGGGCGCCGTCATGGTGCATGTGCCAGTGCATCGCCGTCATCTTCGGCTCGAAAATCTGCACCCGGTACATGCCGACGTTGCGCTCGCCCGAATCGGGATCCTTTGTATAGATGCCGCCGAAGGTGATGTACCGCCCCCCATCCTCGGGCCAGCACTGAATGATCGGCAGGTCGAACAGGTCGGCGTCGTCGGTGCGGACAACCTCCTGGCAGATGCCGCGCCTCACGACCTTGGGCCCGAAGCCCGCGATCTTCACCAGATCGGGGATCCGCTTCATCTTGTCCATCAGGGTCGTCGGAATCTCCGGCTTGACGAGGGCCTGGACGCGGTTGGCCAGTTGCTCAAAAGACTCGCACCCCAACGCGAGGCGCATGCGCTCGTAACTGCCGAACAGGTTGATCCCGACCGGAATCCTGCTGCCCTTGACGCTTTCGAAGAGCAGTCCGTGCCCGCCGCGGCGGCCGTGAATCGGGTCGAATTCCGGCGGCGGGACGTCACCGGCCGCCGGCGATTTACTGACCCGATCGGCGATCTCGGTGATCTCCAGGATCGGGTCCACCTCGGCCGGCACACGCTTGAGTTGTCCGCGGCGGTCCAGTTCTTCAACAAAGGAACGCAGATCGGGGAATGGCACGGGCACTCGCCTCCCAGGACGGTAACGGGGGTGATCCGGTTACAGGCCCGGGATTGTAGCGGCTGCAGTCCTCGATGGCACGGGTCGGCGCGAACCTGGCAAAGCATTCAGCGCGGGTACAGAATGAAGCGGGTGCCATGGGCAAGCGCAGCCGCGGCAGCGGTGGAGCTTGTCCGTGCGGTCCCCACGGGCAATCGCAGCACGGGCAACGCCGATCCAGCCCGAGTGCTGGATCGGCGTTGCCCATGGCACCCAACTCACCGGCTCGGCGGGTTGACGACTCACGCCCGCTTGTAGTGAATCTCCATGCACTTCATCTCAGCCCCCTGCTCACCCTTGAAGTACATCTCCATCACATGTTCATCGGGGCCGAGCGCCTTGATCACCGACCGCTTGGTCATCGGCTTGCCGCTCCCCGGGTCGGTCATGGAGCCTTCCATGTTATAGCTGTCCGACGCCGGATCGTGCTGCCCGCGTTCGAGCTGAAAGAACGTGGCCATCGAGTCGATCCAGAACCCCTCGTAGCGCTTGTCGATGGTGTTATAGCCCCAAAATCCCTTGCCCTCGAACATTCCCGAATCGTCCTTGTACTCCTCCTGGAGGAACCGCCCGCCGAGCACCATGGTGTTCACCATCGTTCCCTGCGAGACATGCGGCTCACCGCTCGGGTCCATCCACATCTTCACTTCAGCCCGCCAGGTTCCCTCAAACCGGGCGATCGACTCGTGCTCCGACCCCGTCTCGGCCGCCGGCGCGCATGCGTCCACCATTTTCTTTGCGTCTGTTGTCATCGTAGAATCCTCCGGTTCCGAACTTACCGGCTCCCAGGATAGCAAAACTCGGTCCCTCATGCACGGGCAATTATGGGGATCGGATCGGCCCCGATACTCAGTAAACGGCGCCAATGCAACGGCGGCGCCGGCGCGCCGGATCCAGTGGCACGAATCGGTGGTTCTGGGATAGGCCCCAACGGCCCGCGCGCCGCTGCGACCGCCGGATCGACCAGATAAGCCGAGGGCGGACGCATTCGCGCTGCCGTCAAGGGCTATCGCACCCCTTCGGGGGCGTGGAATTTTGACGTTGCCTGTGAACCGCGATGCCGCCCCGAGCGACTCTACAACGGACCCCATGAACGAGAGACACGACAGGGTCATCGACGAGTTGCTCGTCATGCGGTGCCAGGCGGGCAGCAGAGAGGCCTTCGACCAGCTTGTTCGCCGCTGGCAACGCCGACTCTGGCGGTACGCTCGGACCATAACCGGTAACGAGGACACGGCATGGGACGTCACACAGGAGACATGGATGGCCGTGTTACGGCAGATGCGAAAGCTCAACGACCCGGCGTGGTTTGCGGTCTGGGTCTATCGCATCGTGCGGAACAAGTGCGCGGATCATCGTCGTGGGGCCGAACGGCGACGGCGGCTGGTCGTCGCTCTGGCCGAATGGCAAAGAGTGGAGAACAACCCGCGACGAGACGCCTCAGCCGATGCGTTGCTGAACGCGATGCAGCGCCTGCCGGCCGACCAGCGCGAGCTTCTATCACTGAAGTACGGCGGCGATCTCAACGTCGCCGAAATCGCCGTGATCCTCAACATCCCGGTCGGAACGGTGAAAAGCCGATTGCACCACGCACGGAATGAACTGAGGGATATCCTTGAAGGAGGCGAATTATGAACAGTCTCGACGACGACATCAGACGCGTCCTCGCAGATGAAGGCGCGCCCTGCGACCTCGACCGAGAAGAGGGCCTGTTCCGCCAGATGGCCGGGATCTATCAAGGCAAGATGCGATGGATGGCCATCCTGGCTACGGCGGAGTCCGTCGTGTTCGTGGTTCTTATCGTGCTGGCGGCCGTTGAGTTCTTCCAAGCCAATGAAACCAAGTCGCAGATCTTCTATGCCACGGCCGTTCTCTTTCTGGCCATGTTGCTTGTACTGGTGAAGCTCTGGGGCTGGATGCAGATGAACCGCAACGCCATCCAGCGCGAGATCAAACGCGTTGAGCTGCGAATAGTGGAACTGGCCAGACAGGATAAGGGCTAGGTCGTCAGCCGTGCCGGTCCGTCGTCACCTGTCACTGCCGCTCGGAGGCCCGGCTGTCGCGGGTGACTTCGGGCCGTCATCGGACTATCCAAGGACGCCGCATGGCTGCAACTCGGGTGATCCCCCCCACCCACGCGTCACTCGAAATCGAATGGCATGGGCACGCCTCTTGCAGCGTAGTCGCGAAGGATTTCCAACCCGGCAGCCTCCTCCCCGGCGATGAGCGCACACCAGTACGCCTCGAATGCGACCGAGGCGCTGACGGGGTGCAGGGCCTGATCGATCTCACGCATGATCCGCGCCACCGAATCCTCCGCGACGGCACACGCGACCTCGGCAGCCTCCTCAGGAAAGGTGGGCTTCAGCATCGCCCAGCCCCAGGGTCGAGCGTCGTGGGGAAACCCACGCGCGTCCTCAATGACCAGCGACAAGGCGCTCTGAAAGTCCGCGTTTTCCATTAAGGCAGCTTGAACGTCGTTTCCTTGATGCAATGCCACGGCGATCAGGAGCGACGGAGGCAGAGCGCGACCGGCCCGAGCTGCGATTTCAGCGTATCGCTCATTCTGTCGGGTGAGTTCCTGGTGGACCCGGAATAACAGCGATTGGAGCAACGTTCTGCGCGTCGCGGACGACGGCGCTGCGTTGTGCGCGGCTTCCGCAAGTGCCACGAGCTCATTGGAATCTGCCTTCATCCCGGCGATGTCGCCGGCAATCCGTTGCTTGATCAGGTGTCCTGCGGCAATCGCAAATTCCACAGGTGCCGGTCGCGACCTCATCTCTTCTACCAGGTTCTGAAACCGCGCAAGGCTCGCTTGAATCTCCGCGAGCCGCGTTCCGTTGTCCTTCCCGGCATAGAAATCCACAGCCCGCCTCTGCTCGTCCGCCAGATCCATTTGAACCTGCTGCATGCGACCACGCAGTACGTTCAAGGCCTCGACATCGCGCGTGAACTCGTAGAGCTCCGCCACGGTAGCGTACGTTTGACTGTCCTTCGGCGCGAGCACCATGGCCCTGTCGTACCGTTCCAGAGCTTTGGCGATCGTCGGATGTTCGCCGACGAGTCGCCGAAGCGCCTCGCGGCCTCCTTCGTCGTTGTACAGATAGGAGAGCATCTCCAGATCACCGCGCATCCGCAGTTTCTTCACGTCGATCGCATCGCCGATGACTTCCATCAGCGCGGCGTCAACGAGCGTCGATGCGGAATTGAACAGGAGGATACTGTCGTCGGGATCAAGGGCGACGGCCTTCTCCAGCATCTTGACGCCCTGATCGAAGGCGACGCGGTCCCCGTTCAATTCAAACAGAGAAAAGTAGACTAAGGCGGCGTTATTGACCGCAGAAGCACTCTCGGCTTGACTCGCATAGGCCTTGATGGCATTTCGAAAGTATCGATCCGCCTTTGCATCCTCGCCCTCTTGAATCGCCTTGTGCCCAAGGGCCGTATTGAGGCGCGCCTGCACGTTGACGTCCGAGGGGTCCGCGCGTTCGAGCCACGTGATCCTGTCGTCGATGTCGACGGGCATCACGGCCCGCATTTGAGCGGCTTCGTATTTCCTGGCCGGATCCGTCTCCTTTTCGTAGGCCTCCTCGGCCAACTGGCGGGCGTCCGACTCGGCGCCGAGGTCGCGCAGCGTCGAGCCGACGGCCATCAGCGTGTCGAAGTCGCGTTGATTGGCCAGAAGCACTTCGTCGAAGAGGGCACGCCCTTCCGCGTGTTTACCGAGCCAGTAGTACACCTGGCCAAGGTAGAGGCGGTACTCGTCGGAATCCCCGGCCAACCCGCGAATCGCAAGGAAGGTCTGCTCGGCCTCCTCGAGTTCGTCCTGGCGGCTCTGCGGATCGACCATCTCCTGCGCGCGGCGGAATCGGACGATCCCCAGGTCGAATGCGACCGGCACGACGTCGGCCAGTGCCATCACCTCTTCCTTGGCGGCCACGATGACCGGGTCATCTCGAATCTGCGTTCCGACGTATTCCCGGAGGATAGCCTGTTGGCCCGCCTGATCCGCAGCTTCGTATCGGCGGTAAAAGTCCTCGGGCCCTCCTCCGGCCTGCAGACGCTCGACAATGCGCGCCCATTTCTTCTCGACCGCACCGTTGTACCCCTCCTCTGCGGCCCTGAGCTCCTTAAGACGGCCATCGACGTACGGCAGCAACAACGCAAAGGACGACTCGTACTCGCTGCGTCGAGCGTAACTCTGGCCGAGGATGCGGGCACCCTCAGATGTCCCGAGCCGTTCCTTGAGAGGAACCAACAATTCGTGACACTGGTCCAGCCCGCCACGGGCCTCATACATGAGTGCCAAACGCGATGCCAGGTCCGCATTCTTCGGCTCCTCGGCCACCGCACGCTCGAGAAGCTGGACACGTGTGGCGTCCACGGCTGCAGTGTCCTTGGCCAGCGGGGCGATCACATCGAGGAACGCGAGGGCACCTCGAACGTCGGAAGCCGCGAACCGCTCGACCCAGGGCGCCCCCCATTCGAACGGCTTTCGGATGATGTCCGTTGCGGGAAACCGTCGTTGGACGGTGATCGCGATATCGAGCACCGAGGCCGCTTGCTCGGCCCTCCCCCGGCGAACCAGCTCATCCAGAAGTGATTTCAGGCCGAGCTCCGCACCGCTGGCGTGACTGGTCCGGCCCATAATCACTGCCCGATAGAGCCGCGCGGCCTCGACAGGTTGGTCGGATTCCACGAGGCGCCTGGCATCCTCCAGTTGTCCCGCGGCGCGGTAGTCCGGAGAATTGATGTAGGAGGCCCAGACAAGGGCGGTACACAAGCCGGCGGCGACAGCTGCCATCACCATGTTCCAGCCTCTGGCAAACGGGGAGAGCGGTTCGCGACCGATGAAGACCTGACCATCCTCCGCGTCAGTCACGCGGTAGGCGCGCAGTGCGATAATCGGAATAAACAGGGCACAGATGCAACTCGTGGTGATGTACCAACCGGTGACGGAATCAACGTCGCGCGTGCCGCACAACCTCGTGCCAAACCCGTTGAACATCCGCATCGACGGCATCGAGTCAATGGGCTGCATACTCGGAAACCTGTCCTCGAGCTTGATTCTCGACATCGACCATGCTCCAGTCAGGACCGAGCGCCGCGCTGCAGCCCCGGCCCATCGCAGCCTCAGATGGCTTGAAAACACATTTCTGCTTGCCCGTTGGTGCTCGGAAACGGGCTCCTCATTACCTAGTATCCAATTGAACGCGCGCAGCGCGAGAAGTGCCCCTGTGGTGCCGTCCCCTGCCCAAACCGGTCAGATAAGCACCGAATACCGCAAGACTCGCGCCTCCTTATACCCAGGGCTGAACCTTATCTTGCGTCCGGCTCCGCGCACGGTAGGATTCTGAGCGCCGTGAAGGCACAGCCTGATCGGACGCGACGGCCTTAAGGGACCCGGTGGAACGCCTCCGCTTGCGACGCCGGGATCGGGCCGATAACCGCCGCATCTCTGCGAACTTTGTTGTTCATGAGCCGCAGGCCGAAGGGACCCAAGTACCGGTGGAGCCCCCCGCGCTTGTGATTCGATTCCCGGACGGAGGTGCATTTGCCATGACCCACGCAAAACGTCAAATCACGCTTCTGGTTGTATCGGCGATTCTCGTCACCTGGATGTGCGGTTGTCCCTCTCAGCCGTCCCCGGACGACGGCGGTCCCAATGCCAACGTCAACGATAACGATAACAGCAGCGCCAACGACAACCAGAACGGCAGCGGGAACCTCAATGGGAACGGGGACGAAGGCGGCGAGGCAGCGGGGGGCGCCCCGGAAGAGCGCCTCCAGCCAACCGATCTGGCCTATGAAGGTGCTTTTCGCCTGCCCGAGGATTTCAACTGGGGGGCGCGCGGACTCTCCTTCTACCCCGCGGGTGACGGCGTCGCCGGCTCGCTGCTGGTGGCCGGCTTCGAACTCATCCACGACCCCGCTCATCCCGGCGAATCATGCTGGGACCCGTCGTGGGATTGCGAAGCCTTCTATGGCGAAGTGACGATCCCCGCGCCGGCCATCGGATCGAACTGGGAGGACCTTCCCCAGGCCGCTACCCTGAGACCGATGACGAGCTTCGACGGCGGACTGGCGTCCACCGTCCACCGCGAATACCTCTACGTCAGCGACCTCGAATACGTACCGCAACGAGGTACCCAGACCAGCGACAAGCTCTACGGCTCGATCGAGCTGTGGTACGCCGAAGGGGTGGCCGGCGAAGACACGTTCCCCACGGTCTGGTTCGCCAACCTGGACGGCACCGGGCCGCAGGGCATGTTCCATGTAGGCCCCGACGAGACGCCCTACCACGGCCGCAAAACGGGCACGTACTTGTTCACAGCGCCCCAATGGTACGCCGACGAGTACCTGGGCGGCCGCACGTTGATCACCGGGCGGTCCCGCGGCACGCCGCTCGACGGCACCGAGCCGATCACGACCCGCGGCGGCTCGCAGGGGCCGACCCTGTTTGCCTTTCACCCCGCCGATGCCGACACCGCGACCGGCGACCTCGACGCTCTGCCGATGCTGTACTATCGTACGGCATTCCCCGGTTGCGCGGGCCCCAATGTCGGCGATTCGGCCAACTGCGATTACCCCGACTACACCATGTGTGACGACTGGTCCGGCGCCTCCTTCGTCGACAGCGGTACCCGAAGGGCGATCATCATCGCGGGCTACAAGGGGTTGGGCGTAAACTGCTACGACGAGCCGCCCGTGGAATGCGACGACCCCTGCAGCGCATCCCACGGCTATCACTGCCAGCCGTATGAAAGGCAGATCATCTTCTACGACGTACACGAATTGGGGCACAGCGCCACTGGCGGGCAGGATCCATGGATTGTCTTGCCCTACGTGATCTGGCGGCCGGAGGAGTTCTTCCTGCAAGGCAATCCCTGCTGGAACCTGGGCGGCATGACCTTCGACGCGGCCGGACGGCGGCTCTACATCGTCGAGCGGGGTCTGGGCGAAGGCGAGATGAATGCCGCCGTCGTCCACGTCTGGTCACTGTAGCAAATCAGCGTTCCGTTGACTCTTTCTTGTTGACACGGTCGCCCAGCTCATCGACGACCGTCTCGGGAGCGAGCGGCTCGCGATACCGGTAGGCGGCTCGCGCAATCAGATGCGACGCCGCCGGGATCGTGACAAAGAAGAAAACGCACACCAGCACGCAACGCGCGACAACGTCCGCTTCACGGAAGTGCACGGCGACCGCGAGCACGATCGACGTCGCGCCTAGCGTGACGGCCTTGCTCGCAGCCTGCATCCGCGTGTAGACGTCCGTCATGAGCACAATCCCCAAGCCGGCCAGAAGGCAGAAGAGGGCGCCGACGCCCAGGAGAACGATGGTCAGATGATCAATAGTATCCGGCGTCACCTCGCCTTCCTTTCCAGGAATTGCGCGAACGCCACCGTGCCGACGAAACTGATCAAAGCCAGGATGATCGTCACATCCAGAAAAACCCGCTGGTCGAAGGCGATCGCAAACACCGCCGTCAACGCCGCCGCCAGCACCGCAATCACATCCAGGGCGACAACGCGATCGGCAAGGCCCGGCCCGCGCACAAGTCGCACCGTCGCCAGGACGATGGCCAGCATCAGCAATCCCGTGATGATTTGCATGACCGTCAACATGCCGGCCCCAAAACACTTCCCCGCTATCGCAGCAATGTCAAAACCCATCGCTCAAAGCGCTGCTTGATCTGCCGGCGGGCCTGTTCGGGATCGTCGACGAACATTTCGTGTACGTACAGGAAGCGGCGGTCCTCCGACACATCAAGACTCAGACTCCCCGGCGTCAAGGTGATCATGTTTGCCAGAACCGCGATCTCCAGATCCGTCCTCGTGTCCAGCGGAACGGCCACGATGCCCGGCCTGCGCAGCGTTCTCGGCGTCACCACGTCCCACGCAATACGCACATTGGACTTCAACACCTCCCACAAGAACAGCACGCCAAACCAGAACGCCAGCGGTACCTTCCGGAAATACGTCGAGGGGCCGACCAGCGACTGCAGCCACCAGAGGACGAGAAACCCTACCGCGAATCCGAGCAGCCCGTTACTGTATGTGAAGATGCCGGTCGAAGCGATCCACAAAACCATCAGCGTCAGGTTGAGCAGGAGGACCGTCATGGCACGTGCTCTCCGATCGAAGAATCCGGCGCTGCCTCGGAAACGGACAATCCGATCGCACTCACATAGCTGGCTCGATCCAACAACTCCGCGGCCGCACGTTTGGACGCGGACAGCAACGCTTGCGGATAAAGACCGATCCCCACGGTGAGGATCGCCAGTCCGACACTCGGCGCGATCAACAGTGCGCGTCCACGCTGCCGATGCAGATTCGCCCCCTCATCGGCTTCGGCACCCTCGGACGAAACGGCCCCGGGCCTCGGCTTCCAGAAGGCCTCGTTCCAGATCTTGAGCATACTGACCAGCGTCAGCAAGCCGGCGAACAAGGCCACCGCCGTAAGCAAATACTGCCCTGCGCCGAACCCGGCCTTGATGATCGCCAGTTTCGCCCAGAAACCCGAAAGCGGCGGCAAGCCCGCCAGGCTCAACGCCGGGATAAGAAACAGAACGCCCAGCCAGGGAACGCGATTCACCAGCCCCCCGAGCCGGTCAAGGCGCTCCGTACCGGCGAGCGACCGTACGGTGCCGCCGATCAAGAACAGATTCGTCTTAACGATAATATGGTGTGCGATGTAGAAAACCGAGGCGGCCATCCCGAGTTGTCTGATGTCAGGATCGGGCGCAACAAGCAGAGCCAACCCCATGACCATGTAGCCGATCTGGCTGATGATGTGAAAGCTCAGAATCCGCCGGATCTGAGATTGCGACACGGCGCCCAGAACCCCCATCAGCATGGTCAAACCGGCGACCACGAGAAGCAGATTCAGCACATACCCGCTCGGTGGCAGAACGACCGTGAACACGCGGATCAGGGCGTACACGCCGACCTTGGTCAACAGACCCGCGAAGATCGCCGAGACCGCCGGCGCCGGTGTGTGATAGCTTGCGGGCAGCCAGAAGTAGAGCGGAAACACCGCCGCCTTGATTCCGAAACTCAGCAATAGCAGAACCGAGGCCGAAACGACCAACCAGGGGTGAGTCTCTGCGGCACACGCCATGCGCTCCGACAAGTGAGCCATGTTCAAGGTGTGGGCGATGCCGTAGATGATGCCCACCCCCGCCAGAAAAAACGCCGAACTGAGCAGGCTGAGCGTTACGTACTTGATGCCGGCGTCCATCTGTGACCGCCCGCCGCCGAGAACCAGCAACCCGAAGCTGCCGATCAGCATCACTTCGAACCAGACGTAAAGGTTGAACAGGTCGCCCGTCAGGAAGGCGCCGCAGACGCCCATCAGCATCACGTTCAGGAAAGCAAAATACCCGTACCGTTGGCGGCTAGCGTCTATGCTGGCGAGCGAATAGATACTCACGGCCAGGTGCATCAAGGCTGCCACCAGCACCATCAGTGCGGCAAAAACGTCAGCCACGAGCGTGATGCCGAACGGGGCGCGCCAGCCGCCGACGTAAAGCACCAGCGGGCCGATAGTCCACGCGCGCGCAAACAGCACGCCGGCCGCGACTGTCAGCCCGCACGCGCTGATCGTTGCGAGCACTCGCTGAATCCGCGCTCTGTGTCCGAACAGAAGGCACACACAAGCCGTCAGCAACGGAACGAGTATCGGTAGCACGGGAAGCATGGTCATGGCTCGACGGCTTGAATCTCCTCTGCGTCTTCGGTGCCGGTCTCTGCGTACGCCCGCTTGACCAGAACCGCCGCGAACGCAAGCACGGCAAAGCTGATCACGATCGCCGTGAGGATCAGCGCCTGCGGGATCGGGTCCGCGTATCCGCTCACCGGAACGTCGGAACCGTGCGGCACGATCGCCGGCTTCGCCCGAACCAGACCGCCCGACGTGAAAATCAGCAGGTTCGCCGAATGGCTCAACAGCAACAGCCCGAAAATGAGCCTGATCGTGCTGCGCGCCAGCAGCATGTAAAACGCCGTTGCGTACAGCGCGCCGACCAGCAATGCCATCACGACGAACACGGTTATTCCTCAAACAACGTCAGCAACACCAACAGCGAGGCCCCCGTCACGACCAGGTACACCCCGACGTCAAACATCAGCACGGTTCCAACCTTCAGCTCAGCGGGCAGTTCGAACGGCAACCACAACCCGAGCATGAACGGCTGACCCGCCAGCCAGGCGATACACCCGCTTCCCATCGCCAGCAGCAAACCCACGGCGACCAGCAACCGCGGCGGGACCCGCAGAAGTCTTCGAGCCTGAGCGGCGTCAAACGCCAGCGCATACAACGCGAACGCCGTCACGGCCAGCAGACCGCCGATGAAACCCCCGCCCGGCTCATTGTGCCCCCGCAGCAGCATGAAAAATGAGAAACTCAGCAGCAATGGAGTCAATGCACGCGTGGTTGTCTGGAATACGAGAGAATTCACGCCCCGCTCCCTGAACTTCGTCGCCTGCGACGCAGCTTGACCAGTGCGTACACGCCCAGACCGGCCGCTGCGACCACCGTGATCTCGCCCAGCGTATCCAGCGCCCGGAAGTCGACCAGAATGACGTTGACGACGTTACGCCCGTATGCCTCGGGTTGGGACATCCTCGTCAGTTCCTCACTCACGGTGGCCGGCAACTGCACGGTCGCGGTTCTGAGCACCAGCCCGGTCATCACAGCGCCCGCGGCAATCCCGATCGCCGCATCCCACATGCGGGTGAATCCCGCTCTCAGCTTCGCGAAACCGGGCAGGCGGTAGAAAATCAGCACCAGCAGAATCACGGTCAGCGCTTCCACCATGATCTGTGTGATCGCCAGGTCAGGAGCGCTGTACACGGAAAAGAGAACCGCGATCAGCAGGCCCGTTATCCCGATCAGAGCGATGGCGGACAGGCGCGATCTCGACAGAATCGCCGCAATCGCACCGACCAATGTCAGCACCACCAGCAGCAACTCATGCCAACGCACTTCATCCGAAAGTAGAGCACTCTGCGGAAAAGATCGAATCAAGGGATAAACACAGGTCGCGATCAGCACCAGCAGGATCACGCGAACATACTGGTGCAGGCTGCCGGTCTGAGTCAGACCGGTGATCCAACCGGCAAATGCCAGCAGCCCACTCAACGTCAACTCATAGGCCCGCGCCGGGCCCCGCCTGCCGAGCTTGGCGACGACCATCACACTGTGTTCGAGCCATTCCCGCAGACCCAGGAACAGAGCAAAACCCGCCGCCAGAGTGACGGCGCTGATACCCAACGCCGTCAACGCGACGGGACTCAGCCCATGCCAGAGCTTGAGCTCCATCACGATCTCGCGCCCCCCGATCGCCGTGGCCATCGCCGAACCCAGCGCGGCATCGAATGTGCCCGGAATGAGCCCGACGAACAGGCCCGCAACGGCAAGGATCAGCGGGCCGATCAGCATCGAAAAAGGCGCCTCGTGAGCCGCCTGGGCCGCCGAGGGCTTGCGGCCGAAGAACGGCCACACCGCAACAACCAGCGCAAGCGCGATGAGGAAGATGTTGGCCAGGCTGGCCACGATAATGAGGATGATCCCCACGTACTGAAGGTCCAGCTTGGCCTTCAATAGAAGCTCCTTGCCGATGAAACCGAACAGCGGCGGAGCCCCTGCCATGCTCAACGCCGCCAGCATCCCGGAGACGGCAGTGATCGGCATGGCCCGAAACAACCCACTCAGTTGGCGAATGTCGCGCGTGCCGGTCGCGTGCTCCATGCTGCCGGCGATCATAAACAAGGCCGCCTTGTAGCAGGCGTGAGCGACGAGGTAGACCACCATGGCCTTAATCGCCAGTTCGGTTCCAACGCCGATCAGCATCGTCAGAGTTCCCAGCACGCTGATCGTCGTGTACGCCAGGATCCGTTTGAGGTCGGTTTGACCGGCGGCCATTGCCGCGGCCGCCAGCATCGTCACCGCCCCCGTCGCCGTCAGAAGCACGTGCCACAACATGCTCTCGCCGAACGTCGGACTCAACCGCGCAAGCAGATAAACGCCGGCTTTCACCATCGTCGCCGAGTGAAGATACGCGGAGACCGGCGTCGGCGCGGTCATCGCGTTCGGCAGCCAGAAGTGCAGCGGCACCTGGGCCGACTTCGAGAACGCCCCGACGATGATCAGAACCAGCGCCGGTGCAAACAGCGCATGCTGGGTGACGCCGGTGCCCGCCAGCGCCGAGATGCGCGACGCCTCTGCCGGCGCCACCCCGCTCTGGTTCGCTGCAACACTCAGCAGAACGAAGCCGGCCAGCAGCGCCAGACCGCCGGCGGCCGTCACGAGCAACGCCTGTCGCGCCGAGTCGCGCCCCTCCTGCTTCTCATGCTTGAAGCCGATCAGAAGATACGATGCGATGCCCGTCAGCTCCCAGAAGACAAAGAGCACGAACAAGTCATCACTGAAAACGAGTCCCAGCATGGAACCAAGGAAAAGCAGCAGCAGACCGCAGAGACGCCCCAGTCGCGGGTCACCACGCATGTACCCGTTCGCGTAAAGCAACACCAGAGCGCCGATGCCGCTGATCAGAAGTGCAAACGTCGCGGACAACCCGTCAAGCCGAAAGGCCAGGGAGATTCCGAAATCGGGAATCCAGGGCAGAGATTCAGTCACTGCGAAGCCCGGATCCAGTGGCAGCCGAAACGCGACGGCGACCGCCAGACCGATCGGCACCAGTGCCAAAAAGGCTGCCACGTGCCCTCGCATGATGCGGTGTAACCACGGGCTGGCCACTGCTGCCGCGAACGGAATGACAATCAACCACAGCACCGCGTCACCGCTCCATGTGACCCACCTTCGCGATTCAACACACGAACTCCCCGCGCCGCGAGGCGACTGAACACCAACCGCGCCGCTGATCTTTTAACCCGCCGCAAGTCAAGCGACAAGCAAAGGACGCCCAGCGGCCAAGCAGCCCCGGAAGCACTCCAGCCGGTTGGCTGTCGCGAATGCCCGTTCAGACGCTAAGGCGGAATGTGCGCTACGTGACTCGCTGGGAGGTCCCGCGTCTCCCCCATGGAAAAAGCCGCCGCCCGTGAGTTCCGGGCACGCGGCTTGGTGGCCCATCTCTCGCGAAACGAGAGGCGGGGTCACGATGGGTCGATCCAATACCCAGGGCAGGGAAACCGGCGCCGTGGGGTAACACAGCGTCGCGAACCGAAAGCTGAAGACTGACGGCTGAAGGCTGACGGCTATTCAATCCGTCAACTGCGACGATATCCGCCGCTCACTGAGCGTACCCAGCCCGCCGCACATGCCAGGCTTTCGGCGTTCGCTGCGGTCCGCCGTCCACCGTATCGTTCGCAGAACGCCGCAACACCGACTGAATGGCAACGTACTGATCGAGCGCTTCCAGGGTCACCGCGCCAACCAAACGACCGTACGACACGACGGGGACGATTGACGCGCCCGCCTCCTGCAGTCGGGCGAGCGCCGCATCCGTTGTCGTCTCCAGGTCGATCTCCTGAATGTCCCGTCGCATCGCCTCGGCGACCTCAGCCGCAGGCCCGTGCCGGTGCAGGCCGGCGATCAGCTCGCGAGCGCTCAGCGTACCGACCGGTTGACCGCGGTCCACAACGAGTGCCGCCTGACACGGACTGGTTCCGAGCACGTCCGCGGCCTGCGCGAGCGAGTCCTCGGGATCGAGCACGGGCACGGCACGCGTCAGGGCCCGTCGCAGCGGCACGCCGCTCAAAGCCGCCTTGATGGTTGCGTACCGCGCCTCCTGGGCGGCGCCGATCCAAACGAACACGCCGATCAGCAGCAGGAACGGGTTGGTGAAAAGCCCCAGTACCACAAATCCGACCGCGATCATCTGCCCCACCCCGGCGGCGATGCGCGTCGCCCGGGCGTACTCGAGACGAAGCGCCAGCAAAGCCCGGACACAACGACCGCCGTCCATCGGAAACGCCGGGATCATGTTGAACACGATCAGGATCACGTTGACGACCAGCAACCGCTCGACGAAAGGACCTGCTGCAACCCCCAGTTGGCCCATCGGAACAAGTTGGTTCGTCAACACCAGCCAGGCGTAAAGAGCAATCGCGATCGCGACGTTCACCGCGGGGCCGGCAATCGCTACCCAAAGCTCCTGGAGCGGCTTGTCCGGCATGCGCTCCAGCCGCGCAACGCCGCCGATCGGCAACAGCGTGATGTCCCACGTCCCGATGCCGAAGCGGCGCGCCGCCAGCGCGTGCCCCAGTTCGTGCAGCAGCACGCAACCGAAGATCGCGCTGACGAACGCCAGACCGCCGACCGCCGCTTGCAGCGACTGCCCCGTTGCCCAGTGCGTGAACAGGATGAACGCAATCAGCAGCGCAAAGGTGGCATGGATGTTCACATCGATGCCCGCGATTCTACCCAGCCGGTATGACCACTTCATGATTCAACCCTCTCCTCCGCAGCGTCTTGTCTCAGCACCAAGAGGCTGTTCACTCCAGAAAATTCACGCGGCCGGTTTGCAGATCGTAGATTCCCCCCACGATTTTCAGCCGGCCCGCCTCGACCAATTCGCGCAGAACCGCACTGCGATCGACAAGAGCCTGCACGTTCAGGTCGACGTTGGCACGCGTCACGGCCTCGACAAATGCCTTGTTGCCGGCGTTCCGCGGACCGTTTACGTCCCGCACGGCGTAAAGTGCCGGCGCCAGGTTGCTCAGCGTGTGCGTGAGATTCCCGATTTTGACCCCGTCGCAGGCGCCCTTGACCGCCCCGCAACTGGTATGCCCCAGCACCAGAATGACTTTGGCACCGGCGACCCTGGTCGCGAATTCGAAGCTGCCGAGCATGTCCGTATCCACGTAATTGCCGGCCACGCGGCCGACGAACAGGTCGCCGATCCCCATGTCGAAAACGATCTCGGGCGGCACGCGAGAATCCAGACAACCCATCACGGCCGCCATCGGATACTGCCCGGCGGCGGTTTGACGCACCTGCGAGCGCAGGTCGCGTTCGAGCATTCGCCCCGATACGAAACGCTCGTTGCCTGCCTTCAAGGCTTCAATCACTTCGTCGGGCGTAAGCGCCGCCTGCGTAGCCTGCGACTGCGTCGTCGCCCCGACAGAGGCCGGCTGTGCGAGACCCCCGCACGCCGCCGTCGCCAGAACGATCGCTGCGAATCCCAATCGACGTTGAACCGCCGTCTTGATGTTGTTGATCATACGCATCTCCGTGATTTCCCTCGCACAAGCCAGCCGACCCGGGACTTACGCGGCGGACAAACGAGATCCCGAAAGACGCCTTCGCTTGCGTGGCTCCCGCCTAAACGATAATTCGTCGCGGACGCGCCGGCGGATGCGTTCCGCAGCCCGAGCGATCGCCGGCTCCAACTCGACGTCGCGAACGTCGACCACCAGGACGCCCCGCCCGGCGAGCCGCACCTCGATGTGGCACCGCTTGTCAAAACCGCCGCGGGGTCCGTTCAGATCTTCGAGGCGGACCATCACCCTCCGAACGCGATGACCGAACCGCCCCAGCGAATAGAGCAGACGCCGCTCGATGTAATTCCGCCGCGACGCATCGACTCGCTCGTTCAAGCTTCGAATTTCAATCTGCATGACTTGCTCCCTGTTTGCTCCTCGTTCCCGCAACACGTCTCTCCAAGAACAGCGTCCGTCGAAGCCGGGGACGCCGGAACCGACTCGCGGTTCTTGCCCGACTCCGCGCCCTGGCATCATTCGACCGACAATGGTGCGTCCGGGCGATCCTCCGCCGTCACGCCGGCGTGCCAGCCGCCGGGCCGGCCGGCCCACGCCCGACACGCCCGCTTCACCTGAAGCATACCCGCGCGGTGCGTATAGAAAAATAGAAAGCACAGAGGAGAAACATAGGTTTATTGGATCGTTTCCAAAGCAGCCCGGTCGATGCCTCTTGCGCCCGTCCTCCGCCTCCGACTCCAAAGCGCCCGGCGCGTGCCTGGCTGGAAAAAGCGCGAACGGCTCCCGCCGGGCGGCCGGGGCGCTCGAATCGCTTGTCTTCAGCGGCCAGAGGGAATAAAAGACCAGCGGAATCGATGGACGAAAACCATAGTTGAAATCAATGGGCGCCGGCGTCATGGACTGGTTGAACTACCACCACCTGCTGTACTTCTGGACCGTGGCTCGCGAGGGAACCATCGCCGCCGCGTGCGAGCAGCTGCACGTGGCCCAGCCGACCATCTCGGCCCAATTGCGCAAGCTCGAAACCGCCCTTGGACACAAACTCTTCAAACGCGCCGGACGCCACCTCGTCCTCACAGAGACCGGCCGCGTCGTGTATCGCTACGCCGATGAGATCTTCTCGATCGGCCGCGACTTGATGGACACGCTCAAGGGGCGCCCGACCGGGACCCCGATGCGGTTGCAGGTCGGCATCGCTGATGTTGTGCCGAAACTCATGACCCATCGCCTGCTGGCGCCGGCCTTCGACCTGGAGGACCGGATCCAGTTGATCTGCTACGAAGGGAAGCCCACCGAGTTACTCACACGCCTTGCCATGCATGAATTGGATGTGGTGCTCTCCGATAGCCCCACCAGTTCCGAGATCGGCGTCCGAGCATTCAATCATCTGCTCGGCGAATGCACCATATCGATCTTCGGGCGCGCCGAACAGGCGGCCAGACTCCGGCGCCGGTTTCCGCAATCGCTGGAAAACGCCCCGATGCTGTTGCCCACCTCCAACACGATGATGCGGCGGGCCTTCGATCATTGGTTTGATGCCGAAGGGATCCGCCCAGTCGTAGCCGGCGAATTCGAGGACACCGCACTGCTGAAAGTGTTCGGCCAACATGGGGCAGGCCTCTTTCCAGGCCCGACGCCGATCGCCAAAGAGATACAAAAACAGTACGACGTCCGGCTGATCGGCGAGATTCCGGACGTGCGGGAACGATTCTACGCCATCTCGATGGAACGGCGCGTGAAGCATCCGGCTGTCGTGGCGATCACCGATCTCGCGCGCCGACGACTCTTCGAGTAGACCGCGCGTCACTCGCCTCCCTGTCGCTGCAGCACCCAAGCAGCACCCCGCCGCCGTTGACGCGACAAAATGCCCAACACTCCATGAAGCTGGGTGAAACCGTACGCTGCGTATTCGCCGAGTCGACCCCCCGCAACCTACTCCGACTTCTCCAGAAAGTAGATCATCACGTACCCTTCCGCGGTACGCTTGGGACCCGGTTGATTCGCCATCCTGCGGGCCGTCGCCAGCAGTTGTCGAGAGCGGAAGAACTCATAAAAAATTGTTGCCGCGTCCACGGTGGGCGGGTGGGCTGGATTGGTCAGTGTGACGCTGTTGACATCGCCAACATCCATCTCCGTGGCCATGTCGTTCAGCCGCTCACACGACGTGCCGAAAACAAACTCGCGGAATGCCTCCACTTCATCCTCGCTATGGTCCGCACGGACGAAGTAGTCCACGAACGTCGGGTCGGCACCGGCCTGGAACAACTCGAAAATCTCCTGTGTCCCCAAGAGCGTCCCCCCGGTCACGTTGATCCGCTGCCGCGCCTCCCAGGTCGCCTCGAGTAACGGGAAAAAATCGCGCACCCGATACGTCAGCCGTCGCTCCCAGATCTGAGCCAAAGCCTCGACGGCCTTTCGGCGCACCGAACGATCCAACTCGTTATCACTGGCGATCATCGACAGCAATTCCTCGACCAGCTTCGTATAAAGGCACACGCGCAACCACTTCGACGCCTCCTCACGCAGTTCATCGCAACGAGGATCGGGAACCACCTGCTCGCAGACGTGACGCAGCAGGCGATAAAAGTTGCTCTCGGCCATCACCAGCGCCCGCCCCAGAAGCGCTCGCGTGGGAAGAAAGAACTCGAAATTCGCCGGGTTGCTCCGGCTGAGCGTGTCAATGAGCGTGTTCAGTCCGCGCTGCCGCTGACCGAGGGTCTGCTTGTCCATCGGCGACGGATACTGGGCCATCGTCTCCCCGAGCCATTCCAAAGTGGCCATCCGTTGCCGGATAATCGGCACAAGCGATGAGGCCTCGGGATGATCGGAGGCCAGCACTTCATCGTGAATGGTTTCGATCGTACGGCGCTCCTCGGGTGTGAAAGGGGTGTTCTCACCATAACATATCAGCGCCTGATTGATCATTCACGACACCTTCGATTGCGGCGCCTCTGCGCGACCATTCATGTTTCATCCGCCGAGTATCTCTCGTCGCCGCTCCCCTCTCTCTCCCGAAGGACCTCGCGGGCACGCTCCACATCGCCGCTACGCACCAGAACCTGCACGCCGCCCGGCGCCTCAGCGCGAAATCCGCTGGTCAACGCGCCCGTGGTCTGTGCCTCAATGCCGCGCGACTCCAGGGCGGCTACCACCACCGCCGCCTCCGCCTCGTTGGCGTACGACGCCAGGATCACCGGTTCATCAGAGCCGCTCGCCATGTTCCGCTCCCTCGTCACCGGCGGTCAACCCCCCGCCGTCTCAACCCTTAACCGCCGCAGCAGGGGTCGTCGCCCCCGATAACGCCCAAGATCGCAAACAGATCGAACAGATTCAACACGCCGTCTCCGCCGCATGGCGCAACATCAGCCTCGACAAAGACGCACGTGCTGAAATCGCCCCCGATAGCATCCAGGATGCAGAACAGATCGAAGACTCCGATCGTGTCATCGTGGTTGACGTCGCCGTAAAGGTTGGGAAGCACTACGCATGTGCCGTCCTGGCACGAACCGTACGAGCACGGGTCGGGAATGGTCTCGGCGCATTCGCACTCGTCCGTGCATCCCGGGCATTCATCCGGAACGCCGTCTCCGTTGCAGTCCGCCGCGCCATTGGCGATGTCGCAAATGTCCTGGACTCCGTTGTTATTGCAGTCCTCGTCGGGCTCGCAGTCGTCCGGAATCCCGTTGCTGTTGCAGTCGCCGCTGAAACCGCTTGCAATGTCTTCCGAATCGTCAACGCCGTTGTTGTTGCAGTCCGCGAAGCTCGCGCCGGCCGCGTCGACCATGCCGTAACCCCGGATGTACAGGGGGTCGAATGTCCCGTTGGCCACAAAATCGAGTGCGGATTCGAAAAGTCGAGTCCGCATCTGCTCAACCGTCCAATCCGGATGGGCCTGCACCAGACACGCCACGGCACCGGCCACCAGCGGCGTGGACAATGAGGTGCCGCTGGCCGTGCCGTATTCAAAGTCGTTACTGGACGAGACAGTCCAGGTGCCGACACCGCGAGCCAGCACTTCCGGCTTGACACGACCGTCGGCGGTCGGTCCGTCGGAACTGAAGCCGGCGATCGAGCCGTCGCTGTAAGCCGCGCCGACGGTAATGACTTCGAACGCGTCGGCGGGCGCCCCGAGATGCGACGTCGTGGGGTCACTGTCGTGCCCGCTGTTGCTCGCGGCCGTGCAGCAGTGCAAGCCCCGTTGGCCGTCGCGGTGTTCACCGCGATCGTCGTCACCGCCGTCAAGCCGTCAAAGTCCGCCTGGGTATACCAGTCGCTGTAGCTCAGCGACGAGGTGGCCACATCGCCGCCGTTCATCTCGATAAACTCCAGCCCGGCGACGTAATAATCCTCCTCGACCGGCGTCTCGCCGGTGATATCCTCCGTCTTGCACAGAATGAACGACGCATCATACGCGGCGCCGACCAGTTCATCGGGCTTGTAGGCCCCGAGGGTACCGAGGATCAACGTGCCGTGGCGATGCTGGGAAGAAGGATCACCCGGTTCGATCGAGGTCACCGGGTCGTCGTCGATGAAGTCGTATTCCGCGATAACCTCCACTTCATGACCCGGTTCGTTGAACGCGATGTGCGACCGCTGAAACCCGGTGTCGAGTATGCCGATCCGAACACCCGCCCCGGTGAATCCCTGGTTGTGCAATTCAATGAGATTCATCTCGGCCAATTGGCCGGCGGCCTCACCGTAAAATGCCGAAGCACCCTCCGCCGACTGCGATGAGACCGTCGGTGGCGGCGCCGCCTCATCAACCGGGTCAATGCCGCGGCCGCGCCGAACGGGCTGGATCTTCTCCACAAATGGCAGAGCGGCGATACGCTCAATCTGTTCCTGAGTCACCCACGCACTCACGCCATTCACCCACCGGCTGATCACGCGGACATCGGCCCCCGTAGCGCGCACGCCATCGACGTACCTGCCCGGCACCGGCACATCGGCCAGATCGAAAATACCCGGTCGGCTGCGCCGAAGCTGACGCCGCTCGATCGCTCGGCGGTCGTACGTACGGCGAAGTCCGTCGAGCGCACTCTGTAAGGCGGCAGGCGTTTCAATCCCCTTGTCCGGCCGGAACAGAACCCAGGCCTTGATCGGTTGCCCCGGCCCATTCGCAGCCAGAAAGCGGTCCACTGATGGATGAACCACCGGCCGCACCGCCCCGGGCCGTTCGGTCTGAGCCATGAGCAGAGCCGTTGTTGTCGCAAGGACGATCACCGCAAGATATGTCACACAGCGCATGTCTTTCTCCACCTGAAACCAAGCGTAACCAGGCACAGGAGCCCGGCTCGCCGCGGGCGCCGTGTCGGTGCGGCGAGACACCGAAAACTGTCTCACGAACGGTCGTCCGCCGACTTATATGATCTTAGCGAATCGGACCGTATCCCTCAAACCGAGTTCGTCTGAGGGCAGACGAGAACACGTGAAGCTGTCAGCCTTGCCGACCGCTCGGCAGCTTGTCCGCCGGCGGAGCACGGCCGACCACGAAATGGCAAAGCCGCCTCAAGGCGACCCTTTAAATTTGTTCCGCGACTTCCGATATTCGTGGCCATGAGCGGCTGCCACGAAGGGCTCGCGAACACAAGTGTCTCGATGCGGCACTGCCCGCCGGGCTTGCCCTTCAGAAGAACCCCATGACCGGGGTGCCCGCCGCGCCGTTATACAAGCCCGGGTTAAAAGGCAGACGCGGCCTTATCCGTCGGCTAATCGCCGGCTCGGCGTTGAGGATTGGCCTCAATGATGCGAACCCTGGTCGCAGGACCGTCTCGCGAAGGATCCAGAACATACGAGCGCACGGAAGGAAGGACGCGCTCGAAAGTCTCGAGCACCACGCGCTCTTTAAACACTTCGGGCGAACGCCGATACTCCGCCAGAACACTCAGAAAACGCGCTGCGTCGCCACGCGCTTCACTGATCCGCATCTGGCGATACCCCGCCGCTTCCTCGCGTATCCGCGCCGCCTCCCCGCGCGCCCGCGGGAGAATACGGTTCTCCTCCGCTACCGCGAAGTCAATCGCCTTCTCTCCGTCCTTCTTCGCGCTGACAACCTCCTGGAACGCGTCGATCACCGCCCGCGGCGGAGCCACGGACTCCAGGTTCGTCGCCACCAGACGTACGCCCGCACGATACTCGTCCAGCAGCGCCTGAGCGCGCGACAACGTCTCCAACTGCACCATCGCCTTCCCCGCCGTCAGCGACTCGTCCACCGGCGTGCCCGCCAGCGTGTCCATCAGAACCCCCTTCACCGTAGTACGAATCAGCCGCTCGGGATCCTCCGTCCCGAACAGGTAGTCCGCCGGGTCACCCACGTGATATTGAACCACCATCGTCAGTTTGAGAATGTTCACATCCCCGGTCAGCACGTCGCTGGCCGGGCTCGCGATGAGGGCGTCAACCTCACCCTCATCAATGGCATCGCGCTGCCCCGGGTCCTGACCGACGTACACCCGCCGGATTTCCGTCGTCCTGGGGCAATCCACGCTGCAGATCGGCCACGGCGGAGCGTAATGTACGCCCGGCGGCACGCTGCGATACGCGTCGGGCACCCGCCCGAACCACCGAACGACGCCCCGTTCGTCCGCCTGTACAAAGTAAAAGCCTGACGACAGATACGCCGCCACCAGGATCAAACCGCCGATCCATAGATATGACTTGGGAATGCGCATCGTCTCGGCCCTACCGGTTCGTGCTGATCCCCTCCGACGCGGGTTCGGCGCCGGACGTTTCCGTCTGATGCGGCGCCGACGACGCCGGCGCCAGGTCGGCCGGCCGGTTCAACAGTCGCAAGAACTCGCTGTCCCCCGACAGAATCGCCACGGTCCCCTCCGGCAGTGTCTTCTCATACGCTTGAAGCGTACGTATGAAGGCGTAAAACTCCGAATCCTGACCATAAGCTTCCGCGTAGATGCGCGCCGCCTCCGCATCGGCCAGACCGCGGACCCGTTCCGACTGTTCGTAAGCCTCGGCGAGAATCTCCTGGCGGCGACGCTCGGCGCGAGCCTTGACTTCCGCCGCCTTCTCCTCGCCCTCCGAACGATAGCGTGAAGCAATCGTCTCCCGCTCGGCTCGCATGCGTTCGAACACGTTCCGGCGGTTCTGCGGCGGAAAGTTCAAACGCTGGATCTTGACGTCCACCACCTCGATTCCGTAGCGGTCTTCCACCCGCTCGGCACATGTGGCGCGCACCCCGTCCAGAAACCCGCCCCAGTTCCGCCGCTCGGGGTCTGTCGAGACCAGAACGCTGAAATCGCGCTGACCCAGCGCCGCCCCCAGCTCCGAAACAATGACGTCGCCCAGCCGCGCCTCTGCCGCCTCCTGGCCACCCATCGTCTCCAGGAAACGCAGCACGGCAGTCTCATCCCGCTTGATGCGCCAGCAGGCATACGTCGTCACCACCACGTTTTTCCCGATCCCCGACTCTTCGTCCTGCGTCAGATACTCGCGATCCGATTCTTCCGGACCCGGGTTCTCGAGGATCATCAGGCGGTTATCAAAACGCCTTACCGAATCGATGAGCCACGGCCACTTCACGTACAGACCCGGCTCGAGCAAGGTGCGCACCGGGTCGCCAAAGCGCATCTGAACGCCGTACTCGGTCTGGTCGATAACGAACAAACCGGTGCACGCCCAGCCGAGCACCACCAACGCAATCACCAACCCAATGTGCCACGATCTCATGATCACTCATCCCCGTCAGGGACCGCGCTGCACTGCAGCGGGAGGAATCCACGGCGCGACGCTCTCGGCCGCCTCAGCCTCCAAAAACCAGATCTCGATCTCTCCCGCTTCCGTCACGGGCGGCTTGATGTACTTGTTCAGTTTCGGAAGCACATCCTCCATCGCTTCGATCTCGAGACGAAATCGCGTCACGAGGGGCGCCCGCTGATACTCGCTCAGCACGGACAGGAAGCGATCGGCCTGCCCTTTCGCGTCTGCAACGGTCCTGGCCGCATACCCGCTCGCGTCCGCCCGACGCCGCGCCGCCTCGCCACGCGCCTGCGGAACGATTCGCGCCTCCATGGCCCGCGCTTTGTCCACGGCGGTCGCCCGATCCTCCAGAGCGCTGGCAACGTCACGAAACGAGGCGTGAACCTCCGGTGTGGCATGAGCCGCGAGTATCCGAACGGAGTGAAGCCGAATGCCGGAACCGTACTGATCCAGCCGCGATTGCGCCAACTCTGTGATGCGCTCTTCGCACTGCTCGCGATTCGTCGTGAACACCCGGTTGATCGATCCACCCGCCAGAACCTCCCGAACCGCCCCCAGAGCAACGTTTCGCACCAGGTCGTCGGGACGGCGGACGCCGAACTGAAACGCGACGATGCGGGCGGGGTCCACGCTCCAATGGGCCGCGCACGCGATATCCGCGATGTTCTCGTCCCCGACCAGATGCCAACTGTCGCGCTCGCGCACCTCTTCCTCTTCATCGGGCGACTCCTCCGGGCGGGACCCCAGCGGCAGGCGACGGACGCGGTCGACCGGCACTTTGTCCACCGCATCAATGGGAAACGGCAGCGCGTAATGCAGGCCGGGAAGAACGTCGGGCCTGTGGACGGCCCCGAAACGCCTCACGATGCCGATGTCGCCCGGATAGATCGCGTAAAAGCCCGACGCCGCATACAACGCGGTTGCAATGAAGATCGCGGCAACCAGCGTTCGTCGAGGCGAAACGTTGACCGGCAGACGAGCGTCCGCGTACGCAGCCAGCCGACGAACGTAACCGGCGCGTCGTAACGAGCCGACCCCCAACGCAAGGAACGCCACGGCCCCGATCGCTTTCAACCATGCGGGCACCAGCGGCTCCTCGAGCGCCCGGACCGCAAGCACCACACCCGACTCCGCAAGCGTGCTGTTAAGCACGCTTCCCATGAAAACCGCGACCACCACAATCGTGACCAGATACAGAACGACCGTGCGGCGGCCCAATTCCCGATGAAGAACGCCAAGCGATCCGATGTTCGTCGCCGGTCCCACCAGCAGGAACACCAGGGCGGCCCCCGGATTCATTCCCTGCGCAATCAGTGCGGCGGCGATCGGTGTCGACGCCTCGGCACACACGTACAACGGCACGCTGATCAGTACCATCAGTACGTACGACTCCAGAGGGCCCGCCAACACGGTGCCCACGACCTCGGGCGGCACCCAGACCTTGATCGCGGCCGCCGCGAGAATACCAACCACTACCCAGCCGAATATGTCGTCGAACAGTTGGACGAAGGCATAGCGCATCGCGGCCCCGAAACCCCTGCGGTCGCCGCCGCCGGACGTGTCTTCCATGATCGGGAAGCTGCGCTCCGTTGTTGAATGCTCCGTCGTCTCCTTCCCTTCGTCGGATGTGTCCGCGTTAGTGTCTGTCCGTTGATCCCGGGCGTTCTCGAGCAATCCAGCCGCCAACGCCGTGATGCACGCCGCGATCGGGCGGTAGATGGCCATCAGCGGACCAAGCAAGGCGTACGTCAGCAGAACCGACGTCACGCTGGTCTCAGGTGTCGAAATCAGGAAAGAAAGGGTGGCCCCCCGACTCGCCCCTTTCCGCCGAAGTGTGACCGCCGTCGGAAGGACACTGCACGAGCACAAGGGAAGCGGAATGCCGACCACCGTCGCAAACAACACCGATCGGGCCCGACGGGCACTGATCAGCCGGATGACCCTCGCGCCGGAAAGGCCCATCTCCAGCAGGCCGGCGATCCCGAAACCGGCCAATATGAAGAGAGCCGATTCACACAAGATGGTCCATGCATACAAGAGCATCAGCTACGACGCATCTTACCCGGATCTCGATAATTTCACACCCGCCGGCGCCGTCACAGGTCGACTACGGTGCGCGACGGAATCGGCGGGCAGCAGCGGTTGCCGCATTAAGGGAGGGCGAGGCTCCCGCCGAGCCGCAATCACTTTCACGGACCCGGTCGGCGACGCCCCGAAAGGGCGGGCGACAGGTGGGTCGCCTCGCTCGGGCAGTGGACCAACGCGCCGAATGCGCCCGACCGCCGCCCGGCAAGCCGTGGCACCCGGCAGGAGAGCAGTCGCTCTGGCTGGGCGGCGCCGATGTTATCGCGAAAGAAAACTCGTAATGCCTTCGGCGATGGCGGCTGCCACCTTCGCCTGATGCCCCGGCTGGGAAAGCTGTTGAGCCTCAAAGGCGTTGGAAAGATACCCGCACTCGACCAGCACGGCGGGCCTCGAGTGGCCCACCAGAACCCGAAAGCCGGCACGGCGGATTCCTCGGCATTCAATGCCCCCGCGTACCAGCGCGTTGATAATGCTGCCTGCGGCGCGCCGGCTCAACAACGAGGCGTCACGCGCGATATAGACCGTCGCGCCCCTGATCTCCGAGCTCGGGTTCGAATCCGCGTGAATGGAAACAAACAGGTCCGCTTCATTCCTCTCGGCAATTTCGGCCCGCCCGTCCAGCGGAATGAAACGATCGCTCGATCGCGTGGTGACGACGTCAACACCGCTGGCGGCCAGCAGTCGCGCCAGCCGCAGGGCGATGCTCAAATTCACGGCTTTCTCGGGCAGGGGGCCGACACCCAAGGCGCCAGGGTCCGGCCCTCCGTGGCCGGCGTCAACGACCACCGTTCTCGCGGCCACGGGGCGCGGCAGGGGAACCACCTGCAGCGTCGAGGGATCCGGCGGCGGAGTCGGCTCGGTCCGAGGCACACGCGTGTCGAAGATCGGCGCGGGATAGAAGGACAAGGATGCCGCAGACGTCGCGCAGCCGCCGGCGAACAACAAAACGACCGGCGTGCAGAAGCGCCGAAATCCCCTCGTCCGTAACCAACTCAAGCGCGCCCTCGCGACCGACTTCGCATCCACGCTGTCGCGCGATTGGCAACCGAATGCCCGAACGCCGCATCATCATCCGGGATTCGGGCCGTCCACGCACCGACCCCTCGCTTTTTCATGGCTCCGGCAAGTCCTGTCAAGCGGCAGCGCATGCCGCCCCGCTCAATCAACAGCCAGTGCGGCGACCACGGCCATCCGGCTTGCGGGGCCGGTACGGCACTCTTGTTGCCGATATGGAAACCGAAAGCAGAGCGCTCAATCACTGCGCATGCTTCAGGGGGCATTCTGACGAACGCCCCCGAAACATGTCCAGATTCGCCGAACGTGGGGGATCGGCCTGTCGCCGTGCGATCGGCCCAGGCCGCCTTATGCCCCCTTGCGAAGACGGTATACGCCTCGCGCGCCTGCTTTGACGCGATTGCCCCGTGCGAGACTCATCAGGCACGCGTGGACTTGCCGGCGTGAGAGCCCGGTCGCCGAAACAATCTGGTCCTTTGTTAGAGGACCACGCCTTTTCAGGAGATTGATCACCGCAGTTGACGATTCGCCCGCGGGGCGACCGGCTCCGGAACGGCGCCCGGGTCTCCGACCAGCACTTGGCGCACCTCTCGACGCCCTGCGGCCGGCCAACGCGTAGACGCCGCGCGACTCGGCCTTGACCTTGCCATGCTTCTTCAGATTCATCAGGCTGGGGTACACTTGTTGGCGCTTGTACCCCGTCTGCTTGACAAGCTCGGGAACGTGCATGCTCCCGTGCTTCGCCAGAGCGTCGAGCACCGCTGCGGCGATTGTCCCCTCGCGCGAGCCGGCGCCCGACTCGCGCGCCGCACGGCCGGCCGCGGGAACATCTCCCAAAACCGAACTCACCGTGTTGATGCGATCGTCAACCCGCTCCAGTTCGTCAGCCAGACGATCGCGTTCCGCGTTCAGATGCTCGAGAAGATTCTCGGCATGATACGCCCAGGTGCCGTCCCCGCCCCCGCGAGCACCACCTGTTCGAGTGCCTCTCTTAGCCATGTGCACACAACCTCCCTTCAATTAAGTGCTGTCTTAAGTGCCGAAGCACGCAACCCTTCACGCTTCCATTACCCCGTTCACGGCCGTCGCCTGTCTCCGACCGCACCCCTTCGTTCACCCCTGCATTGACTCGGATTGGAGCAAACCGCCGACCCAATGAGTGATTGGAACTACACCTCACAAGCTGTCTCTATCCGCGCCGGGCGCATCCGTCAAGCCTCAACAGTAAAATAGTCGACCACGCTAACGGCCTGTGAAATACCTTTCCCTTTAGCCGACGGCCAATCAAGCCGATCAACTTTGAACCAGTGGGCTCGATTGCGCCGATGCCACGACATGGCGTTTCCAAAACGGCGAAACCGCGAAAGCGTTATACGCCTTACTTCAAAAAAATATCGAGTACTTACAATAAGCCCTCGGCCTTGTCCGTCATAAGTCTTCACCACGGAACGCGCGCGGTTGAACAGCAAACGCTGTGCGCTTCCCGGGAAGTGGCCATCCCACGGATTCCTTCGTATCATACGCTCTGCGATTGATGTCTGTGCGACAGCGAATCCCGGCATCGTTGATGGGTGCCACTGGTCCGCCTCAGGCGGATCTGCCAGTGCTCTGCCGCCGTCAACCGGGTATTGGGAGAGGTTCGAAGAAAGCCCATGTCAGACCTGAAAACGGTTTTCGCCTATCACAATGAGACCAAGCACGCCCCTGACCAATTTGCAAAAGGACCGGGACGTCTGGACTGGTCCAATGAGCCCGATCCCTTCCGCAGGTACCGGGGGACTTCCCTTATACCGCTTAACCTCGCCGACCCCCGCGGAGGACCGACATACGACACTCTTTACCAGCCCGAAAGCATCCCGGCCGCCGAGCCAGACCCGGCAGCCCTGTCGAATCTGTTTCAGTTCTCTTTCGCACTGTCCGCCTGGAAGCAGTACCGTGACGTGCGCTGGGCCTTGCGCGTCAACCCCTCCAGCGGAAACCTTCACCCCACCGAAGCCTACATCGTCATCGGGCACCAGGTATCGCCCCGCTTGCCGCCCGGCGTGTACCATTATGCTTGTCGAGAACACGCCCTCGAGCAGCGATGCACGTTTCCCACGGACACTTCTGCGCGGATGTTTCATGGCTTCCCCGACGGAACGTTCTTCGTGGGACTCTCCTCAATCCACTGGCGCGAAGCGTGGAAGTATGGCCAGCGTGCCTACCGCTACTGTCAGCACGACATCGGCCACGCACTGGCGGCGTTGAGCTTCGCGGCTGCAACCCTCGGCTGGCGCCTGCACCCGCTCACCGAGCTGGCAGACAAGGACGTCGCCGCCATGCTCGGACTTGATCGTACCGGCGACTTTCAAGACGCTGAACCGGAAAACCCCGACTGTCTCACCGCCGTCTGCAGTGCCCACCGACCTGCGGATGCAACACGACCAAACCGACTGTCCTCCCGTGTCAAAATGGCTGTGCAGGAGTCCCGGTGGACGGGGAAAGCAAATCGTCTCAGTGCTGAACACATAAATTGGGAGTGGATTACCCGAGTGACCGAAGCATGCCGCAAACCCGCCGATACCCAGACACCTCCGCCTGCCAACACGAATCGCGCTTTTACCGGCGCTGCCTGTCGCGAAGAGTCCCCGGCCGCACGAAGAATCATCCACCAGCGCCGAAGCGCCGTCGCGTTTGATGCGGTCACCGCGATTGAAGCCGACCGCTTCTTTCACATGATGCGGCGCTTGTGTCCGACGTACGACAGCCCGCCCTGGTGGGCGCTCGGACCGCCCACACTCGTCGATTTACTGTTGTTCGCACATCGCGTGGAGGGGCTGGCTCCTGGGCTGTATGCCCTCCTGCGCTCGCCGGACAGGCTCGCGCGGCTTCGCAAAGCAACGCGCGAGGCATTTGAATGGGACACCCCGGCGGAATGTCCCGATTCGCTTCCGCTCTACCGGTTGCATGACGGTGACTATCGTCGCATCGCCGGACACGTCAGTTGCAATCAGGCCATCGCCGCGGACGGCGCCTTCGCCGTCGCCATGATCGCCGACTTCCAGCAAAGTCTCGCGCAATACGGCCCCTGGCTCTACCGGCGGCTGCACTGGGAGGCGGGAATGATCGGCCAGGTCCTCTATCTCGAAGCGGAGGCCGCCGGCCTGCGCGGAACCGGCATCGGCTGCTTCTTCGATGACGAAGTCCACCGCCTCCTCGGACTCACAGACGCCGAGTTTCAGACCATCTACCATTTCACCGTGGGCGGTCCGGTCGAAGACCCGCGCCTGGCGACGCTCCCGCCATACGCACACCTCAATGCCCGAGAAGAGTGAACGGTTCGCGAATACGAAACCTTGAAGCCTGTCCCGAAACTGTTGAAGCGTGCCACGGGCGGCTAATACGCGATGACCGAGGGTGCCATGGGCAAGCGGAGCCGCCAACGCCGGCGGAGCTTGCCCGTGCGTTCGTTCCGTTCGGCAGCTTGTTCGCCCGTGTCTTGCCGCGTTCAACCAGGTATCGGGACAGGTTCTACGCAACCGCTATGACGAGACCTCCGCCGTCAGCTCGAGCTCGACGGCCGCATTGAGCGGCAATTCCGAAACGCCCACCGCGGCTCGCGCGTGCTTGCCCGCGTCCCCGAAGATCCGTGCCAGCAGATCGCTGGCCCCGTTGGCCACCTTGGGCTGATCCGTAAACCCCGGCCCGCTGTTCACAAATACACCGACTCGGACAATTCGCTCGATGCGGTCGACGCCGCCGGCCACCGCCGCCACCGCCGCCAGCGCATTGATCGCGGCCACGCCCGCCGCGTCGGCCGCCTGCTCCAACGTGCAGTCCGACCCGACCTTGCCGGTGCACACAAGGGATCCCTCCCGCATCGGAAGCTGCCCGCTCGTCACCACCAGCGAACTTGTTTGAACTGCCGGGACATAACTGCCGACCGGTTTGGCCACCTCCGGCAAAGCGATTCCCAGCGCCGCCATTGTCTCCGAGTAAGTCATGACTGATTCCCTCTCATGTCGTCGTCCGTCTCAGCCGCTGCAGGTTCCCCATTGCTCACGTCGTCCATCTCCGGTTCAACAAACGAAGTATCCGAGTCTTCGTCAAAGCCGGGCGGGCCCATTGCATCTTCGGCTGACGGGATTGTCTCATTCGGCTGCGACTCCTGTACGTCATTGGGTCCATCCTCCGATGTGCCATCGGGAAACCACTCCACGTCATCCTCCCACTCCGAGTCTTCCTCCAGTGGAGCCTCTTCTACAAGATGAAGCGTGATCGGGCCGAACTGCTCCTGCTGAGTGATTCGAATCCGCCGCCGGCGGATCAGCTCCAGCAACGCCAGGAACAAGCCGATCATTTCAATCTTCGATCGGCCTGTAAAGATGGCTTCGAACAACTGTGATCCCCCGCTGCGCGACAGCGAATCCACAATATCGTCCGCGTGCAGGCTCAGCGGCGTGTCGTCGACGACGACCTCATGGGTCGGCGTGCCGCGACCGGTCTGCTCCAGTAATGCGCCGAATGCGTGAACCAGCGCCCAGATGCTGACGTCCTCGAGGTCGAGCTCCCGTTCCCGCTCCTCGGGCGGCGGTCCCACCGGGCGGCGCGGGTGCCGCAGCGCCTGCACTTCCGCCGCGGTTCCAAGCGCCCGTGCCGCGTCCTTGAATGATTTGTACGCCAACAACTGACGCACCAGTTCCAGACGAGGATCCTCGAAACTTTCCTCCTCGTCGTCCACCGCGAGAACGCGCGGAAGCATCGCCCGGGACTTGATCTCCATCAGCGTCGCCACCATCACCAGGAAATCGCCCGCGATGTTGGGGTCAATGATCTGCAGCACCTCGACGTACCGACCGTACTGCTCGGCAACCCGGGCGATCGGAATGTCGTAGATGTCCACTTCTTCCCGGCGGATCAGATAGAGCAACAGATCCAGCGGTCCGTTATAGGCATCGACCTGAACGCGATACTCGTTCATCAGCGGATCTTCCCCGATGTGACAATCCCGCACGCCGAGCGAACCTCCTCCATGACCTCGCACGCAACCGCACGAGCCTTCCGCCCCGCAGTGACCAGAACGTCCTCCATTCGGTCGGGGTCCGCCGCCAGCGCCTCGCGACGCTCCCGCGCAGGACCGAACGTCTCCTCGAACAGCTCCGCCAGACGCTTCTTCACCTCGCCGTAGCCCATGCCCCCTCGTCCATAACGCTCCGCCCAGGCGGCCGTCTCCTCCTCCGTGGCCAGCAGCTTGAGCATCGCGAATACGTTGCACGACTCCGGCGATTTCGGCTCTTCAACCGGCGTGCTGTCGGTCACGATGCTCATGATCCGCTTGCGCACGTTCTTGGGCGTGTCGAATAGATCAATCGCGTTCCCGTAGCTCTTGGACATCTTCTGACCGTCGATGCCGGGAACCACGGCCGCCTCGTTGAGCTTCGCCTCCGGCCGAACCAGAACCTCGCGGCCGTAGCGGTTGTTGAAGTAGCCGGCCATGTCCTGGGTCATCTCGATGTGCTGAACCTGGTCGCGCCCCACCGGCACCAGGTTGCTCCGGTAAATCAGAATGTCCGCCGCCATCAGGATCGGATAGATCATCAGGCCCATGCTCGGCTCGATCCCCTTGGCCACCTTGTCCTTGTAGGAATGCGCCCGCTCCATGAGGCCCCTGCCGGTCACGGTCGCAAGAATCCAGGTGAGCTCGGTGACTTCCGGAATGTCCGACTGCCTGAAGAACAGAGCCTTGTCCGGATCGAGCCCCAGTGCCAGATAGTCCAGCGCGACGTCGCGCGTCAGTTGCTGCATCCTCTCCGCGTCCCGGATGGTCGTGAGCGAATGGAGGTTGGCGATGAAGAAAAAGCACTCGTGCTCGTGCTGAAGCTCGATGTGCTGCTTCATCGCACCCAGGTAATTCCCCAGGTGCAGCTTCCCACTGGGTTGAACGCCGGACAATACACGCATGTTTTCACCTCATAATCGAAGCATGGCCGCGACGCGCACATTGTCAAGCGCGCCGCCCCGGTGCCCGTAACGCCGGCAATCGGACGCTGCTGCCCCCTCGGCCGCGTCGCCTTCGACGCCCCTTGACCCCACGCCTCCCCGACAGATACTCGTTGCTTTCGCGTGCTCTACGATGGATCTGACGGCGATACAGAATCTGCTGCTCGATGTTGACGGTGTCCTCACCCCGGGTGACGTCTCCTTCGATGAGCGCGGCGCGCGCGTGATGTCCTTCAACATCCACGACGGTTTGGCCATCGCCCGCTGGATCAAGACCGGCTACCGCGCCGCCATCCTCTCGGGACGCGACAGCCCGGTCGTCGAACGCCGTGCCGCGGAACTGGGCATCGAAACTGTCATCCAAGGCGCTCCGGACAAGCGGGCGGCTCTTCAGGTTCTGCTGGACAAGAATGCCTTCGCGCCGCGGGAGACGGCTGCCATCGGAGACGATCTGCCTGATCTTCCCGTCCTGAGCGCCTGCGGGTTCGCCGTCGCCGTCGCTGATGCGGTCCCGACCGTCAAGCGACAGGCCGACTATGTGACGCTTCGTCCGGGCGGCCGCGGCGCCGTTGCCGAAGTGATTGAGCTGATCCTGCGCAGCCAGCAGCGCTGGGACCGGCTCGTAAGGGGAATGTGAAGCGATGAAGCCGATCCGGCGCAATGCCCGACGGGCCCATGCCGTGGTTCGCTCGGCGATACTGGCCGTCGCCACCCTCGCCGTCGTCGGCGTGCTCTTCGCCGTCTACCAGTACTCAACCGGCGTCAAGCCGCCGCCCGGCGATCAGCGCCGCATCAGCGCGACGCCGCCAACCGCAGGACCCGGTGAAACGGATAAATCGAAGCGAACGGTGCCGGTCGGAGAGGGGCAACTCGGCCCCGGCGGCCGGATCAGGATCGTCCTGTACGGGGCCGACAGTAACGAAGCGAAAGGCGAATTACTCTTCCCAGACTGGGAACCCTCCGCCGACGCGGAGGACGAGCTCCACATCTTTGAACCCGAGGTCCGGTTCCGCACACCCAACGGACAGCAATTGCGCGTCACCGCACACGAAGGGTGGGTCCAGGTTCGCGGTGCCGAGCAGCCCAACCAGGGTCGTCTCGTCGGCAATGTGACGATGGAGGTCGACCGCCTTTCAGAAGAGCAGCGAGCGGCCCTGCCGACTGACCAACGTGATCAACTCGACGAAGATCGCCTGATCCACCTCGAATTCCAGGAGATCGAATTCGATCTTGTGGAATCCCGGCTGGACGCGAACGGGCCGTTTTCACTCCAGATGGCCGAGGCCTCCCTCGAGGGCAAAGGACTCCACGTCCGTTACAACGAGATCGATGACCGCCTGGAGTTGCTGCTCATCGATGACCTCGAACAATTGGTCTTCTTGGCGCCCCCCGGTGCGCTCGATGCAGCCATCCCCGGAACCGCCGCCACCGTTGTCACGTCGGCGCCCGACGCCGAGGACGAACCCGACTCGGCCCAGGCCGAGCCCGTGCCGCCGGCGCCCGCCGCAGAGGCTGAGAACGAACCAGAGTTGCCCGCGTTCACGGCCTCGGACGAGTCGGACGACATACCCCTCTTCGTTCCGGACCGCCGCTCCGAACCCGAGCCTCTGCCGCCACAAACCTATCGGGTCGAGATCGACCGCGATGTGTCGATCCGCCAAAGGGGCGGAGATGAATTTGCCTGGAACCTCGAGGCCCCCAGCGTCGAGCTCGTGTTTGATTTCGGGCAGCGGCAACGCGAGGCCGCTCGTCAGGGCAAGGTCGCTGAACCCGGAGCACCCGAGAACGATTCCGGGGCAACGGACACCTCGAAGACAAACGCAGAGCAAGAAATCGTCGTTCGCTGCGCCGGCTCGTTTTCCCTGCGCCCCGTAGAGATCGACGACCACGACGAAACCAGGACGGGCGACCGCCTCCGCCTTACCGCCGGCGACGGCGATGTCTACTTCACCGACGGGCGCTCCAGTGTCTCATGTAGCAGGCTGGTCGCGCAGCAGGACACCGGAACCATTCAACTGGTCGGCGCTCCCGACGATCCGGTCGTCATCAACACCGCCGATCGTTCGGAACTCGTCGCCACTGAAGTCCTCGTGGACCGGTCCGCCGGGAAGGCGCGCATCACGGGACCGGCGCGGCTCGTAAGCCGACGCAGCGCCCATGATCCCTCGATTGACACCGTCGGATCCGTTTCGCCTCAAGAGGATATGTACATTCAATTCGACGACCCGGCCGACCTGACACTCGCGACGCACACGCTCCATCGAATCAACACGGCCACGAACCGCTTCGAGGAAATCAAGATCGATTACATTGCGGAAGCAGACCTTTCCGGAAACGTCAAGGTCAAACGAGGCGAGGAACTCATCGCCGCCGACGCGGTCAAAACCACTTTCGATCCACCGACCGAACCGGGAATGTTCGGCGAGCGCATGCACTCGCTCGATGCCCACGGAAACGTGGTCATGCATCGAGGCCAAGACCATGTCACATGCACGGGGCTTATCGTGCTCTTCGGGAGAGACCCCGCCGGCGATACGATCCCGCGATACGCCGAAGCCGTCGAAAACGTCGTCGTCACGCAGGGAACGCGGACCATCGCCGCCGACGATTTCGTCAACCTGGAAATGGCTCCCTTCGTGCAACCCCGCCCGCCCTTCGACCCGGTCGCCGTGCGGCGCAAGGCCATGGCTCGCGGACTCGACCCGGCCGAGATCGATATCGAAGCCGCCCGCCGCAAGCACGAGAGCGACATCGATTATACCACCGGCCTCATCCGATTGTCCGCCGAAGGGGACGTCACCGCGACTGACCCGACGGAGGATCTCGAGCTCGCCGCCGAGGCCCTGACGTGCGATTTCGCCGATGGACGCAAGCTACGCGCCGCACATCTTGTCGGTCCCGACGCCGAACCTGCTCTTGTCCGGCTCGCCGATTTTAGCGTCGAGGCCCACGAGATGGACGTCGACCTCGACACCGAGCGGGTCGACGTCGTGGGCGAGGGAGCGCTCTCCTTCGTGACCTATCGAGGCCTGGACGGCAGCCGCAGCGAAATGCCGCAGGATGTCACCGTCTCCTGGCTGCGCGGCATGACCTTCCGCGGCGACCGAAACGCCGCGCGATTCAACGGCGAGGTTCATGCGGCCACCAGCCGGCGCTTTACGCCCGCGCCAACGCTCTTGACACGACTCGGGCTGTCGCGCGAGGAAATCGTCCGAGAGACCAGCTCCTTCGACGCCGATGAACTCCTGATCGATTTCGCGGAAACAGAACCTGCAGCGCAGTCCGAGGATCCGCCTTCCCAGCAATGGTGGATCTTCACACCCCTGGCCCGACGATGGGAAATGGGTGAACCGGATCGCACCATCGCCTTCGACAAGGAACCGATCTACGTGCTCGCATCACGCGACGTCGTCGGGCTGTTCACCAACACCGACGTCGAAACCGGGCGCATCCGAAACCGCGTGCGGATCGAGGCGCAGAAGCTCGCGCTCGACCTCAGAAGCGAACTGATGACCGTACCCGGTGCGGGCACGCTGCTCATCGAAGATTACCAGGCTGACGCGCGAGCGAATGACGAGAAGCGCTCCTCCAATCGACTGTTCGGCCGTGCGGCGTCAGGACTCCCCTCCCAGTCGCTCCTGCAATGGGAAAGGTCCATGTCGTTCCACTATGGCATGAACCGCGCCGATTTTCGCGAAGACGTGAAACTCTTTCACCGAACCGGCGACCAGATGGCCTTCGCCGCCGGGTTGATGTCGCCCGATGCCGAGCCCGATGCCGCCGTCCGCAAGACGCCCGGCCGGCGCACGCAGCTCGAATGCGAATCGCTGGTGGCCGAGTTCGCCGGACGCGACGGCGCGCCGCAGGACCGCCGCAGCGCCGGGCGCCTCAGCGTAGACGAGATCCGCCAACTCGACGCCACTGGGGATGTCCTGCTGCTCGACGACGACATCACCATCGCCGCCCACCGCATCGTGAAGTTCCCCCAGAGCGATCTTCTGCGCGTCTTCGGCCTCGACAATACTCCCGCCGAAATCTACGGAACGAAGCCCGGCAGCCCGCGATTCAAAGGCCCCGAATTCAGCTACAACCTCGTCACCGGCCAGATCGAGGCCGCCGGGCGCCACCAGTTCGAGTTCACCCCGGCCCCGTGAACAAAGGTCATCGGAATCGTCCGCTGCTGCCAGTCTTGGTGGCATTTCTCCGCTGTGAGTCCGCTGCAAAGAGGTAAGCTCGATTTCAATGGGCCGCAAACTAATGTATTGCAATCTGTTAGAACTTTTTTGACTCGGTAAGAAATTGTCGCTTGCCTTGCCGGAACGTCCGCGAATAATCGGTTGAGCCGAGAGATGCAACTCTCTGCACGGAGTGGGCAAGCCGTTTGACCGCGGGGGGTCGGGCGCAGGCGCGTGGGCGGGCGTACTGCGAGTGCCGATCGGGTCGAGCGAAGTCGCAATCCATCTGAGCAGCAGGTCGGGACACGACTGTCGAGTCGCTTCCGCACGAAAGTTCGGTACTTGCTTGTCGTCGTGCCGGGGCAAGTCCTGAAAACGTGACGGCAAAGACGCCATCGCCTCGCGCCTCCGCGGCTACGGGAACTGCCGGCATTGGTGGCCGGCCGCCGGATGATCGACGAAGCGGGGCGTGACGCCCGACCGCGTGACCGGATCGCCGGTTGCGTTGCGTCGGTCAAGTCGCCCGGAGGGTGAGGAAGCAGGACGCTTCAGGTCGGTGGCGGTTGTCCGACGCCGGCCGAGCGTCCTTTTCTTTTGACCTTGCCGGGTTGCACAGGACAATCATCGCCACGAACGGGCGTCCCGCCGCCCACAAACAGTGTTAAAGTCAATCTCTGACGTTCGGGGTTGACAGCGTGACGGCCTCGTTCATGCTGCCGCTGCGGAAACCGGTCAGATCCAGTGCCACATAAGAGTAGCCGACCGAACGGAAGTGCTCGTCGATAACACGCCGGGTCTCCGGCTCGGCCAGACGCGCAATCTCCTGCGGCGGAACCTCGATTCGGGCCAGCTTGTCGTGATGGCGCACGCGACAGACTTCCAGCCCCATCTCTCGCAGGAACGCCTCACACGATTCGACCATGCGGAGCTTCCGCGGCGTGATGGCCTCGCCGTATTGCACGCGGCTCGAGAGGCACGGACTCGCCGGCTTGTCGTACGTCGGCAGCTCGAACCTTCTGGAGAGCACGCGAACGTCCGCCTTGGTGAGGCCGGCCTCGGCCACCGGGGCCCGCACGCCGTGTTCATCCGCTGCCTGCAACCCGGGACGCCAGTCCCCCAGGTCGTCGGCGTTCGCGCCGTTGACGATCGCCCGAAACCCTCGTTCCGAAGCCAACGCCTCGAGCCGAGTGTACAGCGCGGTCTTGCAGAAGTAGCAGCGGTTGGCCGGGTTGGCCAGGTAGTTGGGATCCTGAAACTCGTCGGTCTCGACGATCACATGCGGCGCGTCCACCAGCTCGGCGAGGCGGATCGCCTCCCAGTACTCCTTCTCCGCAAGGCTGTCGGTGTGACTCGTCGCGGCGATCACCTTCTCGCGGCCGAGTTCGTCCACCGCCACCTTCAGTACCAGCGTCGAGTCCACGCCCGCCGAAAACGCCACCACAACGCGATCCAGCGACCGGATGATCTCGCGCATGCGCTCCAGCTTGCGATCCAGTTCTGCACCAGACATGTTTCTACATCCCGACTCAGGCCCGATTGCTTGCATGGAAGATGCTACCACTCACCTGTCCATCGGGCAAACGCACGCCTTTTCAATCGCTCCGTCAGAGCCTATAGTGCCGATCGTTACACGTACCAGCCACTTTCACGGGCAAACGCCGGACGAACATGGGAGGTGCGAGCCGGTCATGCGCGAATTCACGCTCCTTTCGATCATCCTGGGTGTGGTCCTCGGCGTCATCTTGGGGGCCGCCAACGCCTTCGTCGGTCTCAAGTACGGACTCGTCGTCTCCGCTTCCATACCCACGGCGCTGATCTCGATGATCGTCCTGCGCGGCATCCTCCGCCGCGGGACCATCCTCGAGAACAACATGGTCCAGACCGTGGGGTCGGCCGGACAGGCGGTCGCCGTCGGCCTGGTCTTTACCGTGCCAACGCTGTTCATCCTCGCCGGTGAGTATCCCACGGCCAGGCTCGTGCCGACCGGCTGGCCCGGATACCTGCAGGTGGTGGCGTTCGGGCTGCTCGGGGGGCTGCTGGGCGTGTTCATGATGATCCCGTCGCGGCGCTATCTGATGGTCAAACAGCACGACGTGCTTCCCTATCCCGAAGGTACCGCCTGCGCGGACGTGCTTCGCAGCGGGCACAAAGGCGGTGGCGGGTGGCTGGTCTTCGGCAGTTTGTTCGTCGGGGGGATCTACGCGTTCCTCGGCCGGGTCATGGGCGGTTGGGAGGAGCGCATCGTCATACCGCTGAAGTCGAGCCTCAGCCGAGGCCTGGTGAACCTGCGCACCGAGCTCTCGATGGAAGCCGGCGCGATTCTGCTCGGCGTCGGCTTCATCCTTGGGCTGCGAGTGGCCGCGATCGTGGTGGCCGGAGGGCTGCTGGCCTGGCTGGGCATCATCCCCTTGATCTCGTACGTCGGGGAGTTCATGGATCAGCCGCTCGGCGCCGCCGCCAAGCCGATCGCGGACATGACGCCGGCCGAAATCTGGACGAACTACGTTCGATACATCGGGGCCGGGGCCCTCGTGTTCGGCGGGCTGATTGCGCTTGTGAAAGCGTTTCCCGCGGTGACGGCGACGGTGTGGCGCGGCCTGGCCGGATCGCGGAGCGAACCGGAGAAAACCGGCGAGCCGGCCGATCGCGACCTGCCCATGTGGATCGTGATCGTCGGAGCCCTGCTGATCGTCGTCGGTGTGTGGCTCTTGAACTTCCGCAGCGGAGCCGGGCTGATCGCAGCGGCGGCCGCGGCGGTCTGCGGATTCGTCCTGGTCACGGTCGCCTCGCGCGTGGTCGGGTACATCGGGACAGGGGCCTCGCCGGTTTCCGGCCTGATCATCGCCGCGCTGCTAGGCGCGGGTCTTCTGTTCGCCGGCGTGGGGTTCGCCGGTCCGGCGGCCATTGCCGCCTTGATCGCGGTCGGGGCGGTCGTGGCCATCGCCGTGGCCGTGGCAGGGGATTGCGCGCAGGACCTCAAGACAGGCCATCTGGTCGGGGCGACGCCTGCAAGTCAGCAGGCCGGCGAGGTGATCGGCGTCGTGACGTCCGCGTTTACGTGCGCGGCGGTCCTGTTCCTGCTCAAGGATGCTTACGGATTCGTTCCGGGCGAGGCGGCCGCGGCGGCGGGGACCGGCGGCGAGGCCGGCCAGACCCTTCTCGCCCCACAGGCCAACGCCATCGCGATGCTGCTCAAGGGCGCCTTCGATACGGGGCTGCCGTGGGAACTGGTGCTGGTGGGGATGGCCATCGCATTGGTGGTCGAATGCCTCGGCATCGCGTCGCTGCCGTTCGCGCTCGGGCTGTATCTGCCGCTTTATGTAAGTACACCGATCCTGGCGGGCGGCCTGATTCACTGGCTGGCGGTCGGGCGCAAGGCAAATGGTAAAGCAGGACGCGGTGGCGTGCTCGCCGCGTCGGGCCTGATCGCCGGGGGGGCGCTGGTCGAGCTTCTGCTGGCCGCCTTCAAATCGTCCGAACTTCTCTCCGAACGAATGGCCTGGGCGAAAGTCGCACCGGAGTCGTGGCTGCCGAGACTCGCCGAGCGGGACGCCTTCGCGTTCCTCGGGCGAATGATGGAATGGCGAGACGCCGCGCCCTGGCGTGAAGCGGTGACCACGCTCGTTCCCTTCGCCCTGCTGATGCTGTTTCTGGCGCTGCTGGCCTGGGTGAGCGCCCGGCGGGCGCGAGGTCGCGGCGACGACCAGACGCCATTCCCGGCGCCGTTCCCGCCGGTAACACCGGCCGGCCCCATCACATCCGGGCGGCCGGAGAAACCGCGCGGCTTGGGGCCCTCCCCGTGGGAACCGCCATCGAAGCCGGAACCTGAACCGGCGCCCGAAGAGGGACCACCGGGAGGACAGCCCGAGTCCCGTGAACCCCCGGGCACGACAGCGACGGAGGAAGACTTGTCTCCGATCACACCGGAGCCGACCCCGCCCGCTGCGGAGGAGGCCGGCCTGCACGAACCGCCGGGCTGGACCAAGCCCGAGGAAAGCTTCTCGCCGATCACGCCGGAGCCTCCCGAACCGCCCGCGGAAACGGGGCGTATTCCGATCGAAGAGAAAGGCCCGGAGTCGAAACCCCCGCTGGGAGAAATGCCGCCTGGCTCCGAGCCGGTACCTCCGCTGGCAGAAACACCGGCAAGCCGTGAAGAGGGGCCACCGCCGGGTGAAAAGCCGACGCGCCTTGAGGAGGAGCCTCCGCTGGGTGAAACGCCCGCACGCTGGGAGGACGAACCACCGCGGGAAGAGCCCCCGCCCGGCCCGCTGCCGGACCCCCCGTTTGGAGAACCGCATCCGCGCCATGAGCCGGAGCAGCCACCGGAGGAGACGCCGCGCAGCTCGGCACCGGAGTCGCTGCAGGAGGAGCCCCCGCCCGGATCGGAACCGCCCGACCGCATCGATCCCTCGCCCTTTTCAGGGTTTTGGGAAGCCACCGAGCCCAAGCCCAGGAAGTCCGAAACCGAAGAGCGGGAACAAGAAACAGACGTGCAACCCGAGTCGAGCCCGGACGAACCAACCAAGGAAGACGAGCAGGAGAACGAAGAACGGCGCAGAGACGAAGGGTCTTAACGAGAAAACGGCGGTCAGCAATCTTTCTCGGGCAACCCCAAAAAGCCCCGTAGGATGCCCCATCCTTCGCGAAGCGAAGGGCGGGGGACGGACATTCAACCCGGCAAACGAGCGCCGACGATCATCAACCCGCGCCCGACCGCATCCGGCTGACGGCTGACGGCTGGCGGCTGACGGCTCTTTCCGACGGCTGACGGCTCCTTCTGACAACTGAAAACTGACGACTGACAACTCTTCCCGCCGACGGCTCTTTCCTACCAGTTCTGAATCCGCACGCTCGCATCCTGCACGATATTCACGGTCATCGCCTCACCGGCCGAGTCGCCCGCCAGCGTCCCGGTCACCCCGTCCCCCGGAACCGCCGACACCGTGAACGTCCCGCTCGCGTCCTGCGAGGCCCGGAACACGAACGTCCCCAGGTACTTGTCCTCCGTCGAATTCACCCCGCCCGACGACATCGCGCAAACCGCCCGGGCATCCTCCACGTTGGACGCACTGAACTGCTCCTGCCCATAGAAGGCAAAGTCCGCCCGCTGATCGTCGATAAAAACCTCTTCGAGCGTCAGCGTTCCCCCGGTCCCACCGGTCACCTGCACCTGCACCTCGAACCCGCGCAGATCGACGTACTCGTCGCCATAGGCCCGAATCTCGACCTGCGATCCCGGCGATATGACCGTCGTGAGCCCGTCTCCCATCTTCACGTCGACTGATGCGATGCTCAGCAATCCCATCCCCCCGCCAGCCAACGCGCTGCCACAGCACGGGTCTGTTCCCCCGATGGCGTCGAGGACCGCAAAGATGTCGAAAAGATTCACAGCGCCGTCACCCCCGCACGGATGGATGTCGACGTCCTCGAACGTCAGCCCCGCCAGCGGCTCGCCGCCGATCAGATCGAGTATCGTAAAGACGTCAAAAAGGTTCACGACTCCGTTGGCATCCACGTCGCCGTACACGAGCGGCGTGTACGCGCAGAGGTTCCCGTTACCGCAGCGGTCACGAGTACACGCATCCGCATCCTCGCAGTCCTCGTGACTGGTGCAGACATCGAAAACCGCCACTGCTGTCCGCGCCTGATCCGCTTTGATGGTGATCGACGTCTCGCCCGGCGTCTGTGGTACGCCGTCCACCTCCCAGTAAAGGAACGCCGGCGGATCCGGCTCCATCAACGCCAGATCCACCAGCGGCTCGCCGGCATAGTAAAACACCCTTTCGGTCGGGCTGAGCTCGGCTTCGTTGACCCAGTCTGAATTCGGGAGAACCTCGGCCGGTGTCGTGACGAGCAGGTTCGTCGAAACAGCCAGGGGCGCAAAGGTTCCGCTGTCACAGGGACCGGCAGGGGTGGTGCAGTAATCCGGTGACGTGCCGAACAGGTACTGAAATACATAGAAATCCTGCAAGTCCACGTCCATGTCGCCGTCCACGTCCAGGTAAATGCAGTCGATCTCTTGCGTATAGAATGCCCCGGGACCGCTGGTACACGCGTCAAACGCGTAGTAATCATCCAGGTCCCTGATGCAATCGAAATCAAAGTCCCCCGAGCCTTCACACTCATCCGGTACTCCGTTGAAGTTGCAGTCGTGATCCGGCTCGCAATCGTCTGGCACACCGTTCGCATTGCAGTCCGCCTCACACTCATCCGGAATCCCGTTGCCGCCGCAATCCGGATACGGTTCCGGGCAAGGGATGCTCCGTCCCGCAAATGCCCAGCAGATGGCGCAGTCGTGCGGCGTCCCGTTGTGTAGATTCCCATCATCGTCATCCACCGTCAGAACCTCGATGGCCGTCTGCGGCGTCGCGCTCTCAGTGGTTCGCCACGGCGCGGGTCCGGCGGTCACGAGCGCCCACGTCGTAAACAGCCGCCGCGCAAGTTCCAATCCCTCTGCCGGCTCACTCGCGTGCGCCTCCATTTTCAATTTCACATCCCACCACGCGCGGGCGAGTATTTGACCACAGATATGGGCAATGCCGTTCGGACACGGAAACGCGACATCTGCCGTAGCGAGATCCCGATTATGTACGCCGGGTCCCCTCCAGTCCCGCCCCATGACTGGATCATTGTAAGCCAGTGTTGCCACCGAGTCCGAGAAGCCCTCGCCGAAAGCGGGACGGAGAAAGTTCAGATTTAACCTTAAGAGTACGAAGTGTCCGTATTCGTGAGCGATCCACGACGAGTACGCAACATTCACGCAGCAGTTGTCGTCACAATTGACTGAACGTTCTTCCGAAAAGAATAGGTTATGTCCGGTTTGGCGTGCGTTACACGGGTGACCAGGTGTAGGGTCCGTGTCGTTCACCTCTATCGCAAGCTGCACGGGCTCTCCATTTTGCATGTCAAGCTCGGTCAAGGCCGGGTGCCTGTCCGTGAAGAAATCGCGCGCCACACGTACGTGTACCAGTGCGTTGATCTGCGCGGTCGTCATCACGTTGGGTTCGTCAGGACAATCCAGAACCGGTCCCTCATTCAGCACAAAATCGGTTTCCAGATCGGGGGGTTCGACGCCTGCAAACTCGCCGAAAACCGGACACTCCTCCTGTCCTTCTATGTCTTCCGTGAATACATTGAACGACGGACCTGTCGTGCCTCCCGTGAGTTCCGCGCGCACCGTAACCGGCCAAGGCCCGTCAAACGAAATGGTGTAGTCGCCGTTGATGTCGGTGACCGTCGAGAGCCCTGGACTTACAAGGCTCACTCGAACATCCGAGAGGTCGACGAGCACCGGGGGGTTGTAGTCCACGTCCGGCAAGGTGCCGGGAGTCGCATAGCCCGTCACGTGCCCGGACACGTCTGCGCTGTAAACGTCGTCTTGGATGTAGAGCAGCGAACCCGTCAGAGCGCTGACGAAGAACGTATATGCCTTCACCGGGTGGGGGGCAATTCGCCTGCCGAAGAACTCCCAAGTCGGTATCGGCGGTTCGATCACCGGCTCAGGTCCTCCCCCAAATAGCAGCAGCGTGGGTTGCCCCCATTCATTCAGCGTATCGTACGGGGCCGTTTCCTGTACGATTTGAAGGGCTTCCTGCGCGGTGACACCAATGGGGCTTGGAGCAAAGCCCGACGGAAGCGGAGCATAGAACCACCCCGACGCGTACACAACGCACGCTGGCGACCCATTCAGGACGAGTAAGCGCACGAAGTTAGACACTGGCGTTTGGCCGTTGTACTCCCGATAGACGAACACAGTGAACCTGCCGCCGTCAAGTTCCGTCCGGCGTACCAAGTGGCCCAGGTTCATCGAGTTGCCTGTGAAGGCGTTCGAGTAGCTGCTCTTCCAGGCCTCGGCGGCCTCATCCGGCGTCGCCCCCGTGGTCATCGGCACGCCGTAAAACGTGCGCATACCTCCGACGCTACTACCCGCACATTCGCAATGGTGAAGCAACGCTGGAAAAGCCGTGAGCAGTCCATACCTCTGCCGCTTGCGGGATCTCACAGAAGTCGTTGAAGGGCTGATCGTCACAGCCCTGGGCGAGCACTTGTCTCGGCAACGTTAGGAGGACCAAACATAGGACCAGTCCCAGGACAGTCGCTCTATCGAACTTCAGACTCCGGCGCATCGGCGTCCGCACGTCGTCGGAGCGCACACGCTCCCTTTGGGCTCGGCGCTTGTCCGAGGTGCGGCGCGATTGAGTGAAAGCGCTTCGACGGCGTCGAGCTAGGAGCCACGCGGCTCCGGTTGCCAGGAGCCCAAACGCAGCCGGCTCGGGAATGACGACCAATCTGGCCTCGAGGCTGGCCGCGTCAAGAATCTGCGAGCCTGTGTCCATCCAGGCAATAACCGGCTCGTTGGTGCGGATCGTCCATTCACCTATCTGCTGCGCGGTGACCTCCAGCGTTCCCAGCAACACCGTGCCGTAAGCCGGAACGGCTACTGCGTCCGGCGAAGACTCAAAGTTCACAGTTGATGGCGGATCAATCATCGCAGAATAAGGAGGTTCAGCCAGCCCACTCTCCCAGACAAATCCATCATCCGGGGTAAAGGCAATGCCATCGGGTCCCGTCAAGTCCCAGGACAAATGCCCGTCCGGATTCTCGAAACCGAACCTGACGCCCTCAATCAGCCGTGGTCCCCCAGTTAAGTTTCGAACGCTGATTTGAAGGGGCGTCTCGACACCGACGTCGAGTACGTGGGGCCCCAAGGGGTGACCAGTGTCATACTCCAGGGCCGCGTGAATCTGCCCCGCGCCCGCCGCCGCGGGAAAACACAGGCAAGCCCCCAGTACCACGATTCTCAACACCGATAACCTTGACATGACCCCTCCTTTCATGAGGGACAAAGGCAGACCACGCCCTCCTTGAAGACCTTTAATCCTACCGCGCTGCGACTCGTCAACTCAACCGACATGCGGACACGTGGCCCGTGTCGGGCCACGACTTGCTTACGACCCACGCCGACTCCCGCGGACCGGCTCGCCAGACCACGAGAATGCAGCCGCACTGGCTCAAGTTGGGTCTGGTATACCACGCTGCCCCCCCCACAGGTCAAGTCTTTTTCGGACCGAAATTGCACCATTGTGCGGCCATTAAACAGAGCACCTAATACATAAACGAATTGTCACGCCGCCTCGCCCTCGAGTCCTTACCAAGAGACTCAAAAAGCGCCCCGAAGTGTCCCCTGCACGTTTCCCCGACTCCATTGTACCAGATCGATTGTGCATAAAGGCAGATAATCCCAAAAGAGCGCGTGACCCAGATCGCGCCGGCAACCTGAGGCCACGATTCGAACACCAACCAACCCGTCGCCGCGCAAGGACCACCCGACACAACCACCAGCCTCACCGCGCTCACCCCGGCGCCAGACCGGCAAACGAAAGCCCACGATCACCAAACCGCGCCCGACCGCGCTCCGGCTGACGCCATTTCCTGACAACTGAAAACTGACCACTGACAACTCTTCTCGCGAGGTGCCCCATCCCTTGCGAAGCAAGGGGTGGGGAATCAACGGGTGGCCCACCTCCTCCGGA
>CAZNPL010000014.1:0-101791 GCA_964574815.1 uncultured Phycisphaeraceae bacterium
CGCACCCCCGGGCACCGCTCAACAAGGCATTATGGTACGCTTGTTTTGGGGCTAGGGTAACTCTTCGGATGTTTCGGGCGACCGTGCCGGGATGAGCGCGTTGCCTTCCACCGAGATGTTACGAAGCTCCACCTCTGTGCCCCGGGGATTGGCGACGACCACGCCGATGTGCGCGGTTCCCTGTGCGAACTCCCCGACGAGATTCACGATCCACTCCTTCGTCTCCGGGTCCAAGTCAAACGGACGTGGGGCCCTCTTGACCTCCAGGAGCGATCCGTGCGTCTTAATCACCTCATCGAGCCATCTTTCGAGCTCTTCTTGCGACACGGCCTTTCGGAAGTGCTCACTTCGTTGGGCGTAGAATTCCTCGGCGACTTCGGGCACACGAACCGAGCTTGTTTGCAGGACTTTCGCGGCGCGATCTGCGTAGGTGATGTTCATTCGCATGACGAAAAACGTGATCAGCACCATGCCGACCAGGAGGCTTACGACCGCGCCGATTGGAATGGCCGCCACGGCCAAGCCCATGCCGCGCCGCCGGCCGCCCCACGTGCGGATGATGCCGACGATGCCCAGTAGGATGCCGAGCGGGGCGAGGATCAGGAGGAAGGAAAGAACAAACCCGGCAACGGCCGCTAAGGACCACTTCGGCGGCGATAAAGCGTCAGGGGGAATCGCCTCGTTGCCGACAGGGGCTGGTTGTGAGGGCGGGTGTGGCTCCATCATGACGGTGGATTAGACACCGACGCCCCTCGCGTGACAAGCCTGAACGATCACGAAGCCGGCGCAGCGGCGGGCTGTGCGGCGGGACCCGTCGTCGGGCGGTACGTCGGAAGCGGCGCGTGCGGCGTCAGCTCCTCGCCGAATCGCACGAGTCTGGCGCTGTTGAAGATCACGACCGCGCTTGCGATTGTATGCAGGATCGCGGCCGGAATCGCCGTCAGTGCACCGGTGACGGCCAGCGGCATCACCAGAAGGATGAACGCAACGCCGAAGACCAGATTCTGCGCAATCACCCGCATTGTCTGACGCGACAGACGAACCAGGAACGGCACTCGGCTGAGGTCGTTGTTCAGAAGGGCCACGGTGGCCGAGTTGATGGCCACGTCGCTGCCCGCAGCACCCATGGCGATGCTCAGATTGCCGGCCGCCAGTGCCGGGGCGTCGTTCACACCATCGCCGATGACGCACACGCGGTGCCCACGGCGCTTGAGATCGTCGACCAGCTTCAACTTTTCTTCGGGCAGCACTTCGGCCTGGACGTCCGTGCAACCCATCTCCGCAGCGACGCGGCGGGCCACCGACCACTTGTCGCCGGTGACCATCGTCAGGTTCTTGATCCCAAGGTTCCCGAGCGAGCGAATCGCATCGCGGGCCTCCGGACGGGTGCGGTCCTCCAGACCGACCCACCCGATGCAGCGGCCGTTTCGCGTGACATACAGCATGCTGAGGCCCTCGGCCTCCTGGTATTCGGGCTGACTGAGGAGGCTCATGTCGGCGCCGTGCTCCTGGAGCCATGCGCTTCGGCCGACCATGATGGTGTCGCCGTTCAGTTGGGCGACGACGCCACGGCCCATCGCCTCCTCGAATTGCGACGGACGCTGCAGTTCCAAGTTCGCCTGGTTTGCCGTTGCGACCAGTGCCTTGGCCACCGGGTGCTTGCTCAACTGCTCGGCCGATGCGGCCGCTTGGAGCAATTCCGCCCCGTCCACGCCCGGCGCCGGCTTCATCTGGGTCAAAGAGAGTTCTCCGGTCGTCAGGGTCCCGGTCTTGTCAAAGACGATGGCGGTCAGGGACCGAGCGTATTCCAGGTTGATGACGTTCTTGACGAGGATGCCCAGCCGGGCTGCACAGCTCAGCGCCGCCACCATCGCGGTCGGCGTGGCCAACACCAGGGCACAGGGGCAGCCGGCGACAAGAATCGCGATCGCCCGTTTCATCCCCTCGGTTTTATCGTCGGTGAAGAACAGCACGATGCCGGCGAGCATCAGGATGGTCGGCGTGTACCAACCGGCGTAGCGGTCGATCAGGCGCATCAAGGGGATCTTGGTCCGTTCCGCCTCGAGGATCAGCGACTGCACGCGGCCGAGGGTCGTTTCCTCGCCGACCTTGGTGACTCTGATGTCCATCGCCCCGGTCAGGTTGTTGGTGCCTCCAAAGACCTCGTCGCCGACGCGCTTGTCGACGGCCAGAGACTCGCCGGTGACGTTGGCCTGATTCACCGAGGATTCGCCGGAGATCACCTCGCCGTCGGCGGCGATGTTGTCTCCGGGGCGGACCCGGATCGTGTCCCCGGCTTGAAGGCGCGAGACGTGCACCAGCTCCTCGGAGCCGTCCTGATTGATTCGGTGTGCCTCCTGGGGCGAGAGCTTGACGAGCTCCGCGATGGACGCCCTGGCGCCCAGGGCCGTGCGCGTCTCAATCAGGTTGGCGATGATCATGAAGAACGCGACGATTCCGGCCAACTGGTACTGCTCGAGGGCGATGGCAGCGATCACAGCCATGGCGACGAGCTCATCCATGTGGCTCTGGCCACGGTAGAGATGGACCACCGACTGCCACACCAGCGGCAGGCCAAGCAGCACGGCTCCAATCAACGCGATTACGTCGGAGTGCGGGTTGCGAAGCTTGCCCGCGCCGTCGCGAAGGGAATCCTCGAAGAAAAACCCGCTGAGCAGAGAAGCCAGGATCAGGGTCCCGCCCAACATCGTCGCCAGCATCAAAAGACTGATTCTGCCCGTCTGGGCCTCAACGCTCTTGGGGTCTATACTGCTCGGCCGCGTTACTTCAGAGGACATTCCAAACTCCGCGATTCCTAACTCGCCTGGATTATCAACCGTCAGTGGATGATGGACGGTATCCCTTAACCGCCCCTCGGGCGGGGGTCAAGTGAGTCGGCACGCGCCCAGCGCACGCCGATGCGGCGCCCAGTCACATGATCTTCTACGCTGGAAAGACCCCCTTGGTTCGCCCAAGGGGGTCGTTTTATGCGCGGGATTTGGGCGGACAGCCGGCCACGGTTTCCGTTACGACCGGCCTACGTTGTTCCCGTAGATGATGTAGATGTCGCCCTGGTCGATCCGCCGGCCGGTTTCGTTCGGCGACCCGTCACCCTGGGGGAAGTCTTCGTCGAGCAGATCGGCCTTGCTGGCACCAATCGCGATGTCGCCGAAACCGTCCCCGTTGATGTCACCGATGAAGCCGACGAACTCGACCGGCGCCTCGTTGGGAGCGCCGGCCTCATATGGGCTCAGGAAAATCAGGCCAGGCACGCGGTCGCCGATTTCCGACAATTCGATGGGCGTCTCCTGATTCTCGAGATGGGGTCCGCCATAGATCAGGTAGACCACACCCATCCGGAGGCGGCCGTTGGCATCGACACGGAACTCTCCCGGCGCGCTGATCAGGATGTCGCCGAAGCCGTCCTTGTCGAAATCACCGGCGGAGCTGATGTCGAAGCCGGCGCGGTCCCCGGCACTCGTACCGTAGAACACGACGCCGCCGAGCTCGTTCGTCCCGACCTGACTCATGACCCGGTCACCTTGGCGGTTCACGCCGCCGAAGATGACGCCGATGTAGCCGTTGTCGGTGGGGCAGCATTCCCGCTGAGTGCCACCGCCCACGAAGCAGAAGAACACGTCACGGTCGGCATCATCGACGATGCGATCGTTGTTGTAGTCGAAGTTCTTGCACACGTCGTCCAGGAACACCTCGCGCTGGGCGGTGCAGGAGTTCAGAAACGCCGGGTCCATCGCACCCTCGAACTCCGGATCCACGCACTCCGGCGGAGGTACGATGAAATCGGCAGCCGGTGCGGAAAACAGAACGTCGTCGATCCCGTCGCCGTTGACGTCCGACACCGGCTCCTGCTTCCAGCCGACCTGATCGCCCGGCTTCTCTCCTCGAATTCGAAGCATGGGCGGGCGTGTCAACGGATCGTTCGCGTCGGCCAGGCGCACGTCGCCAACCGGCGATCGGCCATAGATGATGTACATCGCACCTGTATCCTGCACCGTCTCCGAAGCGTCATTGAGCGGCGCTCCGCACATGAGATCGGGAATCGAGTCGAGGTTGAAATCGCCCGGCGAACGGGCACCGCCGAGGTGGTCTTCGATATCCTCGGCAAAGATTTCCCACGTGCCGTCGATGTGTTGGAATCCGCAACGCGACGTCCCGGGAACTCCGCAGTCGCCCGGGTCGATGCAGTCCGGGTCTTCGCTCTGGTCGTCGGGCCACGGTATAATCGTGGTGCCGGCTCCGGCTCCGGTCTTGTCCCGAAAACTGTCATCGTCGTAATCGCGGCCGGGTATAACCGTAATGCTTCCGAGATGGCCGCCGTTCTGCCGCGCCCACCAGTGCGTCGAGCTGGGGATCTGGTCGAAGCGCGCGTGGTCGAGCTCGTTCTCAGGCGAAGAGATAACCAGCTCCGGCAAGCCGTCGAGATTCACGTCGGGCATCCATGCCACGGACATGCCGAACAACCCCTCGAGCGGAGGTTGCTGCAAGTTCAAATGATCGAAGAAGTCGTAGCCGCCCGACGCCTGGAACCGGGCCCCGGCGATTCGGTCGTCTTCGTCACCGACGGCTTGCGCCCCGGCGTCGATGTTAAACCCGAGTGAGTCGGTGGGACGCATTCCCACCAGCTCCAGCGAAACGACCGTGTCAGCGAGGCGGTTCGCGTCAATGGGCCCCGCGGCGTCACGGTTCGTGCTTGAAAGTAGGGGAACGAATCCGCCGGCGTCGAGCTTGCGCTCGTTGCATCCGGCGTCACCATCCTCCTGATCGGCGAAGTTGTTGGCGTACGGGTCCGGATAGCAGCCGAGCGGCCCTCCCACCAGCACACGCTGATAGCCTATCTGGAGGGTAGGCCGCTGTCGAACGTCTCCAAATTCCTTGGAAGCGATACTCGCCTCGTCCTCCGCGTCCTCGTCCTGTTCAGCGTCCCCGGGGACGATAATCAGGCGGATCTCGTTGCCCGGGACCAGACCGAACAGCAGACGTTGCATGATGCCGCTCACGTCCACGTTGACGGTGTTGCCGGAATTCTCCGCATTGATGGACGCGAGTTCCTCTTCGTCGTAATCCTCTCCCTCAATCGGCTCGCCGAATGAGGCGAACGTCTCGGTCGCTTCGTCGAAATCCGTGAAGAGTTCGTGAACCGTGCCCGGTCCCCCTTCCTCCAGGACCGTCAGCGTAATCGTGCCGTCAATGTCCCCGATGGTCTCCGGCCTGTCCTCCGGAGGAAACGTATCGAGGATATCAGCGAACTTGATCAGCCCCCATTTTCGTCCGCCGGGGCCGTCCACCCATTGGATCGGCGAGGAACGGAAGTTCGCATTGGGGGTCCCGCTGAAGATTACGGTGTCTTCGCCGCCCACGTAGGTGAAGTTAATGATCTCGTCATCGGGCTCGGCCTCGATCACGATCTCCGACTCGTCGCGGCCGGCGACCAACGTAATCTGCACGTCGAGCGTCTCGTCCTCCTCGGGGGCGTCATCGCCCGGGTCGTCATCGCGGGTCGTGAAGTAACCGTCCACGTGCGGGAGACCGAAGACCAGCTCAGGCCTGTCGTCTCCGTCCAGGTCCGGAATGATCGAGACATCGGTGATTCCCTCTGTCCTGGGGTCGTTGACCCTGATGAGGCCGGGGCCGCAACTTCGCCAGTTTGCCGGTCCACGGGGCCGGGGCGCCTCGACGATGAATCCGGGAATCGACTTCGCCGTGCTGTTCACGTTGATCGTGCCACCGAAGCGCTGCCCTTGCTGGCCGTAGATGACGTAGGCCTCGCCAATGTTCCCGAAGTTGCGAGGGTTGCCGAACCGCGCCACCAGGCAGAAATCGTCGATCCCGTCGAGATCGAAATCGCGAATGTTCACCATTCGCGTTCCGAGATTGGAGCCGGGATTGAACCCCACGATCCTCGCGCCGGCGGACAGCCTGCCAACCAACCCCAGGTCGACGAATTCTCCCAGGTCCTTGGACACGGCGCGGACGACGTTGAGCGTTCCCGCCGCATAGGAGTGCACGGGCGGATTCTGTCCATCCGTGATCGTGGCTCGAATAAAGTACGGTGCGCCGCCGGAACGAGGTGGAATCTGCTCCACGTCAACGGTGATGGGGAAATCGCGGCGCGTCGGATCGCCCTGCGTGATATCCTCTGGACCTACCAGCCGGATGATTTCGTTCGGGTCCGGCGCCACGACGTCGTCGTTCAGAGGGTCATTATCGAGATCCAGCACAATGTAAAGCGTTGCGGTGCTGTCTACGTCATACGGTTCATCGACGATCGGGCCAAGCGTTGGGTCCAAATTGGGGTCACGAACCGTCGGCTGCACGGCGATGTTGACGACATCGTCCTGAGAGACAGAGAGATTGAACGCCGGGTCGCGTACAAACACCTGGGGGGGCAGGTTCGAGATGGAGGTCCCGCCGGGCTGAACGATGCGAATCACGACTTCGCCGAGTCCGGCCGTGCGATTGATCGCCAGCGCCGTCACCGGCGGATTGATGCCGTCGTCGATGGTTCCCCGAAGATTGTAACTGCCGAACGGAATCAACTCGGTGTTGATCGTAAAGCGATCAACGTCTGAATCCTCCGAAATCCCGGACACAAGCGGGATCGTGTCGTCCGGATCTTCGACACTGGCGAGGCTGAACGAGATCAGTGCTGAAGTGTCCCGGTCGGTGTCGATCCACTCGATGACGATGCCCGCGCCGCGGCTGACGGAGATGTCCTGATCCGGCCGCAAGATGGTGAGCGTGGGCGGTTCGCTGCCTGTCGGCTCGAGTCCCTCCTTGAAGTCGGGGGAACTTATCGGCTGCGGGCAGCCCACGAGCAGGGAGATAAGGCACAAACACGTCAGTGAGCGCCACAGCGACCGACTTACTACCGCAGAAACTTCATTGAAACTCATCGACCGATCTCCGTGCCATCGAGGCGGTTGCCCACCTTGTCATCATCGCGCGAAACCGACACGCGCCGTGGCATACGTCGCCCGCGATCGAATCAAGCACGCATCGCTCGCCTGCATGACCGTTGCCATCGGACTCGGTGGCAGGAATGCCGGAAACGCCGCCGATAAGCCGGTTCTCGCCTGGTGCGGACGCGATCCTGATCGCGGTTGAGCAATCCTAGACCGGTTCTGATTGTCCGGTCAACCCCCGCCACCGACTCCACAAATCGTAACCGCATGAGAAACGGAGACTTGCGCCGTTGCACGCCGTCAGGCGAATTCTCCCAGGCGAAGAAACGCTTCCACGAAGTCCCGGGGAACGTCCTATCGGATCAAGGCAGCCGAATGGCGATCATTGTGATATCGTCACTCTGTTGAGCGTCGCGGCAGAACCCGGCGATCGCCTTACGCATCCGCTTGATCAGCAGCGCGGGCTCGGCTTCCGAATTGGCGACCAGGACCTCGTACATTCTCTCCTCCCCGAACTGCTCCCCGACGGCGTTCATCGCCTCCACCACACCGTCCGTATAACAGAACAGAGCCCAGCCGCCTGAGCCCACCTCGACGTTGATGGCTCTGTACTCTGCGCCCGGTTCGATTCCCAGCGGATACTCCGGATCCAGATCAGTTGACACCGGTCTCGCCTGACCTCCCGTCATAACAACCGGGAGGTGATGGCCGGCCGTGGCGCAAGTGAGGCGGCGGGCCGCGAGATCGAGCAGGCCGGCGAAGCACGTCGCGAATTTGGAGACGTCTGTGTTCTCGTAAAGCAACGTGTTCCAGCGGGTCATCGCCACTCCGAGATCCTCGCAATCGCGCAATGTCATGCGGACCGCAGCCTGCAGATTGGACATCAGAAGCGAAGCGGCGACGCCCTTGCCTGATACGTCCGCCACTACGAAACCGAGCTTGCCATCCGGCCTCTCGATAATGTCGTAGTAGTCGCCGCTGACCAGGCGTCCCGGCTCGTTGAACCCTGCGATGCTGACGCCGGATCGCTGGGGCATTTCCGCCGGGAACAACCGCTGCTGGATCTCGCGGGCCACGCCCAGTTCGGCTTCCATGGCCAGCTTCGACTTCTGCTCCTCGAGCAACTCTGCGTTGACCAGCCCGATGGTCACCTGGCGTCCGAGGGCGGCGAGGAAATCGACGTCCTCCCTGGAATAGACGGTGCCGGTGCTGGTGCGATCGCCATAGATGACCCCCAGCGTCTCTTCTTCACGCTTGAGGGGAACGCACATCGCGGAACGGATGCCGTGCTGAACCATACTTACAGTCGGGTCGATCGGTCCGCCGCCCTCGGTGAAGATGGCACGCTCTCCGTGATCGAGGGCGCGCCCCAGGATCGAACGGCTGATCGTCAGCTCTCCGCCCGTTCCGCGAAGGTTGCGCACGACGGGCCAGTCCAGCCCGCGGCCGGGCCGTTTTCTCACGCCGATGGCGCCTCGCTCGAAGCGTAGCGTTTCGAAGCAGATGTTGAGGGCATCGTCCAGCAGTGCGTCTCGATCGCGAAGCGTCGTCAGCCGCTCGCTCAAATCGTAAAGCAGGTGCAGCCGCCGTTCGGTCAATTGCAGGGCATGGCTGCGCGAGGAGTAATGATGCGTCGTGTCGTCGCGGGATCCCGTATCGGCCACGACCACCGTGCTGGGCCGCTCCTGTTCGGGCCGATCGAGAAAGCGCGCCTCCACCGATCCGATCAGGATTTCGTCAAGGTGATGCAGCTCGGACACCTGTACCTGACGGTTGTTGACGATGGTCCCGTTCTTGCTGCCGAGATCTTCAATCAGATAACGCCCATTGTCCCAACGCACGCGTACGTGGCGGCGCGACGCGCTCGAGTCGTCCAGCGCAATGTCGCAGGCCGGGTCACGCCCGATCAACTGCATCTGCCGGCCCAGTTCGTGTCGCTGGGTTCGACCGTCGGACAATGTGAAGATCAGTTCGGCCATCAATCAAACCGGTTACACGATCCCCCGCCGGTGGCGCCTGCCGGCGGCTCAGCCAGCCTATGGCCCGGGCGCGTTCTTGGAGTCGCAGGAGCAGACGAATTCGCCGCATCCGGGACAGCCGGAACCATACTTCTGTGTGACGGCCTCGGTGAGGTCCACGCCCTCGACATTCGCGAGCGTCACCAGCCACGCCAGAACATCGGCGAATTCGCCGGCCTTTTCCTCGCGGCTGCCCTCCGCCAGCGCCGCCGCCAATTCCCCGATCTCTTCCACCAGCCATAGAAACGTGCCGGGCGATCCGCGCGCACGATCCTTGGCGGAGTACATCCGCTCGATCAGATCCTGGAACTCCTTGAGCGTCATCACGCACTCCAGCGTCGAGACTGGACCTTCGAGCAGTCTAACGATCTTACAGGATTATACCGAAATCGCGGAACCCCGCACTGATCGGCCTCAACGGCGAAGTATCGCATTGAACGTCCCGATCGAAGCTCTTCAACACAGCGGTGGCCGCCGGTGAGGATGGTCCTCGCGAATACCACATGGCGGTAGTGCGGCCTCGCCGACGCAGAGTATACTGCCGTGAACGTTTGCGCACACAGGTGGAATTGTCTGATCCTGGAGACCCGGAAATGAAATCGACACTTGCCGCATTGGCCCTCCTTTTCCTGACAGGCGGACTGCTTGCGCAGGAGGAGTCCAAGCCCGAATCAAGCAAGCCGGTCAAGTCTGAAGAGGCCATCGGCATTATCAAGAAGGCCGACAAAGCGACGCGGGACGTTAAAGCCGTGGAGTACAACGTCAAACTGACGGGCGACCGTGGCGGCGAGCTGCTGGGACACGTTGTCATGGCGGGCGAGCTCCAGGGTCGGACCCCGTCGAAGTACATCGCGAAGATCGAATTGAAGCGAGCCGGTTCGGAGGATGTTCAGAAGTACACGGTGGGGGCGAATGGCGAGACCTTCTTTGTGATCGACCCGGCCGAGAAAACGGTACACGAGGATATCGATCCCGCTGTGCTGGGAACCCCCGGGCGTATTGCGGAGGCAGCCTGGATGATCGAGTTTCTTCACCCCGCGCCCTTTAATGACGAACTGAACGGCGAGGCGATAGAGTTCCAAGGCACGACTGACGTACAGGAGGAGAAGTGCTACCAAATCCGCGTGAAATACAGTGGGCTCGATCAGTGGGCCACGTGGTACTTCTCAACCAATGACTACCTACCGCGGCGAGTCGTGCGCGAAATGCCGCGGCAGGGCCAGCGCGATCTGGTCCTCTCCAACGTCAAAGTCGCGCCTGAACTGAGTGACGACGCTTTCGCCGCCAAGGTCCCCGAAGGGTTCAAAAAAACCGACGATTTTGCGCCGTAAGCGATTAATCACAAGAAAAGCGCCGAGGAACGGCCGGCTCTGCAAAACGGCCCGTCAACGCTGCGCGTCAAATAAGAATGCAATGGGCCGCGCTGCGGTTTCTCTCCGTCGAACGCGCGCTGCCATACTGGTTGGGAACGAGGAACTGCTGCTTTGATCGCACCTGAAAAGCGCAGTCGCCGAGCGCTAAGCGCACACCGCGGACGTGCACCTCCTTCAACCCGGGAACGTACCGCCCCTGAAGCCCCGCGTGGTCCTTCCAGTCCCCGACGTGCGCTACCTCTGCCATGTGCGCCGCGAACGCAAGCCGCATGCCGCCATTTAACAGGGAATGAGCGGTCGTGACCGCGGTGCTAGCAACTGCGCAATCCTAGCGCCGGCGCGCTCGCGTGACCGGCGCGGTGCGCCTGCGCTCGACTTTCTCCGTGCGCTTGCCCTCCCCGCGCAGGAAAAGACACTCGGAGTTGCCGCCGTTCAGCACGCAGGTGTCGTTCGCGTGCGCCCCGCATTGCAGGCAGAACTCCTCGTAGAGGTTATCTGCGTGGGCCAGCGAGGCGGCCATGTCGTTCAGCATCTCCGACCAGGTCTTGACGTCGCGGCTCTTGGAGTTGCGCAACATATTGCGCAAAACCTGCCGTTGCGACTTTTGGATCGCGCGGAACTGGTCCTTGCCGCCCTTGGTGAGCTCCAGGATGACCTCTCGGCGATCCTCCTTCGCACCGCGGCGCGACACGAGCTTGGCCCGAACCATCGAATCGACGATCTGGCTCACGGCGGGCTTGCTCACGCCCAGAAAGCGGGCGACCTGCGTTGACGTCTGTTGTCCTCGCTGAGACAACAACCGCAGAATCTGAACCTTGGAGCCCGAGAGGGGCTTGTTTGACACCTCCGCCACCGCACGCGTCTCAACCACCTCATCCACCGTGCGGGCGAAGATCAACATGGCCTTGAGTAGACCATCTAGATTCGTATCGCTAACTGCTGCTTTCTTTGCCAAGTTTCTTTTCTCCATTCGGCCCAAAAACTGTTACGTGGTCAATTAGGTACTTTATCGTTCTTATAGGGTTATGCAAGGGGATTTTCCAATCTTCCGGAATTTCTCGTCGCACGCAATGCTGCCTCCGAGGCGGGCGGATTTCGCCGACCGGGCGGTGGCGGACCGCCGTCCGGTCGGGTAGAATCCCCGCAGTTCGGACCCGGAGGCGTTTTCCAACGTCCCGCGGCGACATTTTGGCCGGGGACCCGCCGGAGCGGGCACCAAGCCGGTTGCAACCCGAAACTGTTTCGCCGCCAACCGGCTCGCGGGGAACGTCTATAGTGTGAAACCCCAATCACCAAGGAGAGAAGCTTATGACCACCTTGCTGCCCTGGCTGCTCACGATGGCCACCGCGGCCTCAACTTCGGCGGATGGAGAAATCGCCCAGAAACCGACGAGCGTGCATGATTTCGTCGTGAATTCCATCGACGGAAAGCCGGTTAGGCTCTCCAGCTACGCCGGCCACGTGCTTCTGATCGTCAACGTGGCCAGCAAGTGAGGGCTGACCAACCAACAGTACTCCAGTTTGGAGTCGCTTTACCGCAAATATAAAGACCGCGGCTTGCGGATTCTGGCCTTCCCGGCGAATGACTTCGGGCGGCAGGAGCCCGGCACAAACGCCCGGATCAGGTCGTTCTGCCGCGAGAAGCTCGACGTCACGTTCGACCTCTTCGCGAAGATCTCCGTGAAAGGGGACGAGATGTGCGATCTGTATCAATTCCTCACCGGAAAAACCGCTGAACACGAGTTCGCCGGCGATATTCGGTGGAATTTCCAGAAGTACTTGATCAATCCGAAAGGCCGGATCATCGCCAGGTTCGACCCGAGAACTTCCCCGGAAGACAAGCAGATGCTCGCGGCGATCGAAGCGGCTCTGCCCGCCGGAGACTGACAAAGCTGAAAGCTCGCTTCGACCGAAACAGCGGCCGCCCGGTCCGCGAGCCGTAGCAGGGGATTCAATCGGCCTGTTCGGGGGCGGTCCATGCGCGGTCTTCCCGCGCCCCGGACCAGAAGCGATTGTTTCCCTCAAACCCTACGGAGCCATCGGCATTGAACGCGTAACCAAGGTCTTCAAGCGTTTGCGGATTGGCGTGTCCGTCGAGCCACAGGATGTTCGAGCGGCCGCGGTGGCGCGGGTCGGCCGACGTTCGGTGGGCCTCCTCAAGTCCGGCCATCTCGCCATTGACCGGGTCTACACGGGGCGGGTCGAGATTGAATCCCTCGTTGCCGAAGCGGAAGCTGTCACGGGAGTTGTTCACGTAGGGCCCTCGTTGATGTTTGGGATACGATGCCGCCGTACCCATGCAGTCCCCCACAGCAACCGTTTCGGCCGGCACGCGAATGCGCGTCGCCTGCACCGGCCAGTTCTTGAACGAATAAATGTCCGCCGGGCTGCTCAGACGTGAATTGCCGAGGAACTGGTAGTTGTAGCCGTAGCTACCATTGCGCTCGTCGGTCCACTTGGGCACGCTGGGGCAGACGTAAATCGGGTCCGAGTAGTTCTGACGGTCTCCGGGTTCTCCGAAGACGTCGGTCTCGGATTTGCAGGCTTTGGGGTCCTCGAACGGCGGCACTCCAATCCGCTTGCTCATCATGGCGATGAAGGTGGGGCGGTACTTCTGTCCTCCGGCGATATCGGCGTACCAGTTACATTCGTCCACCTTGGGCATGCGGCTGGGCACAAACACGTCGCCGTGCTCGACGCTGTACATCACCAGGGCCTGCCCGAGCACACGGAGTTGCCCCAGGCACTTGATGCCCTTGGCCTGCTGGCGAGCGGTCGACAGACTCGGCACGAGAATGCCGAAGAGCAGCGCGATGATGCTGACGACAATCAGCAACTCAACGATTGTAAAGGCCCTGAGAGAGGCATCGCGAGCCGGGCCGTCCCAGTTGTGTCGGGCAGTTTCGTGCATACTCCTCAGTGTTGGACGCTACTTCCGGACAGTGGGCGTGATGGTCAGGTGCAGCTCCTTCTCGTCCCGACGGACGACGATCTCCACCGGCTCCCCGGGTTTGAGCGCCCGCAGTATCACCGCGTAATCTTCCAACCCTCCAATCTCATGCCCCGCCAGTTCGACGATCAAGTCACCGCCGACCAAACCCGCCTTCTCGGCCGGGCTGCCCCCCTGGACGCCGCTGATCTTCATGCCGCCCGCGTCGCCGGCCGCAAAATCCGGGATCGTACCTGTGTAGATCCGGCGGCCTCGCATACCCCCTTCCGGGGTGCTCGGGCGATCCACCGTGGCGTAATCAGGCTTTTCTGGCTGGGTCGCCAGCTCACGCAGGACAAATTCTCCAAATCGGGCGATGTGGAGCATACCTGCGTAATTCAGCCGATCGGCGTCGTCGGTCGGGCGGTTGTAGTCGTCGTGAACGTCCGTGAAGAACGACAGGACCGGCACACCCGCAGGGTAGAACGTCGTGCTGTCGGAAGGGAGGTAGGGATCATTCTGGACCACCACGGCCAGAGGCTGGCGGATGTTGACCTTCTCGATGAGGCGATCCCAGGCAGGCGACGAACCGGCCCCTTGCAGGATCAGGCGACCACCGCGAAGTCGCCCTACCATGTCGAAATTGACGTAAGCCGCAATCTGCCCCAGCGGACAGGGCGCGTGGGTGGCGAAGTACGATGAGCCGACCAAACCGATCTCCTCACCCGACCAGGCCGCAAAGATGATCCCGCGCTGCTGCATGTGATCGCCGGCCTGGTTGCGTTCCTCGGCCAGCGACGCCGCCAGTTCCAGCAAAACGGCCACGCCCGAGGCGTTGTCATCGGCGCCGTTGTGTATTTGCCCTTCTTCGCCGGATACGGCTCGCGAGCCACCGGCCTCACCATGGCCGATGTGGTCGTAGTGAGCACCCACCAGCACGTATTCATCGCTCATCCGGGCGTCGCCGAGCGGGGGCAGCAGGCCCACGACGTTTCGGCAATGCCCCTCGCGGCGAGCCAGGTGGGTCTCGAGCTCGACTTCTGATTTCAAAGAGACATCCCGGACCGCGGCCGGGATCTCGCCGTCATCCAGCATTCCCTGAAGCGTCTCGATTTCATGCTCTGAGCCACGCAGGAGCAGTTCGGCCGTCTCGATGGTGATCGAGCACGCCGCGATCCCGGCATCGTTGTCCGTGCGCGCCAGCTGCAGCAGATTTCCCGCGCCGGGCGTCTTCGGGCCAATGACCATCAGCATCCCGGCGGCGCCGTGTTTCAACGCCTGCTTGGCCTTGTAGCGGGCGCTGGCGTAATGGCCATACCTGATCCGATCCTCCATGCTGATATCGCCCGGCACGTCATCAAGCACCAGCACGATCTTGCCCTTGACGTCGAGGCCCTCATAGGACTCGTACCCTGGCTTGCCCGGCTCCTCCGGGATGGTCAACCCATATCCCGCCCATACGACCGGCCCGTCGACGGAGCCGTTGGAGGTGAACGACATGGGCCGGTAGTCTCGATCCAGCTCGAGCGCGGGCGACTTGGCCTCGCCTTCGACCCGAATGGTCAGACCGTTCTTCTCGGGCACCACGTCAATACCGGCCGGGAACGGGAACTTCTGGAAGTAGGAATCGCCATCTCCCAGCGGTTCAATGCCCGCCTCGCGAAATCGCTCTGCGATGTATTCTGACGCTTTTTCAGCACCCTCCGAACCGGTCATGCGGCCTTCGAGCTCATCGGAGGCGAGATAGGCGACGTGTTGGAATAGATCGTCGTCGGCGATGGGGGCGACGTAACCCTTCTGAACCGGCGGCGGGCCGGATTGGGGCCATTGGGTCTTCTTTCCGCTGATCGGGGGCGGTTCGCTCTGCAGCGCTCCGCGGAGCGGGGCGGCTCGAACCGCCGCCAGCGCCGCTGCGTGGTCCCAGTCGGCTATGAATAGCTGGCCCTTGCGCGACTGCATCGTGGCGCGGTTGCTGGTCCAGCAGAGGCGGTCTCCTTTGGGCGCGAACACCGGCAGGCCATCGAAGCCGTCGGTGTAGGTGACGCGAATCGGTTGCTTTTCGCCGAGGGCATCCACGAGGAAGAGTTCGAAGTTCTGAAACCCGAGCTTGTTGGATGCAAAGATCGCGTATTCGCCCGATGGGTGCATGTACGGGGCCCAGGACATTGATTTGAAGTCGGTGAGACGGCGGCGGTCAGAACCGTCGATCTTCATGGTGTAGATGTCTGCGATCAGTCCGCTCGGCTCGAAATGCCGCCAGATGATCCTTTCGCCGTCGGCCGTGAAGAAGGGGCCGCCGTCGTAGCCGGGCCAGTCGGTGAGTCGTCGCTGGTCGGAACCGTCGGCGTTCATGATATAGATTTCACCGAAGTAGGAGGGGTCCTTGTCCCAGGCCTCACGCTGCTCCTCGTCGAGATCCTCCAACGGATAAGCATCCCGCAGTGAACCGAACACGATCAGCTTACCATCGGGTGAATAGGCTCCTTCCGCATCGTAGCCCCAGGCGTCGGTCAGTCGTTGCATTCCCCGGCCTCGCCGATCGCAGGAAAATATGTCGAAGTACTCGTCGTATACCCAGACGGGCCGTTCGGCCGACGGGTCCTCTCGATCTTCGTATTCGCGTCGCTGCTTTTCGCGGGCCTGCGGGTCAAGATGAGTAGAGGCGAACATCACCTGATCCGTTCCCGGCCGGAAGTAGGAGCAGGTCGTTCGGCCGACGCCCGGCGAGATCAGTCGCTGGCGGCCGGTTTCCAGATCGAGCGTGTAGATCTGGAAGAACGGATTGCCGGGATAGCGCTCACTCTGGAGGATCAGCTTGGTGCCATCCGGCGAGAAGTAGCCCTCGCCCGCCCGCCGGCCCTCGAACGTCAGCCGTCGCGTGCGAGAGATGAAGCGATCACCTTGAGTCGGCTCCGCGAAGGCATCGTGCGTCGAGATCGAAGATAGAAGGACGGCTATTCCAAAGACGGTTTTGGCAATGCATGTGTATGTTAAAGGGGGCATTGGGCCGCCACCTCCAAATGAACGCGGGTTCGTGGGCGAAACCTTCGCCAACGAACCCGCTGAGATTCCAGGCTCGTCGCCGCCGGCCCGCACCGGTTCGGCGCCGACAAACCATCATAAGCTATTGAGTTGCGCCTGGCGAGGCAGGTGGTGCGGGACGCTCAAAGAACACGACCTCGCCGCCGTCTTGTGGGAACACCACCTCGACCAGCGGCTGTCCTGAACCGTCGGTCGGTGCGCCGCGTAGCCCGTTGTTGGTAACCGCGAACACGTAGTCGTTGATGAACTTGCCGCGCGTAAACGCGGTGTAGAAGCCCTGGTCGTATTGCGTGCTGATCCGCATCATTTCCGCGAATCCGGTGTCGGCTGCGACCTCATACACAATCAGCCCCTCGAAGTAGTCGGGCCTGACGTCGGCGACGCTCTCATCGACCGGCTCGTCCGGCGGCGGGGCAGGTTCGTCGAAGAAGATGATCTCCTGGTTGTAGATGCTCGCCGGTAGCGCAAGCATGCCGGCCTGCGCGAAGTAGGTGAATGCCTTGGGGTCGTGCAGAGCCTCCGAATCCGCTCCGCCCACTTCACCCAGGATCACCTGGTGCGCCAAAACCGGGTCTGCGAAGTCGCTCACATCAAAGATTGAGAGCTGTACTCCCCAGGGGCCGAACATGCCGGGCTCTGGAATATGCCGCCCGACGGCGAGCAGGTGGTCTTCGTCCATGGGCACCAGAAACGTTGAAAAGCCGGGAACCTTTAATTCGCCGATGATCTGGGGATCGGTCGGGTCAGACAGGTCCAGCGTGAAGAGCGGGTCGATCTGCTCGAACGTCACCACGTAGCCGCGATCGCCGACAAAGCGGGCCGCCTGGATCGTCTCCCGCGGGGCGACGTTTTCGACGCTGCCTACCACGTTCAGGGCGTCGCCTTCCTGGACCAGCACGTAGACGTTGTTGACCGACTCCCGCATTGCACCGTCAAACATGAAGAACCCGCTCACGGTCGTGGCCAGTCGCAGGAATCCCTCGTACTCGCCCATGGAATACTGGTTCAACACTCGACCCGGAACGCTGCCGCTGGCGACCAGGTTTGCGGCGCGGCCGGTGTAAGCGAATTTGTGAATGTCGGTGGTCTCGCGGAGGTCGCCGCGGAAGTTGTACGCCGTGTCGGTGAGATAGAGAGCTTGCAGGGACGAGTAGATTTCCCCAGGCTGCGCCACGATGCCGGTGGCGGTGAAGGCGGCATCATCGTCCACGTCGAGGCTGATGACCGATACGACGCCGTAGCCGTCGGGGTCTTCGGGATGGAAGACATCCTGCCAGGTCAGCACTTCGCCTTCGGTCACGGTGCCGTCGCCGTCCTCACGCGCGTAACCGGGCAGGATCATCTCGACCGTTACGTCACCAGGCTCTACGTCCAGCTCCGGCCTTCCCAGCAGCGGCAGCACGTCCACGTAGTAGACCTGGAAGTTGGACACCACCAGGTGAAGAACGCCGTCGATCATCCGGCTGGCTGACTGAGAACCCTCGAATCTCGTCGTCGAAAGAATCTCCGGCGCGCTCGGCGTGGACACATCGATCACGGTCACAATGGTCTTGGGACGCTCGAATTCCGGCACGATCGCGTCCTCGGCACCATCGGTATCTTCCGGAGCGACAGGCTCCTCTGCGATGCCGTCGTCACCCGAGGCACCGCCGTCGGAGGTGGCGACGTCGACAACCGGCTCAATGCCAATCGGTCCTCCGCCGTAATAGACGCCGTAAGTATTCGTCACGGCTACGACTTTGCCGTCATGCAGATAGATTTCCCGGCCACGACCCTCCAGCGGAACCTCGCCGACGATCGCGACTGAGTCGGCCGGCATGGCTTGAACGATGCGCAGAGTCTCCTCATCGATGATGTAGAAGTACGTGCCATCGGTCTTGACGACGTCGGCCTCGTCCACACCAGCCTCCTGCGTGGTCGTGCCGGAGAAGACCGTTTCGGTCGACTCGCCGTTGCCGCCGTCCGCCCCCGGCGCCGGGGGCGCCGCGGCATCCTCGAAACCGCCGTCTGCGTCCCCGAGATTGACGCCCAAGACCACGTCATCCCGGAACCCGGAGCCGCCACCGGAACTGAACAAGCTCTCATTTCGCTGGGACACTTGTCCGGTGAAGTAGTCCACCAGGTCCGACTCAGACTCGAATGGAACCAGCTTCGCCGATCCCGTCTCGGTCCCGGGCCAGATGAACGGAAATAAACCGCAACCCGCGATCAGCAGTACAACCGGCATGAGTATCAGACAGCGATGCATTGGAATGACCTCCACAAAAGCGACGTTTCGACCGCGCGAGCACGCCGCACCGTGTTCGTATTTCCACTCAGGCTGAATGCTCCGATCGGCCAAGTGACCGGTCAAGCACATCGTCGCCTCCCGGTCCCTTCATGACCCCCTATGGGCGGGAGCGGGCTCGCTGCTTCGGGATGATCGCGATCGCTTCGGTCTCGACCAGAAGCTCGGGGCGACAGATCCGAGCTTCGACACATGTGCTTGCGGGCAGGGGGTCGAGCCCCTGCTCCCGGTAGAAAGCGTTGCGGACCTCGTTGAACTCATCGTAGTGGCGAAAGTCGGCCAGGTAACATGTCGTACGCACGACGTCGTGCCAGTCCGCCCCTTCGCTTTCCAAAAGTCCCGTGATATTGTCGAACATGCGGCGCGCCTGGGCCTTGAAGTCCCCGGGATGAATCGATTGACCGTCCTCATCGACGCTTGCCGTCCCGGAGATGAACAGCATCACGCAGTTGTCCAGCTCGGCGCGCATTCCGCGCGAGAACGACACTTTCTGCGGGTAATCGTAGGCTTCGCAGAGAACCGTCTTGTTTTCGATCGGCGTCTTGGTGATCCGTGGCTTATCTGTTGCACTCATCGTCCGGTTGGACCTCTAAAACGAGCGACATTGCCAGCTCGCGACCCTGTGGTTCATTCCACTGGCATGGAACGGTTTACCCCGGGATTCCGACCTGCCGAGTGCCACGCAGCCCTCCCCCACCCCCATTCTTATTTTCGGCGAAAACCGAAATCTTGCCACCGCCGCTCAAGCCTCGTGGCCACCGATCGCCATCCCGGTCGGCGGGCCTTAAGCGTCGTGGCGTGAGACCGGTCCCGGCCACCCTCCGCCGCAGTCCGTTAAACATCGTCCCATCCCCGCGGGCGCCCGAAATGCTAATTTGGGGGCAAACGAGGCACACCAGAGACGACTGCGACGCACCGGCACAGCCATGCCGGGAACCCGTCGCTGCGAAATAAACAGCCGGAGTGGAGCGTTATCGGGAGCGGGTCCGCCCGCCGACTCGTGGCACGTGGTTTGCCCGTCACTTACCGGGCATTCGACAGCGAATACAGGCGGGTCCACACGGAGCCGATCGGCTAAAATATCGGGGGGTGAAAGCATGCTCGCGCACCATCGGATCAAGATGGCCATGACATCTCGTGGCCTGATCCTGCCACTGCGCACTCCCCGCCCTGGGAAAATGCGTTCAAGCCTCAAGAGTCAAATGACACCTTATTCGAAGCGTCTTTGGCGAACGCAATCACCTCGGCGTGAGCTCTTGATCCTTGGAAGTCGTGACTCGTTCGCCGGCGAGGAGAAGAAGGCATGATTCGAACGGTCAACGTGACGGCCGCCGTGCTTGCGGCCAGCCTTACGATCGGTGTCTTGGAAGTGGCAACGGGCATTGCCGGGCACCCCGCAGGCCTTTTCGAAATTGATCCCAATGCGCTCGAGCCTGTTCATCAAGCCGGACCGCTTCCGGCGGCCGCGGATGCCGTTCAATTCGCAACCACGGGCGACATCGACGACGACGGTTGGGTAGGCCTGTCCGACTTCGGTGGGTTCCACGATTGTACCGCAGGGCCCGGTGAAGCGCCGGCACCGACGCCGCCGCTCACGGCCCAGCAGTGTCTTGACGCCTTCGATCGCGACGGGGACCAGGATGTCGACCTCACGGATCTGGCCACACTCCAGACGCTTCGTGGCCACGTCCCGTTTCCCTTGAGGGACTACCAGGGCAACGTCATCCGATTGATGTCGCAGGCCCCGTACAGCGGCCGGCAGACGTGCGCCGTGGGCGGGTGCCACGACGTGGATCACATCACCAACGGGTTCCTGTTTCAGCAGGGCCGCACGGACTTGGCGGGCAACATCATCATGAAGGACGACTACTGGGGCGACGGGCGGGATTGGATCAAGAGCCCTGCTCGATACGGCACCTGGGGTCAGTCGTTCGTGCGGCTGCTGGCCGGCAAGCAGTTCGACGGTCCGTCTGACATCGATCAGGGCGCGTTCGAATGGGTACGGGGATGCAGCGGCTGCCATCCGGGCGGAGGCCCCGGCGAGTACGACCGCGACGGCGTGCTGTTTTATGATGCCGTAAGCGGGCTGACGGGGTGGGAGTTCCTCGGCACGGATCCGGCTCTGGACGGCGATTACGCGGATCTGAACACCGCCACCGGCGAACTAAGCGTCGCTCCCTGGGAGGTGACGGGCGTGTCAGGGCCCGACTGCCTGATGTGTCACCGTCGAAACCGCACCATTGTCGACGGCAGCGATATGAACTTCGGATGGCGCCGCGGGGTGCTCGGCGCCGGCGCCGGTTTACAGGACGATTACGGGCAACCCGTTCCTGCGTTTGCGGCCGCCGGATCGGCCGGGCAGGGCTGGTTTTCACACCTTGATCTGGCGAGCAGCCCGTCGCGGTTGCAGATCAGCTATTGCGAGGCTGTAGGACGGGGCGAGCTGAGTTTCGCAAGCGACGGCTCGGTCCTGTTGCCGAACCGGTTCATCGCCCGGCCTCCGCGCGATCGGGCCTGTATTGTGTGTCACCCGATTTCGGTCGTCTGGGGTGCAACCTGGTTCGACGAGCGCGACGTGATGTTCGCAGGGCTGAATCGCCGGAGCGACGACGACCCCACCAACGACATTCCCGACGACCAGGCCACGACCTGCGTCCAATGCCATCCCGGCGGGCTGCACCACAACTTCGCGAAGGGCAACAGCTTCCAGATCCAGTGGCGCAACGAGGCCGATTACGATCGACTCCGCTCATGCCGAAGCTGTCATCTGGAAGGCAGCGAGGACCGGCACCCGGATGCCCCGGTCGTGCCGGGCGAGGTGCTGGTCCATCATGCGGGCACGGGCGAGAACGGCCCGATGCAGACGATGTCCTGCCAGGCGTGTCACATCCCCTATGCTTTGACTGAGGCGGTGCTGTTTCGGGACATCACCGTGGGAGGCGCGGTCGGAACGACGTCTCAATACTACTCGGCCGATCCGATCGATCCGACCAGCGAGGACAAGACCCGGTGGTATCCGGCGCTGGAGTGGAAAGTCGACAGCGACGGCGTGCGTCGCTTGTTCCCGGCCAATGTCTGGATCAACATTTATTGGGGCGACTGGGATCAGAACGGAACGCCTGAAGATCTGAGCGACGACGTGATCTCGCCCATCAAGACTTGGCGTGTGAGCCAGGTCATTGATCCTGATCCGCTGTTGATTGTGAACGACGATAACGGGGATGGAAAGCCCGAGATCAACACGCCGGCGGAGATGCGGGCGTATTTCGAGAAGCTCAAGTTGCCGGACAGCCACGGCGTACCGGTGGCGACAAACCCCGTCATGGTCAAGGGTGTTTACGTCTGGTACGAAGACCCGGAAACACCCGACGGCGTGAACTTCTTCGAGCACGAAGGGACCGGCATTCCGATCACCCGGTATCCCTACCGCTGGGGCATGGACCACAACGTCCTGGCCGCATCTGAGGCCTGGGGGGCGGTGAATCCGCCCGACTACGGGTGCGACGACTGCCACTTTACCGGGCTTTACGAGTCGCCGGTTTTCGACCGGAAGATCCTGGTCGATCCGTACGGCCCCGACGGCCAGCCCGAGTACCGGACGTTGCGTGAGATGCTACCGGACGTGACGCCGCCGTAGAGCATATGCGGGCGGCTCGGGAGCGGTGCCTATTCGGAAGACTCCGGAGTTGCGAAGCGGTCCGGCGAAAAGGGCGAAAAGGGAGAATACGGCCAAGCAGGTCGGGGGACCGTAGGAGGCGTGGCGATATCGAATGGGAGTGTGTTTGATTCGGAGTTGCTTTTGAAAAGCCCCGTACAAGCGGTTTGGAGGGGACCTTCTCGGCTCGGGCGTCCGCGAGGGGCAGCCTTACCGGCTGCGATGGCGGCGGCAGCCGCCGGCCGGTGATTCCGGCCGTGAAGGGCGAAAAAGTGACGTACGGGTGGACGAAACGGAAGTGGATTCGTGATATACTCCATCATTAGGGGTGAAACCTTTTTCATGCGCGCCCCTGAGACAAGGGGAGGGAAGTACACCATGAGAGTCAAGATCGTTGTGATGTGCGGCGCCATGGCCGCGGGATTGCTGTGCGCTCCGGCCGATTCGATTGCTGAGCAGCTCTGGAGCGTCGATCGCGGCCGCGCTACCTTGATGCTCAACCACCAGCCGCTCGAGGAGTTGGGCGTATTCGTTTCCGAGGCCGACACCCAAGCCTCGTCGGGCAAGTTGTTTTCGGTCATCGAGTCCCGCGTGCTTCCGCATTCCGGGATGACGTACGAGGTCGTTGATCGCGGGATCACGAACCTGTTCGGCGAGACGCTTCAAATCAATCCCGGCGTGAGGATCCTTGCGCCGACGGGCGAATACGTCGTCACCGAAGTGACGGTGCTTTACCAGAATCCGAGCTATGGCGATGCCGTCGAACGTGAGCGGCAACTGAAGGCGGGCGAAGTCGAACAGGCCGACGCCCCGACGCTTCTCCTTACCGACATCAAGCGGAGCTTCGACTGGCGCAGCCCGAAACTGAAGATCTTCAGTCGTGCACTGAAGATTTCCGGTCCTCTGGCACGAGCGCTCGGTAACCCCGAATTGGCCGACGTTCCGTTGGGGTCGGCCATGTTGACGCTCGAGACGCACTGGATCGATGGTGAAGAGCCGGCGACGCCCGAAGCCGTGTCGGAATCCGCGCCCGCCGGCGAGATTGGCCCGGACGTCAGCTTCTGCCAGCTCTACGATCTTCTGCAGTACGGTCGAAAAGGGGATATCGTGGGCTTGTCCGTCGCGACCACGTCGTGGAACCTGGGCGACGAGCCGGTGGACTGGATCGGCTTTCCCAGCAACAGGCATCCCTTCATCATCATGAATCTTTATCGGCTCAAGGACGACCGGTTCGAGCAGATCGGCCAATCGTGGATCAAACACGCCTTTTGTGCTCTGGACAACACCCAGTGCGGCGGGACGTGTGTCCCGACGGGTTGCAACTCGTTGAACGTCAACTGTACCGACACGTATTCGTCCTCCTTGAACGCGTCCCGTGGGAGTCTTGGACCGCGGTATGAGGTCAATCCCTGGACGGGGGCCTGGAATGCGGCCACGTCCCACCTGGCTCAAGGCACGCACGCGCATGACGAGATCGAGCATCGCCTCCAGGTGCACGATGCCGACCTTGATCCGCTGCTGAACCTGGGGGCCACTTACTTCGTCGAGAGCTTTTATTGCGCCTACGACGACGTCAATGCGATGAACAGCGTCGCCTGGAAACCGGTCACCCCCTTCCGGGTCGAAGACCCCGACGACCCTGACTTCTTCTACGAATTCTGGTTCTTCGAGATGACCGACAACCTGGTGTTTCCCAACATCGGCTGGGCGATCGACGCCTGGGAGGGGGCGTCTCAGGCGCTTCTGGCACAGGAGATCCCCGTCGTCGAGTTCGAGTCGCCGGACGGAAGGTGCGTCCTGGCCACCAAAGTGACCGAGTTGCCCGGCGGCGGGCGATGGCATTACGAATACGCCCTGCTGAACGTTGACATGGATCGACAGGTCGGCTCCTTCTCGCTTCCGCTGCCGCCGGGGGCTTCGCTGACGAACATCGGCTTCCACGCGGTCGAGTCGCATGACGAGCCGTTTTCCAATGATCCGTGGACTGTGAACGTGACGACGGACTCGATCACCTGGTCGACAGAATTCAATCCGCTGCGCTGGGGGACTCTGTACAACTTCCGGTTCGACGCCGATCTGCCGCCGGGAGACGGCACCGTGACACTGGGGCTGCACAAGCCCGGCACGCCGGAGGTGGTGACGGGCACGACGCAGGTTCCGTCGCTGTTCGGGCCCTACATCGTTCACGGCAGGGCGGGCGATTCATTCCAGACCTGCGGGTTCAGCGGGTACATTGATCCCCGGGCGGAGAGCATCACCGGCGACGTCGTCAACACCGGGCTTACCGAGGTGACGCTTGTTTTCAGCGAACCGGTTCAAAGCCGCGGCGGAGCACCGCTTTCGACCAACAGTTTCCTTGTGCGGGAGACCGGTTCCGGAACGCCACCGACGATCGATGCCGTCTCGACGACCGACAATCAGACGGTAACACTCGTGTTCGACCGGGTGATCACGCCGCAGGAGTGGACTACCGTCCAGTGCAAGGTGCAGAACATGGCCGGTATTCCCGTCGAGAACCAGGGCGACCTCGGTCCGGGCGTTCCGGAGCCCGACCGCATCGACTTCGGCTTCCTGCCCGCCGACGTCAACCAGGACGGGCTTGTTGCGCCGGTCGATCTGATCAGATTCCGGCAGTACATCGCCGGGACGGACGAGCCGGCGGCCGGCATCCTCGCGGACTATATCGATACGAATCGAGACGGGATGGTGAGCCCTTCGGATCTGCTCGATTTCCGCCAGTTGCTGGCGGGCACGGGGGAGGCCACCAAGGTCTGGGCGGGGCAGTCCATGAACAATCCGCAGCCGTAGGGTGCTCTCGAAAGGAATCGAGCAGCCTTGCGTTCCCCCGCGGGGCGAAAGTAAAGCACCAGGCCAGCAGTGTCCGCAGGGCGTCGATCTGCGCCTTCGGTCGGCGCCCGCGATTCATTCAGGGCGCGGGGCGGGACAACGGCTCGTAGTGCCAGCGATCTCCCTCCAGACGGGCCACGCCGCCGTGTGACAGGGCGCGAAGTGCGTCGCGAACAGCGGACGGCTCGGTGCCGCCCAGTTCAATTCCAGCCAGAAGCCATAACGTTGCGCGGAAGGAGTTGTACGCGTCCGGGCCGGGAGGGCGCTTGAAGCGCTCTTCGACCTGTTTCGCGAACGTTTCGGCGTCGGTTTGCCCTGCGTACGCGATGGGCGTGTACGCGGCGATTACGGGGCCGGGATCGCTGCCGGCGTGCTCGACGAACTCGCGGCATACGATTGAGTCGCTGCCTACGAAGACCTGGTCCATCCCCGCGGCCCGCAGTCGGCGCAAGACGGTGGCCGATGTCGGTGCGTCGGCCCACATGAAGACCGCGTCGAGGTCTGCCGATCGCAACGCCCCGCGCACTTCCTCCCAGCCGCCTTCGGGCGTCTCGAGCTTGACGTCCGCGGTCCAGCTTCGGCCGGCCGCCTTCATGCAGCGGTCCCAAGGGCAATCCTGGCCGGCGGCAGCGCGGCCCGGCGTGCGAAGGATGCCGAGGCGTGAAGCGCTGTGCTTCTGTTTGATGTACTTTAGTACGTTGGCATATGGCGTCATCGGGTTTTGCGGCGGGCGGAAGATCCAGCCGCTCAGCTTCTCGTCAATCGTCGGCGCGGTTTCCGCCGCGTTCACGATCGGCACTTCGATGCGCTGCGCCGCCACCGAACGGATGCGGCGACCCGGCGTGATGTATTGCACGACTCCGACTGCGCCCCATTTCCGCGTCGTGTGAATGATCTCGTCCTCGATGGTGCCCCAGCCGTAGCGGGCGAAGGTATATGCCTCCGGGAAATCCACGAGCCCGAAGGGCCTGTGACCGCGGTAGCCGCCACGCGCGTTGACGCCCTCGATGGCGAGGCGAACGGCGGCCATGTCGACATACCCTTCCCAGGTTTCGGGGCGTTTTGTGTCGCCTTCGAGCGGAATCGGCCGCATGGCCGAGCCGGCCGCGATGAGCACTTCGCCGGGGGTGTCCGCGTTGCCGTCATGAAAGGGAATCTCGATCGCGTGGATGCCGTCGTTACTGTCGCAAGGCGCTTGCGGGTTGTGTCGAAGGTCGTCCTTGGGAGCATTCTGAGGCGACAGCTCGTTCCAACGTTCGGCGCCGACGCCGCGTGCGAGTCCGCCGACCGTTCCGAGCCATACGTCTTTTCCCTGGAAGGCGACGGTGCGGACGTCGCCATGGGGGATGGTCGGCAATCCGTCGAGCGTGTCTACTGTTTCTCCTTTGCGACGGACAACGATGCGTCCTTCGCCGGTCTTGTCGCAGCGAAGATAGGAGACCCAGGTTTCGCTTTCCCAATCGGCGAGCGCGTGCACGCCGTCGCTCGTGGCGAGCCAGGCCTCGTCCGCATTGCGGGCCGCCAGCGCGTGAACGATGCGGCAGGGGCGCTTTTCTGCGTCCGGGATGGGCGACGATTGCCACTTTCCGGTCGCCTTCCTGCGATAAAGCAAACTCTTTGACGCCCACCAAAGCGTCTTCTCCGCGTGGGCGAAGCGCATGGGCAGCCTTGCGGCGGCCGCGGACACGGTGGGGCGCTTGTTGGCGTCGGACGCGAGGAGACCGAGCTCGTCGGGCGCAGGGCGGGCGGCGCCCTCGACGTAGGGCCAGTCACCTGTCGATTCGTCCAGGTATCGCAGTCCTTCGCACCAGCATCCGGCGTAGATGCTCCGGTCGCCGTCCGTATCGATCCAGAGGTCCAGGACGGCCGTTTCCGCGCGATCGCCGCGGCGCTGGAGGTGGAGCTTCCACGCGTCGGCGGCGGGGTCGAAGACGCTGATACCGCCGTTGTTCGCCGACCAGATCCGGCCCTCGTGCACGACCAGGTCGAAGACCAGGTCGCCGGCGAGGCCGCTGTTGAACTGATCAAATCGGTCGAACCGACCTGCGCTGAGTCGCACGAGGCCTGCGCCCCACGTACCCAGCCAGAGGTCCTTGGTTTTGGGCTGGGTGGCGATGGCGCTCACGACCGGCCAGGGGAGCCCGTCAGCGGTGGTCCAGCTTTTCCAATTTCGGCCGTCGAATCGGGCGAGGCCGGCAGCGGTTCCGACCCAGAGCGCGTCATCGGCGACGTGGAGGGTCCAGACGTGATCGTCCGGCAGTCCGTCGTCTCGGTCGAACGTCTGCCAGTTGCGGTAGATGTACGGTTGTTTTGAGGAACGGACCTGCTGCGCCGCCGCACTGGAGGCGGCGGCCACGGCGCAGGCGGCCAGCAGGACGAAGCGCAGTGATCCCGCACGTGCTCGCTTTACCATACTAACGCGCCTTGAGGTAGGTGATGAGGTCGTTGAGCTGCTTCCGCGTCAGATCGTTGGTGATGCCGTGCTCGTCCCATGCGTTGAACCGGGTCCAGATTTCCTCGAGGGTGGCGGCGCTGCCGTTGTGGAGGTACGGCGCGCTGTCGTAGATGTTGTTCAGGTGCGGGACGTCGAACGCCTTGGTGGCCGTTCCCGTGTCGTGGAAAAAGTACACGCCCAGATTGAAGTAGGCCGACGGATCGTGCAGATCGGCAACGGACAGATCCACCGGTGCGTCCAGCCACATGGTGGTTCCGACGACGCGCGGCTCGGTGTCATTGCCGTAGGCTCCGCTGTGACAGGAGCTGCAGCGCAGCTCGCGGGGGATCGGTTGACCGGTGTTCGTCCGCGTGCGCTCGAAGACCCGCTTGCCTCGACGTTGCGCCACGGTCAGGCCGTCCGGCCGGCGGTATCGATTGGGCGGCCGCTGAATGGTGCACATGTACCGGGTTACGGCCTCGAGCTCCTCGGGTGTGTAGGGCTGTAATCGGGTAAAGAAGACGGCCAGCCTCGGCCCGCACTGGCGGCGGAGCGACGGATTGGTGCCCTCCCATTTGAACGGGTCGGTGTCCACGATGCCGCGCAGCGTGCGGTTGTCGACCGGGGCGAAGCCTACGCCGTCGGGCTCGATGTCGAAGGTCAGGCCGTTGACGTGGCCGTCGGGATGGCAGCTTCGGCAGGAGAACTGGCGGCCGTAGGCGTTGGCGGCGTCGTGGAAGAGCTGCTCGCCCCAGCGGACGGGCGTGATCTCGTCGGGGCCGCCCAGGTCGATGCGCCCCGCGACGGTGAAGCTTGACGTGTCGATCACGGTCACGGTGTCGTCGAGGGCATCGGCCACGTAGGCGCGGTCGCCGTCGGGCGAGAACACCACGCCCCTCGGGTTGGCGCCGACCTCGATTCGCTTGACCATGAAGCGGCGGCTCATCCCGAGGTGATTGGGCAGCACCTCGCGGCGCTGCCGCTGGGAGGCTTCGTCGATCAGCTCGAGCAGCGCGGCCACGTCGACGACGGCCACCTGGTTCGCTCCTCCGCTGGTGACCAAGGCGAAGCGGCCGTCGGGACTGACGGCGACGCCGGTCGGGTCGGGGAAATAGTTGTCCTGTTCGTCGAGGAGGACCTGATCGACCTGACCGTCGGGGCGGATGATGCCGAGGCCGTTGGTGATGGTCCATCCTTGCATGAGTCGCGTGAGGGGCACGAGGTTCTTGGAGCGCATCAGGGTGACCAGTGCCACGTTGCGGCCGGGGACGACGGCCATGCCGCGCATCATGTTGGCACCGGGCACCTGTGCCCGTTCGGCCACGAGGCCGTTCTCGGTATCGAGGATCGTGACTTCGGCGTGGTGCGGTTCCTGGAAACGGGGAATGTGCGGAAGGACGCTGCCTGTGTAGAGGTGCTTTCCGTCGGGTGCCAGCGCCATGGGCCACGCGCCGCGCCCGGCGACGAGTCGCTTTCGCTCCTCCAGCGTTTCGGCATCGATCACGGAGATGGAGTCTTCGCCGGTATTGGCGACGAAGAGGAATCGGCCCGTAGGTTCGGTGGAGACGCCGTGCGGTTCGTCACCGACGGGCACGGTGGCGGTCACTTTGCGCGAGGCGGCGTCGATGACGCTCATGGTGTCGTCACCGCGGTTGGTGACGTACAAGGTGCTCCCATCTCGAGTGAGGGCGATGCTGTGGGGTTCGGTTCCGACGGCGATTTCGGCGGCCGGCTTTTGATTGGCGGTATCAACGATGACCACGCTGCCGACCTGGGAGCAGACGACGTACAGCCAGCGGCCGTCGGGTGAGGTGGCCATATTGACCGGCGTTTTGTAGCGGCCGTCGGCGGGTTCCTTTCGATAGCCGAGGCGCATCACCATGCGGTGCGATTCGCGGTCGCGGTGGCAGGCGACGCATTGATGATGGTCGCCCTGCACGATGAACTGCCGCGGATCGAGGACTTGTTCCTCGCGCGACTCGGCGGGGAGCTTCTGTTGCTCCTGGTACTTCTTGGCGATGCCCACGTGGATGCTTCCCGGCCCGTGACACGATTCGCACTGCACGCCGTCGGTGATCTTGAAGGTGTCGGCCCACCAGCGCCGTCCTTCGTCGGCGCCTGTGGCGTGACATCCCAGGCATACTCGATTCTCGGGAGGCGGGTCGGGGACGCCGCTGAGCCATGCGATGTCTTCGGCCTCGGGCTTGAGCAGGAGTTCGTAGGATTGCTCGTGTCCGGCGATCGGCTCGACGAGGCAGGGGCGGACCGTTTCCCACTCAGCGTGGCAATCGAGACACACGTTCTTGCCGAGAAAAATCGGCAGCTCGTCCGCGCGTCCAAGGCTTGCGGCCACCAGGCACGTGATCGTAAGAATGAGTGGGTGCAATCGCATGTGCTTCACCATCTCGGCTGTCATCGGGGCTGGGCTAATCGGATTCACCTCTTGGCTTCGGAGCGACGCCGAGGCATACCGGCCCGTCCCGCAGGGCGCGGGCGTTCCGGTTGGGGGGCGTCAGCTCCCGGTCCTCGTGACACCCGATACAGCCTCGCTCTTCATTGGGCATCACCCATATCCAGCTTTGCATCTTCCGGAGCACTTCTCCGGAGGCATCGACGGTTTCGAGTCGAAGCGGTGTTCGGGCCGGCACGCGAAGGTAGAAGGACCCGTCAGTGGCCACCGGCGCCTCGCCGAGGAGTTTCTGCGAGCGTGAAGCCGCGCCCCCGGTCGTCGAGTCGTTCTCGTCCGGCGTTGATTTTCTGGAGGCGTGCAGTGGCGACTGGTACACGCGGACGCGATCGATGCGTTTTTTGCCCTCGTCGGGGTCGCGCTCCAGGGCGTGAAGGTAGGCATCGAGACAGAACATCTCGCCGGCCGTTTCCTGGTCCTTGACGACGCTCGACCGCCCGGCGGGTTTGGGGCCTTCAGCCACGATTTTCGCGTCCAGTTCATGCCATTCGGTCGCGTCGTAGATTTTCTGCTGTTCGTCGGTGAGCAGATCGAGCATGTAGATCCCGTACGTGCCGCCGTCCCGACAAGACACAAGCAATCGGCCGTCGGGCATCGGCGCCGGTGTCCGGTACTCGCCGGTGTCATGCGAGGAGAGAGTACCGCCTCGCGCCGTCGGGAATTGCTCCGTTCGAGCGCGGCGAAGTTCGGGTCCGGGCCTGGCGGCCATCAGGCGGCCGCCGGCGAGGCTGCCCGCGTCTTTCGATTCGACGTACACCACCGTTCCGTCCGGCAGGTCGGAGGCCATCCCGGGGACTGCTCCGGTTTTCGACGGGTTCTGGAAGATGAAAACGTCCGTTCCATCGGCGTTCACTGTGAAGAGCTGCGTTCCGCCAGGTGTCCCGCTGGTTTCCGGGCCGTGAGCCTGTCGGCTGGCGTAGAGGATTCGTCCGCTGTTCAGGATGACCGGATCCCAGGCGCCGTCGGGCGTGAACGTGATGCGCCGCAGCCGCGATCCGTTCGGCCGGCACGTGCAGATGGCCGGCACGCCGTTCATGAGCGTGCTGACGGCGATCTGCTCGTCGGGACGTTCCATATCCATGGTGTAGATGGTCGAGAGGTAGATGGCGGAGACGCATTGGCCGGGCGGTGTCACCACTTTGCGCAGGTCTGAGCCATCTATGCCCACTTCGAAGACGGACGTGGCGTCTTCCTTGTCTGGTCGGCCGACGAAGAGAATGCGTTTACCGTCGTAAGAGACGTCGGGGCGGCCTGCGGCGGCGAACTGGGGGGCCAAGTTGAGCAGGGTCGGATCGGCGTCATTGGCCCGATTCAGGAGAACGAGGCGGCTGCCGTCGGGCAGGGGGCCGGTCGCGGTGGGGTAGCCGGACGGTGGTTGCCGGGATTCGCCTTGGGCCGGGAGTTGCGTGAAGACGATTGGATGGGCCGCGTTCTGCGAACGGGCGAGTTTTTTTTGCGTGTCGTGGGCGCGTACCGGTCGCGGAGAGCCGAGGACTGCGGCGAGGGCCACGAGGGCTGTCGCCCGGAGGGCAAACCGGCAGGGGCCGCGGAGGCCCGAAGAGGATCGTCCGAGCGTTGTGGTCATGTGCGTGGAGTCCAATTCCCTCCAGGATCGGCAAGGAGACGGTCCGGGCACCAGGGCGTTCCGAGGATGATATGGCGCGGGCATGGTCCGGAAAAGAACGGCGCTGGTGGGTGGTGCATAGCGGAGATCATCAGTGGTGCTTGAGGGTGGGTTCGTTTGGAATGGAGAGAGGGACGAAGGCACCCGGCTGAGGCGGGCCGGCTGCGGCACGAAGGCGTCAAGGCACGAAGGCACGAAGGCACGGAGGCACGAAGGGGTCGCCGGGGCGCGGGCGATTTGGGCGGGCGGCGCTTTTCCCCTCGGGCTTTCGCTTGGGTTCGTTTGGAAGGAATAACGAGGCCCCCGCCTGAGGCGGGCAGGCTCGGGCACGGAAGGGCGCGGGGCTTGTGGGGGACGGGGGCGGTGGGTTCGTTTGGCGCCGGGGCTTGCGGTTTGGCCGGTGTTCGGGGTCGGGTCGCTGGTGCTCCCGGCTCTGATGGCGGGGGTGTGATAACTCACAACTGATCCGCCTGAGGCGGAACGACTTCTGCTTGGGGCATTGATCACACTCATCCGTCGGAATCTCCGTCGGCGCGCACGTCGGGTGCGCTTCTCCTTTCCACCCTATAGAACACGGTGGCTGTTCCAGTTTTTTCGGAATTCTTTGAACAGCTTGCTGCAGGAGCGGGAGAGGGGTCGGGGGGCCATCAGTGAGCAGATGCATCGAGATGCACCCTACGCGGGATATGAGGTTGTGAGTGGCGGTTTCGGTTCCTATGATGGGGCGTGGAGGTTCGTCCGGTTGTGGGCGAGGGTCCGATATCCGGCCCGGAGGAGTAAGGAGGGCCTTATGAGTGCATCCGATGAAAACGGATGCCCGCGGTCAGCCGGTGAGCATGCGCCGGAACGGGGAGATTGTTCGCAGAGTGTCGTTCGATCGCTTGGCCTGAGCTGGGTGCCGGCGTGGATGCTGCGGTGCACGCTGCTGAGCGGGGTCTCCGCGCTGGTGTGGCTTCTGCTGCGGAGCGGGACCAAGCCCAGCAGGATGACCTATCCGTGCCAGCAGGCGGCGTTTTCGACCGCGTCGCTGGCGTTCGGCGCTCCCGTGGTGGGGGCGCTGGTGAAGGTTCGACGGCGGGCCGCGGCGGCGCTGTGCACGCCGCTTGGGGTGGCGGTCGCGGTCATCACGCTTTTGACCACAGCCGGGCTCTGGAGCGGTTTGACGCGGGCTGACTTGAACTCCCGCGCGGTGCTCGATCCGCCGGCCGACTATCGGGCCGAAGTCTTTCACGTCAGCGACTGCCCGCAGGATCCGGTGGGCGATCGATTCGTCGGGCTCGATAACCTGCTGTCCCTTATGGGGCAACGGGGTGTGAAGTTCTACCGGTCGGGCGCGGCGGGGCTGACGTCAGGTCCGGACGGCATCATCGCCGTTGACGACGTCGTGGTCGTCAAGATCAATTATCAGTGGGGGGATCGCGGCGGATCAAACGTGGACGTGCTTCGCGGTTTGATCCATCGGATCGTGAACCATCCGGACGGTTTCATCGGGGAAGTGGTCGTCTGCGAAAACGCTCAGTTCATCAGCATCGACTTCGATCGCGACAATAACAACGCCCAGGACCACGGCATGTCTCCGCATGACGTGGTCGCGTATTTCCAGGGGCTGGGCCACACCGTCTCGCACTACAACTGGACGTTGCGGCGCACGACGCTGGTGGACGAGTACTCCGACGGCGATATGACGGACGGTTATGTCGTTTATCCGCACGATTCGGGCATTTCGGGATGCGTGTCCTATCCGAAGTTTCGGACGGACTACGGCACGTACATCAGTCTGCGGGACGGCGTGTGGGACCCCGACAGTGGAAGGTACGACCGCGGGTCGCTCAAGTACATCAACTTGCCGGTGCTCAAGAGTCACGGCGCGGTGTACGGCGTGACGGCGTGCGTGAAGAACTACGTGGGCACGGCGAGTACGGCGCTGAGCACGAACACGCATAACGCCACACGATACGGATTGTTGGGCGCCCTGCTGGCCGAGATCGGCCCGGCCGATTTGAACATCCTGGACTGCATCTGGGTCAATGGCGACCCGGACCGCGGGCCATCGACGACCTATGTGGCGGCAACGCGGCGGGACATGCTTGTGGCCAGCACGGACCCGGTGGCGGCCGACATGTACGCGGCGACGAAAATCCTGATCCCGACTTTTCTCGAGAACGGGCATCCGCCGCCCTGGACCTACCCGAATCCGGACCCGGCCGATCCGGACAGCGACTTCAGGGAATATCTCGACAATTCAATGAGCGAGTTGTTGGCGGCCGGTTACGAGGTGACCAACGACTTAGCTCGGATCGACGCTTTCACGTGGAACGGTGCGGGCGACTTCAACGGCGACAGCGACGTCGACCTCGAGGATTTCAACGAGTTCGACTGGTGCGAGACCGGACCCGGCGGCGGACCGCTCGATTCCGTTTGTGCCTCCGGCGACTTCGACGCCGACGACGACATCGACCTGATCGACCTGGGTAGGCTTCAGGTGTCGTTCACGGGTGCCCGTTGACGCCGGGGCGTCGGGTCGTGTCACTCCCCAAAGCAGTTCTCATGCCCCCATAATCAGGCAGCTCTAGACTTTCCGCGAAGTACCCAAACTGCTACAATTCATGGTTCGAGCCGTTCGGAGCCGGAGCGAATACTGCGGAAAGGGGTGAGCCATGTTCTATCTGTTACGTGGAGTTTCTGTACCTACAGGCATGTTTGCCGTACTTGCCGGGGCTTCTGTGGCATTCGCCACGGGGCAGCTTTTCGACCCGACTTTCACCTACCAGGGGCGACTCGAGCAGGACGGGGCGGCGATCAGCGACGTCTGCGACATGCAGTTCACGTTGATTGAGGACACCGGCGGCGGAACTCAGGAGGAGGTCATCACGTTCGACAGCAATCCGGGGACCAGGGATCCGATAATCGTTGAGAATGGGCTCTTCCAGGCGGAGCTAGACTTCAGTGACTTCACGATCGCTCGTGGAAACCCCGTGTTTCTCGAGGTATCGGTCCGCTGTCCGAGTGGTTCGGTCGAACCGTACACTGTGCTATCTCCGACGCTGCCGATTACACTCGCGCCGCGGGCGGGTTATGCCGAGGTGGCCCGCACCGCGGAGACCGCCGAGATCGCTCAGTCGGTGTCGGGCATCGACGGGCATTCCCTGGATGCATCGGACGGGTCGCCGTCCAACGCCTTGTTTGTTGACGCGGACGGCAATGTGGGGGTCGGCACGACCAGCCCGGGGTCCAGGCTGCACCTTCGAAACAATGAAAGCGAAATCGGCGTGAAGCTCAAAGCGTCCGGTTCGTGGACGGCTGAATTGCGCCAGACCGATTCGAGCATTCTGTCACTCATCAATTCCAATGCCGAGCGACTGTCCATCGCGCCCAGCGGGCACGTCGGCATCGGTACGACCAATCCGGCGACGCGGCTCGACATTGTGAGCGCCGGTGATCCGATGCTGACGGTTCGCACTTCGGATGAATCCGGCGACGATGCCGGGATCGCGATTCAGGGCGCCCGCAACGCGTCGACCACGGCGGACGTGGCGTACGTTGACTTTCGAGACTTCGATTCGGACGAGGGTGCGGCGGGGACCGAGTTCACGATGGCTCGAATTGCCGGTGGTCTTGATGCGACGTCCGGACAGCGCGGCGGTCTGCGGTTTCACACGAACAACGGGAGCGGTCTTGGCGAGCGCATGCGGCTGACGGCTTCGGGCGATCTCGGCGTCGGCACCGCGTCACCTCAGTCGTTGCTTCATCTATCGAGCCCCTCGGTGGCGGCGTTGACCATCGAGGCCGACACCGACAATGCCAACGAGAGCGACAATGCTCGGATCGTGTTCTCGCAGGACGGCGGCGCGACGAGGGCCCGCGTCGGTTTCGCAGACGGCCAGAATGCCCTGGAGATCACCAACGAGCAGAACAATGCCATCCGCCTCGGTGTTAACAATCGGACCGTGTTCGAAGTCAACTCGGTTGTGGCGCGGTACAAGAACAGCGTGGACGCTAATATCATCAACTACGGCCGGTCCAGCGCCGATTCCGGGGCGCTGGAGCTATTCGGAAACAACGGCAATCTGAATGTGCTGCTGTCCCACGCGGACGGCAACCGCGGTCTGCTGCAGGTGTACGACGAGAACGAGGCCGCTCAGGCCGGTGTATATGTCAACGGGTCCGGACAGGGGCTCGTCTTTGGCGACCTCAAGAACTTCCGGCTTGCCAACCCCGACGACCCGTCCACCGAGATATGCTACGCGGCGGTCGAGGGTCCGGAGGCGGCCGCCTACGTGCGCGGCACGGCGCGGCTGGTCGACGGCTACGCGGAGATTGTTCCGCCGGAGCACTTCGCGCACGTGGCCGTGAACGAAGGGATGACCGTGCAGCTCACACCGTTGTCCGCGTCGTCGAAAGGCCTGGCGGTTGTGGAAAAGAGTGTCGAGTTGATTCGCGTGCGCGAGCTCCACGACGGCAACGGGAGCTATGAGTTCGATTATCTGGTCACGGCCGTTCGGAAGGGGTACGAGGATTACGAGGTCATCCAACCGGCCTTGGGCAGTGCTGCGGCGCAGCGGATGCAGGCGGCGGGGCGCACTCTGTCGCACAGTGCAGGCGGGAGTATGCGAGAGTGAATCGAGCGAGTCTTTGGGCCTTGAGATAGTGAGCAGCCAAGCGGGCGTCGGCGTACGCACTTTCGGGACAGCGCTGCAAGTGTGAAGGGTGTTACGGCTCGCGAGTCGGTAGCAGGTCGGATCGCTTCACATCCGGCAGGTCAGTCGGCTTGAGAATGCCGAGTTCCAGCGCCGCTTCTTTGACTTGCAGCAACCCGACCTTACGGGCGAACTCGCTGAGGTCGTCCCGGGATGCGTATTCGAGGATCGCCTTGCGAATCCGGCCTTGATCCAGGCCAAGGTCGGCCGCCCGCCGGATCGCCCATATTCGTCTTCGCGCGCCGTATTCCTCATCAGCCGAACGGATGTAGTCCAGGAGTTTTAAGGGTGGGTGCTGTATCTTAATACGCCAAATGTAGGTTAACAAGTGTTCCTCAGCATAACCCGCCCGGAAACGCGGAAGCAGTGCCTCAAGCTGCGGCAGAATCTCCTGGTCGCCAAGCTCGGCCAGTGCGGCCGCAGCGCCAAAGTGGAACGTCTTCGGATCATCTGAAGTGCGGACGTATTTCCGAAGCTCCGGAAGCACCGAGTCATCGAGCAGCCCTGCAAGCGGTCGAGGGCATAGTTTGCTTTTGGGAATAGCCGCGATGGCTTTCACAGCAGTTTCCCGGCGCATTTCAAGTGGTGCGGGGTTCTGGGCAATTACCCGGTAGCACTCGAAGCGCTCGCGCCCCGGGCCGGGCACCGTCGTCACTGCGTCAGTGAGGAAACTGAGGAGGGTGTTCTGGTTCTCTATAACATGCTCGAGGGATTGTGCGCAGACCGTGGCGGCCGTCCACATCAAGTGTACTCTCGCCTGGTCACGGTTGTTGGCTACAACTCCCAACCGGTCGACCAGTGGTGCCACTTGTTCGGGCCACGGGCTGACGAGCTGCATTATGTCTTCGGCGATTTCGGCATCCGCCTTGTCGCAGGCGATTTTCAAAGTCTCGGCTCGGACGGTCAAAGGGCGATCTTCATCGAGCACGATGCGTTTCAGACGCTGCCAGAGCAGCGGATCGCCGCGGGCGCCCTCATTGCGCACGGTCTGGAGTAGCGTCTCGAGAGCGGGATTGCGATATCCGCTCCACGTTTCGAGCCGGTGAATCGCATCCTGCAGGGATGGTGGCGCATCGTCACTGCAACCAGCAATACCCAGGCTCGCCAACAGCAGACATGCCGTTCTCATCATTATGCTCGCACCGACAATTGGCCCGTTGGCTGCTCAATACTACGCGGGCCGACGCCGAAGTGTTCTGTTGCCGACTCGATGGATTGGCTCGTCGTACGGTCAAGTTGCTAAAACCTGTGTCGGTACCCAAGCGAAGGCCGGAAAAATACTGGCGGACAAACCGCCAGTGGCACCCTTTGAACACCGTTGCGCGGTTTCGGGCCCTGGTTTTAATGAGCATCGTCGCCTTCGTTTGTGTGATCCGGCCTTTCTGTTCGGTGCTCTGAGTTTTCGGTGCCTGCTTTGAATTTGATTCCCAATTGGTCGAAGAGGAAGGCGTAGACGTGGGTTGTCTGGGCGATTCGCTGGTCGAGGGTTGCGGCTCCGTGGCCGGCGTCGGCGGTGGTTCGAAGCAGGATCGGGGCGTCTGAAGAGGTTGCGGCCTGGAGGCGGGCGGTCATCTTGCGGGACTGCATCGGGTCGACGCGGGGGTCGTTGGCGCCGGTGAGGAAGAGGGTGGCCGGGTAGGGCGTGCCGTCTTTGACGTTGTGGTAGGGCGAGTAGGCGTACATGGCCTTGAACTGCTCGGGGTTTTGGACGGTGCCGAACTCGGGGATGTTGAAGGCGCCGTTGGGGGAGAGTTCGTAGCGGATCATGTCGTAGAGGCCGACGTAGGAGACAACGGCTTTGACGAGCTTGGGGTGCTGGGTCATGAGCGCTCCCATGAGCAGGCCGCCGTTGCTGCCGCCCATGATGGCGAGGCGGTCCGAGTTTGTGTATTTGCGATCGATCAGGTGTTTGCAGACGGCGGCGAAGTCGTCGAAGACGTTCTGCTTGTTGGTGAGGTTTCCCTGGCGGTGCCACTTTTCGCCGTATTCGTTGCCGCCGCGGAGGTTGGCGACGGCGTAGATGATTCCCTGGTCGAGCAGGATGCGGCGTGTGGCGCTGAAGCGCGGCGTGATGTTGACGCCGAAGCCGCCGTAGCCCGTTGCGATGCAGGGGTTGGTGCCGTCGCGCTTGACGTTCTTGGGTTTGATGATGTTGACCGGGACTTTCGTTCCGTCCTTGGAGGTGGCGAACTCGCGGACGACCTCGACGTCGCCGAAATCCACTGGCCATTGGCTGGCGAACGGCGTTCGCACGGTTTTGTCGTCCCTGGCGTGATAGACGTACCAGGCCTGGGGTTCGATGAAGGATGAGTTAGCGTACAGGACGTCGTCGCCGTTCAGTTGCGTGAGTCCTCCGACCGAGGAGACCGGCAATTGTCTGGGGGCCGGCTTTCGGCGTCCTTCGAAGTCGAAGACGCGGATTTCCGACGGTCCGCCCAACTGATACTCGACGTAAAGCCGCGTGGCGGCCGGGAGCACGGTCGGCGGGTCGCCGAATTCCGAGACGATGGCGTCTTCGCCTTCGGGGATCACGACCTTCGCTTTACTGACGTTCAGTTCGTCGATCGGCACGCGCAGGATTCTGCCGCGCGGGGCGCCGGCGCGTGAGACGACGAAGAGGTCGTCTTTCGGGCCGAAGGCGGCCTGGAGCGTCTTGTCGCCGTATTCGCTGAACTGCCGCCATTTGCCGTCGGGGGATCGCAGGTAGTGGGCGAACTCGCCGCCGTCGCCTTTCTGGACGGTGACCAGCAGTCGGCCCGTGCGGTGGTCCATGTCGAGCTGGATCTCGGCGATGCGGGGCAGGTCCTTGCCCAGTTCGTAGCGGTCCTCTTCGGTCGGGGTGCCGAGCTTGTGATAGTAAAGCTGCTGATAGAAGTTCATGTCCTCCGGCGGGCGTTCATTGCCGCGGGGGTATCGCGTGTAGAAGAAGCCCGCGCCGTCGGGTGACCAGGCCAGATCGCCGCCGGCGGTGCCGCCGTTGACCCGCGGGACGACCTCGTGGACGCGCTTGCCGCTGGCAACTTCGTAGATTTCCACGTCGCCCGATTCGGTGCCGGCCTGCGACAGCGAGACGGCCACCAACTTTGCGTCCGGGGAGGGCACGAACCAGTCGACGGAGGTTTTGCCGTTGGGGTCCAATTCGTTGGGATCGACGAGGACGCGCACTGAATCGGTGGAGTCGAGCGAGGTCATCGTGATCAGGAAGGATTGCTGCTTGGGCGGCTGGAACTTGGTGGCGAAGAATCGTCCGTTTCGGAACGAGAAGCCGCCATAACGTTCAGTGGTGGCGGACATGATCTCGCGGACGCGCGTGTGGATGTTGTCGACATGGGGCAGGTTCTTCAACACGCTCCGTGCGTAGTGGTTCTGAGCATTGCTCCATGCCCAGACGTTGGGATCGTCCCAGTCCTCGAGCCAGCGGTAGTCCTCGGTCACTTCTACGTCGTGGTAGGTGTCGGTCACGGCCCGTTTTTCGGTTGGGGGTGGGGCCGCCGACAGGGTTGCCGTCGAGAGTGCCGTCAGAATGCTGATTGTGGTCGTCCAACGCATTGCGTGAGTCCTCCAAGTCGCGAACAGGGTGCTTACGCTCATGATCCACCAGACCTTAGCTTGCGGGGCGTCTGAAGAAAAGTTCAGGCGGAGAGGGCCGCGGTGGCCGCTTGGAGCAACGGGTCCGGCCGTCACAAGGGCAGCCTGCCGTTGGATGCGACACCCTTCCCGACTGCATGCCCACGCAAGCGCGGGCGTGGCACCCTGGTGGCCGGGTCATTGGTTTCTTGCGGCTCGGCGGGAGCCTCGCTCTCCCTCGCGCGGGAGCTTCGCCCTGTTTTGAGCTCCAATGGCTCCTGGATGCGGTTTCTGCCAGGCGTCGCGGCGGCATCGGTCGTTCTTGCCAAGGGCGGATTCCGTGGGGTACATTCCCGTTCTTTACGCGCGCCGAGCCGGGCCGGTCCGGGAGTTGCGGCGACGTCGATAGGGGCCGGAGGGGGCTCTAAAGGAGAGACGATTGATGGCCAAGCGAACAGTCGTGAGCATGCCCGGCGACGGGGTCGGCAAGGTGGTGCTGCCGGAGGCGATTCGGGTTCTCGATGCGGTCGGGTTCGACGCCGAGTACGTGCCGGCCGACATCGGGTGGGAGTTCTGGATCAACGAGGGCAATGCGCTTCCGCAGCGCACGATCGAGCTGCTCGCCGAGCACAAGCTGGGGTTGTTCGGGGCCATCACGTCCAAGCCGAAGGATAAGGCGGCCGCGGAGATCTCGCCGAAGCTGCGGGATAAAGGCTACGTCTATTCCAGCCCGATTGTGGGGTTGCGGCAGCATTTCGATCTGGACATCTGCATCCGGCCCTGCCAATCGTTCCCGGGGAATCCGCTCAACTTCATCCGGCGTACGCGGGAAGGCTTCGAGGAGCCGCCGGTGGATGCGGTCATTTTCCGGCAGAACACGGAGGGGCTTTACGCGGGCGTGGAGTGGACCGATCCGCCGGCCGAGGTTCGAAAGGCTCTGGAATCTCACCCCAAGATGAAGCGTTTCAAGGACGTGCCGGGTGGGGACTTGGCCATCTCGACGCGTATCTTCACGCGAGCGGCGTGCCGGCGCATCATTCGCGAGGCATTCAACTATGCGAAGAAGTTCGGCTACAGCTCGGTGACCGTGTGCGAGAAGCCGAACGTGATCCGAGAGACGTCTGGGATGATGCTTGCAGAGGGGCAGGCGGCCGCGGCCGACTTCCCGGACATTCGGCTGCGCGACACCAACATCGACGCCCAGATGATGTGGCTGACCAAAAACCCGGAGGACTACGGGGTGATCGTGTCGGGGAACATGTTCGGCGACATCGTTTCGGACGGTTTTGCCGGGCTGGTCGGGGGGCTGGGGTTCGCGTGCAGCGCCAACATCGGGCGGGAGGTGGCCGTGTTCGAGCCGACGCACGGTTCCGCGCCGAAGTATGAGACGCTGGAGCCGTCGATCGTCAATCCGATTGCGATGTTCCTTTCGGCGTGCATGATGCTCGACCACATCGGCGAGACGGAGAAGGCCGAGCGGATTCGCGGCGCGATCGGCGCCGTGATCTCGGAGGGGAAGATTCAGACATACGATATGAAGCGGCTGTCGGGCGGCCCGGACGTGATCAAGCAGGGAGCGGCCAGCACGACGCAGATGACCGACGCGGTCATCGAGAGGCTCTGACGTCACCCCTGGCGGGTGACGCTTTCGCGCGCTACGCGGAAAGCAAGAGGGGAGCATCACCATGGGACAATCATTCGTCGAGAAGATCGCCCAGCGGTTTGCGGTAGATCTACCCAAGGAACATGTAGTTCGCTCCGGCGATTACCTCACGATGCGCCCGGCTCACGTCATGACTCATGACAACACGGCCGCGGTTATTCCGAAGTTCACGAGCATGGGGGCCGGACAGATGGCCGACCCGGCTCAGCCGGTGTTCACGCTCGATCACGACATTCAGAACCGCAGTCCGGAGAACTTGGCGAAGTACGAGATGATCGAGGCCTTCGCCAAAGAGCACGGGGTGGCCTTCTTCCCAGCGGGCCGGGGGATCGGGCATCAGGTCATGGTCGAGGAGGGATACGTTCTGCCGGGCACGTTCGTGGTGGCGTCGGATTCGCATTCGAATCTGTACGGGGCGCTGGCCGCGCTCGGCACGCCGGTGGTGCGTACCGATGCGGCGGCGATCTGGGCGACCGGGTGCACGTGGTGGCAGGTGCCTGACGTGGTGCGGGTGAATCTGACCGGGAAACTTCAACCCGGCGTCACCGGCAAGGACGTGATCATCACGCTGTGCGGGCTGTTCAATAACGACGAGGTGCTGAATTGCTGCGTCGAGTTTGCCGGGGACGGGGTGGCCGGTCTTCGCATCGACGAGCGGATGGCGATCGCGAACATGACGACTGAGTGGGGGGCGCTGGCGGGTGTCTTTCCGTACGACGAGGTTACGCGGGCGTATCTGCTGCATCGGGCCGAGGTGATGCAGGCGCGGGGCGACAAGAAGCCGCGACTGAAGCCGGAGGTCGTCGAGCGTGTGGAGGCCGATCTGGCGCGGGCGGATTCAGACGCGGTTTATGCGAAGGAGCTGGATCTCGATTTGTCGGCCGTCGCTCCTTTCGTCGCGGGTCCGAACGAGGTCAAGACGATGACCTCGCTGCCGGAAATGGAAGAGCGGAAGGTGAAGATTAACCGCGCGTATCTTTTGAGCTGCGTGAACGGGCGGCTCGAGGATTTCGCGGAGGCCGCGGGCGTGCTGGAGGGCAAGAAGGTCGCTGACAAGGTGACGATGTACATCGCGGCGGCTTCGAGCGAGGTCGAGGACGAGGCGAAGAAAAAGGGTTACTGGCAGACGCTGGTGAAGGCGGGCTGCGAGGCGTTGCCGCCGGGGTGCGGGCCGTGCATCGGGTTGGGCGACGGCATTCTGAAGGAAGGGGAGGTGGGCATTTCGGCCACCAACCGGAACTTCAAGGGGCGAATGGGGTCGCGCGATGCGCAGGTGTACCTGGCCAGCCCGCCGGTGGTGGCGGCGTCGGCCATCGCCGGGCGGATCGCCGGCCCGAAGTCGATGGGCAAGGGCGACGCTCAGTCGTTGCGCGAGCGGCTGGAGCAGGGCAGCGCCGTTCGGGTGCAGCCGCGGGCGGGTCGCGAGTCGGCCGATGTGGCGATCATGGAGGGGTTCCCCGAGAAGGTGGAGGGCGATCTGCTGTTGATGCCGAAGGACAACCTGAATACCGACGGCATCTACGGCAAGGAGTACACCTATCAGGACGAGTTGACGCCGGACGAGATGGGTACGAAGGCGTTTTTGAACTACGACCCCGAGTTTCAGAACATCGCCAAGCAGGGCGACATTGTCGTGGGGGGGTACAACTTCGGCTCTGGGTCGTCGCGCGAGCAGGCGGCGACCGCGATCAAATTCCGCGGCATTCAGATGCTGATCGCCGCGTCGTACTCGCAGACGTACAAGCGCAATGCGTTCAACAACGGGTATATGGTGATTGAATGTCCGGAGCTTGTGGACGACTTGAGGAGTGAATTCGCCGAGGACACGCGCGCCACCATTCCCACCGGCAAGAAGGCGGTGATCGACTTCACGAAAGGGACCATCGACTGCAACGGAAAGAAGTACACGTTCGCCCCGCTGGGCAAGGTGGCGCAGGAACTGGTGGTGAAGGGCGGCTTCGAGAACCTGATCCGGGAGCGGATCAGCACCCGTGGCTAAGAACTGCAGCATGCCGTTGCTACACGGAGAAGGGTGATGGACACGGCAAGTCTGGATTCGCAGCGACAAGACGTCAAGGTCGTCGGGATCTACCCGATTGAGGCGCCGGAGCCGTGCCATCTGATCGAAGTAATCCTGCCAAAGAGTTTCGAAGAAGTTGATTTCGGCGAGTTTACGCAGGAGACGCCTGGAGAGCCGAAAGAGAACTGGCAAGTAGCTTATGACGAACAGGTGCTCGAAGACGGTGCCGAAGAGTCCCGATCCGTTTTCTTCTTTCACTACTTGGACTGCGCGAGGCCCTTGCTGACGCCTTGTGGGCCGGTCGATTTGCCTGAGCCTACTCCGATGCCCGAAAGGTTGAGCCACATTGAATACTGGGAGCCGTGAGGCCAGGTCGGCGATCGGTGTTGCGAATCATAGTGGCGCCCCCTGTGCAGCGAGGCTATTCGAGACGGCGGCAAATTGAGAATCGCGGCAAGACTGGTCCGCCCGAGGTGGTACGGCCGACGGCTACTGACAACTGAAAACTGAGAACTAATTACCATGCGTGATGAAATTCAAGAGCTTTTCCCCGAATTGAATGAGATCCACAACAAAGACCTCCGCGAGAGGGTCATCGATGTCTGGGAGGACTCGATCCGAACCGGGGGGTGGAAGCCGGCCGAATTGCTCGAGATCCCGTTTACCCTGCTGGCCGGCAAGATCGAGATGAAGTTCATCGAGCACGTGCGGTGCTGCGTGCGGATGTGCCTGGCCGTCGAGAAGGTGCTCGAGGAGGTCTGGGGCGATCGCGTGCCGATCCACCACGACCACCTGGTGGCCGGGGCTTTGCTGGCCGACGTCGGCAAGCCGATCGAGTACGTCAAGAAGGACGGCAAGATCGTCAAAGGCGAGCGCGGCGATCATCTGCGCCATCCGTTCAGCGGCGTGGGCATGTGCTGGAAGCACGGGCTGCCGGACGAGGTGATGCACATCGTGGCGACGCACTCGAAGGAGGGCGATCACGTGCAGAGGACGATTGAGTCGATTGTGTTTCATCATGCGGATTTCATTGATTTTGATATCGCTTGTGCGTTGGGGAAATAGTTGTCAGTCGTCAGTTTTCAGTTGTCAGTAAAGGCGTGCGCTCGTGCAGGACTTTCGTGATCTCAAGGTTTGGGAGAAGGCGCACGGGCTCACCCTTCAGGTTTATCGGGTGACACGCGAGTTTCCGCGTGTTGAGATATACGGGTTGACGAGTCAAATGCGCCGTGCCGCGGTCTCGATCGGTGCAAACATCGCCGAAGGCTGTTGCCGTGATTCTGGTGCTGATTTCGCGAGGTTTCTCCAGATGGCGATGGGGTCGGCCGGCGAGGTGGAATACGAGCTCATCGTGGCGCACGATCTACGGATCATTCCGGACGACACCTATAGAGAAATGGTTCAGGCAGTCCGCGAGATCAAGAGGATGTTGACGGCTTTGATGGCAAGGGCACGCGGCAAGGGAAAGGCCGTCGCGCAGGGACATCCAGAAACGAGCATTACGGGTTCGCCGTCCGGAGAGATTCTGAAGACTGACAACTGAGAACTGAGAACTCAATCGTTCCAAGGCAGAAAAACCTATGAGTACTCTAACGGAAACGCTGGCGCGCTGGGCCTGCGATCTTTCTTACTCCGACATCGATTCCGATTCGATCGATGCGGCGAAGCGGTTTCTTTATGACACGCTCGGCTGCGGGCTTGGGGGGTATCAGGTTCATGATGTCCAGATCTTCCTGGAACATCTGCGCGAGATGGGTGGTCCCGGCGACTGCACCGTGATTGGGGCCGGAGACAAGATGAACCCCGTCAACGCGACGATGCTCAACGCGCTGATGATCCGGGCCATGGATTACAACGACATCTACTGGAAGCAGGACCCCTCGCATCCGAGCGATCTGCTTTCGGCTCCCATGGCTCTGGCCGAGCGGGCGCATCTGTCCGGCAAGGATCTGATCGTCGGGATTATCATCGCGTACGAGACGGCCATGCGGTTCTGCCATATTGCCGTGCCGGGGATTCGGGAGCGCGGCTGGCATCATGCGACGCTGATGGGTTACTGCGCTCCGATCGTTGCGGCGCGGATGCTGGGGCTGACCTGGGAGCAGACGCAGCATGCCATCGGGATCGCGAGCTGCCGGACGTTCACGCTGGGGTGTGCGGTGGCCGGCAAGCTGACGATGATGAAGAACACGGTCAGCCCGATGGCGACGCGGGCGGGGGTGGAGGCCGCCCTGCTGGCACAGAAGGGCTACACGGGCCCCGAAGGCGTGATCGAGGGCAAGGAGGGGATGGAGCACTGCCTGGGCGAGGGTTGGGACTACTCGTGGTTTACCGAGACGCTGGGGCAGCGGCTGATGATCAACGACTGCGGGATGAAGTCGTATCCGATCGAGGCGTTGATGCACTCGCCGGTGTCGGCCACGCTGCACATCACGACCGAGCACAAGCTCGAGGCCGAGGACATCGAGGAGGTTCGGATCGAGTCGATCGCCCGGGCGGCGGACATTCTGTCGGACCCGGCGAAGTACGATCCGCAGAGCAAGGAGTCGGCCGACCACTCGCTGCCGTACTGCATCGCGGCCGCGTTGGCCGAAGGGCGCGTCACGCCGCTGGAGTTCAAGGAGGACAAACTCTGGGACGAGCGGCTGCGGGCGCAGATGCAAAAGGTGAAGGTGGTGGCCAACGACGAGTTTGAGAAGGCCTTCCCGGCCAAGCAGTGCGCCCGCGTGACGATCACGACGACGAAGGGCGAGCAGTTCACGCATCAGGTGGACGTTCCCAAGGGCGACCCGCGGGACCCGATGACGCTGGACGAGCTGGAGGTCAAGTTCGACGCGCTGGCCGAGCCGGTGATGAGCGCAGACCGCCGGAAGGAGCTGAGAGATTGCGTGTTTGCCTTGGAATCGTTGGACGACGTTGAAGAGCTGCTGGCGTTGACCGTAGCAAACCTCTGACATGGGGCGTTGATTATGGGCACGTGGGGTCCAGGTATCTTTTCTGACGACTTTGCCTGTGACGTGCGCAACGACTTTCGCGAGTTGATTGGTGAGGGACTGGATTCGGCGGCAGCAACAGTTCAGCTCGAGGAGCAATACAAGGACGTCATCGGCGATCCAGAAGACGATGAAAGGGATGTCTTTTGGATAGCACTCGCAGCCACGCAGACGCAGTGCGGTCGCCTTCAGGAGCGCGTGAGGACCAAAGCCCTAGTGGTGATCGACAGTGGCGCTGACCTGAGGCGATGGATGGAGGAGGAGGATCGCTCTCTCTTGCGACGACGTAAACGAGCGCTGGAGAAACTGCGTGTACGATTGCTGGGGCCCCAACGAGCCCCAACCAAGATTCGCAGGATTTATCACGATCGCACTCAATGGAATCGCGGCGATGTTGTTGCGTATACGCTTCGTTCTGGGCGGCGCGTTTTGCTGCGCGTCGTTGACATTGACGAGCAGAAGAAGTCACGCACTGCAATCGTCGAACTTTGCGATTGGGTAGGGCACGAGTTGCCCGATCGCGCGGCGGTGGCCGAATTGCCGACACGTCGAAGCGCAAGCGACAAGTCCCACGCTGAGGAGGGCAGTTCGGCTGCGTTAGCTGAAGGTCATGCTGGGAGGTTTGCGATTTACGCGCTCAAGCCGCGCGATTTCCCGGAAAATCGAGTGAAACTCATCTATAGCAGCGTTTGGCAACGCAACAAACCGTGGCGTCCCGCGTACTACTTCGGAGGCTGGGCTCGTCTCGACTCCTACCTCGAAAAGTACTTTGGATTAGTGTAGCGGTGTTTTAGGCGTGCAGTACTGACGAGGATGTTTCAAGAGATGGTACACGTGAGAGGTACAACGCACGGGTCGGAATCCGGGCGGCGGGGCGAGGATGTTCGATCGGATTGCTGGGTGCGGTTGACGTTGGCCGACTCGGGCGGGGTGGCGATCGAGCTCAAGAGCAAGGTCGAGTCGATGTATGGCCGGGCCACGCGCGAGTTGGTTAGGCAGGTCATGACCGGGCTGGGTGTTCAGCACGCCAAGGTCGAGATGGAGGACTTCGGGGCGCTGCCGTTTGTGATTGCGGCCCGGGTTGAGGCGGCGGTGCGGCGGTTGGGGGACGATGTCGGCGACGGCTGGTGGCCCGAGCGGGCGCCGGGGACGAAGGGGCCTACCGAGCGGGAGCGTTTTCGCCGGTCGCGGCTGTATTTGCCCGGCAACGAGCCGAAATTCATGATCAACGCCGGTGTGCACAAACCGGACGGCGTGATTCTCGATCTGGAGGACAGCGTGGCCCCGCCGGAGAAGGACGCGGCCCGCGTGCTGGTGCGGAACACACTGCGGACGATCGATTTCCGCGGCTCCGAACGTATGGTCCGCATCAATCAGGGCGACCGCGGAATCGAGGACCTCGACTTCATCGTGCCGCATAACGTGCACGTGGTGTTGATTCCCAAGGTCGAGTCGCCCAGCCAGGTGCGGCGCGTGGACGAGCGGATCGCTGAGATTCTGAAAGCCCGCTCGATCGACCGGCCTGTGTATTTGATGCCGATTGTCGAGAGCGCCCTCGGCGCAATTCGATCGTTTTCGATCGCAGCGGCCAGCAAGAACATCGTGGCCTTGACGATCGGGCTGGAGGACTACACGGCGGACATCGGGGCCGAGCGCACCAAGGAGGGGCGGGAGAGTTTCTGGGCGCGATCGCAGGTGGTGATTGCGGCCCGCGCCGCCGGCGTGCAGCCGATCGACACGGTCTTTTCCGACGTATCGGACATGGAGGGGCTGCGCGAGTCAGTTCTGGAGGCCAAGGGGCTCGGGTTTGACGGCAAGGGCTGCATCCACCCGCGGCAGATCCAGGTGATCCACGAGGCCTTCGCCCCCAGCGACGTGGAGCTGGAGAAGGCCCAGCGAATCGTCGCCGCCTTCGAGGAGGCCGACGCCAAGGGGCTGGGCGTGGTATCGCTGGGCAGCAAGATGATCGACCCCCCGGTGGTGAAGCGCGCCCAGCGCGTCGTCCGGTTGGCGAAGGCGATGGGACGAAGCTGCGTGCAATGAAGATTGCACGCAGCTTGGAGCAGGTGAGCAGGTGAAAATGCGGCGACGATTCTGCACGGGGCTCGCCTGCGGTTTCCTGGTCACTTGTTCCACTGTTCAAACAACAGCCTGATTTGCCTAGTCGAGTAGGCCGCCGGGTTCGAAATTCGCGTCCAAACACCATGCGGAACATTTTCGATCAGTACGAGCACCCTGAGAACCGGTTGACGCATGCGCTCGGCTGTGCCCTGCACGAGGACGCCCGCTTGCTTCGGGGGTTCGTTTTCCGTTGCACAGGGCAGCGATTTCGCGGGCGCGACGGTCTGCATATCGTCGAGCAGTATGTGCCGGGCGACGTCGCCGACTCCGATCTCGACGAGAGACGCGGTTTGCCCGACTTGTGGATTTACGCCGACTCGAGGTGGGCGCTGCTGATCGAGAGCAAGGTGGCGGCTCCGGTGCGAACCGACCAATTGCGACGGCACGTGCGGACGGCTCAGCGCGCAGGGTTCGACGCCCCGCACCTTCTGGTTATTTCACCCACCCGCCCGGCTCGACTTTGGCCTGAAGCGCGGCATCTGACGTGGACCGAAGTCTACCGCTGGATGCGCGACCGGCGGGCGGATTCGAAGTGGGCGTACCGTTTTGTCGATTACATCGAGATTGCCGAGGCAAAGATGTTCGCAGATGGATATCTTGGGGACAAGACGCTGACCGAGTTCGACGGGATTCCGTTCGATGCCGAGCATCCGTACAACTATCGGGAGGCCAAGCGAGTCCTTCGGCTGTTGATGCAGGAATTGAGGAGAAATCAAAAACTCATCGATCTCGGCGTTGAGTCATCCGCCGAAGGCCGCCCGGCGATCACGGGAAGAGGCGGAGGCCTGGTCTGGGATTTCCTGCGTCTCAAGGCGGCGAGCGGCAGCACGAGTTTCACCTCCCACCCCCATCCAACCGTGGCCATCAAGGAAAAGCAGACATTGACCATCATCTCGGTGCCCAACGGAATCTCGCCACGCTTTCGTCGCAACTTGGTCGGCGCGGGTTTTGACGGTTTTCAAAGGTTGCTCCTGGATGTGGCGAAACGCATTGAGAGGAGCATTCTGGACATCGATGGCGCGTTCCCGTTTGTGGAGGTCATACAGCGGCACTATCCTTCGCAACGCTCTAATCCCGTCGAAGACGCAGTGCTGGAGTTTGACCTTCGTACCGCAAGCCCAACCGGGAGTTCCCGCGTCAAGTTTCAAGAGCAATGGCTGAGGACGGCATTCGATGTCCTGTTGCATAAGAATTCAAATATTCAATTCGGAGTAGGTGCGGCGTTTCCGTACGGGAGCAAGCGGCTGCGAGAACGTGCAATCATCGACACGTTTGCTGACGTTTGGGTCGGGTGCAAGCCTTTGCTGGATAGGCTGCTGGGTGTGGGATAGGCTGTTGTGCTTGGCGGCGGCGAGAAAAGCCGCGGGCTGTTTCATGACGTGTAATCGACTGGGAACCGGCGGCGTTCGTCCATACCGAGCCGCGACCGTGAGGGAGCGATTTTGGAATGCCACGGTACCGCTTCCTTACGGGCGCGGCTCGGAATAACGCCGCCTCCGCAAACATTACGCATGGAGCCTTCATGCCTGACAGCGGCATGAAACCGTCTCCATAACGGAACTTTTGAGGACAATCGTGTGCCACAACAGCTAGTCGAAAATGCCGCGAAGCGGCTTGTGCCTAGAGAGATCAATGGGCAGGCGGGGACGCCGTTTCAGGGCGTGGGGAAGTTCCAGCCTTCCGGGTCGAAGGCGGCGCCGCCTTTGCGACGGTGTGCGGACTATCCGGATGACGGGAACAAGGTCGTGGCCGATCTGACCGCGGCGCTGAAGAACGCCGGGCTTCGTGACGGGATGACCGTCTCGACGCATCACCACTTTCGCAACGGCGACAAGGTCGGGAATGCCGTGTTTGCGGCGGCGGCCGCGCTGGGGGTGAAGGATCTGCGCTGGTTTCCGAGCGCGTCGTTTCCGTGTCACGCGCCGATCATCGACCACCTGGAAAGCGGCGTGGTGCACCACATCGAGGGGAGCATGAACGGCCCGCTGGGGGATTACTGTTCCACGGGAAAGATGCGCGGGATGGCCGTGCTGCGGTCGCACGGCGGGCGGTGGCAGGCGATCCAGGACGGGGACGTGCACATTGACGTGGCCGTCATCGCGGCGCCGACGGCGGACCCATTCGGGAACTGCAACGGCGTCACCGGCCCGTCGGCGTGCGGGCTGCTGGGGTTCGCGCTGGCCGACTCGATCTACGCCGACCACGTGATCGTGGTGACCGACAATCTGATCCCGTTCCCGTGCATTCCGTGGCAGATTCAGGGCAACAACGTCGATCAGGTTGTGGTGATGGGCTCGATCGGCGACCCGTCGCAGATCGTGTCGGGCACGACGCAGCTCACGAAGAGTCCGGACCGGCTGCTGATCGCCGAATATGCGGCGCAGTTTTGCCGCGACGCCGGCATTCTGAAAGAGGGGTTCAGCTTCCAGGCCGGCGCGGGCGGAACGTCGCTGGCCTTTGCTATCTTCTTGAAGCAGATGATGATCGAGGAAGGCATCAAGGCCCGTTTCGTACGCGGCGGCAGCAACAAGTACCTGGTCGAGATGCTCGAGGAAGGGCTGACCGATTACATTCTCGACGGGCAGACGTTCGATCTGGACGGCGTGCGCTCGATGCGCGAGAACCCGCATCACCAGGATACAAGTCCCTTCACGAGCTACAACTACCACGGCAAGGGGAACTTCGCCTCGATGATCGACGCGGTGGTTCTGGGGGCCACCGAGGTGGACGTCGAGTTCAACGCGAACGTGGTGACGCACTCGGACGGCCGGCTGCTGCACGGCATCGGGGGCTGGCAGAATTGTCTTTTCGGAAAGTGCGTGATTCTGCCGATCCCGTCGGTGCGCGACCGGATTCCGGTGCTGGTCGATCGGGTGACGACGTTGTGCGGACCGGGGGAACTGATCGACGTGATCGTGACCGAGCGCGGCATCGCGATCAATCCTCGCCGGACCGATTTGATGGAGGCGGTGAAGGGATCGAAGCTGCCCATCCGGCCGATTGAGGATATCAAGGCGGAGGTCGAAGCATTGTGCGGCGGGGCGCCGGCGCCGCCGGAGCTGGGCGAGAAGATCGTGGCGGCCATCAAGTGGGTGGACGGCACGGTGATCGATTGTGTCCGGCAGGTGGGTGGCTGACGGTCTTGCTCGGAGAGAGCACGGGCAAAGCAGGTCTTACGCGGTGGGAATGACCCCCTTGCCGATGGCACCCTTCGCGGTTCGACCGGCCCCCGCTCCCTCATGGTCGCGGCTCGGAAAGGCGTAGCCCCCGCTCCCTCACGGTCGCGGCTCGGAAAGGCGACGTCTCATCACGTCTTCGGGATGCACTTGCAGCTTGTCGAGGTTGGGGCGTCGGCCTTGGCCCATGCCTTGTCGTACTGCTGCGCGACTTCTTTGGCCTCTTTGGTTTTGCCCTGGGCGTGCAGGGCACGGCTCAGGCCGTATAGCGACCAGCCGTTGTCGGGCCACTTGGCCAGGTCCTCGCGGTAGACGCGCTCGGCGTCCGCGTATCGTCCGCTCTTGAGGTAGACGGCGCCGAGGGTGTGGCGGACCGGTTGGGTCCACTGCGGCGGTTCCGAGTAGGTCAGGCCGTCCTCGAGTTTGGCGCCCGCCTCCAACTCCTCCGCCGCTTTCTTATAGTCGCCCCGGTGCAGTGCGATCTCGCCGGCGACGAAGTGGTCACAGACTGCGAGGATTTCGACGGCAGGATCGGTGAACCACAGGAGATCCTCCGGCATGGCCGCTCTTGCGTCGCGAAACGCTTTGTATTCGCGTTCGGCGCTGTCGAAGTCCTTCCTCGCAGCATAGGCGATTGCCCGGTGGGCGTGCCAGATGGCCTTCGTTATCGGCAGGAAGTCCGGCGGAGCCGGCTCGGCGATGATGGCGTCCCAGCGCCCGAATCGCTTCTGGACGTCATAAACCGCGCACATCCACGGATCGACGTACGGAGCCACTTCGGGCAGCACGTCGCTCGGCACGTCTCGCCACATGGCGCGGGCAGCCGCCAGCGCTTCGCGTTCGCGGCCGCTCATCATCGCGGCGAAGGCGAGCATATGCGAGTTGTGGGTCATGTACAGGTGTTGAATCCCTTGCTTCGGGGAAAGCTTGCGATACCGGGCGTCGGCCTTCATGGCCTTGGCATTCTGGACGATCGCCTTGTCCCATTGCCCGACCTGGACGTAGATATGCGTTGGCATGTGGTGGAGGTGGCCGCTTGCGGGGACCATGCCGATCAGGTCGTCGGCTGCGGTCAGTCCTCGGGCCGGTTCTTCGCTCAGTTCGACCGTGTGAATGTAGAGGTGCTTGGCGCCGGGGTTGTCGGGGTCGATTTCCATGACGCGCTCGAGCACGGCCTCGATCTTGGGCGTGTCTTCGGCCGGTTCGAAGTCCAGCGAGTAGAGCTCCCACGGCTTGCGGATCATCATGGCCTCGGCGTAGAGCGTGCCGACGTCGGAGTCGTTGGGGTACGCGGCCCAGACCTCGGCCATCGCGTCGGCGTAGGCTTTTTCGAGGCCGGTGCGGTCTTCGGGCCAGGGCTTGGCATAGCGGTGGGCGATGGCTTCGATGAGGGCGCGTTCGACCGGGGTTGTGTTGTCGATTCGGGCGACGGCTTTTTGCAGCGCGTCCCATGCGGCCGCGGAGCGCTCTTCGGTCATGATCGGGTCGTTGTAGTTCGGTCCCTGGCACAGGGCCACACCCCACCAGGCCATCGCGCAATCGGGATCGAGCTCGGCGGCGCGGGTGAACGAGCGGATGGCCTCGTCGTGATTGAAGGCGTAGGTCCAGGTCAATCCCTGATTGAAGTATCGCTGGGCTTCGGCGGAGTTGGTCGTGATCGGTCGTTCGTGCCCCCCCATGCCGCGGAACAACTGGGGCTCAGGCGTTTGGGTGCTTTCGCTGCGTGCACCAGTCGTGGTGCAGCCCGTTAAGGCAACGGCGATCATACAAGCTGCGTACAAACACATGTGTCGGAACATGGTTGTTCTCCGGGGATGTCGTCGACGGCGGCCGTCGACGCGCTGTCATTCAGATTTTGCAGGACGATCAACTCGGCCGGCCCGGGTTGAGAAGGTCCGAGGACGGACTGTAACGCTTGCGGAGGTGAATGTAAAGGCGGGCACGGTTCGAAGGGCGAAACCGCGAAACCCCTCCCGTCGACGCTGTCAACCCCACAGGCGAGCTGCGCCGCCCAAGGCGGCTTCGCTTGCCCATAGATTCCCGTTGAACACGGACGCACCCGGACCTCTCAGGCGCGTTGTTTGTGCCCTAGCCGACGATATCGAGCAGCTCGACCTCAAAGATCAGCGTCGAATTCGCCGGGATGCCGGTCCGAGCCCGGCCGCCGTAGCCGAGTTCCGGCGGAATGACCAAGTACGCCTTCCCACCGACCTTCATCAGCCCCAGCCCCTCGGTCCATCCCTTGATCACGCGGTTCAGGGGGAAAGTGGCCGGCTGGCCCCGTTTGTGTGACGAATCGAACTCGGTGCCGTCGGTTAACCAACCCGTGTAGTGGACCTTGACCGTCTGCGTCGGCTCCGGCGACGGTCCGCTGCCCTCCTCTACATGCAGGATCCAGAGACCCGAATCGGTGAACTTGCCGCCGGAGGTGTCCACCCCCCGCCCGGCGATGAACTTCTTGGCCTGCTCGATGGCCTTCGCTTCGGCGGCTTCAGCGAGCTTGTCGCCCTCTTCGGCGCTGATGCGCGTCACTTTCTCGATGACCACGGGGGTATCGGGAGTGCGCTGGGCGCGCGGATGGGCGTGCACCGGCGTGTTTTCGATCGCCTCGACGGTCTCGAACCCGTCGATGACCTTCCCGAAAACGCAATAGCCCCAGGCCCGCCCACTGGATTTGTCCTTGTGATCCAGCCGCGAGTTGTCCACCGTGTTGATGAAGAACTGGCTCGTCGCCGAGTGCGGATTGTCCGTCCGGGCCATCGCAATGGTGAACTTCTGATTGGACAAACCGTTGTCAGCCTCGTTCCGGATCGGCGGGCGAGTCTCCTTCTCCTGCAGCTCGGGGGTCATGCCGCCGCCCTGGATCATGAAGCCCTTGATGACGCGATGGAAGACGGTCCCCTCGTAGAAGTCGCCGTCCACGTATTCGAGGAAGTTATCGACGGTTACCGGGGCCTTTTCCTTGTAGAGCTGCAGAACGAAATCGCCGAGCGTCGTCTCCATCTTGACGTAGACGTGGGGCGACTCGCCGGATTCTCCGCTCGGATCCTGTGCGTTGGCCGGAACGACAAGCATCCCGCCGAGAATGATCGCGGCGAAAACTGCGGTATTCCTCATCACACTGCCTCCTTCCGGGGTCGTTGAAATCGGGAGTTCCCGAAGCTGCCCGTGAGCCGGCCTGGCCGCAAGAGCCGCCGCCCACCCGACAAAGCGGCGGGTAGCCTACCGATTCAAGCCCGGCGAGACAATAGCCCCCACCAACGACAGCTCGCAGGGATTGCTTGCCGATACTCCTTTCCATAGGCTGACGCAGAGACAGGAGCCCCACGATGCAATACCCGATGTTGCTCGCACTGATGCTGGTCGTACTGGGAGCATGGTTCTTCCTGCTTGACGTCCTGTTCTGAACGGCGACAGCGAACGTTCCCGTCTCGCGACGGAGCCGCGAATAGTAAGCGGGGCGGTCGAGGTATCTCGCCCGCCCCGCGTTGAAACTCCTCCCCCCGCATCCGTTATCCGGGTATCAACGTCCGGGCCCGTCTGCCGCGAATCGCAAGGGTGGCTGCAATCACCACCAGCAAAGAGGTCACGCCGACACCCCATTCGGAAGCCGCGGGGGCGATTGGATTCCGAACGGCCTCCAGCATGTTCAGTTCATCCGTCTGCAGGAGACCCATATCCGCGAACCCGACATACACGGCCGCGGTCCCGGAGCCGGTCCGAACGAGAATATCTCCGCCATCCGGCGGCCCGCTGCCTGCGACGCTGTATTGGAGCCGATGCGTACTGGTCGCGCCGGTACCGCACAAAACCGGACCCACACCATACGCACTGATGACGCCGCCAGGCGGCACCCCCCCAACCGGGCCGTCGCTGCCGATGACGTTCAGGGCGTCGAGAGTTCGGCCCGCTATACCCAACTCAGCGTCCGTCGCAGGCCCGACGCCGGCCAGTGTGGCCACCACAGGCGCACCACCGCTCAGGTCTGAGTAGAGAATATGTCCGGGGCTCGCCCCAAGCGTCCCGAGTGTGGGTGAACCGGCAGTCAGCGTGAAGTAGATTCCGGTCGCAGAAGCCGGAGCGGAATAATCGAAAGCGTTGAGGTCGTCGGCGGGACCTCCGGGCGTGTTGGGCGATGCGACGTTGTTCCAGCTTGCATTGCACTCATCCCCGCTGGGAGCTCCAATCGGCGGTCTGTAGCCAAGTCCTCTCGGGGCGGTGATGTTGGTGCATGCCGACGTCGTACCCGTTATATGAAAGAAGATGTCGCCACACGCGCCCGGCGGAATAGCACCCCGCGCACAGGGATCGGTGTCCTTCACTACTTCCAGATTCACGCCACTCGCTACCGCGCCCGTCGCATTGGAATCGACCGAGAATACCAGTTGGTGCGTATGGGCGATCGGGTCGTTTCCGAAACTCAGCGAATTGATGTGATCGCCCGCAACCAAGCCGATGGTCGTCGCGGAAATCGCGATGCCCGGTGCGGCCGGCGCAGGGCCTTCGGATAACAGATCTCCACCGCCGCCGCTGACCGTGATCGCGATCGTGTCGTCGTGACTGAAAGTCGTCTGCCCGATCGCATCGCCCGCCGTCACAAGCGCCAGAGCGCAAGAGGCGATCAAAGTCCCTGTCTTGATGCTGCCAGTCATTTCGCTGCTCCTTTCATTTAGGACATGACATATAGAGAGCCGCGCCCTCCATCTCGCACATCAAAATGCAGTAACAACAGAACAGTCCCGCTGGACCAGATGAATCAACCGATGGGTCCGTCGGCCCGATGACCCATGCCAGGTGAAATTGACCACCACGAACTGCGTGCGACCGCGCAGGCAAACGCCGCCGATCAAACGTGTTCAAGACAGCATTGCATGTTGATTGCAGTGCGGTTACCGAACAGCGCCGCAGGGTACTTGGTCCAACCGCGGATTGCAAGGATTTTTTCTCTTGCCACGGCAGTTTCTGCTTGTCGCGGCCCTTTCACCCGAGGCGTTCAAGCCCTGCTTTACCTCACACCTGCACGGCCTCCTAAAAAAGCACCGACGCCACATATTCTCAAGGCGGGGAGAACCATCAGAGCTCGGAGTCCATTTCCCGTGCGAACAGTGGCGCCATGGATTGCCGGATACCCCCGAGTATGACGACGCACGAGTTGCGTGGATCAGACACGGCTGTCATCTAAATGGTCACGCCCCGAGCACAGATGATTGATGAACACGGATCGGTCGCGCTCGACCTCGACGACGACGCAGTGAGCAAAATCCTCGCCCCACGCCAAACAAGAAAAGGGGCTTTACCGCATAGATCGGTGCGGCGAACGCCGTCGCCTTGGTACTGACAGAGTCGTCATCACATCGACCGGAGGCGGGCAGTTTCAGGGCCGGCCATCCGCGCACCGATGCTGCGTCTCTAGGGAGCCTGGTTCTTCGTGCTTGATCTCATCTTCCGACCGGCTCAGCCGACGCTCCGTTGCCCGTGGGCCGTGCGACCGGTCGGCGCGCCGCCGACAATTTACGACAAACACTCCCCGTCATACCGGTACAATGCCGATTCGAGTCCCCGGCCCGGCGCGACCTTGTCGACCCTTATGAACCAGGCCGGTCGCGCTCGTAACGGGCCTCGAACCATGCACCTGAACCGGGAGCCACGCGCTTATGCTCATCAATCCACGAAGATGCTGTCTCGTATGGACGGTTGTGACCGCGGTGACCCTGTTGGCCACGACCGCGGCGAACGCCGAAGACTGCCTGCACTGGCCTTCCTTCCGCGGGCCGCACGCGCGGGGCTTCGCCGACTGCCCGACCGCGCCGGTCGAGTGGGACGTCGCCGCGTCGAAGAACATCGCCTTCAAGACGCCGATCCCGGGCCTGGCCCACTCCTCGCCCGTCATCTGGGGCGACCGGCTCTTCGTGACGACGGCCGTCAGCGACGACCCGGACCCCTACCTCCGCGTCGGACTTTATGGCGAAAGCCCCGACCACCCCGAGGACATCGAACATCGCTTCAAGGTCTACTGCCTCGATAAGAACACGGGCGATATCCTCTGGGAAAAAAGCGCCCACGCCGGCATCCCCAAACTCAAACGCCACATCAAGGCCACCCACGCCAACTGCTCGCCGGCCACCGACGGCGAGCACGTCGTGGCCCTGTTCGGCTCCGAAGGACTCTACTGCTACGATATGGACGGCAAGCTGCTGTGGGAGAAGGACCTCGGCGTGCTGGACGGCGGGCCGCCCGGGGACAACTGGCGTGAGATACAGTGGGGCTACGCCAGCTCGCCCGTGATCCACGACGGCCGCGTCATCATCCAGGCCGACACCCGCGTCGAGAAGTTCCTCGCCGCCTTCGACGTCAAGACCGGAAAGCAGATCTGGCGCACGGCCCGCGACGATCACCCCGCCTACAGCACCCCGACCATCCACGAATCCGACGAGCGCACCCAGATCATCGTCAACGGCTACCGCCACATCGGCGGCTACGACTTTGAGACCGGCAAACAGCTCTGGAACCTTCACGGCGGCGGCGACATCCCGACGCCCACCCCCGTCGTCGCCGGCGACCTCGTCTACATCACCAACGCCCACGGCGGACTCGCCCCGATCTACGCCATCCGAACTGACGCCACCGGCGACATCACCCCCGAAGGCGACAATACCAAGAGCAAGTACATCCCATGGAGCTACCGGCGCCGCGGCACCTACATGCAGACGCCGCTGGCCTACAGGGGCCTGCTCTACAACTGCCGCGATAACGGCATCCTCACCGTCTATGACGCCAAGACCGGCGAGAAGCACTACAGCAAGCGGCTCGGCAGCGGGCGGACCGGCTTCACCGCATCGCCGGTGGCCGCCGACGGAAAGGTCTACTTTTCGAGCGAGGAGGGCGACATCTACGTCATCAAGGCCGGCAAGGACTTCGAGCGACTGGCCGTCAACGCGATGGGCGAGGTCTGCATGGCCACGCCGGCCATCTCCGAGGGAACGATGTACTTCAGAACACAAAACCACGTCATCGCCGTCGGCGATCAGAAGGCAAACTGAGCCCGGGATAGTTATCGCGACAAGCGCCGCCGAATCATGAGGCCCATCGTGCGCAACACGGTCGCTCCGACGCGCATGCGGCTGCTCTCCGCTTTCGCCGCGTATTGCAGCTCCATCGGAACCTCCTCGAAGCACGCCCCCAGCTTCGCCAGCCGCAACAGGACGTCGGCCGTGCAATCGAAGCCGGGCCGATCACAAAACCGCTCCCCGTACTCGGCGAACGCCCACCTGATTACCGCGACGCGATACGCCCGGTAACCACACGTGTAATCCCGCACGCCCCGTATCGGGAAAACGGCCTGAAACAGCACCCGCGCCCCGAAGCTCATCAAACGCCGAAACGCGCTCAGGCCTTCAACGCGCGCCCCGGCCCGATACCGCGACGCGATCACAACGTCGCTCCGCGACTCCTCGAGCCGCGATAGCATCTCAGGAAAGAGCTCCGGCGGCTGAGTCCCGTCCGCGTCCATCATCACGAGGACGTCCTCATCGCCTCCCTGCACGGCGACGAATCGCATCGCGTCGCGAACGGACGCACCCAATCCCCGGTTCTCAGCGTGCGTGATGATCTCTACAGGGTGGTTCGCCGCAAAGGACGACAGGATCCGCGGCGTGTCGTCAGCGCTGCCGTCGTCCACAATGACAAATCGATGCCGACGATCCAGCGCGTCCAGCACGGCAATCCAACGACCCAGCAGCGACGGCAGCCGCGGCGCTTCATTGAACGCCGGCATCGCCACCCAGATCGTCATCGAGCACCTCGACCGTAGTGATGCCCCATCCCTCGCGAAGCAAAGGGTGGGGGATCATTTCCTCAACCCGCCCCCAACCAAATCCGCACCGGCTCGATTCGCTCAACGACCAGCAGAATCAACAGCGTATAAACCCCCGCCACCACGTCGTCACCCACGACCCCCCACCCGCCGGGCCAGCGCTTCTCGATCAAATTCGCCGGCGGCACCTTCACAATGTCAATCGCGCGTTCCAGTAAGAACCCTAACGTTACGAACCCCCAGCTCCACGGCATCAGCCCCACCGCAATGAAAAAGCCGACCAGCTCGTCCCAGACCAGCTTCCGGCTGTCTTTCTCGCCCAGCAGCCGATCCCCCACATCGTGCAGCCACACGGCCGCCAGCGTAAACGCCACGCAAACCAGCCAGTAACCCCACCCGGGAAGTTGACTCCGCATCAACCACGCCAGCGGTATCCCCGCCACCGCCACCGCCACCGTCCCCGAGGCCGGTAGATGACCCAGCGGCCCGATTGAACCGAGCAACAAGAGTGCTTTTCGATGCCCCTGGTTGGTGTTTAACGGCGAAATAACGGCATTCTCCCGATCGCTTGCGCTCGTCAGCTTGACAACCGTTCAAACATAGGCACACTATAAGCAGCTTCGGAACCGGAGGCCACGGCATCTTGCCAACCTGATCCGGTACACCTGTCGCCGGACGGACCCCGCTGACAACGAGAAAGGCATGAATTCAAGGATTCTCGACATCCTCAACGAGCGCGTCATCGTATTCGACGGTGCGATGGGCACCAGCATCCATAATTTCGACCTGCCGCTTTCCGACTACGACGGTCACGAGAACTGCACCGACATTCTCGTCAAGACGCGCCCCGACGTCATCGCCCAGATCCATCGCTCCTTCCTCGAAGTCGGCTGCGACGCCGTCGAGACGGACACTTTCGGCGCCAACAAACTCGTCCTCGGCGAGTTCGGCCTCGCCGATCTCACCTTCGAGCTCAACCGTAAAGCCGTCGAGATCGCCCAGTCCGAGTGCGAACGCATCGGCACGCCGGACAAACCGAGGTTCGTCATCGGCTCCATCGGACCCGGAACGCGCCTGCCCAGCCTGCGCCAGACCGACTGGGACACCCTCGTCGACAGCTACACCGAACAGGCCAGAGGACTCATCGCCGGCGGCGCCGACGCTTTACTCGTGGAAACCTGCCAGGACATCCTCCAGGCCAAATCCGGCATCGTCGCCTGCATCGAGGCCATGAACGCCATGGACGTCGAGGTGCCAATCTTCTGCACCATCACCGTCGAGACCACCGGCACCATGCTCGTGGGCACAGAGACCGCCGCCGCCATCGTCGCCCTCGAAACCTACGACCAGGTCAAAGTGATCGGCCTCAACTGCGCCACCGGACCGCAGGAAATGAGCGAGCACGTCCGCCAACTGGCCGGCACCAGCAACCGCAAGCTCCTCGTCCAGCCCAACGCCGGACTGCCCCAACTCGTCGACGGCAAGTCCCACTATGGCCTGACGCCGGAGGAATTCACCCGCTGGCTGATCGAGTTCGTCGAGGAGGACGGCATCAACGCCGTGGGCGGCTGCTGCGGCACCACCCCCGAGCACCTCAAAACGCTCGTGGACGCCCTCGGCACGCGAGCGCCCAAGGCCCGCTCGCCCCGGCGCGAGCCCTCCCTGAGCAGCATCTACCAGGCCGTTCCCATGCGCCAGGACAACAGCTTCCTCATCGTCGGCGAACGCAGCAACACCAACGGATCGCGCCAGTTCAAACGTCTCCTGCTCGAGGGCGACATCGACAACCTCGTCCGCATGGGACGCGAGCAGGTCTCCGAAGGCTCCCATGCCCTGGACGTCTGCGTCGATTACGTCGGACGCGACGGTGTCCCCGATATGCAGATGGTCATCAGCCGCTACGCCCAGGACGTCACCGTCCCGCTTGCACTGGACAGCACCGAGCCCGACGTCATCGAGGCCGGTCTCAAGCTCGCCGGCGGTAAGTGCATCGTCAACTCAATCAACCTCGAAGAGGGTGAGCACAAGCTTGAAGTCATCTGTCCCATGCTCAAGCGATTCGGCGCCGCCGTCATCGCCCTGACGATCGACGAGCATCCCGAGGAAGCGATGGCCAAGACCGCCGAACGAAAGCTCGAGATCGCCCGCCGGCTCTACGACCTGTGCGTCAACAAGTACGGCATCAAGCCGCACGACATCTTCTTCGATACGCTGACCTTCCCGATCACGACCGGCAACGAGAGCGACCGCCGCCTGGCCCTCGAAACGCTCAACGCCATCGAGCAGATCCGCGAGGAAATGCCCGAATGCCAGCAGATCCTCGGCGTCTCCAACGTCAGCTTCGGCCTGGTCCCCGCGGCCCGAGCCGTGCTGAACTCCGCCTTTCTACACGAGGCCGTCCGCCGCGGACTGACCGCCGCCATCGTCCACGCCAGCAAGATCCTGCCGCGCAACAAGATCAGCGACGAGCGCTGGAACGCCGCCCAGGACCTCCTCTTCGACCGCAGTCACAACGGCCGGAACCCCCTGACGCACTACATGTCGCTGTACGCCGAAAACGAGGACATCGAGACCAAAAAGGACAAGAAGAAGATGTCCGTCGACGAGCGCCTCAAGCACCGCATCATCGACGGAGATCGCAACGGACTCGAAGACGATTTAACCGACGCCCTCACCACTTATAAGCCGCTCGACATCATCAACCAGATCCTCCTGGACGGCATGAAGACCGTGGGCGACCTGTTCGGCGCCGGCCAGATGCAACTGCCCTTCGTCCTGCAGTCCGCCGAGACCATGAAGGCCGCCGTCGCCTTCCTCGAACCCTACATGGACCGCGTCGAGGGCGACGACGGCAAGGGCTCGATCATCCTGGCCACCGTCCGGGGCGACGTGCACGATATCGGCAAGAACCTGGTCGACATCGTCCTGACCAACAACGGCTTCACCGTGCACAACCTCGGCATCAAGCAGCCCATCAACGCCATCATCGACGCCTGGCAGGAGAAGAAGGCCCACGCGATCGGGCTCAGCGGTCTGCTGGTGAAGTCCACGGTCGTGATGCGCGAAAACCTCGCCGTGCTGAACGAACGCGGCATCGACGTCCCGGTGATCCTCGGCGGCGCCGCCCTCACCCGAAAGTACGTCGAGGAGGACCTTCGCCGCGAATACAAGGGGCCGCTGTATTACGCTAAAGATGCCTTCCAGGGCCTCGACGTGATGAGCAAGATCACCGAGGGCGATTTGAGCGTGCCGCCGCCGGCCTCGAAAAGAATCGCCGAAACGCCCAAACGCCGGGCCACCGACTTCGCCCCCAAAGCCGGCCACTCCGGCGTCGCCCGCGACGTCCCCATCCCCGAAGCGCCCTTCTGGGGTTCGCGCGTCGTTGAGCACATCGAGCTCAAGGCCGCACTGGCCTACATCAACGAGAACATGCTGTTCAACGTCCAATGGCAGTATCGCCGCGCCCGCCGCTCCCGCGACGAGTTCCAGCGCTACATCGACCGCGAGGTCCGGCCCATCTACCGCGACCTGGTCGAGAAGTGCATCGCCGAGGAAATCATTCAGCCCAAGGCCGTCTACGGTTACTGGCCCTGCCAGGCCGACGGCGACGAGCTGATTGTTTTCAAGCCCGACGACTACTCCCACGAGCTGGCCCGCTTCGAGTTCCCGCGCCAGGGCAAGCCACCCTACTGGTGCTTGAGCGATTTCTTCCGGCCCATCACCAGCGAGGAGATGGACGTCGTCTCGTTCATGATCGTCACGGTCGGGCCGCGCGTCAGCGAATTGGAGCGCAAGTGGTTCGCCGAGGACCGCTACCTGGATTACCTCCATCTGCACGGCCTGGGCGTCGAATCCGCCGAGGCACTGGCCGAGTACATGCACAAGCAGATCCGCGTCGAGTGGGGCATCGCCGACCAGGACGCCCGCGAAAGGCAGTTGATCTTCCAGCAGAAGTACCGCGGCTCGCGCTACAGCTTCGGCTACCCGGCCTGCCCGCGCCTGGAGGACCAGGTCAAGATCTGGCCGCTGTTGGACCCCGAGCGCATCGGCGTCCAGTTAAGCGAGGAGTTCCAACTCGACCCCGAGCAATCAACCAACGCCCTGATCGCCCACCACCCCGAAGCCAAATACTTCAACGTCCGCTGACGCGGCAGACGACGACGCAGGGTGCATCTTGATGCACCCTTGTAAAGCAGCCAACAGACAACCGTAGTGCATCTTGATGCACCGTCATAAAGCTTCCACCGGTGACATCGGCCCGTGTGCCACTGCTCTGGAGCAGTGGCAGAATATTAACACCCATCCTGATGTATCTTCACACAGCAGGCTGAAGGCCTGCCATACAGTAGCCGGGGGCCGGCCGCCGAGGGCGACCCGCCCCCGGATAACGGTACCATAATACATCCCGACCCTGAAAGGGTCGTCTATTCGCTGAGAATCTATCCGACCCTTTCAGGGTCGAATGGGCTGCACGTGGACGGGAATCCGTGGGCGGCGTCCGCCTTCGGCGGACTCTGCCCACGGCTACTTTCGAGCAGCCTTTCAGGCTGCCGCGCCGTCAGTTCGTTCACGCTCCAAACATGGATCGGATTTTGGGGGATCCGCGTTTGCCGGACCGGCTCGGGAGCCCCATGTTGATCGGGTGCCTCAAGACCTGCCCTCGCGCCCGTCGAGCACTTCCAGGCTGGTCACAAGCCGGACGTCGATCATTTCAAACGTCTCGTCCGCCTTCCATACGATGGCGGTACGCCCGCCGGGGGATCTGGCGGGAATGTCGGGGTGGCGGACATCCAGGCGCCGACCGTCAGCCAGATGAATTCGGTATGGGCGAAAAGGCTGCGCGGTCTGCATTTGTTCAAGCTGTTCCCCGTCCATAGCGTAGACGCTTACACGCCGGCGCAGCTTATGCAAGCCTGCTTCAACAAATGCGCCGGCCGTGTCGCGTCCCTTGCCTCAGCACCCCTCGGTCCCTGATTCCGGTTCGCCACGGTGCCTCCCCACCCCTCGCCGGGACGCCCGCGTCCCCGCGGCCGGGCTTCCCACAAACCCGTTTCGGCCAAAATCGCCCCGCAGACGGGTGCGTGACAGTTTAGGCGGGTGCCACTGGCTGCTCGCCCGCCAGTGTGAGTGTCTGAAGCGGTACTCGATAAACCGCACGGGCGGACAAGCCGCCCGCGACACACAAAGCCGAATGCCGCCTAAACTGTCACGGGCCCCCCGCAGACCCCGTTCCGCCGCAGGGCTGGACGCGGACCCCTCGATTCGTTAAATGTACCAATGCGCGGACCTCTTCGATCCCCGCTTGCGAGAGGTGGAAACGTTTACGCGAACACAAGCGTCGAAAGGGACACACCATGATCAAATTCGGCCCCGGTAACCTCCGGATCCCGAAGTTCGAAAAACCGGTCTACATCGTCGCCGGAGGCACGACCGACTTCCGCAAAAAGTACCATGAGAAGAACACCGGCCAGCTCTGCACCGAAGCGCTCCGGATGGCCATCGAGGAAAACGACCTCAAGATGTCGCCCGAACAGATTCGCCGCAGCGTCAACTGGTGCGTCTACTCCCAGTTCGCCGACCACTTCGGCGACCAGTTGCTCGCCGCCGCCAAGATCCACGACTACCTCGGCTTCGACCCCCTGGGCAACATCGAGGTCAAAACGGGCGGGGCCACCGGCGGATCGGCCGTGCTCGCGGCCGCCCAGGCCATCGCCTCCGGGTACGCCAACCTCGTCCCGGTGGTCGGTTGGGAACGCATGGACGAGGTTTCGACCAAGGTGGGCAACTCCTACATCGCCTCGGCCGCCTGCAAGGACTTCGAAAGCGAGCTCGGCTGGATGTACGCCGCCTACTACGCCCTGATGGCCCAGCGGTATCAGTACGAGAATAACGTTCCCCGCGAGACGCTGGCCAAGATCGCCATCAAGAACCACGGCTACGCCCGCTTCTCTCCGTATTCGCAGAACCCCGGCGACTACACCGTCCAGGACATCCTCGAAAACGACATCGTCTCCGACCCGCTCTCGTTCCTGGAATGCTGCGTCATGAGCGTCGGATCGTCGGTCCTGCTGCTGGCCGACGAGGAGATGGCCGAGAAAATCACCGATAACCCGATCCTCCTCAAGGCGATCTGCGGGGGCAGCCACACGCTCCGGACGGCCGACCGGCGCCACATGCCCATCCTGCTGCTGCCCAACGAAACCGAGGAGACCTACAACGACTACTTCAAGGGCAGCCGGAGCGAGTGGCCCGGCTTCAGCTCGTTCCTGGCGTCGCGGATGGCCGCGTACCTCGCCTACAACATGGCCGGCATCAAGGACCCGGTCGAGGACTTTGACGTGCTCGAGACACACGATGCCTTCACCATCAGCGACATTCAGACGTACGAGGACATCGGCCTGCGACCGTACGGCCAGGGCCGCGACTTCATCGAGTCGGGTGACGCGTATTATGAAGGCCGGCTGCCGACGAATCTCTCCGGCGGGCTGATCGGCTCGATGCACTCGGTCGGTGCGACCGGTATCTGGCAGATGGTCGAAGTGATGTGGCAGCTTCAGGGCGTCTGGGACAAATTTCACGGCGACCCGAAGATGTGGAAACGATTCGGCAAGGAGAAACCGGACGATTACCGGGACCTCCAGGTCAAGAACGCCAAGCGCGGCTGTGCGATCTCCCACGCCGGAACGGGCAGCCACGTAACCTGCGCCGTCCTGGAGAAACCGTAGGGCGGGTTAAGCCCGCAGGGTGCCCCATACCTTGCGAAGCAAGGTGTGGGGGAGCGAAAGCCAAACGTGGAGGTCCGAGACATGCGACAGAGACGAGGTTACGGAACCGTCGCATTGTTCAGCGCGTCACTACTGATCATAGCGACCGGTTGCACGGCACCGTACACCTCTACACGGACCGTCAACCGACAGAACATTTACAGGGCCGAGCTCGAGTGCTGCCGAGACGTTTACCTGTCGCACGACCTCACGTCCGAATCCGAAAACCGCGGACTGAAGCGCCATTACGAAGAGATCACAATCAGAATCGAGCCGCGCGAGGTGCCGGAATTCGAAGCCACCGTCAAAAAGGTCGATCGTCCGATGGGCCTCCGCGGCCGATCGCTGGAAATCGGAACGATCGAAGCACGCTGCAATGAGTCACAGAGCAGAATATGGTTCGTTGACAAGGACGCGGGACGCGTCATTGCGACCGTGGACCGGGTCATCGGACAGACTACCGGCCCAGACGACGAGCACCCGGGATGGGCCGACCCGAACGGAGGAACCAGGCTGAAGCCTGCTAACGAATTGGGTGCGCGGCACCCACCGACGATTGTAGGACGGTTTCCGCCCGTCGAAAGCTGAAGGCTGATATCTGACGGCTGAAGGCTACCGAGAACTGAGAACTGACAACTATTCCGCCCGAAAGGCCAACAAAATGACCGTACCCTGGCCCGAAAGACAAACCAAAGTCGTCTCCGAAGACCCCCTCGTCATCGAGAACCCCAAGTTCTGGTCGCACTATCACACGTACGGCCGGTGGGGCAAGTTCTTCAAGGGTTTGCAGGAGGAGAAGATCCTGGCCACCCGCTGCATCAACGGCGACTGTTTCGAGAATCGCCTGTGGCTGCCGCCGCGTGGCGAGTGTCCCGACTGCTGGCACGACATGGGTTGGGTCGAGGCCCCGCAGCAGGGCACGATTTACACCTGGAGCACGATCCTCTACCCCGGCGAGCTCTTCCGCCTGCCGCCCAACACCCCGTTGATCAGCGTCGAGCTGGAGGGTGTCTGTACCAAGTTAATGAGTTATTTGAAGGAGGGCGAGCCGAAGATCGGCATGCCCGTCAAGGCGGTCTTCAACACCAAGGACCCGACCCACACAATCCTGGACCTCGCCTGGGTCCCGGCATAGTCCGCACGCGCAGGTGCACGGGGCCCCGGCCCTTGCGAAGCAAGGGATGGGGGACGGACGAAACAAATACCCCAATCGGCTGCCATTCCCACGCTCAAGTGGGCATGGCTATGCGCGCACTACCATAGGCAAGCGCAGCCGTCAACGGCGGCGGCACGGTCAACGTGGAGCAGCAACCGGCAAATCCGCCCGAGGCGGATCTGTGGCACCCCGCGCGTTGTATACCCTATGTTGCGCCGACGGTGAGGTCTGCAAGGGCGCCCTCGAGTTGCAGGAGGCGGCGCTTCATAGCGACGCCGTCGGGGGAGGAGAAGCCGCCGAGGGTGCCGTCCGATCTGATGACGCGGTGGCATGGGATGATCAGCGGCAGGGGGTTGTGAGCCATCGCGGAACCGGCCGCTCGCATCGCGTTGGGCCGGCCGGCGGCGCGGGCCAGGTCGGCGTATGAGGCGAGTTGCCCGTAGGGTATGCGGCGGCAGGCCTCCAGCACCCGTCGCCGGAACTCGGTCACGTCCGAATGATCGAGCACCACATCGAAAGCAACCGGTCGCCCCTTGAAGTAGTCGCGGATCTGAACGCGAAATCGCTGATCGCACGAACGGCCTGGTTTGGCGCCGGGCCAACGCTTTGCGACTTCCTGCTCGATGGGTGAAGCTCGGATCCGTGGCGTTAGCGTGGCCTTCAGGCCTCGCTCGGTCGTGACGCAGGCGAACGGTCCCCATTCGGTCTCGATGATCTCGTAGTGAAGCACGCCCGCGATTATGGCCGCCGCTGATAAGCAAGCAAGCCCGCGCCCGACGCCTGGCGGCGGCGGAGGGCCGTGACGATCGAAGCGAGTTGAGCCAGTTGACACTGGCCGGCGCTGGTGGTTTCCAGGCCCACGAACTGAAAGCCCAGCGACCAGCCGCCGTCAGGCGTGCGAGCGACGTGCCGAAGGCGAACGTGGAACTGCAGGGCATCGGCCTCTTCCAACGGGCGGAACGAACAGACGTACGTTTCGCCGGAGGTCCAGGGCCTCCCCGGTCCCATGACGGCGCCGACGCCGCCGGCCGACAGGTTGGACACAAATCCCTTCTCGGTCCACGCGGCCACATCCAGCCCCGGCTCCATGAGGGTGTCACGTTCTTCCAGCATGCCGGGCCGATCGTCAGCTTGAGGCCAGACGGCGATCTCGATGTGATGTCCGGGCGGTATGGAGACGCGCTCGTAGAGGCGGCGTTGCATCTGCTGCAGGTTGGTGGGCCAGCGTACGGTGATCTTCGCGGGCTTACACGCCCCGCCGGCATGTCGTTCGTCGCACGCGGTAATGACCGACGTGAACAGGCACTTGCTGCGTCCTCGTCGGAAAGAGACGCCGACCTGGTCACCGATGCGCAGCGCCTGATCCGGCGTCTGGACTTCCTCGGCCGCGACATCAAGGTGAATGAACTCGTCATCGGAGCGGGTATTACAGAAGCGGCTGGCGACGCTCATCCAGCCGTTGCACCCATAACGGGTAATCACAGCGGAGGTGCGCCGGTCACCGGCGACGTGAAGGATTTCGTCGCGTCGGCGTTCATCCACGTAAAGGCGGCTGATAGGGTCGCTTTGTGCTCTCATATCCGTTCCGAGTCCGCACGTACGGCGCGTCCGATGCGCAAACGATCGTCCTCAGTCATACTCGTCGGCGTGAATTGCAGCCGCAGGATGACCTGGTCGGGGCTGCCGGCCACGGTCTTGCCGCGGATCTCGGCGGCGAGTAAAAATTCCTTCTGGTCGCCGTCGAGCGTGAACCGGGTCTTCACCGCATCGCCGATCGAAAGCCCCTCAGCCTGCTTGCAGCCGACGCGGCAGGCCAGTCCGTCCACACTGACGTTGAGCACCGCGCCCTTTGCCGATGCGGCGCCGTCGGGCGTGGTGAGTGTGATCGCCGTGGATTCGCGTAGCGTGGTTCGCCAGAAGCGTCGCCGCTGGCGGACCCACGCCCGTTTCGGACGACTGATCACCAGAGAGAGACGCGCGCCGCTCCAGTGGGCGGACTCGATTTCGCAGTCGAAACCGTAGCTTTCGTTGTTGATCGAGAACTGCGCCACGCATGCAGCCCCGGACCTCGCCTCGATGGCCGATGCGCCGACGTTCGCGGCGACCTCCAAGGTCTCCGGCGTCATGACGACAACATGCCCGTCAATCGACCCGGACGAGTCACCGGCCGCGTGCTCGATGGTCACAGGCTGTCCTTCTCTTTGAAGACGATCGAGAAGCCGGGCAGTCTGTCGAGCGGACAGCCGAACGGTCACCGGTTGTTCGACCAACGTCTGTGGAGTCATGGTTCCCACCGCTTTCGAGGCGTGCACGGATCCGGCTGCCTTCGAGACGCCTCCCGCGCTAAGGTCGGACCGGCGGGGTCACCACTTTATTTGCCGAGCGCCGCCGAGAACGTGCGACAAACGCGGACCACACCGCCTTGCTGCACTTTGGGACTATGACGCCGCGCCCGGGTCGGGATGTGACGTTTCGGTGAGTTGGATGTCCTTGCGGCTGATGCGGGGCCGGTAAGCGCCGGTCATGGTGACGATAACTCCGGGCAGCGCCCAGAAGAGATTGATGGCGCGGACGGCCATTGCCAGGCAGAGCAGCGCCGCCAGCGAACCGTGCGTATCGAGGAAGGCGTATTTATAGAACGCTTCCATGGTACCCAGCCCCTGGGGCGATATGGGAATCGCAGCGATCACGACGCCGCTGCCGAGGTACGTGTAGTAATCCCACACGGCCGCAGGGTCCCATCGCATGTGCAGCGCCTTCGCCGCAAGCACCATGGCCGTCAGTGCAATCAACTGCAGCAGGACCGTTGCGCCGAGGGCGCCGAAAACAAGCGACTTGTGATGCGCCAGCCGGCGGGTGGCCGCTTCCGCCCTCTGCCAGTACGCACCGAAGGGCAGCTTACCGAGCAGCGCCCCCACGTTGATGACCGAGCGGACACGGTGCGAGAACAGCAGCGCGTACGCGATCAGGGTGCCGGCGAGCATGACGGCGAACCCATAGCCGAGTGCGGCCATCTTCGCATCGCCGATCCGGGCGACGGCCAGCACACCCACCAGCAGAATCAAACCGTACAACCCGACGACGCGGTCGAGGAAGACGGTCGTGACCGCCTCCATTCTGCGCTTGGTGTGCAGTGATACGTAGTACATCTTGAACACGTCGCCGCCGGTGCTGCCCAGAGCGGTGATGAAATTCAGGAAGTTACCGGCGTAGCAAAGCTTGAGGCTTTCCCAGTAGCTGATGCGGATCTCCTGGGCGCGGAGCATCCACTGAAATCGCTGCGACTGGATCAGGGTGACCGGAGCGAAGATGGCGAAACACAGCAACAGCGTCGACTGGTCGGCCTCGAGAACAGTAGTCCGTAAGCCGAACGTGATCTTCAGGTCGCCTTCTTTCGTTCGGGCGATCCGCTCGACGGGAATTTCGCGCCGGGGCCCGTCAACCTCAGCAACCTCCACGTTCTCCGGACCGACGACGATGTCCGTGGCGCGGATCCGCGTCCCGTCGTTGAGCGTCACATAATCGTAATAGGTGACATTATAGAGCACCCAAGCCAAGGCGACGGTGCACACGATCAGCCGGATCGCAGCGAACGTCCACTTTCTCACCTTCTCGCTCATCAGGGGCTCTGTATACGGCTTTGGCATTGTTGGCAACGGAGCTTGCCTGTGTGCCCGACGCATCGGCGCTGGCGGACAAACCGCCAGTCGCGCCCGGCACGGAGATTACATGGCCAAACACCGCTGGTTGAGCACGAACCCGGCCGGGCAATGGCCCCCGCCTGGACCGTCACAGTCTCCGCCCGTCACTCTGGATCGGCCGGCCGGTGTGCCTCGCGCCATCGCCGCTCGAGCGCTTCGAAGGTCAGCCGATAATGACGGTGAAGGGCCTCTTCCGCCGTCCGCCCCAGCTTGACGTCGTCGACCAGGCGAACGAATGCCGGTGCGTCCAGATCGATCAGAAAGGCCACCAGGCTGTGGGCGACGGGGTAGTGCCTCGCCTCCATTGCTTCGTCCGAGAACAGGTCGGCTATCGGATAGTCGCCCGCAGCGACAGCCTTGGCGACCGCGTCGGCCGCCTCCCCATTGGAACAGCGCTCGTCCAGAACGGCCTCGGCGATGAAGTTGGCCAGGCCTTCGTTGAGCCATGCGGGCACGTGGCGGCCGGTGCGATAGCGATGCAGAAAGGCGTGGGTGGCTTCGTGGATCAGCGTGGACGCGAACGCATCGCGGCCGGCGGGCGAACCGCCCTGCCGACGCACGACTACATGAACATGCCCGTTGGAGGATGAGCTGGTGTAGCCCAATGCGTCTGCCGCATCGTAATTATCGAGCAGGCGGGCCACCTTCTGAAAGCGCCTTTGCGAACGCAGGCAAAACACCGGGCACTTCCCGGCGAAGACATTGACTTCCGGCGCGAGACCGAAGCGGCTCGACACTGCGCGGTGCATGCCCTCGCACCAGCCGCGCAACAAGGGGTGCTCGGCCTTGGCCCAATCGGTCCAGATCAAGAAGTGAGGCGTCTCCACAAGGACCATGTCGGCCCCGACCTCGTCCCGGACTTGCGCCCCGACGGCTTTGTAGCCTTCGACGATCGCAGCGTTGATCTTCGCGCGCGCCGGGTCTGCGTCGGAGTGGGACAACCTGTTTTGGCCGGTGAACCCGAGCGCATCGTCCTCGATCGGCGGTTGTTCCTCCTTGGGGAAGACGGTCTCCAGAGCGCCTTCGCGCGCCCGACGATGCGCCGCCCACGCCTCTTCAACGTCTTTCGACAGCGAGGGGTCGAGCTTGTGCGCCGCAGCAAACCGCCTGCGGGCGCGCCCTTCCAGATTCCGCTCCAACGCAAATCGCCCCAGTCGAAGATGATCCTCGGCGGTCAGTTTGTCTCGCCCGCCGCGGCGATGCACATAAAGGCGATACAGCGTGTGGTAGGCGCTCTCGAACTCGACCTGCTCGAAGCCGATGGCGCATGGGAAACCGCCCACCTCGAGCACGAGCACCTGATCGTCGAATTCAATGAGACGGCCACCGACATGGTGCCCGGTGATCATCTCGACGTGCACGGTCGGCGGCGGCTCTGCAGCGCTGGTACGCTGCGACAAGAGCACGATTGCCGCAAGGGTGATGAAGGCAAGGGTGCCGTGGGCAAGCGGAGCCGCCAAAAGCGGCGGAGCTTGCCCGTGCGTTCGTTCCGTTCGGCGGCGGCACGGGCAACGCGGCTCTTGCCTGCGGGCAAGAACCGCGTTGCCCATGGCACCCTCCTCAGCGCCCTGAACACCTACGCAGGCCAGCTGCCAGTGGGACCGGGCGCACCGAGGCACGTGGCACCCCGCTAAACTGTCACGGATCCAATCTGTGGCCTGCTGGTAGCCCATTCTCCGGCGTTCTCTACGCTGCTTAGTCTTCCGGCGCGACGGCGCCACCGGATACCACCTCGATCGACTCATGCTGGCCAAGAAGTCTGCCGAGTTGGGCTCGATCGATCAGCACATCGAGCTCGACGTGCGTGTTCCGGTAACGACGGTCACGCACGTCGGCCTCGCGATCGAGGATCGACAGCACCCGTCCTTCTCCCGCCGGAACGCGAAGCGTCGCCGCCACGGTTCCCTGGCTCGCCGCGTTGCGCACCGACTCGACGACACGATCGAGCCCGTGGCCGGTTTTGGCGCTGATGAACAATGCGGCCGGCATGCGCACGCCGAGGATGGCGTGGCCGGCATGGTCATCCACAACATCCGCCTTGTTGAGCACACGGAGTTGCGGCGTGGACTCGCAGCCCAGTTCCTCAAGCACGCCGTCGACCGCCGCCGCCTGCGACAGCGCTTCCGGATTGGACGCATCGATCACGTGGAGCAGAAGGTCGGCATGGACGGCCTCTTCGAGCGTAGCCCGGAACGAGGCCACCAGCCGATGCGGCAGGTCGCGGACGAAGCCGACCGTGTCGCTCAGCAGCACGGTGAGCCGCTCGTCGACCTGCCAGCGCACCGTTTTCGTGTCGAGCGTGGCGAAGAGTTTGTCGGCCGTGTATTGATTTGCGCCCGTGAGCGCGTTCATCAACGTCGTCTTTCCCGAGTTGGTGTAGCCGACCAGCGACACGGTGAAGTAGTCCTTGCGCGAGCGGATCGTGCGAATCTTGCGCTGATCGATGCGTTCGAGCTCGCGCCGCAGGGCGGCGACCCGGTCGCGAACGATGCGCCGGTCGATCTCGATCTGCCGTTCGCCCGGTCCGCGCGTGCCGATGCCGCCCACCGCCCCCGCCCCGGTGCCGCCGCCCGCCCCGGCGATCCGCTCCAGGTGCGACCACATCCCGCGGAGCCTCGGGGCCGTGTATTCGAGCTGCGCCAACTCGACCTGCAGCTTGGCCTCGTGGGTTCGGGCCCGCGAGGCGAAGATGTCGAGGATCAGTTCGCTGCGGTCGAGGATCTTGCAGCGCACGCGTTCCTCCAGTTCCCGGATCTGCGCCGGCGTCAGATCATTGTCGAAGATCACCAGGTTGGCGTTGTTCGCCTTGGTCCGTTCCGCCAGTTCCTCGACTTTGCCCTTGCCGATGTAGGTTCGCGCGGTCGGCGCAGCACGCCGCTGGGTCAAGCGGTCGACAACGATGGCCCCGGCCGCCTTGGCCAGCGACGCCAGCTCGGCCAGCGGATCGGCGCTTTGATCGCTGCGTTCGTCGGTGATCAGTTTGACGAGTACGGCGCGTTCGCGCCGGACGGACAGGTCTGTGCGATTCAATTGGCTCAATGCGGATCCTGCGGGCCGGTGCATTGCCCGTTGGTCTCGTAATGTCTGATCTTCTCGATCCGGCGGGCGTGTCGGCCGCCGTCGAAGGGCGTGCTGATCCAGGCATCGACCACCCGCTTGATGAGCGCCTCGCCCAGCAGGTCGGCCGGCAGGCACAGCACGTTGGCGTCGGCGTGTCGCCGGGCGAGCTCGGCGGTCAGTTCATCGTGACACAACGACGCGCGGATGCCACGGACCTTGTTGGCCGTGATCGACATCCCGATTCCCGTACCGCAGATGAGGATGCCTGCGTCGGCGCCGCCGGCGGCGATGTATTCGGCGGCCTTGAAGCCGTGATCCGGATAATCGCAACTGCACGAACTCGTGCAGCCGAAGTCCTTTACCTCGTGCCCCATTGCGATCAACTGAGCGGTGATCTTCTCCTTGGCGGTGTACCCTCGGTGGTCGCAGGCCACGGCGATTTTCATAGGTCGATCTCCGAGATGCGGGCTTTGATGGACGCTTCGAGATCCTTGGCGCAGCGGGCGTAGACCTCCTGGTCGCCGCCGATCGGGTCGGGAATGTCCTTCTCCTCCATGAGGCGCTGCGTGCGATCCGCGGCCGACGGAACCAATTCGACCACCTGCGTTCGGTGGGCGGCGGTCATGGTGAAGATATAATCGGCGCGGTTGACCAGTTCGGCGCTCAGAGGTTGCGACGTCTCCCGGCTGATGTCGATCCCGTGCTCGGCGGCGACGTCCACCGCCGGCTGCGACACCGGCGCACCGCGTCCCGCAGAGGTGCCCGCCGAGTGAATTTCGATTTTACGATCGCCAAGCTCCTCGGGCTTGCATCCCAGCCTGTCGGCGATCAGGCGCATGGCAATCGCCCGTGCCATCGGGCTGCGGCATGTGTTGCCCGAGCACACGAACAGAATGTCGAGCACGGCGAAGCTGCGCAGCATCCGCTCATCGTAAACGCCCGAGCGCAGGACTTCGAAGCGGTCACCGTCCACTCGCACGATGGTCGAGGGCCGATTGTACCGCGACGGCCCGCCATCCAGCGCCAGTTCCACGTCACCGTCCAACTCGGCCAAGGCCTCCTTCACGGTTCCGGGCGGCGTCCGGCCCGCGCGGTTTGCGCTGGCCGCGACGACGGGGCCGCCGGCCCCCTTGAGCAGGTCCATCGCCGCGTGATCGTCTGGGCACCGCAGCCCTACCGTCCCGTCGTGGTACATCTCATCGAGCACCGACTCGTCTACTTGCGAAGCGATGTCGGCGGTGCGAGCGTCGGGCGTTGACAGCACCATGGTCAGCGGCCCGGGCCACGCCTTCTTCGCGAAACGCCTGGCCAGTGGCGACAGATCCGGCACGAATCGCTCGGCGTCCGATCGGCGGCCGATGTGAATCGTGAAAGGGCGGTCCGCCGGCCTGTCTTTGACGCCGTGGAGGCGTTTGAGGCCCTCGGTGCGATCGACCCGCGCAGCGACGCCGTAAACCGTCTCGGTGGGGAAGACGACGAGTCCGCCGCCGTCCAGCACGGCCACCGCCTCGGCAATCGCATCGCGATAAACTTCTGTGTCGTCCAGGTTTATGACTTTGGTCGCCATGGGCGAAATCCAGCCGAGTAATTCTCAGCGCCTACATGAAAAGTGTCAAGCAAAACGCAATGGGCTTACCAAGCGGACACGCACGAAGCCCGGCCGAGTTAAGTGCATTTTCCGGCGGAAAAACGCCATCGAGCTTCGACCCGGCCAGTCCCGCCGTTACAGGGAGCTCCGGCGACGCCTCCACTGCCTCCCGGTAGACTTACGCAGTTGTCAAGTGTTGCCTTGCGCGAGGCGCGCAATGTTCAGGTCCGTTCTTCGCAGAGTTGTCATCCTGGTGCTGACCGCCGCCGCGGTCGTCGTGGCATTCATTTGGAGCTGGTGTAAATACTGGGAGGGTGTGATCGGCGGGTGGAGCATCCGCCTCGGCGACTTCGCCCTTAGCCATACGAGTTACAACTTCTGCGATCTCTCCCTGAGCATCGGAACAACTCCGGACACGGCCTGGCGCGCAACGAGATTCGCACGAGTAGACGGGTTCGGATACGCGATTGGACCCAACTATGCAAGTTTGTCCGCGCCATTCTGGTTTGTGTTCGTACTGCTCGCTACTTACCCGAGCTGGTCGCTTGTCCGCTGGTACATCAACGAGAGGCGTACCCAAGAGCGCATGGTCGAAGGTCGATGCGTCACGTGCGGTTACAACTTTACGGGACTGACCGAGCCGCGGTGTCCCGAGTGCTCGACCGAGATTCCGGCGCCGACTCTTTCGATGCGTCGAGTGCGACTCTGCCGACTGGCTGAGCTCTTTGCGTTCTTCCTCTGTCTCGGCATCGGGTGGGGGACGCTTACTGCGATCGTCATTGAGGCAACGAGAGTGCCAAGTCTAGCCTCATCCCCGTTCTTCCCATCGCCTTTTTTTAGCTGGGCTGACTGGGTCGGCGCATGGTTTGGCGGCTTTCCCTCCATCTTCGGATGGGGTGCTGCGATGGGTCTGCTCTGGTGCACCTTTGGCGTTCCGCTGCTGTTCCGCAAACCGAACCGCCGAATTGCCGCGCCCCTCACAGCTACCGTCTGTACCACGTGCTTTATCGTAGCCATTACAGCGGTGTTATACCCACCTCTCGGGCAGTTCTTGATCATACCGGCGCCGACAACCGTAGCCCTGCTCACCTGCATCATGCTCCGACGAACGACGCCGGACGCGCCGCCGCGCCGCCGCATCCCGTCGGCAGACGCGGAAATCAGCCACGGGGCTTGAAACGGGGGCACTGGTTAGGGTAGGATACTGAACGCGAAGGCCGTGACGGGAAGAATCCGGACAGAATCTTAATCGTATCGACCTTCAACCATGGGGTGCCCGGAGGCGCATCCGTGCCGTCCTGCCGGGAGGGGAAAGATCAACCATCGATCGAGCATAAAGGAGGTATCTCGTGAATCCGACAAAGCTGACGTTGCGGAACGGTTGGGTGGGCGTGGCCACGATGATGGCCGTGCTCTGTATGGCACTACAGGTTTCGGCGGTGGATCTGCCGCCCGGTGGGGCCGTTGGCTTGAGCGGCGTGTCCGGGGGGCCGGGTCCGGGCTCCGTCGTCCATGACGACCTGATCCCCTTCGAAATCCGCGACACCAACAACGCCCTGCTCTTCGCCGGCGAGCTGCAGAATCGCGTGGTTCGGCGGGACGCGACGGGCACACTCGCCTTCGTGTACGCCATTCGCAATACGGAGCCCGGACTGAACGGCGCGGTCGACGAAGTGCACACCAAAGACTTCGCGACTTTTCTGACCGACGTCGAGTACAGCACCACCAGCCTTGGTACGATCGCGCCCACCCGCGCCCAGCGGACCACAGACGGCTCCACCGTGACGTTTCTCTTCGGCGGCTCGACCGTCACACCCGGCACCGAATCCCGCTTCATGCACATCAGCACCGAGGCGATCGATTTCGAGCTCAACGGTTCGACCAAGCTGACGCTGCAAAGCGGCGAGTCCGTCACCCTGACCACGGCCATGCCGGTCCGCCGCGTCGAACCCGGCTGCCGTGAAATCGACTTCGAAGATCTGTCACCCGGGACGACCTTCCCGGTCGGCGCTGCCTTCGCCACGAACGGCGTGCTTCTCCGCGTGCGCGAGTTCTACTTCTACAGTGGAATCGATGCTTGCGTGGACTCGTTTACAGGCGGTCATGCGCGGGTCATGGATAGTAACATGGCCTGCGGTTCCGGGAACGAACTTGGGGTCAACAACGTCAACATCGAGTTCGACTACGGGGTGCCATTGACCGAGCTGGTGATCCACTACGGCGAGTACGGCGGCAACATCAACCTGGAGATCAACGGTGAGTGCCACAACGCGCCCAATTTCGCCGATCTGCCGGTGGTCATCGGCGGCGTCCAGGTAAGCGCCGTTGACAACGGCACGCCCGGCAACAGTTGCGGTCGGCTCACGCTCGAAGGCCCCATCAACGGCGTGCGCATCGGGGGACAGGAGCTGTGGATCGACGATATCTTCTGCGCGGAGGACGTGTGCGCCGATGACCTGGAGCCGCCGATCGCCGAACTGGACGAGCCGCCCCCGGCGAGCTGCGTCTGCGACCCGGTCACCATCACCGGTACGGCCGACGACGCGAACTTCGATCGCTACAGGCTCGAATACCAGCCGGCCGGCGGCGGTACCTGGTCGCTGATCAACGAGAGCACCACGGCGGTCGTCAACGGCGTTCTGGGGGTATGGAACGCCGGCGGCCTGTCGCAGGGCTACTACCTGATCCGGCTCACGGTCTTTGACGTCTGCCGGCAGTCCTCCACGGCCGTCCGGCTCGTGTGGCTCGGAACCGAGTTCGACAACCTGACCATCCGGGAACCCGACAACGGCGACGTCGTCGGCCGTACGGTCTGCATCGACGGCACGGTATGGGACAACGCGTGCTTCGATGAATACGTCGTCGAGTACCGGCCGGCGGGCGGCGGCACATGGATGCCCGTCGAACCCGGCACGCCGGTTTACACGAGTACCGTGATCAACGATCCGTTCGCTCACTGGGAAACCGATACGCTGGGGTTGCCCGACGGCGATTATCTCCTGCGCGTGACCGCCGTGGACGACTGCGGAAACGAGAAGCAGGAGATGCGCGAAGTCGTCGTCGACAACACCGCTCCGATCGCCGAGATCACAAGTCCGGAGCCATGCAGCTTCGTCGAGGGCCTCGTCGAGATCCGCGGGACGGCGCTCGACGACAACCTGGGCAGTTGGGTCGTGCAGTACACCGGCGGCGGCGAGTCCTCGTGGGTAACGATCGCCTCGGGCAACACGCCCGTGGTCGACGACGTGCTGGCAGTCTGGGATACCTCTTCGCTGGACCCGTGCCCGTACACACTGCGCTTGATCGTGAGGGACGAGGCCGTGCTCGACTGCAACGGCGCCATTAACCACCGTACCGAGTACACCGTCTCGGTGAACGTGGGTCAGTGCAGGCCGTTTGACGCCGACGGAGACGGGGACGTGGACCTCCACGACGTGGGCGCCATGCAGCTCGCGTTCACCGGCCCGCTGCCGTAGACGCGTCTCTACGCGCTGTATTCATCCGATCATGGAGAACAACGTTTTCGCTTGGACCGAGCAACTCGACAGGGAACAAAAGCTGCTCGAAATATCATGGGTCAAGAGGGGCTGGTCGTCAATTCGGAGGGCATTGTTATGAAACGTCGTATGCATCCAGTCGTGCTATTCGCCTCTGTGTCTCTTCTCTCGGGGGTCGCAGCAGCTCAGCCGGTCGAGTGGACCGTCGGCGAAGGCGGCAACGGCCACACCTATGAGCTTGTAACAGATCTTGTAACGTGGCCCGAGGCGCAAACCGCGGCAATCGCGCGCGGGGGCTTCCTGGCAACGATCGTCAACCAAGCCGAACAAGATTTTATCCAGAACCACGTACTCGTCGAGAACGACGACCTTCACCACGCTTGGATTGGCGGGTATCAGGACCTTAATGCGCCCGACTATGCGGAGCCCGCCGGTGGCTGGAGATGGCTCACCGGCGAAGAATGGAGCTACACAAACTGGTTTGGTTCGGAGCCGAGCAACACCGGGGGCGATGAGCACTTTCTCATGGCGTACCAGTCCGCGGCCAACTTTGGATTCTGGAACGACGATGATGATAGCCGAGTGGCACAGTACGTCGTCGAATACAACGCGCCCGTCCCCGCTGCATCCACTTGGGCAGCCATCGTGACGGCGCTATTGGTTTTGACCATCGGCACGCTCGCGGTAGCCCGAGTGCGGTCGGTGCCTACTTGAACCGAGTCAGCCTTCCGGCCACGATCAAAAAGACGAGGCAGTAACGTCTTGTGCCAACACGGCCCGCCATAGGCGGCGCGTCGACGAATGCGCCGCCCTGTGAGCAAGCCCGCGTCAGGGACGCGCTCGGCGACCGCTCAAGCGTTTGAACGGCGCGGGCGCTTCCTGGACTCGGCGAAACTCGACGTCGTTCATCGGCCGCCATTCGCCACCCTCCGCCTGCACGTGAAGGCGCATGCGATAGGCATCCGTGCCGGTGAATTCCATGTCGATGCGAAACACCGTTTCCTTGCCGGACGGTCCTGTCTGGTTCCAATCCCAGACGACGGCGTCGTCGCTCGCCAGACGGACGGCCCCGCGTGCGATCGCTCCCTTCTCGTTGATGCTCTGGAACCGAACGCCTTCCACGCTCGGCTCGCGCCAGACCTGCGTGGCGCCATGAAAGTACATGCCGTCCGCATCACCAAGCCAGGACTTGCCCACAATGCTCCGGCCGTCCGGGCCATCCTCCAGCACATTGCGCACGCGAAAGATGCTCCCGTCCGCCTGCTCGCTCTCGTGAATCCACTCCCCGCCGATCAAGCGCCGCAGCAGGCGCAAGACCGCCTCGCCGTCGTCTTCGCGCGAGTGTGCAGCACCTCGCTTCTCGGTTCCCTCGGCCCCCCCGGCACGCTCATCAGGCGAGAACTTCTTCTTGAGCTGGGCCAACGTCCAGGCATTGCCCGCCTCGAAGAAGGCCCGCAGCTTCTGCGAGTTCTCGTCGTCGCCGTAACCCATCCCGACCGTGCGAACCCGCGTGCGCCGCGGGCTCACCTTCTCAAAGTACATCACCGACCACATGTCCTTGATCGCGTCTTTGAACGGGAAGTCGGCCGGAGGCCTGGTCGCCTTGATGGACAGCATGCGCCGCGGTTCGAAGCTGAGAATGGTGTTCTCAATCGTGTTCGGATCGCCGATCTCTCCGTCCGCGTGGTAGTTGGTCAGCATCTTGCCGCCGACGCGCAGATCGATCTCCGCGTGCGGCACCATCCACGACTCCATGCCCGCCTTCGTCGTGAACGCCTCCCACACCTCATCCACGGAGGCGTCCACCACCGCCTCGTGCACCAACGGCTCGGCTTGGATCGCTGCACAGGCCCATCCAAACGTCGCGATGCCCGTAATCATCCACATCGCAACGCGCCCACCCCTGTGATTCCGACTACCCTTGTCGATCATGTCTCTTGTCCTTTCCGGCCACGTTTTCTCAACCGATTTCTTACGACGATTATCCCGTTGCGAGTGCGGCTCTTCGCAGGCCTCCGTTCCGCTACGGCCTGTCCAGGAATACGCCGAACGGATGCACGCACCCGACCAGCGCCCCGGCCTCGATCGCCGGGTCCTTCTCCATGATCCGCTTCGCCTCCTCGTCCCCGCTTGCCTCGAACACCACGATGCCCAGCGGCATGGCCCCCAACGACAGCGCGTGCTCATCCGGAACTTGCGGCGGATCGTTCGCCCGGCCCGCGAAGACGAGTTTGTCGTCGGCGAGCAGTTGCTCGAGGTACGCGACATGGCCGCCGATGGCCTGTTGCTCGTCAGGCGTGGGGTCCTCGCCCAGTCCGCGCCGGCTCATTTTGATAAAGTAGGCGTACTGCTTCAGCCGGCGCGGTTCGTGGTGCCTGCGCGCGTGTTCTTCCCATAGCGGGCCGGATTCGAATCGCTTGCGCAGGTTTTCGAGCACGTATGGCCAAGCCTTGCTGAAGTAGGCGAAGACCTCGTCCCACTTTTCTCCCGCCTGGTAGCCGCCGTTGACCAGATGCACCCGCGTCCGGCCTTCGCCCGCGTCGAAGAGGCGGACCACCACGAACGTCCGCTTGCCGCGCAGCTCGCCGAACTTCGGAGGCGCATTCCACGTGAAAGCCAGCATCTCACCGGGCACGTAACCGACCACCTTGCAGCCCTCGGACCCGCGACGCCCGGGGGATTCGTCCATGTTGAAGTAGATCTCGTACCGACCGCCGTGCCGGAGCTCGACAAGCGCGTTTGGCGCAAAAAAGGTGGTCACGCCTTCCGTAGTCGTGAGCGTTTTCCACACCTCGGCTCGCTCCGCGTCGACCGTCGTCTCCGCAACGACGCTACGCTCCCCCGCGGTGGGCTCGCCCGCTGAACTTGAGAGACCCGTCAACATCAGCAATCCCAAAGCACACGAAACAACGTGCTTGGCCCGCACATTCAACTGGCACATCGCACTGTCCCTTTCCGGCGGTAAAAGCCGTTGCCGAACACTCGGTCATCGGCATCTCTTCCGTAGCACCCGTCAGGCTTCATGGGTGCCACGCCCACACTTGCGTGGGCATGCTTTATCGAAAAACATCAACCTCCACGCGCGTCCCTTACGTCGTCACCTTCCTGATCGCCGTCGCCCAGCAGTCTGTCGAAGTAATCCCGAAGCATGGCCACCGACGCATCGAACTGCTTCAACTCCCGATGCGCCCGGGCCTGCATCACGCCTCCCTCCATCACCGTCAGGATGAACGTCGCCAGCCCGTCGCGGTCCAGGTCCGCGGGCAGGCGATCCCCGGCGTCTTCGAGGCATTCACGGATTCCCTTGCGCCATCCCTCGAAGTTCTCCGCGATCAGCACGCGCACGGTGTCGTGATGATCGCTCATCTCCAGCGCCAGGTTCCCGATCGGGCACCCCTGCCGGCACTCGGTCTCAATGAGCATCTGCCGGTAGCCCTCCAGCACGGCGAAGACGCGCTCGATCGGATCGGAAACCCGCGCGAACACCGGATCCAGCACCACCGGCCATAGCAGCTCCTTGTACTTCTCCAGCACCGCAACCAGCAGGTCCTCCTTCTTGGGAAAGAAGTAATAGAGGCTGCCGCTGTTGACCGAGGCGCGCTGGAGGATGTCCTTGACGCTGGTGGCCTCGTATCCGCGCACGGCGAACAAAGTCCGCGCCGCTTCGATCAGTCTGTCCCGCGTGTCGCCCGTCGTCGGGGTCACTAACCCAGTCCTTTGTTGAACGATCAACTAATATCTCGTTGCACGTCCAGCGTCAAGCACTTTTTTCACATAAACGGCGCAGAGGGTCCGTGACAGAATCGGCTGTATCTACCAAAAAAAAATGCGCAAACGCGGGCCGTCCCGAAACGTCCCTAAACCCCTGTTAGAACGTCACTTACGCTGTTTACGTGTGCCCGGTTGAGTTTGCGAAGAAATGAGCAAACCGGCCCGATGGCGAAACGAATTAAAGGCGTGCACGATTATTGGGCGGGTGCCGCCTGGGGGTGTAAGTCTGGTTCAAATAACGGCTTACGGACAATTCTGAACCCGCATTACAGTGTGGCTGATCCCAAGTGCGGAAGCATCTGCGGAAGTGTTCTGCGCATCACAGGTCCTTCGCAACGGCCTTCGACCGCACGTCAAACGGACGGGTCGGCTTGCTCTCCGCGAGCGCGTCGGCCACGTGGCGGACCTTGCCCGGGGGACTTGAGGTTCCCCACGGGTCGAGCTGCCCCCGGGCTTGGTCCATCGCGTCTTTGGCCTGGTCGGGCGTGCCCTTCCGTCGCTTCGCCATGGTTCATATCCCCACAATGGCGAGCGGATCGCTCGGGTACTGGTCAACGCAATGTCCGCAGCCCCAAGGTGTCGCCCGCTCCAATTGCCAAGGGCTTACACGTACGCCGTCAGCGTCCAGCGTTTCACTCGTAGAGCATCCGCGACGGCAATTTGGATCGTGGCACCCTATGGCCGGCGTTTCGGAACCTCCGCTATTGATGCGGCCGCCAGCGCATCCGTCCCCGTCGTTTCGGGCAAGCTGCAACGACCAGCATTGAGGCTTGGCCTGTCGCTGATTCGGTTGGAGCCATTCCCCGGTCTTCCAGCGGTTGGTTGGCTCGGTGTAGGTCCAATTCCAGAACAGCGATGGAGGACAGTAAAACTTTGGCCCCGCCAGCCTCGACGGGCATCGCTTCGGTGGCTCGGCGTTCGGATCAAACAGGGGGTTGCCGTCACCATCAATCAACTGTGCGTCGAGCCCGTCCCCGTAAGTTCCCTGGTCAACAAACATCGCGCCGCAGTTCCCGCGATGGTCCGCCACGTCCGTGCCGACCGGGTCCTCGAATGTGCCCGGATAAAGCCCTTGCCGTTCCAGTTCGTCGGACACGAACCCGGCCCACCCAACATCGGCAACGTCGCCCCAGGGCACGGGACCGCAGAATTCGCCGACCAGGCGAACAATGATGCTGTCCGGTGAGATGTCTTGGAAGTAGCAGCATCCGCAGGAGCTTCTGCGGTCACTGTCGTTACCGAGGGGCCCCCAGTGCATGAACTCGAGCTCGATCACGACCCTGGCCGTGACCCAGACCATAAGTTGAGCCGGCGGGTTGTGATACGATGAAACACCTTGGTTGATGTCCGATGGGCAAGGCGTCCCCGTCCGGTTGCATGCTTCCCATTGCTTAAAGCACAAGTAGGCCTCTTTGATGAAGTTTTTTCCAAATCGGTTCCAGCGGAACTGGTGGGTCGTCGTGCAATGGTGCTCGCCGGGGCCATCGCCGCATCGGCAAGTGACTCCCGTCCCACACCATCCGAAGTTGGATTCGTGCTCGAAGCCGTTGAAGCAACCGCTGGTACTACAAGACCTCTCCTGACTCGTGACGTAGGCGTCGTTCCAGAAGTCGTCCACGCCGGAAATCGGCCAACCCTGGTAGGGGATTCTCAGCCCGAGCGAAGGGAATGCGGACCACAAAGTCCAGCCGAATTCCCCGCATCCATAGGAACACCCGTGGTGCGCTTCCTCGTACCGAACCGGCCGCATGGGCACCTTGCTGAGACAATCCGACTGCTGAAGGACGATCCCGATCAGGTGGCCGAGATTGCGTTCAAAAACGCATTCTTCACAGTGGTGCTCAGTCGGGATGCCGCCCTCTAGGAGCTCGCACCCAGTGCGCACGCCGGGAATACAGTGAGCTTCCCCAAGGTCGATCGCGGATGCGCCTTCCTCGGCGCAGAAGTCCGTGACCTGGTCCTGATGTTCGTAGTGGCACACGTTGCCGCGCGGGGGGACAAGGTGGTTCAGCCAGTCCCGAAACCCAGGCGGGTAAGAACAGTCGATACATGGCCGCGCGAACGTGGCGAATAGTATCGGGCAGGAGACGCACCGTTGCCCAAACACGTCGAAGTGGTAAAGACGCTGCACGTCCACTGGCTCGCCGTACGACCATACAGGGTCGGGCTCCCAAGGATCATACGGGTCCTGGCCGTGTTGCAATTCATTGGGACAACCTCCGACGCCCTTGAAACGCAGCACGCGACCACGCGGGCCGGTGCTACTGTCATCGAAGTACGGCCGTAGTCTCGAAAACTCCTGGAAGCGCTTCGCGTCGGACACAACGCCGATGGACTGAGGGAACTCGCTTTCGATGATGCCGGGGGATTCCTGATCCTTCGACCGACAGCCGATGCGAACGTACGGCCGAACCACACGCCCACGAGGTCCCGGAGCTCCGAAGAACATGAATCCGCCTTCGCCGACGAACGGCTGCAATGTGCCGGCGGCGGACTGTTCGCCGTACTGGGATACGGATGATTTCGACACGACACGCAGCCTGCGTCCACGCGGACCCGCTGTCGAGTCGTCGAAGACCAGGCCGACCTTTGTGCGTGCGCGTCCTTCGACCGGAACCTCGGTCTGCGAACAGGGAGGTGTGTGCAGAGAGTGGTCGGGATCGTTGTTGTGTGCGTATTGCTCGCCGACGGTTCGCTCGTAAGGATAAGGCATCGTGCGGCTATCCGTACGTCAGGCGTTCGTGGATCTTGAGCCGTTCCAGACCGGCTTCGCGAAGATACAGGTTCACGAAATCTTGCCGGGTTGCGATCTTGGCATGCGCCGGTTCAGCATTGAAGTCGCGCTCAGCCTTCGCTATGACGACTGCTCGCGGGGTGGTCGCCTTTGCGACCTTCGCTTCGGGGTCGGAGAGGCCCTGTAGCTTCTCCACCGTCTTTTGAAGGACCGCCTTCGGGGTGGCATCCTCCGACATCCCAAGAACTTCGCGCAGGTCGGCTAGGAGCGCGTCGAGCCTCTGCTCGGCTTCGTCCTGTTCCGGTCGGTCGGCCATGACGAGAAACCTCCGCGTCCGCGTGGCGGACGCCGCGATGAGTTCCGGAAAATTCGCGATGGCGGGCCGGTTGGTGAGCCCAACGCTGTGCAGACCGATCGCCCGTCGCGTCTTGGGGTCCACCGCCGCGCTCGGCGAAAGATACCGATATTCCTGGAGGCGAAGCAGCTCGGACGCGGGGGTGGTCCAGTGGATGTTTGCCACCAGCCCCCGTCCCTTCTCGTAGTGCATCCCCTTGATCCATCCGGCCGCCGGCGCTATTCCGGTCGGTGAGGCGTACTTCCCTCCGCAGGTCTGGTGTTCGTAGTCGACGACGAGGTTGATGCCCTGGTCGTGAAAAGCCTTAATGATCGCATCGGCCCCGGCTTGATCGAGAACGAGGACTTCGCCGTTGATGTTGTGGCGACCGTCCGGGATGACCACGTAATCCCCACGAAGCACCGGAAAGTCGTTCTCTTCCCGTACCGCGATGGGCTTGGTTGCGACCAGCTTGACGGCGTGTGTCATGGTTCAGACTCGCGACGATCAGGCGGCTTCGAATTCGGCTCGGATCGCATATTGCCAGCGTCCGTAGGTGATGCGGTACCTGGCGGTAGCTCCGTACCAGAACTTGTTCTTCGAGAAGTGCAACTCACTGCCGGCCCCGACCTGATCCAGTCGGATGGCCTCGCGGTCCTGGAAAATCAGCGGGCGGAGCTCGACGTTGGTCTTCAACAGGTAAAACACGTTGGCGTCGTCGATTTCCGGCAACGGCACAACCGCAGCGCTGTTCTTTAGTACATTATCGGATGAGGAGATCATCGTCGCCCCGACGACCTCCAACGCGGTGAAAAACATGGACCCCGGTACGATGAGCGACAGGCCATCGGGCGTGCTTCTCATGCTGTTCCCTTTGTCGTTCTTGAAACTCATTAACCGTTGGATGGCCTGCGTCAGTGCCTTCTTGAACTCGGCAACGGTGGGGTCGTCGGGGTCCGTCGCAGTCGGAGCGATGGTGTTGTCCTGTGTTCCACTCTGATCGGAGACGTGACTGGCGCTGAAGAACGGCACGCCGTCGTAGCCCACGAAGCCCGCGGCGTTGCCGTTGATGAGCAACTGGGCAATTTGGTAGTCTTTGTGGCTGCCTGCCACCTGTCCGAGTTCACGGATGCGGGTCATGCTTTGACCCGTCTGATCGTCGGCGACCTCGTCCGCGTCCACTTCAAGCGAAACCTCGTACCTGAGTGAGGCCACGTCATATGATTCGGACATTAGGCCCTGAAGCTGCCTTCCCGGTCCCCACTCCCTCATGCGCGGGACGTTGCCGAGGAACCGGTATTTCTCTTCGGCGGTGGTGGAGGGGATGCGCGTGCAAAGCTGTTTGTAGTGGTCCGATGCTCCGTCGAAGCCTGCAAAGAATGCAGCCCTCACCCCAATCTCGGTTAACCCAGTTGATATGACGCCCATTTAACTAACCTCCCTGTCTGTGTGTCGCACGCCGTCCGTGGCGTGGGGTGTGCTAGTCGTCGTTCTCGTCTTGCTGGTCGCGAAGGATTCCCATCTCCGACCATCGCTGTTGCAGGCGGTTCTTTTGCTCAACGAACGCCTGGATGGGGTCCTCGTGCTTTGACCTGATCGACGACCACCTCTGAATAGCTCGCGACGCCTCCGCGGCTTCGTGCTCGGCGATCACCTCAGCCTTCTTGTCCTTCCGTTTCTTGGCGTCAGCCTGATTCTTGAGCGCGACCTGAAGTATCGTGCTGAACGCTTGGTCGGGGACGTCCCCTAGCGAGAGGTTCCCCATTTCGACGTTCGTCGCGAGCCGCAACCACAGCGGATTGTCAAGGTCGTATAGGTCAGAGAACAAGAAACGCATGGCGGCCGCGGTCATGAGCCTCGTAAAGCTGACGCCCGTCTTCGCCTGCTCGGCTTCGAGTAGCTTGCAAAGCCCCTCGTGGAGCATCAGGCTCTTTTGGATTTTGGCCATCGAGGTGGCTCCTCCCTGATTCGGCATAGCGTTTCCTCCATGGTAACGCCAGATCGGATAACTGCAATCTTCGCACGAGAGTATTATTTCTATTTGACTCGGTGTGTCAAGCGCTGTATTCTGAAAAGATGAGCTTCAGACCTCCAAGTTCGTTCGAGGCTCTATTGAAGCCGGCCACGGCCGGTGCATCTGCCACAGCGCCCACGCCCGGCGAGCAGGGGCGGTGTTTTCTCGCGAAGCAGTACCCGGCAGTACAAGGGGCGCCCCTCGTTCCGCCGGGGTGGGTGCGTGTGGCAGACGCGGCCAAGGTCTTGGGAATCACGCCCGAGGCGGTCCGCCAAAAGGTCGCGAAACAGGTCCCCAAGGGCCGCAAACGCAAGATTCGGGGCGTTCTGTGGTTCGCCCCAGGGCATATCCCAGTGCTGGCCGATGCGTTGCGAGAGGCGGCCGGCAGACCCGCCCGGCCCAAGCCCGAGCCCCCGCCGATGAGCCAAAAGGACGCATGGCTCGACGCCACGAAGCGGGTGATTCTGGACGACGCCGATCAGCACCGGGCCCGGCTCGCGCGGGAAGGGGTCGGCAAGGTGGAAGCCGAACGGCGATTCGTCCGCGAGCGGGGCGGGGGCGACTGGTATGACCTCACGTTCTCAGTGGGGAGCCTGTACCGCTGGCGTCAGAAGCTCGCGAAAGGCGAGGACCTCCGCGAGAGACGGGGACGGGGACGGGGGAACCGGTCCGACAAGGCCGGCCCGGCCGCGTGGGCTTTCTTCGCGGCGATGTTTCTGCGCCAACGCCTGCCCGCCAGCGAGGCGTTCATCCAGACACTCGGCAAGTCGCGCGAGCAAGGCGATGACCCCGACTGGAAATGGACCCTCAGCTACAGCGCCGCGGTACAGCGGTTAAACCGCGATGAACCCCCCTTCTTCCGCGATTTCCACCTTCACGGGTCGGACAAGTGGCGGGCTGACCACCTCACCAAGATCGATCGCGGGATGCGCAATCGGCCCGCTTATGAAACGGTGGAAATCGACGGGACGCCGGCCAACGTGTTGTGTCGGTACGGCGGTCGCCTGGTCCGACTGGTCGTTGTCTCAGTCGTCTGCCCGGCGTCGAACGTGTTCCTTGGGGTAGGGGTCGCCTTGACCGAAAGCGCGGAGTTGATTCAGCGGGTGATGTACCGCGTCTACAAGCAATACGGGGCCCCCAAAGTCATCATCTTCGACCAGGGCAAGGCCTTCGGATCGGAAGGCTTTTCCGACCGTCGTCGACGCCGGAAACAAGCCGACGAAGACAAGCTTATCGGCATGTGCCGCATGCTGCGAGCGACGCCGAAACCGTGCACGGGGCGCAGCGGATGGCAGAAACCGGTAGTTGAAGTTCTTAACCGAATCATCGACCGTCACGACCGCCAATGGGGGAAGTTTTACGTGGGGAACCGCCCACACAACCGGAAGCGCGAGGACGCGGAGTACGCCAAGAAGCACCCGAATGAAGCGCCGACGGTTGAAGAGTACGAGAAGTCGCTTTGGGAGTATCTCCAAACTGAAAATGAGCATTCCCGGAGTCACCTTGGGGGCAAGTCCCCCGCCGAGGTGTTCGCCGAGACACGCATTGCGAAGCGGGAGGTTCCGAACGAACACTGTGAGCAGTATCTCCGGCGTCGTCCGCAACGCGCCAAAGTGGGGACGCGAGGCGTGACGATCCGCGTCGCTGGCAAGCCTTATTACTTCGGACACACCGACCCCGAGGTATTCAGGCATCAAGGCGAAACGGTGATCGCGTACATCGACGATGACGATCTCAGCGACATCCTGGTGACCGACGCGGACCACCGTCCGTTGTTCCGCCTTGAGAATGACGGCCTGGTCGGGACCGACACCGCGACGCTCCGCGAGGCCGGCCGCGCCAACCGCCGCGCTGCCAAGCTGCGCCGGGAGCATCACAAGTACATCGCAGACGTAGAGCTTCCAACGCCGATGTTGGCCGCCAAGTACAAGCGTCTGGCCAACGAGGCGAGGAACGCGCCGAAACCCGACCGTGAGTTGCCGCGCGTCACAATCTTGCCGCCGCACCCGGATCAAATGAAGCCGGTCCGCAGCCGGCGAGCGGTACAAAAGGCTGTTGGCGACGGTACGGCCGGGCAGCCGCGCGGCGGGCTGACGGAGATTTTCCCAGGCAAGGGGGCCGGGACGGACGCCGGCCAAGTGGACAGGATCGGTCTGTTCGGTGAGGCCGGCAAGGATGACCGGCCGCGTGCCGACGTGCTGAGGCAATTCGGTGAGCGGCCATGAACGAACACGACGAGTACGCGCCGCCAGTGAGCGGCGAGGGCGCAATGGAAACCCCCGGCGACGAGGCGATGGACGCCATGGTGGCGGGGGCGCGGATTCAACGAGGCGTTGTCATGGACGACCAGCGTATCCTCACGGATGACCAGCGGGCGAACATACGGGCGAAGTACCTGAATCTTCTTGAAAGCGGGGCTGCGACGTACGCGGCGACCTCCAAGGCGATTGGTGGCAACGTCACGAAGAGTCTTCTGTCGCTCGTAATCCGTGACAAGTACCGCGACAAAGGGCGCGGCAAGAACACCGTTGACCGTGTGCTGCGCGACGTTGACCGCTGGATGGCCGCGCAGGAAGCGCGAGGCATCGCCCCGAAACTGCCGGGATTCGTCTGGACGAAGCTTGCGCTTGAGTTCCGAGCCGTTGTCAATGCGGCCGTCGAAATGGGGACGTGCGCTGCAATTTGGGGAGAATCGGGCATCGGCAAGAGCATCACCGCCCAGGCGGTGGCGGAGAGCACGCCCGGCAGTGTCTATCTGGCGATCAGCGACGGAAGCGATACTCCGGCGTCGTTCCTTCGTGATCTGGCCCGGCGCCTCAGACTGGAAGCGAGCCGTGAGCGTTACGAGAATCGCGGCGCGATCGTGCGATCTCTCAGCGGCACCGGCCGTCTTCTGGTTGTTGATGACGCCCACTTCTGCAATACCGCTTTACTTCGATGCTTGGTGCAGCTACACGACGAATGCCGGATTCCGATTGCCTTTGTCGGGCAGCCTACCTTAGCGCGAAACCTCTTGCGGGGGCGCGGTGACGACAGCATCGGTGCGATGATCTACTCTCGCGTTCAAGTGCGTCTCGACCTTCAGGAACGCACCCGCGGGGATCGCGGGGAACCGCTCTACACCGCCGAGGAAGTCCGCAAGGTATTCGCCGCGTCGGCCATCCGCGTGGTGCCGTCGGCGGTGCGGTGGCTGGCGTCGCTGGCCAACCAAGTTGATATAGGGGGACTTCGCGCTGCGGTCTACACGGCTTTGCTGGCCGCGTACATCGTCGCCAAGTCGAACGACCCCGCGTCGGGGGTCACCGAGGAATCACTTGAGAATGCGATGCGTTACCGCCTTGGCTTGGAGCACGCCGAGGCGATCAATGAGAGAGTCCGTGAAGGAAGAAAGGTAGGCTAGGATGGAACGGAAACGAAAAGCAACACTGACGGTGAGGACGGCAGAGGCCCCGGTCTGCGAGGAGCGTGAGATTGAGGACATCCCGGTCGGATCGCCTCGTCGAAGATGGGACATGTTCGATTGGCGAAAGGCGCGGAGAATCCTTAAGAGCGGCAAGGCGTTCTCGGTCGTGTGCCCCGCTGAGGAGTTCCCGCTCGTTCGTCAGATGCTCGTCGCGGAATTTGAGAACGATTGCACGATTGAGTTGGTGTACGATTCGCAAGATACCCGCCTGTGGGCATGGACGTACGACGTCTCACCCTTTCACGTGTCTCATTGCGAGTTGATATGACCATGGCACGCACGGGAGCAAGTGAGGGCGACCAAGCGATCATGGCCGAGTTCATCGAGGCCGCGTCCGCGTTGCCGGTGACTGCGTTGCTCCCGTTGTTGCCATTGTTTGGCGCGCTCCGTGGCGTCTCCTCCACGGGGCGCCAAGTTCCGGGGAGCCGGCGAGCGCTGGACAGGTGGAGACTTGTCCAGCGCTTCGCCGAGCTTCGGGAGGCCGACCCGGAGCGGAGCAACCGGAACGTGTTGCAACAAGTGGCGCGAGAGGCCGCACGGATCGCCCCCGGACTTCGGGGGCCGTCCGTCCGTACTCTTGAGGCGTGGATTCAGCGATACAACGAGATCGGTGTGGACGGCCTGGCCGCCGGCCCGGCCGCCCTGGTGGACAAGCCCGGACGGGGGAGATCGCGATGAAGACCCTCAAGGCCGAGAGGTTCGTCCTGGAGGACGCATCGCACACCGTCGCAATGGTGCTTCCCGACGGAGATTCAAACCCCGGTTGAACGGGGATAAAACGTTGGCCAACGTGCCAGCGAGTAGGTCATTTTGAAGCTGCACTTCTGAGTCCGTGGTGGCATTCTGCGCGTCCCGTTTTTCATTCTTCCGTTACATTTCGCATTATTTCCGCGCCCTTAGATCGGCGGGCAGCAGCAATTGCCGCATTAAAGGAGGGCGAGGCTCCTGCCGAGGCGCAATCGCTACAAACCACAAACCTCAAGCCTCGCGAGAAGCCCCCCCAGAGATCCCGCCCGAACTGTCACGCACTGCGGGGCAGAAGGCTGTGCGCAATGCCATCGGTTCCATGACATGTGGCCTCGACAACACGCATGGCCAGCCCGGGACCCGGCGGAGTCCAGTCACAAGTCGTTTTGCAAAGGATAGTTACGGTGAGTAGCGCGTAGAACGGCTTTGATTCTGAGGCGGCTGGCTGCGAACGTTGACATTGTTTCTAGAAATATTATTGCTAAAAGTTTGACACCGGCTCGGGCATGTGGTAATGTTAGGATTATGTACGGCATTCATGCGTCGGCTTTCCGGAGGGAAACATCGTGAGCACAGCAGTGAAGGTTTCTCAAGACGCGGGTCAGGCGGGGGCCACGATCGGGCTCAAATGCGTAGGCGTGGCCAGCCCGGTCAGGCCGTCGCCGCGTATGGGCGACGTTGCGTTCAGATTCGGGACGCCACTGGACGCGGCGCCGCGGACGATCATCGAGCCCATCCGGCTCGACCTCGGCCTGGGACGCATCGTTCTCTTCGTCGGGCCGTCCGGAAGCGGTAAATCGACGGCGCTGAATGTGGTCGCTCAATCTCGAACCGTGGGCCATCGAACACTCAACGTCGATCACGTCCGACTCCCCGTCGACCGCAGCGTGGTCGACGCCGTCTGCCCCTGCGAGCCGCTGCCGCAGGCATTGGAGCTACTCAGTGCATGCGGCCTGGGTGAAACGCCGTTGTGGCTGCGATCCCCCGCGGACCTCAGCGAGGGCGAACGGTTTCGCGCCCGGCTCGCCCGGGCCATCGGGCTCCGCCTGCAGGACCAGTCGGCCGACCCGTTGCTGTGCGACGAGTTCTGCTCCGGCCTGCATCGCCGAGTGGCCCGGGCGATCGCCTTCAACCTGCGGAAACTCGTGACACGGCATGGCCTGTCGATGGTGGTGGCCTGCAGTTCCGACGACATCGCAAACGACCTGCAGCCGGACGTGGTGGTCCGTCTCTGCGGAGAGGGGAAGCACGAAGTCTCCGAGCATACGCCCCGTAAGCGCCCGATCAGTCTCCGCCGTCGACTGCAGATCCAACTCGGCCGCAAGTCGGACTACCTGGCCTTCGCACCGACGCATTACCGAGCTACAGACGAACTCGGCTTCGTGGACAAGATCTTCGTCCTCCGCGAAAGCCCCGGCGGCGAGCCGCTGGGCATCGTCGTCTACAGCTATGGGCCGCTCGAACTCGCCCTTCGCAACCGGGCCACGGCGAACCGCTTCCTCAGGAACCCGGGGCGATTGAACCGGGAGATGCGCATCGTGCGCCGCTTGGTCATTCACCCCGACCTGCGCGGCTGCGGGCTGGGCCACTGGCTGCTTGCCAGGACGTTGCCGCGGGTCGGCACGCCGTACGTCGAGTGCCTGGCCTCGATGGGCGACGTCAACCCGGTCTTCGAGAAGGCCGGCATGACGAGGATCGGCACCTGCGCGGTGCCGGCGGCAGGGCAGCAGGCGCTCGACAAGCTTCGCGCGATGGACGTCGATCCGTTCACGCGTGAATTCGTGGCCCACGTGTCGCGGCGACCGCGCGTCCGGCGGCTGGTGGCGCAACTTGTCCACCAATGGTACCAAGCCACCACCGCAGAGGGCCGCAAGCGCGTCGCGCGCCAGTCGCCGCAGTTCCTCGCGCAAGCGTTTCGGGGCCTCGTGGGGGCCAGACCGGTCTACTACCTGTGGCAAAAAAGTCGGAACCGCCGCCGCGATTGAATCGGAGCGAAATTGAATGCCCAAGCACAGGACAGGTTACGCCGTTGCTGACGGTTCTCTTCCAGATTCCTTCCTTCCGGCGGCCACTGGGTCGCGGCGCTCGCACAAAGCCACGCCACCGGGCGGCGGGATCGATTCCGAATCGGTCTCGCGGCTCGGTGAGCGGCCCGCGAACCGACTGGCCGCCGCACCTCGACAACAACCGGCCCCGCTTTGCCGGGGTCGTAAAGGTACGGGCGAGCGCCACGGGCAGATTGTCCGCCCGTGGCGGCCGCGACCGAATACCACGGTTACGACTCCGGCTCTGCGGCGCAGCCGGCGGTCGTCTGCTCGTTGACGTGGGAACGCGCGCGTCCAATAATGGATTGCTGTATTGTGGTTGCCCCTCTTTTGCCCGCTGCGACGTCGACAATGAGAGAATCGTCGCAGCCGTTGCGCGGGCGAGCGTCGATGCCGGCACCATCCGGCCGCAGGGAGGATCGAGAAATGCTCAGTCACGGCGCAAGCGCCGACCGCGAAACCTGTCCGCCGCGTCCGAGGCGTCGCGGCTTTACCTTGATCGAGCTGCTGGTGGTCGTGTCCATCATCGCCCTGTTGATCAGTATCCTGCTACCGTCACTCAAGAAAGCGCGGGAGCAGGCCAAGGTGGCCGTCTGCACGTCCAACCTGCACGGCTTGGCTGCTGCGGGCAACACCTACGCGGCCGGCGACTCCAGTGAGATGTCCTTTCCAGTGCACCCGCTCATGGGCTCTTTGAAGGGGGCGCTGGGGACCTACGAATTCGGCGGCAAGTCCGGCGCGGGCGAACCGCAGCAGGGCCGCCGCCCCGAAACGTCGATGTGGGGCACCATGATGGGCCGCGGGCCGGCGACGCGCGGCCTGAATCCGATCGTCTACAAGGGCGGCTTCCAGGACTACCAGGCCGATCCCGGCCCGAATCAGATCAACTGGAAAGGCGACATGGAGCTCAACGTGCCGCTCTTCAAGTGCCCGTCGGACCGAGGCTACAGCGGGCACCATTACATGGCGTGGCAGGAATCGCGGCTGAGCTCCTACGATCATTTCGGGACCAGCTACGCGGCCAGCACCTCGTGGGTGGGCGTGCCGGGTCCGGACTGCACCCTGTGGAGCAACTCTTCGTTTCTCAAGCCGATCTCGCGCGTGCCCAACCCGGCGAACACGGTCTACATCATCGAGAACTGCGGGCGGTTCGGCTGGCGGAAGAACTACGGCGATCGCCGTGACGGCGGCTGCGGCTCGCTCAGCGAGCTGACCGAAGTGTTTACCATCATAAAGGGATGGCACATGCGGCCGTGGAACTTCCAGATCGCTTACGTGGACGGCCACGCCGGCACGGCGGTGATGGAAGGCCACCAGCAGCCCGAGCCGCAGCTTTCGTCCTATCCCGACTGCCCGTACAACAACAAGCGGCAATGCCATTGGTACTACCATTGCGTGATCCTGCGAGGCCCCGGCTGGCAAATCGACACGCTACCGGCACCGCCGGTCAAGACTCCGATCCGATGCGGAGACAGCGGCGGCGTGGTGAACCCGATCCGATGACGCACAAACCGGGACAAGAGGGCGAGGCTCCTGCCGAGCCATGAGTGCCGCGATCAACGTCGGCCTCGACCAGCTTGCGCGGGGAGAAGTGATCGACTACGACGACCCAACGCTCCACACTCTGGCGGCCGACGTGAAGGCCAAAGGCCGCAAACGCCTTGGGGGAAGAAGAGACCGCGCGCGTAAGACATCAACGCCCTTCAAGCAGTCCCGCTCAGCCCTGGACGACATTCAGTCTCCCGTTTCCCAAATGGCCTCAACAGTTCGGTGTCGGGCCACTATACCGGCGAATGTCTGATTCCCTTGCACACCAAACAGCTCGGCTCGCACCGGTTTTCGGCGACCCGTTGGCCAACGTCCGCCGTGTCGGTTAAGACCTCGGTTTCGGCGCGAGCCGTAATCGCCCAACATCGACGGGATTGGCAATCGGGCGCATGGCGGGATCGATCATCCAGGTTGGCAGGAACTGCTGGCGGCACGAATCGGCGGAGCGCGTGGCGCTCCTCGTCGATGCCGCCGATTATTTCGCTGCGCTGTATGACGCCCTGCACCGCGCACAACAGTCCGTCTCCATCCTGGGGTGGGACATCCACAGCAAAACGCCCCTGCTCCCCTCAGATGACGACCGCGGGCCGGCCGAGCTGGCTGATGTGCTCCACGAGATCACCGTACGCAACGACCGCCTCCGCGTGCGCATCCTCATCTGGGACCCCGCACCGATCTACGTCTTGGAACGCGAGTTCGCACCGCTCCTGCGGTTCTCCTTCCGCACCGGCCGAAACGTCCGACTCCGATTCGCCAACGACCACGCCGTCGGCGCCGCCCATCACCAGAAAGTCGTCGTCATCGACGACCGGCTCGCATTCGCCGGTGGCGTCGACCTGACCGCAGGGCGATGGGACACCCGCGAGCACAAGCCCGACGACCCGCGACGGACTGACCCATGGGGCAGGCACTACCGGCCGTTTCACGATGCCCAGATCGCCGTGGACGGAGACGCCGCCCGGGCCCTCGGCGAACTGGCCCGGCAGCGCTGGCTCGAGGCCACCGGCGAGCAGGTGGAAGCAACGGACGCAACGGACGACCCCTGGCCCGATTCGCTCGAACCCCATCTGCGGCGCGTTAAAGTCGCCTTCGCCCGCACCCAGCCCACCTACAAGGAGCGCCCCGCCGTCAGAGAAGTCGCCGATCTCTTTCGCGACAGCATCGCCGCCGCTCAAAAGTTCATTTATATCGAGAACCAATATGTCACCAGCACCATGATCCGCAACGCGCTGGCGAGCCGGCTCGCCGAACCCGACGGCCCCGAGGTGATCATCGTCACCCCGCGACAACAAGCAGGCCGTCTGGCCGATCTCACCATGGGCGCCCTGCGCGTCCGCATCGTGCGGGAGCTCCAGGAGGTCGACCGGCACTCGCGGCTGCGCGTGTTCTACCCCGTGGTCGGCGGCGACGTGCCGGTTAACTTGCACGCCAAGATCATGGTGATCGACGACGTCCTGCTGCGCATCGGCTCGGCGAACCTGAGCAATCGGTCCATGGGACTCGATACCGAGTGCGACGCGGCCATCGAGGCCGACGGCGACGAAAACGTGCGCGAACGCATCCGCGACTTTCGCGACGGCCTCCTCGCCGAGCATCTGGGCACGTCGGTCGATACGATCCGGTCGGAAGCAGAGCGTTGCGGCTCGCTGCTGAAGGCGGTCGATGCCCTGCGCGGAAGCGAGCGGGCGCTGGAAGATCTCAGCGTCGAACCGCGCCCGGAATATCCCATGATCGACTCCCTCGTCGCCGATCCCGAACAGCCGATCGAGGAGACGCTTGCCAAGCGGGTCATCCCGGAGGAGGCAGTCGAACAGGGCCGGCGGAGGCTCCCCCGCGTCGTCCTGGCGTTGGCCATCACCCTGGTCGTGGCCGGTGTCGCGGCATGGTGGCTGCTCGAGGGCTGGCCGGAGGCGGAGCAGTTCGCCAATGCGCTCGAGCCGTTGCAGGAAAAGGCGTGGGGACCGCCGCTGGCAGCGATGTTCATGGCGGTGGGCACCCTGTTGATGCTTCCCGTCAACGCCTTCATCGTTGCTGTGGTCTTCGTCTTCGGGCCGTGGATGGGTGCGGCCGTGAGCATGGCCGGGTCGCTGGTCAGCGCCGGCGGAGCCTACGGCGTGGGACGCGTGCTCTGGCGCGATACCGTGCGCAGGCTGGCCGGCAAGCGCGTCAACCGCCTGAGCCATGAGCTCGCCAACCGCGGAATTACGGCGATCGTGGCCCTTCGGCTTCTGCCGGTCGCGCCGTTCACGATCTCCAACCTGGTCGCCGGTAGTTCACGCATCGGTTTCCGCGACTTCATGCTGGGCACGTTCATCGGTATGACACCGGGCATTCTGATCCTGGCCTTCGCGTCCGACCGGGTGATCGCCGCCGCCCGTCACCCCGACGCCTTCACGATCCTGCAGGCCGTCGTTGCGGTCGTGGTCCTGGCCGCCGGGTCGTACTGGCTGTACCGCTTTCTCAAGAGACATTCGAACCAACGAGCTGCGGATGAGCCTGAGCAGCACTGAAGCCGTTTTCGTCAGCTACAACGTGCATAGCTGTCGCGGAACCGACGGCCGCGTTGATTCCGACCGCGTGGGCGCGGTGATCCGCGATCTGAACGCCGACGTGGTCGGCTTGCAGGAAGTGGACTGCCGCCTCCGCGACGCCAACGGCAAGGACCAGCTCACTCGCCTGGCGGCGGCCACGGGGTTGAAGGCCATTCCGGGACCGACCATTCGCGGGAGAGGCGGTTTCTACGGCAACGGAATCCTCACGCGCCACCCCGTCATCGACGTGATTCAAACCAGCCTCAGCTATCGCCAGCGCGAGCCGCGTGGCATGTTGGACGTGATTCTGAACGTCGGCGGCGCCAGGGTTCGATTCATCGTCACCCATTTCGGACTGCAGGCCCGGGAACGACGCCATCAGGTGGACGTCGTGTTGAAGATCCTGCAGCCGGAGCAGGACGTGACGACGCCGCCTCGGACGTTCGACGCCTTGGTGCTGGCTGGTGATTTCAACGAATGGCGCCCGAACTCCGTCACAATTGCCCGACTCCACGAGGCCCTCGGACGCGTACCGGCCGTTCGCACGTTTCCCTCACGCTTGCCGCTGCTCGCGCTCGACCGGATCTGGGTCCGCCCTAGAGAAGCGCTCGTCGACTCCATGGCCGTCAAGACCAAAACCGCCCGCGTCGCCTCGGACCACCTACCCGTGCGGGCCGTTCTCGACCTGGCCCGACTCAATGGTAGCATTGCCTGATCGGCGTGTTGGCCGCGTAGGGCCTTGCCATGGCGAAGGAGACCGCACCTGTGTTCACCTTGCCACACCATCGGACGAGGACCTGACCGCCCGCGTCCCGGCGACAGCAAGCCACTCTGTCGATGGAACGGTTCGGGTATGCCTGGCCCCCTCGAACGCCCATGTATTTCGGACCTCGGACGGCGAGCCACGAGTCTGATCACCCCGCCAGCCGGGCGAAAACATAAAGCCAAGATTTATGACTGACGTTATCACTAGCGTTTCCGCCTTCCCGCTGGGGCCACTCATGCAATTCGGCCCGCAAAATTTTTTCTAGTGGTATTTGATCGCAGGATCGGCTAGTTTATGGGCTGGTGCGACCAAGCCGCGGAGGAGGAAGGCGGCGCTCCCGTTCTTGGGTAAGCCGCGCATCCATCTCAGCCCACGGGAAAGGAGGGGCCCGGCCCGATCATTGGGCACGAGTTCATTTGGTTACAACTTGTTGGTACTTCGTCCGCAGTGTCCGGTGGACCGGACACGACATCGACGACCGCGTCGAGCGCGCGGTTGCAGAAGGAGGATGGAAAAGATGAAGGGGGCAAAACTGTTTCTCAGCGTTCTCTGCGCAGGACTTCTGACATCCGTTGCCGCAGGAACCGTCGTCATCGACGACTTCACGACCGCTCAAGGTCCACTCACACTCACCTACCCGGCCGATTTGGGCGGGACGACTTCGAACGAGGTCACTGGGGCGGGGATCCTCGGCGGCGCTCGCGATATCGAGGTCGAGCTGACCGGCGGGTCGCTGAACGGGACGACGATCAGCGTGGTGGTGGCGAGTTTCGCGCACCAGCAGGGATCGAACATCCTTGGCAGATCCACCACCGTCTGGGACGGTAACGACGGCGACGGCTCCGTGATCGACTATACCGGTCTGGGTGGCGTCGACCTCACGGAAGGGGGACTCCAGGACGCGTTCGAGATCGAGTTGCCTGCGGTGGACGTGGCCGGCGGCAGCGTCGTTCTCGAAGTGTTCACCGACGCAGCCAACTCATCCACGTTTACCATCACCCCGCCGGTAACTCCGCCGACGCTGGTTTACGTCATCCCCTATGCGGCTTTCTCGACCAACCTCGGCGCGGGTGCCGATTTCTCGAACGTCGGTGCCATCAGCATGTTCGTGGACGGAACCACCGTGCAGAGCCTCGACATCGCGGTGAACTACATCCGCACCACGGCGGTCGTGACGGCGGAGAAGACGGCCGCGATCGGCGTGGATAATGACGGCAACGGGTACGACGTCGGCGACACAATTATCTACACCATCACGTTGACGAACCCAGACGACGACGGCGATGCCGCGGCTCAGAACGTCGTCTTCACCGATACGCCCGATGCCAACACGAGCTTGATCGTGGGGTCGGTGACCACCACGCAAGGCACGGTGGTTTTGGGGAACACCGCGGGTGATACGTCGGTACAGGTTGACGTCGGCTCGATCGCCGACGGTGCGACGGTGACGATCACGTTCGAGGTCACAATAGACAATGCGGTGACGCCGGTCTGTAACCAGGGTTTCATCTACGACACACAGCCCACGGACGATCCGACGACGGCGCTGCTTAACGCTGGATTTGAGACGACTACCGACTGGGGCGAGGGGCCCAAGCCGACTGACTGGGGAGTCTGGGGGAACACCTGGAGTCTCGACTCGTCCGACCCCAAGGCGACGCTCCCCATAAAGGAAGGCAGTCGGGCGGAGTTGTCCCTTGGACCGTGGTGGTGTGAGTGGTGCAACTCGGGAATGACCCAGGACTTGGCCGCCACCGGTGGGCAGCACTGGGTGCTGAGCGCCTGGAGCTATACGCCAACGTACACGTATGACGACGGCGGAGGACCGCAGACACAGATTGGCCTGCAAGGCACGCAGAACTTCATGGTGATGAAGATGGAGTTCTGGGATCACTTCAGCCCCGATCCCAACACCGAGTCTCCGCTGTGGGCTCCGGAGATCACCATCGCCGATGCCAGTACGCCGGCCGATCTGTGGCAACAGCATACACTTGACGTCTACGCGCCTCCGGGAACCGTCATGGTCAGGGTGGCCTTCGTCATCCTGCAGCCGGCGTGGGAGCAGGGCGCGGTCTGGGTTGACGCTGTGGCTCTCGCCGCGGACCCGACGTGCGTTCCGGTTGAGTTCTGCGGTGACGGAATCGTCAACAATGACGAGGAGTGCGACGACGGAAACGCCAACAACAACGATGACTGCCTGGACACCTGCCGCCTGGCCACCTGCGGCGACGGGTTCGTCTGGAACGAAGGATCCGGCACGGAGGAGTGCGACGACGCCAACGCCAACAACAACGACGACTGCCTCGACACCTGCGAGAATGCCGAGTGCGGCGACGGCTTCGTCTGGAACGAAGGCTCCGGCACGGAAGAGTGCGACGACGCCAACGCCAACAACAACGACGACTGCCTCGACACCTGCGAGA
>CAZNPL010000014.1:101891-139309 GCA_964574815.1 uncultured Phycisphaeraceae bacterium
CAACAACGACGACTGCCTCGACACCTGCGAGAATGCCGAGTGCGGCGACGGCTTCATTTGGAATGAGCAGAACGGCACTGAGATCTGCGACGACGCCGGTGAATCCGCAACGTGCGATGACGACTGCACGCCGGCCGAGTGCGGCGACGGCAACGTGAACCAGACCGCCGGCGAGGATTGCGACGCGTTCGGTGCCGAGACGGCCTCCTGCGATCCCGACTGCTCGTTCGCCGAGTGCGGCGACAATTACAAGAATGCGACGGCCGGCGAGCAGTGCGACGGCACCGACGATGCCTTCTGTCCGGATCTGTGCCAGGAGGACTGCCAGTGCCCGCCGCCAACGGAGGTGATCCCCACGGTGACCGAATGGGGCCTGCTGGTGATGCTCCTGCTCGGCCTGACGATGGGTACCGTCGCCTTCGGCCGCCGCCGTGAGTTCGGCGTCTCCTGACGTCGCGTTCGGCAGTCCGGACAAAGAACAAAGAGCCGGTCGCTCCTCGAGGGTGCGACCGGCTCTTTCATTGCGCTGCCGTGTTGACTTGCTCGGTATCCTGCGGCGACGAGTTCGCCCTGCCAAACCATCAGTGCCGCCCGATCCTACAGCTGCGGGTTGTTCAGCTCCGCCACCATCCAGGTCCGCGTTGCAGGATGGGTGCCTGTAAGCATCTGGCGAAACCGAAGCAGGTCCTGAGGCTCCGGCATGACGCCGTCGCGATCGATATCAAAGTACAGTAAGTCGGCACAGTCGTTGTGGAACGAACCGGTCGTCAGGTACTGTCGTAAATTGGTCAGGTCCTGCGGTGACGTGATCCCGTCCTGATTCACGTCGCCGGGCAGAAACGCGATGTCCAGCCGATCCGGTTCGGCCATCCCCGGCCCGAGATCACCCTGACTGTCAATCGGGTTGCCAACCATGTCCACGACGTCCGCCGGGATCGTGGTCCACTCCTGCGGCGTGATCGGCCGAGCGAGCGTCAACTCGAAGGTGATGTTGTCCGACGTCGTAACGCCCACAACATCCGGCGCGGCACCGCCGCCGGTCTCGGTGACGAGGAAGCTGGTCGAATCGGCGGGCATCGTACCCGCACCGCCGCTCTTGAAGACCGGTTCATTGAATACCATGATGATGTCGCGAACCCCCATGTTCAGATCAACGCGGTTGTCGCTCTCCAGACGCGGGTCGATGTACCCGGTGCACGGGTACGTCTCGCCGCCGCCAGCCGCTCCATGGACCAGAAAAGGTGGCCCCGGCACGGGATCTTTCTTTCCCGCGACGTGGACGATGGTGCTGTAGGCTTCGGCGGGAATGGTGTTCAACTCTTCGTCCAGGAGATAGGTGAACGGGCCGGGCACCGTGGGCGGGCTGGCGAGGAATTCGATCTCGAAGTCGCCGGCGGCATCGGCAGACACCTCATAGGTGAAGTGCGCCAGGTACCGCGAGTCAGTAACGAGCGGAAGCATATCCCTCGGGGCACCGTACACCGACGCGTAGCACGTCGGTTCTCGACGAAGCGTGCAGTCCACGATGGGCGCCACCCACGGAAGCGACAGGAGTTCGGAGAAAACCCAGTCCCTTCTAGTCACGTCGACGACCGGCGGATGGGGTGCGTGCCTGATGGACCCGCGCGTATCGTCGCCGATCCTTTGGGCCTCCATCGGCAAGGTGACCTGATACGCACTCAGCCTGGCCGGCACCAATTGGCGGACATATGTATCAATGATCAGACTTTCGCCGGGCGCGGCGTCGATTTCGTGCCCGAATCCCCCAATCGACCGCATAAAGACCGCCGGGTTCGCACCGGTCCGGGCGCGAATCGTACCGGTCTGCATACCGGAAAACCCCTCGAATCGGCTTTCGGACTTGCCGACGTATTCGATCCTGTAATTCACGTCGAAATAGCCTCTGGCGACGTACGCCGGGTCACACGGGCCGTCGGGACAGACGCAGCTTCCGCGGTTCACGCAGACCCCGTCCGGGCAGTCGCCGCTGGTCGCGCACGGCCCGCCGTCGTTGTCGCCCCCCTCGCAAAATCCGTCGCTGTTGCTGTCGGGGCACTGGTCGTCGCGGGCACACGATTCCCCGTCCGCCTGCCCTCCCACGCACACGCCGGGCTCGTCCAGTTGCAGAATGGCCTCACCCATCGTGGCCGGTAGACCGAATGCCGAGCCGGCCTCGAAGCGCAGCATCGAAAAGCTCGGATTGAACGACAGGGCCTCGCCTTTCAGGGCCACCAACTCCAGAGCGATTGACTGGCTGGGGAAAAAAGGGAAGAAACTGCCTGAATGTTCTTCACCGGACGCGTTCACCGTGAGCGGCGTAAACTGACTGAATCCGGCAAACTCACCCGTGCCCCGCAGATTCAGAACGATGGTCGGCGTAAACGTCTGAATTGCGCCGCCAAGATGCCCTCCCGGCAGGCGCGTCACGTCGGAGAACGTCCACGAAAGATGGGCGCGGATCGAGCTCCCGTCCGGAAGACCATCGGTGATCTCGATGGAGTCCTCCGGGTTCTCGTAACCGTCCTGGCAATCCAGCGGCAAGTCCACGGTTCCGGACTCGTTCTCGGGAAGCAGGCACAACTGCCCCTGCGCCGTGCCGGTCAGGCCGGCCACCAGAAAGCTGAACGCCGCAAATCGGACAGGCAGAAAGAGTGTTTTACTATGTAACCGTACAAACATCGAACTGTACTCCATGCTGGGAAGTGACTGTTCCATGCTAGAGCAACCACCGCACTCGGTAAACGAATTTCACTCAATTGTGTGCCTGGATGGAGCTTCTCTTGCCACCTCTCCCGGCGGCGACATGCGATCAGGGGTGCCGCCCCTGTTGTGCTGAATTTCGACCGGCCATGTGGGCGAATCATCCCACACTTACTACCATTGCGTGACCGCCGTCCTGGACAGAATCGGCTGAGGCAAGGCGGCGCGCATCAAGTGTGCTCGACGTTCCAGGGCGGCTTGAACACAAGGCCGAGCCGGCACAAGATCGGCGCCGACACGGGCCCCTGAAAGAGGCCAGGGGCCGGCTCTTGGATGAGGATGGGAAGTCGAACATGCGACAGAATCTGATTGGCTTGTGTCTGACGTTCACGCTCCTGCAGACCGCAGCCGCAAGCGAAAACGAGTTCACATGGCCTCAATGGCGCGGACCCAGCCGCGACGCGACAATTGCAGACCGCCCGCAATGGCCCCGGGATCTCAAGAATCTCAGCCAGAGCTGGCGCGTCGAGCTCGGCCCGAGCTACTCCGGCCCGATCGTCTCGAAGGACAGAGTCTTCACCACCGAGACGCGAAACGAATCGCACGAGGTCGTGTACGCTCTCGACCGCGCTACCGGCGAAAAGATCTGGGAAACCGAGTGGCCCGGATCGATGAGTGTCCCGTTCTTCGCCAAGTCCAACGGCGACTGGATTCGTTCGACGCCCGCGTTTGACGGCGAGTCGCTGTTCGTCGCGGGTATGCAGGACGTTCTCGTATGCCTGGACGCTGAAAACGGCGGGCAACGCTGGCGCGTCGATTTCATGGAGCGGTACGACACGGACCTGCCGGCGTTCGGGTTTGTCTCTTCGCCCATGGTCCAAGGTGACCACGTCTACGTTCAAGCCGGCGCCGCCTTCGTCAAACTCGACAAGCACACCGGCGAGACCGTCTGGCGCACCCTCGCCGACGATGGAGGCATGATGGGCAGCGCGTTCTCCTCGCCGATGATAGCCACGATCCACGGCGTCCCGCAGATCGTCGTGCAGACCCGCCAGGTACTCGCCGGCGTAAATCCCGATTCGGGAGACGTGTTATGGCAGCAGAGCGTGCCGTCGTTCAGGGGGATGAACATCCTGACGCCGACCGTTTACGGCAACGGCGTTCTGACCAGCACGCACAAGAACCGCACATTCTTCTATCGGATTACTAAAGGCACCCACGGGCTATCGGTCGCCGAGCTCTGGACCAACAAGGCCCAGGGTTACATGTCCTCCCCCGTCGTGCGTGGCGATTTCGCGTATCTCCACCTGGGCAACGGCCGGCTGACCTGCATCGACCTGCGGACGGGGAACGAGCAATGGCGGTCGGAGCCGTTCGGCAAGTACTGGAGCATGGTACTCAGCGGTGACCGGATCCTGGCCCTCGATCAGCGCGGCGAGCTCCTCCTGATCGAGGCCGACCCGAACCGTTTCGTCCTGCTCGACCGCCGCAAGATCGCCGAAAACGACACCTGGGCCCATCTGGCCGTCTGCGGCAAGGAGCTGTTTGTCCGCGAGTTGAAGGCCTTGGCCGCCTTCCGGTGGGAGTGATCAAGCCGTAGGCCATCTCCGTGTCCCGCGACGCATTTTTCTCTGGCCCACTGTGCGCACACCGGCGCACCGTCTCTTCAAACCTGAAGCGGTTTCCGCTATCGTGATGACCTGCGAGCACCGGCATGCCCCGCGTGCCCCCTCGCGGAGAATGGGTACACAATGCGCCGCAAACACGTAATCCAATCGCGAGAAATACCATGCAACAGTCCGTCAGACGCACAAGCATCTTCTTCGTCGCCGCCGCCACCATCCTGCCGGCCGTCCCGGCCATCGCCTGCACGAACATCCTCGTGACCAGGAGCGCCTCGGCCGACGGCTCGGTGATCATCACCTACACCTGTGACGGCGAGTTTCACCCGCACCTGCGCTACTACCCGGCCGCCGATTACGAGCCCGGCGAATCGCTCGAGATCACCGACTGGGGCGGCAACGTCCGCGGCACGATCAAGCAGGTCCCGCATACCTACGCCGTCGTCGGCCTGATGAACGAACATCAACTGGCCATCAGCGAAACCACCTTCAGCGGCCGGCAGGAGCTGCAGAACCCCGACGGCATCCTGCACTACTGGGACCTGATGCGGCTGGCCCTCTTACGCGCCAAGACGGCCCGGGCAGCCGTCACCGTCATGACCGATCTGGTGGCCGAGTACGGCTACCGATCCGAAGGCGAGTCCATCTCGATCGCCGACCCGCACGAGGCCTGGATCCTCGAGATCATCGGCCCCGGTCCGGGTGGCGAGGGCGCCCAGTGGGTCGCCGTGAAAGTTCCCGACGGTTACATCGCCGCCCACGCCAACAAGGCCCGCATCGGCGAGTTCCCGCTGGACGATCCGGAGAACTGCCTTTACTCGAATAATGTGAAGTCGTTCGCCATCGAGCGCGGCTATTACGACCCGGCCTCCGGTGAACCGTTCCGCTATTGCGACGTCTACTGCCCGCCCACGCCCCGCAACAAGCGCTACGCCGAAACCCGCGTGTGGAGCATCTTCCGGCGGGCGGCCCCCTCGCTCGACCTGCCGCCCGACTACCATCGCGGCCTCGAAGGCGCCGAGCCGTACCCTCTGTGGATCAAGCCCGACAGGAAGCTCAGCACGGCCGACGTCTTCGCCCTGATGCGCGACCACTACGAAGGCACGCCCTTCGACATGACCAAGGGCCTGGACGCCGGACCGTTCGGCACGCCCAACCGATGGCGCCCCATCGACTGGGAAATCGACGACGCCCCCTACACCTGGGAGCGGCCGGTCTCCACCCAGCAGACCGGCTTTACCTTCGTGTCGCAGTCCCGCTCGTGGCTGCCCGACCCGATCGGCGGCGTTTTGTGGTACGGCGTCGACGACACCTACACCACCTGCTACGTGCCGCTTTACTGTGGTATCAATGCCCTGCCGGAATCGTACACCGTCGGCAGCCTGCGGCAGTTCTCCTGGGACTCGGCCTGGTGGACCTTCAACTTCGTGGCCAACTACGCCAACATCCGCTATTCCTACATGATCGAGGACATCCGAACCGTGCAGCAGGAGCTGGAGGGCACCATGCTGGCCTTGCAGCCGGCCGTCGAAAAGACCGCGGCCGAACTGTGGAAGACCGATCGCGACCTGATGCGACGCTACCTGACCGACTACTGCGTCTCACATGGGGAAATGGTGGTGGATCGCTGGCGGGAGCTGGGCGAGCACCTGCTCACCAAGTACAACGACGGCTACGTCAAGGACGAGAGAGGCCGCCCCCGCGAAGAGGGCTACCCCGAATCCTGGATCCGCCGCGTCCTCCGCGAACGCCCCGACCAGTTCCGCCTGAAAGAAAAACCGGCCGACGTCCCCGAATCAAAACTGGTCGATTAGCAACGGGACGACAGCGGGCGTTTTGTAGAGCGGGCTTCACCCGCCGCCCATGTAGGGTGGGCTCCGCCCGCCGCTGTATCAAATCAAACCGGATGCCAACGATCCTGGCGGGCGGGGGCCATGGGCAAGCGGAGCCGCCATCGGCGGCGGAGCTTGCCCGTGAAATGCCTCCCCAACCAATTCGGTGCGCCAAACCCGCCCTACTTCGTCGCCCCCACGACCGAATTCATCCCCTCGTCGCGGCGCATCAACCGCACGTTTTTGAACCCGCCGGCCTCGAGATCCGCCCGCAGCTCCTCGAACGTGAACGTCCCCCCGCCTTCGGTGTTCACCAGCATATTGATCGCGAACATCGCACCCGTCGGCGGTTCCGTCCGGGATTCCTCCATCACGATGTCCCGGATGAGAATCATCCCGCCGTCGACCAGCGCATCCGCAACCGCTTTGAACAGGCGCCGGTTCTGCTCCCGCGAATCCTGGTGCACGATCGCGCTCACCCACGCCAGGTCCGCCCCGAACGGTAACGGGTCCATGGTAAAGTCACCCGCCGCAAGCGTAACGCGGTCAAGCATCCCTGCCTCGCGAAGTCGCCGCTCGGCCATCGGAATCACGTGCGGCAGATCGAAGAGCGTCGCGCTCGCGTCCGGGCGCTTGCGCAGAAACTCCGTCGTCCAGTTGCCGCGCGCTCCGCCGATGTCGAGGAGATGCTTGAACGCCGGCGGACCGATGTCGTCCACCACCTGCGGCGCCACCGGCGAGGTGACGACCTCCATGGCCTCGATGAACGCCGCCTCGTCTGCGTCCGCCCCGCGGATGCTGGGTACGCGCTCGGCCCGCTCGCCGGTCCGCACAACCTTGGCGAGCTGCACCCAGCGCCTCATGCACACGGCCTGATGCCGCACCATCGAAATCACGCACCGCGGCGCATCACCGACCAGACACTCCGCAACACCGTCGGCCAGGGCGTACTCGCTCCCGCGCTTCTCCAATAGCCCGAGCGACACTGCAGCGTCCAGCAGCATCGCCATGCCCCGCGCGTCGGCGGCCGCTCGCTCCGCTACCGCCTCCGCACCGAGCGGCCCCTCCGCCAGCACCGAGAAAACATCCAGCTCCGCCGCCGCCGCAAGCACACACGCGGGCTGATAGCTTCGGGCCAGGTCCAATACCGCCTCGCGGGTCCATCGTTCGGGCATGATCACCTCCGTTACCGTTTCGAGCATCGACCGAGAATACGCCGGCAAAACGGCGGTCCGCCCGCCGATGCTAATACGCACCCGGCCATGGTCAATCGTGGCCGCGGGCGGCCCCGTTATCTTGCACCATCTGTGACGCACGGCCCATGCCGGGACCGATAGCACGGCTGATCGGCGGACACTGACTGGAACAGGGATTGAATGACAAAGCCGGAATCCGGTACCATGATCAGTAAGATTCTTATAAAACCGGCGCCTCCATCTCGACGCCTCGTTCTGCTTGGGGGAATGAATGATGTCACGAGAACTGTTTGCCCTGGTCGCTATCGCATGTGCTTTGGCTCAAACGGCGATCGCCGTGGACACGGACGGCGACGGCGTGGGCGACGCCCAGGATGTCTGCTGCCAGACGCCGCCGAACACGCCCGTGAATGAACAGGGACGGCCGCTCGGCGATGTCGACCTCGACTGCGACGTGGACCTGGCCGATCTGGCGATCTTCCAGGATTCCTTCACCAGTCCGCTGCCGCCCTGCGACATCGAGATCTGCAACAACGGTATTGACGACGACGACGATACCTTCGTCGACTGCGAAGACTACGACTGCATTGACGACCCGGCCTGTGCCGGGGAGTTCGAAATCTGCGACAACGGCGTCGACGACGATGGCGATTCTTTCATCGACTGCGATGACTACGATTGCCTCGACGACCCGGCGCGCAACTGATTATCCCCGGTCGCAGAGCGGCGGACGAAAGCCGCGCCCAAAGTACTGCGACAACTGGAGTTAGAGTGCCTCAGCTGAATCGACGATAAGTTGCATCGCCGGTGCGCATTCATTACACTCGGAAGGGGGTATCGGCGGCGAGATCGAGATAGCGCCGGGTACAGTCCGGTACCATGCCTGCGCCTGCGTGGGTATGCCGTGCACGGTGGCCCGTCCCTTCGCGAAGCGAAGGGGTGGAGGACGGATCCGTGTGGACGTGCCGCGCCCGTCGCGCACGGCCGTACCCGTGTCGAAAGCAGCGGTACGATGTCAGCGTGGTCGCGCCATGTCAATAAGATAAAGAAAGCCACTCACGGACACTGTTACCGGCGGCGTGCTCCTCTCTTCTTCGCTGATCGCCGCTGGTCTCAGAGCCTCCGATCGGAGGGAACAGGCCATGAACGCAATTCGCCGACTCACCGTTCTCTGTTACGCCGTTACAGCATTGGCCTCAACAGCCATCGCCCATCCTGACGAACCCCGCATGTTCTGGGTGCCGCTCGGCGACGACCCCGCACACTACCCGGCCGGAACCACCGTTGTCTTCGCTCAGCAAGGCGATGTCGTCACGATGGGCATCTACGTTCAAGGTCCCGATGATACCGACTTCCAATCGCCGGGTGTTCAGGCGTTCGTGGACTCCGTCGGGACGCAAGTCGGCAGCGGAGTGACCTCCGGCGGCGTCGAAGCCGACTGCACTTATGACGGCGTTCACGCCTGCGGCAGCGTCCAGATCGACCAGACGCGCAGCGACTACGTCGGGTTCAACACCACGTCCATCGACTGTTCAGACTGCCCGAACGACGGCACGCCGCCGTACAAGTTCGGCTGGGTGGTGCTTAACGTCCCCGTCAGCGCCTCGACGCTGCCGGGTAATCCGGAGGCCGTATACTTCGGGCAGGTTGATTTCGTCGTGTCACCCGACGCCTGCGGCCGCTTTCTGTTCGATTTCATCGGGGCGCCGGACCTTGAGACCGTCATCATCCCCGATGCCGGAATCGTAGACGGCGTTTTTACGCCATTGATCATCGTGGTCGAGCCGCCGAACGATTCATGCGAAGACGCGAACGACACTCTTGGACGGCGTGGTGACGCCGTACAACACGACGTGCGGCGAGCAGGACGGCCCCACGCCAAGTTGCAGCCCGGGAGGGTCCGACGTTTTCTTCGAATATACAGCCACGTGCTATGCCGAGTTGATCCAGTTCGACGTCACCGGCGGCGCCGACTTCGTCGTTTACGATGACGGCTGCGCACTCGGCAACGAAATCGCGTGCAACTCCAATTACGATCCCCCCGGACTCGTCTCGCCGGGAGAGGTTCTCACCGTTCAGGTCGTCGGCACCGATACCATGGGCACGATCACCGCCACCTGCGTCCCCGGCATTCCCTGCACGCTTGGCCTGCCCGCCGGGAGTTCGCGTACGGAGGCCGAGTGCCAAAACCTCGGCTATCCGCCCCTGGATGAATGCCTGATGTGGTACTGCAGCGATGATCCCGCCCTCGGCCTCGGCTGCGTGCCGGCCTCAACGGATCCGGACGACCCAAGCAACACGACCGACCGCGATCCCTGCGACGACGGCCTGTTCTGTACCGTCAACGCCGTGTGCTGGGAGGGCCAATGCGTCCGGACCCATTCACGTGACTGCCGTGACGACGTCGTGTGCACGGTCGACGCTTGTTGTGAGAACGTCACCGATCCGATCCCCGGCACGCCACTCACCTGCAACGCCGCTCAAGAGTGCGTCAACATCGACATCAATGATACACCGTGCACCACGCTCGCGGATTGTCCGGACGCTGCGAGCGAGTGCGTCGAAGGGTCCTGCGAGTGCATCGAGAACCCGTCGCTTTGCCTGAACGTCGAGACGCAGGAAGGCAAGAACTGCCTCGACGGCGTGGGCGTGGGCGACGAGGTCATCGTGACGGTCGACATGGGGTTCTCGACGCCCCCCATTCTTGCCGCACAGTTCTTCCTGTCGTACGACACGTCCGCCCTGGAATTCAACTCGATGGCACCCGGCGGCGGAGTGTTTTGGTGGGAGGGCCTCGAATATGTGGATGAGCCCGCCGGGACGATCGATTACCTCGTGGCCGACTATTCCGATGGGCATATCAAAGGCACGCATGGTCCCGCGACGGTCGCGGTGATCTCCTTCACCGCGATCGCCGAGTGCAAAAACGCCGGCGTATCGTTCCGCCCGCACAACCCGCCGACTGTGCTCGGCGCCGTGAACGGCGAATCGGTCTGCCCGCGTGGGCACGTACGCCCGCCCGGCGACGACTTCTTCGGCTATGGTGAATGCGGCCTGGAGGACAACCCGCTGGCCGACCCATGCAACACCGGCCCGTTCAGCGTGGACGTCACCCCGCCGGTGATCAACTGCCCGGACCTCGAGACGTTCGGCAACGCCGACTGCGGCGATGTCACGCGCACCGTGGTCTGGGACCCGCTGTTCGCGGTCGACAACTGCGACGGTTCCATCCCCGTCACCTGTACCATCAGCCACAACGGCGGCGCGGACGTTTCGGATCTCGTCGACGGCGGCGGTGCATTCCCGCCGGGCGTCACCACGATCGACTGCGGCGACACCACCGACAGTTGCAACAATGTCTCCGAATGCGCCTTCGCGATCGGCAACAGCGGTCTGAACGGGCTGCACGTCGAGGTCGAGTTGTCGCCGATGATGGACCCCGGCCCGCTCACCCGCGGGATCGAGTTCTCCGTCAGCGACTGCGGCTCCGTCGCCAACCCTGACACGATCGAGGTATGCGCCGACCTCAACTTCGGCCTGCCGTTCAACGCACCGGGTCACGGCGTCGCCCAGGCCAAGATCCCGCCCGGCAACTGGCTCTGCATCGAAGCCGAAGACCCGCTCCACTCGCTCAACGCCACCTGCAACCTGACCTGCGAGACGCTCCCGCAGAAGGGCAGTACCTGGTTCGCCTCCTTCAAAGGCTCCAAAGACCTGAGCGATACCTGCCACTGGCTCGTCAACGGCAACCTGAACGGCGACACCCACATCGACGTGCTGGACTATGTGACGTACATGGACTGCGTTGCGACCAACCCGACACCCGATTCCGACGCACCCTGCGGCGCGCCGACGCCGCACTGCGACATCAACGGCGACGGGCTCGTCAGCCTGCTGGACTTCTCCTTTATCCTGGTAAACTTATTCAACGACGCCAAGGCCGGCTGCGAAGCAGTCTGCAACCCGGCCGCGACGCCCCCGAACGTCCAAGGCCCCGTTGAGACGATCTCGGTGCGCCGGTTGATCGCCGAAGGCGTGAACGCCCGCATTGCCCGTCAGGCCGACGTCAACAACGACGGCGCGGTGAACGTATCCGACATGGCCTTGTACCTTCAGAATGGCGGCCAGACCCCTACTCGGTCAATAAAGCCGGCGCGCTCAGTGCGGGGACGGTAAGGAGGCTGCTCGCTGATTGCATCTCGACGCACCTTCCTTAGCTGATGGCCGATGGCTGAAGGCTGACGGCTACTTTACCCCAATGATCGCGTGAGCCTCCGCGGAGCCGAGCTTCGTCAATTGGGTATCGAAGCCGACATCGCCGGCGGTCGCACGCCACGTCTCCAGTGAAAAGATCCCGGCGCGGTGCCGATCCACCTCAACTTCCAGTTTGCCGCCGCTGCGGATCAGGAACACCAGCGTCAAATCGTACGTCGTATCGGCAGGGTCCGGATCGAAGAAGTCCTGAACAAACGTCACGTGAACGTCCGAACCGCCGTGAAGCGTTACCATCGACTCCGGCGACTTGAAATTCTCGCGCGTCAGCTCGGCCACTGTCAGGAATACTCCGCCCGGCGCCAGGCGGTCGTACGCGGCCTGAAATGCCCGCCGCAGGTCGGCCTCGCTCAACATGGAATTGACCGCGTCACCCAGGTAGACGGCGTCAAAGAGCTCATCCACGGGCGGCGCACGCAGGTCACCGCGCACGTAAGCAACCTCCGGGTTGAGCTCGCGGGCCAGCGCCAACATCGCCTCACTCAGATCGACGCCGACAATCTCGAAATACCGTTTCAACCCGGAATCGATGTGCCCGCCCCCGCAGCCCAGATCGAGTAAACGCCGCACCTCGCGCCGACTCCACTGTCGCAAGAGCCCAGCGATCTCCTCCGCCTCGGCCAAATAGTCCCCCGGCGGGCTGATGATCGGCCAAAGCCAGGCCAGATCGTCGTACAGCCGGCACGCATTGACATCGTCGCATCGTCGCATCAGATCGCACGCCGGGCCTCGACCGATGGAACCGCAGCACCCAGACCCGTGCGGTGCAAGCCTACCCCTCAAGACGCTGCATCGCTTCGCTGTACTTGGCCGCGGTGTTGCGGACGATCTCCTCCGGCAGTTCCGGACCCGGCGGGGTCTTGTCCCATTTGCCGGCTTTCAGCAGGTCTGTCAGATAGTTCCGCACGTACTGCTTGTCGAAACTCTCCTGGTCGCGGCCCGGTTCGTATTCGTCCGCCGGCCAGAAACGCGAAGAGTCCGGCGTCAAGACCTCGTCCACCAGCAAATACTCATCGCCCGCTTGACCCCACTCTAGCTTTGTGTCGGCGATGATGATCCCGCGGCCGAGGGCGTACTTCGCGGCACGCGTGTAGATCTCGATGCTCCGGTCCCGCAACAATCGCATCACGTCCCCGCCGACCGTCTCGCAGGCCTGATCGAACGAGATGTTCTCGTCGTGCCCGACCTCGGCCTTGGTGGCCGGCGTGAAGATCGGCTCCGGAAGCTTCTCGCACTCGCGCAACCCCGGCGGCAGCTCGACCCCGCACACCCCCCCGCTCCGCTGATAGTCCTTCCAGCCAGAGCCGGCCAGGTAACCGCGGACCACGAACTCCACCGGCACGACATCGGCCTTGCGACAGAGCATCGACCGACCACGAAGCTGATCCAGGTAAGCCCCCATACGCCCAGGCGCCCGATCCTCGATGACCTCCAGCAGATGGTGCGGCACGCTGCCCCCAAGCCAGTCGAACCAAAACTTCGACAACCGGGTCAGCAGCACCCCCTTGCCCGGGATCGGCGTCGGCAACACCACATCGTACGCACTGATCCGGTCGGTGGCCACCAGCAAGACCTCCTCGCCCAGATCGTACACGTCCCGAACCTTCCCGCGTCGAACGGGAAAACCCGGCATCTCCGTCTGTCGAACAGCCCGTTCGCCCTTCAATTTCACTTTAATCCACGCCTCCGCTGGAACTCGCCTGAAAGCCGGCCTACGCGCCCGGCTTGCCTCGGTCTGCCGGATGAGATGCTGAATCATAAGCGGACAACGGAGCGGTTCCAGTCCGCGTGATGATCGGTACGCGGCGCCGGTGTGTGCACGCGGGTGCCATGGGCAAGCGGAGCCGCGTGGGCGGCGTAGCTTACCCGTGAACTCTCTCCGCCCTGATTGCTCGATCAACCGCGCCTTTCCGCCCCGCGACCCCCGCAATAGCGTGAAACCGAAACGGCCATGGCCCCACCATCGCGCCCGCCTCGACGAACCGTTCCCCCGACGCCATAATGTGCGTTTGGAGAACGGCGGCGTCGCCGGCCTGATCCGGCGGAATACGACAGGCGCTCAAAGCGCGGCCCCCGCATCCCATGAAACAACCGGACCGGGACGCCGTGCGACAACGACAGCGAACATCGCGTGATTCGCCTTCTGGCATTTTCCAACGGAAAACCGTCCAAGAACGTCGATCTCACCGTCGCCTACCTCTTCGGAAGTGACGGCGTTCCCCTGCGGGCCGAGATCGACTTCAAGGACGGCGTGGTCCAGTGCAAAAAGCGGACGGCCGGTCCCGCCGGGCTGGCGCTGCTGTGGCCCGTTGACCGATCACGGCGCATCATCCTCGAAACCGTCCGCCTTCAGGAACGTGAGGACCCGTTCGTGCTCCCGCTCGAGCTGGCACGGGGCCAGTTGATGCACATCGATCACAAGATCGAAGATTGGGGCCTGTTCGACTGCCCCGACGTCGAGGAACTCATCGGCCGCGTGACCCAGGCACGCCACCTGCTCATCGAAGCCATCAAGGCCACCGAACCGAGCGATGCCGCCCAGCCCGCCGGGAAGGCACTCATGCAGGCGATCACCGCGGCCGAGGAAATGACGCGCTACCACGCCTCCGTCCTGCTCGAACGCCGCAGACAAATCGGCGGATTCACCCGCCGCGTCTTCGGCAGCCACGTCGATCTGGGGGCCCTGCCCGACGCTCACGGGCCGCATGTCGCCGCGGCCTGCGATTTCGTCACCGTCCCGATGCCCTGGCGACAGATCGAACCCAGTGAACAGAGTTTCGACTTCCAGGCTCTGGACGAATGGATCGACTGGCTGGCGAAGCAACGCTTGCCCATCAAAGGGGCGCCGCTGGTCTGCTTCCAGGAAAACTACGTCCCCGACTGGCTCTACATCTGGGAGCACGACTTCGACACCGTCCGCGACCTGGTCGCCGAGCACATCCGCCGCCTCATTACCCGCTACGGCAACCACGTCCAGGCATGGGACGTCATCAGCGGCATCCACGCCAACCAGAGTTTCAGCTTCAACTTCGAACAGTTGGTCGAGCTCACCCGGGTGGCCGCCACTGTTACCAAGCAGATGGCCCCGCGGTGCCTGTCGATCATCGACATTGTCGCCCCCTGGGGCGAATATTACGCCCGCAACCAGCGGACCATTCCTCCGATGCTCTATGCGGAGATGGCCGTTCAAAGCGGCATCAACTTCGACGCCTTCGGCCTGCAGTTCCGCTTCGGAGCCGACGGAATGTACGCCCGCGACATGTTTCAGATATCCTCGCTCATTGACAGATTCGGCGCGTTCGGAAAGCCGATTCATATCACCGCCGTCGAGGTGCCCTCCATCAAGATCGAAGGACTCGGCACCTGGCACGGTCCCTGGAACGAGTCCGTGCAGGCCAACTGGCTGCGCGAGTTCTACACCGTCGCCCTGAGCAAGCCGTTCGTGGACACGGTCTCGTGGCGAACGCTGGCCGACGCCCCCGGAGCCTCGCCCCTCGGCTGCGGACTGCTGACCTCGAACATGTCGCCCAAACCGGCCTACGAAGAGCTGCTCGCACTGCGCAAGGAGATCGTCCCCGGTGCAGCCGCCGGCGCATGACGCTTCTCACGTAACCGAACGGTCGCAAAGTCAAACGCAATCGGCCGACACAGACGGAACTGCGCAGCCGTGGCGGGCGAGCCAATTGTACGTCTCGTTGGCGATGGTCGTCATCGCCGTCCTTGCCCTGGCACTTCAATACCGTAACGTGCCCGTTCCCGATAGCTCCGCGGCGGCTGTTCGCGCCGATGCTCTCCTTCAAGGCGTCAATCCAAACACCGCGACGGCGGCCGAACTGACCGCCCTGCCGGGTATCGGCGAGGTAAGAGCACAACGCATCGTCGACTATCGAACGTCTCGATATGAGAAAGCCGATTGTGATGGGCCGGCGTTTCGATGCGCGGAAGACCTGGCCGCCGTTCACGGCATCGGCCCCAAGACCGTCGATCGCCTGCGCCCGATGCTCCGATTTGACCAGGAGTAAGCCGCGACTGACAGGCGGCGAAAATGCCGCCGCATGTCACCGGGACGCACGCGTTCAGCGACGGTGCCATGGGCAAGCAGAGCCGCCTTTGGCGGCGGAGCTTGCCCGTGCTTGTCCACCTGCGCGGGACAACACGGCTAACCATCTGACGCTCCAAACACGAACCCATGCCCTAAACCGCTGCATGAGGATGCACCCGCCTTCCGAAATCAGGCCGCGAAACATTCGGCCAGCACGGTACGCCGCGCGGCGTCGGTTAGCCGATTGAACAGCACCATCGCCACGTGCTCGGCTCGAAGGTTGTTACGCTTAAGCAATTGGAACACAATCAGCGCCTTTCGCGCCTTCGGCTGATTCCGAAATCGCTTGCCGAATTCTTCGGCGACGGCTGACGCGACGCGACGGCGGACGGTATCATCAATCAAAGCGTCCATTCCTGCAGGGGCACGCCGGCTCTCGGCGCACAGCCGAGCCAGTTCCGCGTCGTCGCACAGCGCCGCCCGAACATCGCGGAGCAAACGCGCTTCCAGGTGAGCCACCGTCGTGGATGGACACCGCGTGAACCGTGCGACTTCGCGCAGCGTGAGCCGATGCTCGCTGGCCGGCACCAGAAGCCGATCTTCGACGAGTCGGTCGATAACCTTGTCAAACTTGGAAGCCTTGTCGGGCGAATGACGAATGTCCGCCACTGCTCGCCCGACGGCCTCCTCATATCTGCGCCGGATGCGAGCGCCGATGGTCTCACCGTCGTCGTGGTCGCCGGGATGATGCCGAGCCTCGAGGCGGCGGGCCACGGGGCCGAAACTGAGCGAGCGGACGACAACCCTTCGGCGGGGCTGGCCGACTCTCGCGGTCTCGCGAACCTCGGTGTCGGGAATGTGAACCGTTTCGAAACCGCGCAGACGGGCCCGGTTCACGTAAACACGAATACACCTGAGGGCGTAAGCCTGGAATCTCAAGCCCCGACCGCAGTGATCGTAAGTCGCGGCCGCCTTGATCAGCCCGAGGCACCCCTCCTGGAATAGGTCATACCATTCACGGTTGCGGCTGGGCGCTTCGATGAATGGCACAAAACGCCGGATGTGAACGCCCACCAGCCCCAGATTCTCGGCCGCCAGCCGTTGCTGCTTGGCCGTTAAGCGATAAGCAGAGAGCTCCGACCCGCTGGACCGATCGATTGGCCCCCCAGTCTGGTCCGGCACGTCGGAGATCCGGGTCCTGACCTCCGCTCCCAGCCCCGCATCGCTCGACCCCTTTGCAACCGCCCTGTCCATCTCACTGCTCCGCGATACGCGATACCCTAACTTTCTACGAACATTACCACACTAGAGCCAGAAAGTCAACAGATGAGCAATAATATTGCAATGTGGATCTGCTGGGCTGGTAGTATTAAATTTGCACTTGATATACCCCGCCGACCACGTCGCAGCTCTTTTTCACGCTGGCCGGTTGAGACGCGGCGTACCGCAGGCCCGGACATTGCAGCTAAAGGCGCGGTATCCTTGGTGGTGGTTGCTCGCCTGGGAGACACTCGAATGGCATCGCCTACGCGCCTGACCGGCCGCGAAGTTGCGAGCTACTTGAAACAAGCCTGCCCGGGCGCACTTTGCGATCTGGTCCTGGAGCTGCGCGAGGTGGTATTAGCCGCCGCCCCCGAGACAGTCGAGGCCATCAAGTTCAACGCGCTGTGCTACTACAAGCCGGACGAGCCCTTCGGCTCCATCGGCGGCAACGTCTGCATGATCTCCGCCCGGCACGATTTCGCCCGACTCGGTTTCATTCACGGCGCCTCACTGCCCGACCCCGACCACCTCCTGAAGGGCACTGCCAAAGCGAAGCGTTACATCGACTTGCGATCAAGCAGAGATCTCCGCCGCGGCCCGATCAAGAAACTCATCCAGGCAGCCGTCGCTCACCAGCCCGGCTAAGTGACTGACAAGCACCGCCAGACGACGCCTCATTCCGCCGCGCCCAAGTCATCCTCTTCGTCAAACGCTGCCGGCACGTGATTCGCAAATCCCGCCCCCCGTCTTTGTACAAATCAAACGCCGTTTGCCTGCCGGCCGGCATCGCCTTCACGGCCCCGACTGCTCCCTCTAAGATGAGCAAGCGAGTCGAACCCGAGCGAGCGAGTCCTTGAACCTCCCGACCGCGAGCGGCGAACGACGATGGCCAGGAACAAAAAGGCGAAGACCAAACGCGACGACCAATGGGCCGAGGCCAAGCGCCTTTGCCGCCTCAACGTCGAAACGGTCCGCATGGCCCAGGAACTCGGCCTCAACCCGCGCAAGCTCGTCAAGAACAGACCCAGCAACAGCGAACCGTGGAAGGCGCCGGTTCACATCTGGATTCGAGACCTCTACGAGAAAAGCCAGGCGAAGCCCGCACGAAAACGGGCCGCCAAAGCCGAGCATCAGGTACAAAGCACAGAACTGGACTCTGCGCCCGATATCGCCGTGGAGTTCGCGAACCGCGGCGAGACGTCCGGTCCGCGCAAACGCGGCACCGTTTCACCAGATGACTGCCAGGACATTCTGCCGCCTCACGCACTCCAGGTCGGCGACGACGATTTCCTGGCCGACGAACTTCGGTGGTTCGAGGATTCCGTCAATCCCAACCCCCGCGCGCCCGGCAAGAAGAAGATCGCCCGACAAAATCGGGCGCTTATGCGCCGCCGCGACGAATTCCGGATCGCCGCCGAATACGTCGGCGAGGCCCTCGCCGAAATCCGGTCCGTCCGAAAAATCGTCCTCTTCGGCTCGGTTGTGGCGCCCCTGTACAAGGAAGTCCCGAGATTCAGAGAATACCGAAGGGCCGGCGTCGAGCTGTGGCACGAATGCAACGACGTGGATCTGGCCGTCTGGCCCGACGACACGGCTGGGCTGAAACGTCTCCAGAAGGCGGTCAGCCGAACCGTCAATCGGCTCTTTACCGATATGCAAATCAGCGTCCCCCATTTCCAGATCGACATCCATATTCTCGAACCGGTTGCTGATCGATACTTGGGACATCTCTGCAACTTCGGCAAGTGCCCGAAACACAAACCCCCGTGCTACGTACCCGGCTGCGGCGCCACACCCTTTCTGCAGCAACACGAAAACTTCACGTTCCAGCCGCACGCCCTCGCCCCCGACCGAACCGTGGTTCTGTTCGATCGAGAGCACGACCGGCTCGTGGACTGCCACGACAACGACATTCCGTTTTAGCCCGGCGCGATGAACAGCGCCCAGATATCACGGAGAATTGTCGGAGGTCTCAGGCGCGTCCGCCGGGAGCAACTTGAGCCGCCACAACGCCAGGTGATACTCGTTCATCGGAGCTGGAGCGACGTCCGAATCAAACACGAGATCTGTCCCGACACACGCCCGGAACCACCTGCGGGCCTGCTCGGCCTCACCGGACAGCAGGCATACCTCACCGGCATAGTAGTAGCTTTCACAAACTTGTTCGACGTGTGTGGGATCGGCTGCGGCAACCAACTCGTCCGGGGCCAACACGCCCGCCAGGCACGCAAACACTTTCCCCAGCCAGCTTCCCGGCGCCGCACCTCGACGGCCGGCTTGGAGAACATCACGCGCCTCGTGCAGGCAACGCCGGGCCTCATCCCCGCGGCCCTCACCTTGCAGATTACGGGATTGCTCATGCAGGACCAGGAACAGCCGCGCCTCGGCATAAGTCACTCGCCCGCGTAACGTGCGGAACGCCCGGTAGTCCGCCGCCGCCTTCTCTCTCTGGCCCGACATCCATAACGCGCTTGCCCGAAAGTAGCGCTGCCAATAGCCGCTCGGATCTCGTTCATCCAACTCCAGCGATCTGGTGTAGTCCTTGATCGCCTTGTCATATTCCTGAAGGCACACGTAAGCGTGGGCTCGCGCCCAGTACGAGCCATGGTCGGAAGGGCGCAGCTTCACTCTCTCCGTGTAATGTCGTACAGCATCGGCGTAGTGCCCTTGTCTCATAAGAACGTCGCCCTGAAACGTCGCCCACCTCGATCGGTCGTTCCCGTATCTCAGCGCATCCCGTGCGGCCTCTCGCGCTCCCTCGAAGTCCGCTGTTTGCACACAAAGATCGGCCAGGTGTCTTCGCGCGAGTATATGCCCGGGGGACCTCTCCACGGCCGTCTGAGCGAAACGCTTCGCCTTACGAAGATCAAGCGTGGCGAAAGATCGGATATAGGCTGCTTCGGCCGTATCCGGCACCTCGCGATCCGCCCGATCTCGAAGCGCCCGCCATTGAGGGTTCCCCATCCGTTCAAAAATCTCGGCGAGCAAGAACCGGTAGGCCCATTGCGAAGGATCGCGATCGAGTCTGTCCCTCAACGTGCGAATGGCTTTGCCCGACCACTCCTCGTCCCTCTCCTGGGCTGCCATACTGTACTGCGCATGCGCCCGCACCAGCACCGCCTCAGTAAGATCCGGATGCTGCGCCAGTACCGTGCCAACCGCATCGAGGGCCCTCTCGGCATCCCGTCCGTACAGCCAATGAACGCTCGATAGCACTGACGCGCGATCTCGCTCCAGCTTGCGCCGCTCCAGCCGTTTCACGGTCCAGACGGCCGCCAATGCGAGAATCAAACCCGCAACGGCCACGGGCAGGACCGCCCGGTGTTGCGCCAGTTTTTTGCGCAGCCGGTAGACGGAGCTGGGCCGCCGGGCCAGAATCGGCTCACCCGTCAGATACCGCCCCAGATCCCTGGCGAACTCCTCGGCCGACTGATAGCGCAAAGCCTTGTCCTTCGCCAGGGCCTTGAGAACAATCGTCTCGAGTTCGCCGTCGACCCGTGGACTCAGGGATGAGGGCGAAGCCGGCGGTTCCTCCAGAATGCGGCGGGCGACGTCCGACGGTGCTCCGCTGTCGTCAATCGGGAGAGACCCGGTAAGGGCCTCGAATAACATGACGCCCAGCGCATACACGTCCGCACGCGCGTCCGTTTCCCCGAGCCCACCCTCGGCCTGCTCCGGTGATGAGTAACGCAGCGTGCCGATCACCTGACCCGGTGTGGACACCGATACCGTCGAATGCCCGGCGCCATCGATCCCGGCCGACTCTTTAGCCAGACCGAAGTCCAGTACGTGCGGCTTGCCTTCGGCGTCAATCAGCACGTTGGCCGGCTTGAGATCGCGGTGAATCACCCCCTGCTTGTGGGCATGCTCCGCCACACTGCAAAGCTCGCGGAACAACCCCACGACCGCCCGAACATCCGGATCAGCAAGCGAAAGCCACCGATCCAACGGGATGCCCTCCACGTAATCCATCGTGTAATAAGGCTGCCCCGTGGAGACCTCGCCGCCCTCCAGCACACGCACAATGCCGCTGTGCTGAAACCGGGCGGTCAGCTCGACTTCGCGCTGAAATCGCCGCCTGCCCTGCTGAGAGGCGAACGGTCCGGCCAGCATGACTTTCAACGCCACAATGCGCTTGGTGGAAAGCTGAAGGGCCTTATAGACCACGCCCATACCGCCGCGCCCGAGCTCGCTGATCACTTCGTAACCCCGGATGCACGCCCCGCCCGGCAGACCCGCCGCCGGTCTGGCATGCTCCGCCAGCGCATCCCGCAGGGCCCCGGCGACGTCCGTGTCCGAGTCACCTTCCGAGTCCAGCAAGCGCTCGAAGGGCGCACTGTCACCCCGCCACATCGCCTCCACCGCCTGCTCGACACGATCGGCCAAGTCCGGCGGAATCTCTTTATCGTGATTCAGTGCCAACGACCCGCTCCTTCCGGGCCACGCCGGTCATGGCACGCCGCAGCGCCTGCACTGCACGAATCAGCAGCATCGACGCCGCCGGCCGCGAAATGCCCATCCGTCCGGAAATCTCGCTCATTGAAATCTGATCGAAGAACGCCAGCGTGATGACCTCGCGATGCTCAGGCTTCAATCTCCCCAACTCGTGGATCAGTCGGGCCGCCTGCTCGGATCGTTCCGCGGCGCTGGGCGGCGTGGTGCCGCTCACCGACAGAAACTGCCACAACGGCCCCGCCCGGGATAGCGAGTTCACCGTGGAGTCCAGTGACACCACGTCGGGGCGGGCCTTCTCGCCGAGTCGCCCCCCAAGCGCGTCGGCCACCTTGTGAAGGACGATCCCCGACGCATACGCCTTCAAACCCGCGACGGTGCGGTTTTCCAGCCGGGAGATGCCGGTGGCCAGTGCCACCATCACCTGCTGCGTCGCCTCCTCCACGGTACCCAAGTAAGCCGGCGCGGGGCTGAGTCGGGCCACGACCATCAGCCGGACCTGATGGTACATCGCCTCCAGCACACGCCCGAGGTCGGTTTTTTCACCCTCGCTTGCAGCGTGCACCATGCCGTCGGTGAGATCCGCTGCGCCGAACATGATCGGTTATGATACCGCTTTAACCGGCGCACCGCGACCCCTCGGCTGACCCCGCCCGCAATGACATAGTCACCAGGAGCCCCCTCCGCGCAACGCGGAAATGTGAAGCTTTTTCTTATATTTCTCGACACCTGGATTTTCCTCACAAGGACCGTTGCGCCGAGCGCCTGCAGGCGACAAAGACACGGGATGGGCGATACGGATCGAGCCCCGCGGGGCAGGTCTCCCCGATGAGGGAGGCACCAGACAACTCCAGTCCAGGAGAATACCGTGATGATTCCGAGAGATGCCAATGAAGACCATCTGGCAAGAACTGATTCCAATGCGCAACGAGCCTATGACCACACGGCCAAGACACGGTCGTTCGCAATCAGCGCGCTCGTCGCAACATCCGCGTTCGCGGGAGCCTTCGAAGTGGTTGGGGCCTCTTCGAGCACGACAGTCGCCCAGGCGAGCACCGTCACCGTCTGCTGGGACGGCAGCGGAGACTACCTGACGATCCAGGAAGGGATTGATGCAGCGGTCAATGGTGACGAGGTCACCGTGTGCGACGGCACATACACGGGTGCTGGTAACAAGAGCATTCAGTTCAACGGCAAAGCGATCACCCTCAGAAGTGAGAACGGCCCGGACAACTGCATCATCGACTGCGAAGCAACCAGCACGGGCTTCCGACTGGTGGGCGGACTGACGCCTGAATCCATCGTCGACGGCTTCACGATCGCGAACGGTTCGGCCGTCCACGGCGGCGCCATCTATTGCCGGGACAGCAGTCCGACCATCGCCAACTGCGTCATGAGCGGCAACTCGGCCGACAACGGCACCGTCTGGATCCAGGACAGCAGCCCCACAATCATCAACTGCACCTTCAGCGACAACTCGACGTCAACCGGAGGCGGCATCTACTCCTATTACAGTACGCCGACGATCCGCACCTGCACGTTTAGCGGCAACTCGGCCAGCTACCGCGGCGGTGGCATTCGCTGTTGGCAAAGCGGCGCGACCATCACGAACTGTAGGTTCAGCGGCAACTCGGCCGACGACGGGGGCGGTCTCAGCGTCGACGGCTCCAGCAGCGCAACCATCACCAACTGCACCATCAGCGGGAACTCGGCCACCAACGGCGGTGGCGTCTATACCGACGACGGCGGGACCGCGACCTTGAGCAATTGCATCCTCTGGAACGATGCACCCCAGGAAGTCTACATCGCTTCCGGCACCGTCGCCGCGACTTACTCCGATATTCAGGGTGGCTGGGCCGGCGCGGGCAACATCAACTTGGATCCGGCGTTCGTTGACCCGCTCGGGAGCAACCACCGCCTGTTAGCCGGCTCGCCTTGCATCGATGCCGGCGACAATGCAGCAGTGCCTCCCGGCGTCACCACGGACCTGGACGGCAATCCACGCTTCGCCGATGACCCCGCCACGCCGGATACGGGCCTCGGCGCTCCACCGATCGTGGACATGGGCGCATACGAACACCAGCGAACACCTGTCACGATCACCGTCTGCTGGGACGGCAGCGGGGACTACATCACCATCCAGGAGGGAATTGATGCAGCGCTCAATGGTGACGAAGTCGTCGCCTGCGACGGTACGTACACCGGCGTTGGCAACAGGAGCATCCAATTCAACGGTAAGGCGATCACGGTCCGTAGCAAGAACGGGCCGAAAACCTGCATCATCGACTGCGAAGAAAACAGCACTGGCTTCCGACTGGTCGGCGGACTGACGCCTGAATCCATCGTTGACGGCTTCACGATCAAGAACGGATCGGCCGCCCACGGCGGAGCCATCTACTGCCGCGACAGCGCCCCGACCATCACCAATTGCATCATGAGCGGCAACTCGGCCGACTACGGCACCGTCTGGATCCAGGAGAGCAGCCCCACAATCACCAACTGCCTCATCAGCGACAACACGACCGTCCTCGGAGGCGGCATCTACCCGTATGACGCGAACAACCCGACGGTCGCCAATTGCACGATCGTCGGCAACGTGGCCACCAGCCGTGGAGGCGCTGTCTACTGTTCCGGCAGCGCGGTGCATCTGACCAACTCCATCCTTTGGGGCAACAGCCCCCAGGAAATCCACGTGGGATCCGGCAGCGTTACCGCGACTTATTCCAACATTCAGGGCGGCTGGACCGGCGCGGGTAACATCAACGAAGACCCGGACTTCTGCCTTGGCCTGCAGGGCGCCTACTATCTCAGCCAGACGGGGTGCGGGCAGTGCGAACAAAGCCCCTGTGTCGATGCCGGAGACCCGACCTCATCGACGATCGAGGGCACGACCCGCACCGACGGCGTACATGACGCGGCCGTGGTGGATATGGGCTACCACTACCCGGATATGAGTTGCGCGGACGTCGAAACGTGCAACGACTGCAATGCCTGCACCTATGACACGTGCACCGACTCAGTATGCTCGAACATGCCCAGGCCTTACGGAGATTCCGACGGCAACGGCATTCTCAACCTTTTTGACATCTTCTGCACCCTGGATTTGATCGGGGGCGAGCCGGTGCCACCCGAATGCAACGAAGGGAACGCCGACATTGAGCCGTGCGCCGGTAATGAAGTCCTCAACCTGCTCGATGTCTTCGCCGTCCTAGAGGCGATCGGCGGGATCGACCCTTGCTGTACGTGCGGGGCGTGCTGCCTCCCCGATGATACGTGTCTTGAAATCAGGGGGCTCGAGTGCGGCGAATCGGGCGGTGAGTTCGCGCTACGTGAACCGCCGGCTCCGCAATCGCTCTGCACTGAAGTGACCTGCCCGCTCCTGGGACCTCCGGCGCCGGCGCGTTCGGTCGGTCGCGCGCTCCGCCCCATCGACCGCAGCCCCGCGCGGATGGAGCTCAAGCTGGTCCCGTCCGTTCGGATAGCATATCCGCGAGACACCGTCGATGTTCACGTGTTTGCCACAAATGCTTCCGGCGTGCGCGGCTACGAGCTCAGAGCGGCACTGTCGGGCGGTCGGCGCGGCTCGCTCGAGGTGGTCTCGACGTCGATCCTGGACCGCCGTGACAGCGTCATGAGCGGCGTCGAAAGCGTCTCTGCGATCGACCAGGCCAATGCTCGTGTGGTCGTCGCGGCACTTGACGAAGGTGCATCGACTCCCGGCACCGGTTACCTCGCGACATTCACACTGCGCGCCGCCGACGACGCCACCGGCATATTCCGGATTGACGTCGCGGACAGCCCGGAAGAGTTGATCGTCATCGATCAGAACGGCGACGTCCGGACCGTTCATGTGACGCCGGCCCGAATCAGGATCGTTCCGGTGAACGAATCAAGGTGACGGGCACCAGCCGGTCTGAAAGGGCGAGTCCCTCGAGGCGTAAATGTCTTGCCGTGTGATCGGCAATATGCGACCGGCCACAGCGAAAACGACCCGCCGGGATCACGCCCGCCGGGTCGTTCAAATGCTCGCACATGCGGCCTTCACTCGGCCGCCGCAAAGTTCACTCTCCGAAGTGCATCGGACCGCCCAGGATCTCATGCACCGTCAGCGTGTTCCGGACGACCAACTGCTTGTTGAGCACCGCCATCGTTCCCAATCCGCCGTTCTCCTGCCAGGTGTCCGGCTCGACGATGGTTCGCACAAACTCCATGATGTCTTCGGCTCGCTCTTCCTCTTCTTCCTCTCCCTCGTCCTCGTCGTCGTTGCCGCCGCCTCCGCCGCCGCCCTGGAAAATGGACTGCACGTTGACCTGTCCGCTGGCTCCACCGCCACCGCCGCCCTGCTGCTGCTGATCGATCTCGATCTGCGGCGAACCGGAGAAGTTCTTGATCTTCACCATAATATCCGCAATGTCGTACGCCCGCGTGTAAAGCTTGCGGTTGAAATTGGACGTGGTTGATATCGTCAGCTTGTTGCCCTCGCCCAGGTACGTCAAAGGATCGATATCAGACAACTGCGCCAACACCTCGTCCAGAACGTCTTTGACGGTCGTGTACTCCATCGACAGCGTCACGGCGCTGTCCTGGTCAATACTCTCCATCTCCAACGCCCTCCAGCGCACCACAACGTTGACCTTGCCGTGCTCGGTGCTATTCGCCTTGAGCCAATCAACAACGTCGGCCAGCGTCCGCTCCTCCCAATCAACGCCTTCCACCTGCTTCTGCAGAAGCGCCCGAACCGGGTTCATGTGCCGGACGCTGCTGACCCGCTCCGCCCGATCCAGAAAATCCGACGCATCCCCTCTCGCATCACCGAAGTTCTGCGCCAGCGCCGGGCTCACGACCCAACCGATCGTCAGCAATATGGCCAAACTCACCCGTTTCATAATAATCCTCCTCATGCGAGCGTCGCGCCGGTTCGTAGGCCAACACCACCGCCCCGCGCGCCCGCACGTCCTGCGCCCCCGGTTCGACCCTCGATCCCTTTTATCCTACACCATGATTATACAACCCGCTTCGGGCTCGTCACAACCACTGCCGCTCAATTGCCGCGGCCCCGGGTCCGCGACAGCCCGTGCGGCGTTCGGTCCCGGGGGCCACGGGTCCGCCTCAGGCGGTTCCGCCCATGCTGTCACATTCAGCGCCGGCTCAGGCACCCGCACGCGTACCCCACAGCGACCAGTGACGCTGAGTAAGCTGTGACGCACCCCGGCCGCCGCCCCGCAACGGCTAAGCAGCCGGCAACCCTTCCATAGATCTATCGGGTCCCACCACTCCCGGTCCAAACCAACTCCCTGAACTCTCGCGCCGTGATCGCCCCGCAAACCACGTAGGTCGCCTGCGACTCATGCCAGGCCACCACCGTCGAATCCCTGCCGGCACAAAGAAAGCAGTCGTGCCCGCCCGCATGGAACCCGTGCGTAGGCTTTAACGAGGTGACCGGGCGGACCGTAAACACCGACAGCAGCCGGCCCTCCCCCCCCGATTCGCGATAGATCACGTGAGCACCCGGCATCCCGTTCAGCCCGCAAAGATCCGCACCGACCATCACGAAACCCCGGTCGGCCAGGTCCGGAGCAAGTACCGGTAGCCTCAACTCCTTGGAGAGTTTTTCCCTAACCTCCTTTTCATCAATAGATAAACCTTCGTCCGGCCTCGCCGCGACCATCCGCGTACAACCATCGTGCTGCTTGCGAACCGCCTTGACGAAACGAGCCTCCACCGCGTTCTTCGGACCGCCGGACAGCTCCGACGCGCTCCGATCGAATAATATCGACGCCAGCGCCACGAAGGCAACCGCCGCCGCCACGCCGAGCGGAATCACCCAACGCTGCACTCGGCTCGGGCGCCGAGCCTCATCGCGCGCGGCCGCCATCAACTCAGCATGCACTCGAAATCGCAGGCCCGACGGCGCCCGCTCCTCAACAAAGACCTGATTCAGTTGCGACTTCAATTGCGAGGGTCCCGCCACCGTGCGGGCACACTGCTCGCAACTCTTCACATGCTCGAGCATCCTCCGGTCGATGTCGTGATCCGACTCACTACCCGCCCGGGTACTCAGGGTCTTCTTGAACTCCTCGCAGTTCACCGCTTACGCCTTTTTCGGAATGTTCCTTCTTTTTGCGAATTCCGTCAGCCTGTCACCAAGCTGTTGCCGCGCCCGATACAGGCGGCTCATGACCGTCCCCACCGGGCAATCGCACACGTCCGCAATCTCCTTGTAGCTCAGGTCCTCAAAAGACCACAGGAGCAACACCAACCGGTACTCCGGCTGAAGCGCCTCGACGGCTTCCTTGAGCTCCTCATCGATTGCGTCCCAGTCAATGTTTTCGATCCCTTCCGCCTCGGACGCAGCGCCGCTCTCGCCTGCGAATTGATCGAAACTCACATCGTCCAGAAGAATCGGCTGACGCCGATTCCTTCCACGATGCGTGTAGAACGTGTTGTGCAAAATCTTGAACAACCACGGCTTAACGCCAAATTCGCGCAGCTCGAAGCGGTCGAACGCACGAAACGCCCGCACGAACGTGTCCTGCACCAAGTCCTCGGCTTCAGCATTATCATGCGCCAGACGACGCGCCATGCGGTAAACGCTGTCCAAATGGACCAGGCACTGGTCCTCGAATCGATCGACCAGGGACTCACTCATTGCCGGCTCGCACCATCGCGGTCGCGGGTACCCATCCGCACCTTACATAGCCCTCCAAGCACCGTGCGAAATTCCCGAAATCGATCTCTTCCGCGTCCTCCGACAACCGTAGCCGCCCTCAAAGCCGACGCGCACCGGCCCAATGCCACCCCCGGCCGCAGACACGCTCGCCCGAAGCTGGCCATTCGGCAAGGGCACCCGGCTGCCATGGACAGACGAAGCCGCCGCCCCCGGCCGAGCTTGCCCTCGCACGAGCCCTCTCCCACTGCCCAGGACCGGCGTCCCGGAGACAGGATATAAAGCTACCGCGGCAATCAGGCGAGCCGGGCAACCCAATTGCCACGAATTGGCCAAACACGGATTCTCATAAACAAAATCCAGTGCCACTGCTAGACTGCCGCGGCCCGCGGGCTGCCCCTCCACCGCCGACCCCAATGCTGTAATGTCCCTCCTCGCCCCGCCCTGCCCCGAACGCTTGCCGCGGTCGCACGCCAGCCCATGCACGTGCCCGCAAAAACTCACAACCCATCGGCCAGGCGACCTTCCTGCGGGAACCATGTCAGCCATGGTAAATCGGAAAACTGCTTGACACTTGAAGGAAACCGGACCACAATCAGCTTCGTGCTCGTCGGGCCGGGGCTGACGCGACGTAGAGTCGGACGCTCAGGTACCGACTCCGAAGTCAAACTTGAAAACCCACTCACCGACCCATCCCCCATGGGTCGGTTCCCCCAAGGCCCGGTCCACCCCGCCGGGCCTCTTTTATTTAATCCAGCCCCGATACTTCGTATGCCGGAATCGCGGCTGCCTGACGCTGGCGGGCGTACGTATTCAGCGGGTGGTGAGCGAACGGAGCCGCCAAAGCCGGCGGAGCTGGCCCTGCCAATCCCCCATTCCGCGGCGGCACGAGCAACACGAATCTTGCTGACGGGCAAGACCCGCGTTGCCCCTGGCACATTTCCTCGCTCGCCAAAGAGGTACCGGCCGCTTGCCCGCCGGTACTTCCTCGCGCCTCACTCCTGCCCTGGAAACGGCAGCACCTCCCCGGCCGCCTCTCCTTCCGGCCACTTTGCCTTCACCCGCACCCCTTCTTCCGAATGCCGCATGCGGACGTAACCTAAAGCAACCGGCGCCCCGTACCTCGGAGAGTGCCGCCGACTTGTCACCCGGCCCACGCCCCGTTCGTCCGCAACCAACTCCGCCCCCACCGGCGGCGCCTCCGCCGCCTCGAAGCGAATCAGCACCAGCCGGCGCGCCAACGACTGCCGCGTACGCATCCGCTCGACAATCTCCTGCCCCAAATAACATCCTTTGTTGGAACCGATCGTGCGATGCAACTGCCGCGTCTCGCCCGGCAGCACCTCCTCGTTGATCTCCGAAACAGGCCAGGGAATGCCGGCCTCGATCCGCAAAGTATCGACGGCGCCGTAGCCGACCAGCGGAAGACCGCCCTCGTCCTTCAGCGCCTTCCAAACCGCATCAACCTTCTCCGGGGAAATCAACAGCTGAATGCCGAACACCCCGCAATGGTCGTCACGAAAACAGAAGCACGCCTGACCCGCAATCTCGATTTCGACCAGTTGAAGCAGCGACAGATCCGCCACCGCCCCGACACCGTGCCGCGCCGACGCCTCCGCAGCGGCGGGCCCCACAACCCCGAGCCGGATGAATTCGTCCCCGCGGTCGGCCACTCGCACGTCCTCCATGACAACATACTTGTTAAAGTGCTCCAGCGCACGAGCCACCCACCGCGCATCCAGATCGAGCCAGATGCATTCCTCGCGAACCAGTATGTTCACGTCGAATTGAATGCGGCCCTTGACGTCGACGGCAAACGCATAGTTCCCGCTGCCCGCCTTAAGCGTCGTGACGTGGTTGGTCACCAGATTGCCCAGCCAGGACGACCGATCGGGCCCCGTTATTTCAAGCAAACCCCTATCGCCCCGGTCGACCAGACCCGCTCCACCCGAAACCACTTCATACTCGCCGGCCGGATCGCCGAAATGCGCCGCTGTCGTCCACTCGCCGATCGAAACGCGTGCCGCCGCCGAATCGACAAAAGTCCCAGCCGGGCTCCGCCACTGTTCATCCACCAGTTCACACTCCCAAGATCGGAGATTTCAAGACCGCCCGCCGCCCGTTGCCCAACCACCTGCATACGTGCCGCCAAAACGAATGTAAAGGCCGCTGGTTGCCTTCCACCATTGCTGCTATCTTCTCACCCGCAGGAACCGGCAAATCGGACCGCAGGGCGGATCAGATTGTCCCGCAAGTCATCGGGGCCGGTTCGGCCGCGTCGGCTCGTGGAGAATGTCGCTTCGATGGAACCTCCGAGTGATTTCCGCGCATTTCTGCAATGGTTGCGCGAGGAAACCGAGCGCGCCTGGGCCGACTACCGCCCCCGAACGCTGACCGACTACCGAGCCGCCAAGTCCAGCGGCATCGATTGGCAGCGAGGCACGCGCTGGGTCCCCGGCCTCTGGAGAGGCCGCATCGCCGACATCGAAAGGCGCTGGCGTGTCCGATTCCCGCCCGACTACCGCCTCTTCCTCGGCACCCTCCACGCCACCGACCGATTCCGGATCGGCGCCCGATACCTCGACGGCGACAAACTCTCCCTCACCAAGGAACCCGGATTCTACAACTGGGAGACCCAGGAGCGCGAGTTGAAGGCCGCATTCGAATCCCCCGCCCGCCGCGTGCTTTACAGCGTCGAGCACAACGGCTTATGGAAAGAGTCGTGGGGACCCCGGCCCCGGGCCAAGCGCGAGCGCCAGGCCCTCGTCCGCGACCTGGTCCGAGCCGCACCGCGCCTCATCCCGATCATTGGCCGCCGCTACCTGCTCAGCCAACCGACAAGAACGGGAAACATCGTCATCTCCGCCCACACCGCCGACCTGGTCGTCCACGCCAATAACCTCCGCCAATGCCTCTTGACAGAGCTGAAGGACGTTCTACTCCCGGACATGACAGTAACCGAAAGCTCAGAACCGGACCCCCGGTCCGCCGAGTCCCTCGACGAAACTCCATTCTGGGGAGAGCTGATCAACACCCCGCAATGCAGCGACTGACCCAACCCCGCTCAACCACGGACAAGTTTTTCGAGTTTTTCTGTTACGCAAGCTGTCGGCTCAGGACTATTTAGGTTGGACCGGAAGTCGTCCGCGCCGGCCGCGTGGTCCGCACGTACGTGAACCGCGCGGCCAGGGCCTGTGCGGACTTCCTGATGTTCACATATGAGGAAATGGACCGAATGGAGCTTTCGCGCACGTCGTCTGGCAACGATGTGGCGCGGGTTGAAGTTTAGGAGGAGTCTTGGACGTGACATCGAGAAACCTGATTTTGATTTTCGCGGCAATCGCAATGATTGGCATGCCAACGGCCAAAGGAAACGTCGATACAGGCGAGTTCCTGTATCAGGCTCAGCTCAAAAAAGACGGCGTGCCGGTCAACGACACGTGCGATTTCGTTTTTTCGCTCTGGAGGGACCCGGTCAGCACCCTGCCGGCAGACCAGGTCGGCCCGGAACTGGTATTCGACGGGCAGGACCCGAACCCGCCGTCAATCAATGTGACCAACGGCCTGTTCAGCGCTTTGCTCGATTTCGGGCCGACGGCCTTCACCGACGACCCCAGGTGGATCGAGGTCAGCGTGGCCTGTCCCGCCGGCACGACCACCTACACGACGCTCTCCCCGCGCGACCTGGTGGCCGGTGCACCCTTTTCCATCCACACGCGCGGCATTTTCGTTGACAAGGATGGCCGCGTCGGCATCCGCAACGAAGATCCGCAGGAAGCCCTCCACGTGGGTGGAAACGTCATCGTCGAATCCGACAGCTCAGAGGCCGTCATCGAGTTGCACAACGCCAACGCGAGCAACACCGCAATGTTCCTCGCATCGAGACACCCCATCGGGTTCGCCGTCACGGATTTTCGAGGTACATCCAGAATGGTCGTCACGCCGCCCGGCGACGTCGGCATCGGCACCGAGCGCCCCGAGGCTCTGCTGCACGTCCAGGGCCGCGGCGCATTCCGAGGAGAGCATATCGCCTACTTCGAAAGTCAGAGCGGATCGAGTTCGGACGGCATCGCCATACAACTCAACAACGAGCACACGAACCGAGAAAACAACTTCATCACCTTCTATAACGCGAACAAGATCGTGACAGGTCGCATCGAAGGCTTCGATCTCGAAAACGGAGATTGGATCGTCCCGCCGCCCATCCCGGACGTGGGCTTCACGTTCGACCCGGACATCACCTACAACCCCGATTGGATCACGCAGGGAACGCTGCCGTCAGCCAACTTCTCGCCCGGCACACTGCCAACGGCCAATTTCAACCCCGGCAGCCTGCCCGATTTGACCTTCAGCCCCGGGGTGCTGCCGTCATTGACCTTCAGCGGCGGGTCATTGCCCTCTGCCAATTTCTCGCGAGGCACGCTGCCGTCCCTGACCTTCGACGACGGGTCGCTTCCCAGTTTCTCTGCAACCTACTGCAATGTCGTCGGCGTGAACGTCTTGTGTGGATTCAGTTGGAGCGCGGGATCCACGCCCAGCGCCAACCTGAACAGGGGCTCGTTGCCCTCCCTCAACTTCAACCCCGGCTCATTGCCAACAGCCAGCTTCAACAGGGGCAGCCTGCCCTCTTTGTCGTTTGATGACGGCAGCCTTCCGTCCCTCAGCTTCTCCGGAGGCTCGCTGCCCGCACTTACATTCAACCCCGGAACGCTGCCGGTCGTCGAGAAACCGCCGTTCATCGTCGGAGACCCCTCGCTCACCTTCGATCTGCCCACCCAGCAGGAACTCTCCGATCTGCTGTGCTGGTCCTTTGAACACGGTAACCAGATGTTTCTGCCCCTGGACCCGGTGTCACTCGCGGTTGCCGACCTCAAAGAACGCGTCGCGGCGGCCTGCAATGACGAGGGTGTGGTCTACGGATCCAAGGGAGCGGATTACGCCGAATGGCTGCCCAAACTCGACCCCGACGACCAGTTCCAGATCGGTCAGATCGTCGGCCTCCACGGGGGCAAAGTCAGCCTGAAGACCGAAGGTGCCGAGCAGATCATGGCCATCTCCCGCGCCCCGGTCGTCGTGGGGAACGTCCCGCCGGACGAGGAGAAGCACAAATTCGTAACCGTCGGATTCATGGGCCAACTCCCCGTCGTGGTCCGCGGCCAGGTCAATGCCGGCGACTTCATCATCGCCTCCGGACTGAATGACGGAACCGCCGTCGCCGTGCGGCCCGAAAACCTCAAACTCAAACATCTCGGCAAAGTACTGGGACGAGCCTGGTCCGAGTCCGACAACAAGGTCTACGATCTCGTCGACGTCTCCATCGGCTTGAACACCAACGAGACCGCGATCATCCTCCGCCAGCATGAAAACCGAATGGACGAGTTGGCCCGCGCAAACGACAAGCTGGCGCACGAGAATGCCCTCTTGAAGAAACAACTGGGCGAAATGGAAACACGAATGGCCGCACTGGCCGAGTCGGTTCGTGGCCTGCAGGATCCCGCGGGTGACCAATCCGGCACCGCCAGGACCGTGGCCTCGGCCGGAGCCGATCGCTGACCCAAAGTCGAAGCGGACCGGAGATCAATGATGAAACGACTCCTTCCAATTCAGTTGTTCGCGCTGGCTGTGCTCAGCACCGCCGTCCTGCCGGCCGGCGGCGGCCAATCGGGATACGAACTCACGCGCTGGACTATCGACGGAGGTGGAGCGTCGCCCAGCGCCGGCGACGGCTACGAACTTCGTAGCACCATCGGTCAGCCTGAATCCGGAGCACTTTTCGGAGAGGAACTGGAGCTGTACGCCGGATTCTGGCACCCGTTGTCGCCGACCGATTGCAATGAGGACGGCTACGTCGACCTGACGGACTACACCGGCTTCGAACAGTGCGCGTCAGGCCCGGCCGTGCCCGTGACCGAAGGGTGCGAGTGCTTCGACGTGGATCAAAACGGCTTCGTCGACCTCCTCGACTTTGCCGCGCTGCAAGTACACTTCAACGGCCATTGACCCAAACTGACCATGGCTCGTCCGGCTATCCGGAAGGCGCCGGTTGTTCCACCGCCTTCAGTTGTTCACGGTAGGAATCCGCCAGATCGGGCTTGCTCCACTTGTCATACAAGGAAATCAAGTTGCGCACCGCGCTCAACGTATACGGATGGCGCTCGCCCAGGATCGACTTGACTTCGGCATAAGAGCGAAGCAACAACGGCTCTGCTTCTTCAAATCGCTCCGCCTGTACCAACACGAATCCGCGCTGGCCCCGGAACATCGACGTATACCAGCTATCCGCCGGCAGGCTTCGTTCAGCTCTGGTGAGGAGCTCCGCCGAATGCCGGAGTGCCTCATCGGTTCGCTCCAGTCGCCTGAGCACGCCGGTCACATTGTACAGAGCGATGAGCGTATCCAGGTGGTCCTCGCCGCTGGCTGCCCGATAGCCCGCCAGCGCTTCCTTGTAATACATCAGGGCCTCTTCACGTTTGTCCTGGCTGTTCAGCACGACCGCCAGGTCATTCAACGATGCCAGCGTATCAGGGTGACCCCCGCCGAGCATCCTGCGCTGCGCCTCCAATGTTTCGCGGAAGATCGGTTCGGCCTCGTCGTGTCTCTCGAGGCCCACCAGCAGTCCGGCGTAATTGTTCATCGACACCAGCGTGTCCGCGTGGTCATCACCCAGCACGCGCCGGCGACGCTCGAGCGCCTCGCGAAACAACGGTTCGGCCTCGTCCAACCGACCCTGCTCCTGAAGGACCAGCGCGAGGTTGTTGATCGACGTCAGTGTTTCGGGATCGTCCGGCGGCAGCACGCGACGGCGCTTCTCCAGCGTTTGACGAAAGAGCGGCTCAGCCGCCGTGGGATCGCCCATGTCCTGATGAAGATTGCCGAGGTTGTTGACGGTGGTCAGCGTCGTCGGATGATCCGGTCCGAATTCGCTGGTGGCCATTTCGACCGCCAGCGTGAGCTGCTCCTTGGCCTTGTCGTACAGACCGAGACTGCGGTACGTGTTCCCGACCGTGCTCCTGATGCCGGCTTCGATGTCCGGCCGGTCCGCAAAGTCATCATGCACGCGCCCAACCGCCTGATCCAGAATATCCACGACTTTCACGTCGCGACCCTCGATCGACGGATCGGCTGATGCAAACATCCGACTCATGAAACCGTTGATCGCGTTGGCTCTTTCGACCGCCCGTTCCGCCTTCGACCGCTCGGCCTCCGCTTCCACCAGCCGGCGCTCCGCCAGGCTTTCAGCCGCCAACGCCCGGTCGCGCTGCGCGGCGAATCGCTTCGCACGGGACGTCTCCAGAATCGCGACAAACGCCAGAACAATCAAAAGCACGCCCGCCAGCGCGAAGGGCCAACGATGTCGCCTGACAAGCTTTCGCAGTTGATAGGCGGCGCTCTGAGGCCGGGCGAGAATCGGCTCGTTCCGCAGATACCGCTCGATGTCCTCCGCTAACGCGGCGGCGCTCGGGTACCTGACATCGGGGTCCTTGTCGAGCGCCTTGCGCGTGATGGTCGCCAGGTCGCTGTCAACGTGGCCAGGCAGTGCCTCCGGCTCCTGCTCGCAAACGATGCGCACGGCCTCGGGCACCGCGACCCGCCGCATGTCATACGGCGGCCGATCGGCCAACAGCTCGTACAGAATCACGCCCAGCGCATAAACGTCGCTGCGAACGTCGACGTTCTGACTGTCGCCGCGGGCCTGCTCCGGACTCATATACGCGATCGTGCCCTTGAGGTGCTCCGTTTCCGCGGCGATCGTCGGATCCTGCTCCGTGTCCTCCCGGATACTCGCCAATCCGAAATCGAGCACCTTGATTTCGGGACCGTGAGGCCCCGACGGATGAGCGTCATCCGGCGCGCAGATCAAAATGTTCGACGGCTTGAGGTCGCGGTGAATCACGCCCCGCTGGTGCGCGTACGAAACGGCGTGACACACGGATTGAAAGATTCGCAGTCGGTCGATGCGCGGCGTCGGCGCCGTGCCGTCACGCCCTCGAACGTACCGCGTGAGCGTCTCCCCTTCCACAAACTCCATCGCGAAGAAAGGCTGACCGTCGCGCGTGGCCCCGGCGTCGTAAATCGCCGCGATCCCCGGATGTTTCAGCCGCGCCAAAACGCGAACCTCGCGATCGAACAATCGGCGATGGTATTCATCCAAAGCGTGAAGCTCTCGCACCACCTTCAACGCCACCCGCCGATTCGTCCGCGTCTGCAGCGCTTCGTAGACGATCCCCATGCCGCCCCGACCGATCTCCCCGGCGATCCTGTAGCCCGCAATCCAGTCACCCTCACCGGATGATGCAGCTTGATCGCCCTGGGGAATAAACGTGTCGAAGACCTGCCCGATTGACGCGCTCGAGCCTTCCTCGTCAGCCAGCAACGACTCCAACCGCGCGCTGCCTTCCTTCCAGAACGCCTTCAGGGCGTCATCGACGCGATCCGGCAGATCATCCGGGATGTGCGGGTCAGGAGTCGTGGTCATTCTTCTGCACGATTCGACTAGATCCGGTCAGGCTGCGCCGCAGCGCGTTGACGGCCCTCAGCAGCCGCATGGCGGCCGCCGGACGTGAGATCCCCAGTTGCTCAGCGATCTGACCTGTTTGAAGCTGATCGAAGAATGCCAGCGTGATAATCTCGCGGTCGTTTTCGTCCAACTCCGCCAGCTTGCGCAGCACGCGATCGCATTCGTCGACGCGCGCCGCCTCACTCAACGGCGTCCGGCCGCTGGCCGAGAGAAACTGCCACATCGGGGCCGTTCCCGAAACGCCCGCCACCGTCGAATCCAGCGATGCCATCGGCGGGGAGCCCTGCGTCGGCCGCTGAGACTTGAGAAAGTCGGCTACCTTGTTCGAAACAATTCGCGACGTGTATCCGGCCAGCCCGGCCACCGTGCGGTTCTCCAGCCGGCTCATACCGTTGTTGATCCCGATCATCACCTGCTGGGTGATGTCCTCGACCGCGTGTGCCTGATGAGCCGTCGCACAGACGCGTCCCGTCACCATGACGCGAACCTGCGGGGCCAGCGCATGAGCGATCCGCGCCGCCGCCTCATTCGAGCCGGCCGTCGCAGCCGCCACAACCTCGTCCGTCAAAACCGCCACCCCAAACATGTCCCCAGATTATACGAGGGCACATGCATCAATCTATCCACCCCAAAACCCCGCCAAGATCCGATAACCTGCAAGGCCGGGACCTTGTGGTACGTGTTTGGCGAGGGGTTCACGGGCAAGCCGGGGTGCCCCACCCTCCGCAAACCGAAACGCGGGGGACGGACCGCAGCAGGCCGAAGGCCTGCTCTATAGTAGCCGGGGGCCGGCTGCCGAAGGCAGCCCGCCCCCGGATTCTGTGTATCAAAAGAAACCGACCCCGAAGGGGTCG
>CAZNPL010000015.1:0-136216 GCA_964574815.1 uncultured Phycisphaeraceae bacterium
TGGGATGACGGCGGTTTCCTGTCACAATCAGACCCCCGCTACGTCGGAAGGATGACTCGTGTCTCGACAGCCGCGGATGACCGGCGGACGTACAGGATTATACCGCGTGCCCCCGGTTTTTTGCCCGCCGTTGGCCCGCACACCCCACAATTGAGTCTATTCCCGGACGCAGCGCCGAGTAAAGTCACGATGAGAGAAACGCAGCTCTGGAATCGGCAGCCACTGCGAAGCTTCGCCGGCAGACAGTCAGTTGGATCGTTTCAAGGTGAGCGCAAGACGAACGGGCGCCCGAAGCCGAGCGTACCTCTTTGACCCCCCGGAGAAACCGGGAAGATTCTCAGGCTCAGCCCTCTTTAGGGGCAATCCTCCTGGGCGGTCTCGGCGCAAAGGTCGTCCCACTCAACCAGACAGCAGAATGGGTCGCGGGCGCAAATATCCTGGCAGCAGGCCTCGTCTGCACATCCCGGGTCGACGTGCGCCGTATCACAAGGTTCGGTCGAGCCGCTCGTGCAGGCCTCAAAACTGCCGCCGCAGATGCCGGCCGCTGCTCCAACGCACAGGTCGTCCCACTCGGATTCACAACAGAACGGGTCCACCGTGCAGACCGCTCGACAGCAACCCTCGTCGCTGCAACCCGGCGTCGCGTGCTGCGAAAAACAATCCCCGGTGTCGCCGCCACAAACCGAACCCGTGTCCGCCGGCTCCTCGCCGCACAAGATGACCAGGCTGCCATCGCCCTGCGCGTCGGCGAACCCACCCACGCGGACCATGAAGGCGTCGCCCTGCTCGGCCGGAAGCGAAACCAGCGAGCCAAGACCGAACTCGCAGTTGTCGTCACTGCAGTCAATCGCGGGAGCGGTCGGGCAGGCGCACCCTTCGTAAACGGCCATAGTCGTGTCGTAAGCGCTCGCACACAGATTGAACGTGACAAAACCCGTGCAGGACGCCTCGTAGCAGAACCACACATCCGAGGCAACGTCCACCACGGCGCACAACCCGCCCTCCTGCGGACCATCCGTCGTTGCCCCGATGTTCGTGTACGAGTTCGGCCCGTCGCTGACAGTCTGCGGCGTTGAGCACTCATCATTCGGCAAAGTCCCGCCGGGGATGAATCGGCAGTCGTCGCCGCAGGTTTCGCCGTCCGGGGGATCGCACTGTTCGCCGCTTTCGACCACTCCGTTCCCGCACTCAGCACCGTTTGGAGGAACTTCGCAACCGAACCGGTCAACCTCGGTGCCCGGCGGCGTACCCGGACACTGGTCGACGTCGTCGGTCACCTTGTCGCCGTCGCTGTCCAGTTGGTTCAGCGCACAGCCGTCGCCATCGACATCCTCACCGGCATCCGTTCCGGGACAAAGGTCCGCATCATCGTTGACGCCGTCCCCGTCGGTGTCCACGTTGGGATCGGGGCATCCGACCTCATCGACAACCGCGCCGGCCGGCGTGCCAGGGCACTCGTCGACGTCGTCGGTTACCCCGTCCCCGTCGGTGTCCAGTTGGCTTGCCGCACACCCGTTCGCGTCAACCGCGGCCCCGGCGGGCGTGCCAGGACAATCGTCATCCACGTCGGCCACGCCGTCACCGTCCGTATCAACGCTGCCTGCCGGGCAACCTTCCTCGTCGACTTCTGTTCCGGCCGGTGTGTCGGGGCACTCGTCGATGTCGTCGGTTACCCCGTCTCCGTCGGTGTCCAGTTGGCTTGCCGCACACCCGTTCGCATCGACCGCTGCGCCCTCGGGCGTTCCCGGGCAAGCATCGTCGGCATCAACAACGCCGTCGCCGTCGCTGTCTTCCGTGGAGTTGTCATTACCGTTCACGTTGCCGTTCGGAGGCGGAGGCTGCGGGCATCCCGGGGTCAGTACAATGACGCTCGGCAGCGCCAAAGCCATGATGATGGCCATCAAAGGAAAAACACGGCGTCTTGGCATGGTCCTACCCCCAACGAGGCCGGACTCGCTCCGCAGGGCGAGCCGAAAGAGAAGAATATTCTTGTAAACGCTCCTCGCGCAAGTCTAGGCCACTCCAAGGGTTCCGACAAGACTGATAAGGCCTTCGGCATTATCGGGGTTCCTTCTCCCCGGTCGCATTCGTGACCCACTACACCAGACGCGCCCTCCGCCGGCGGACCCCGCATCAACTGCTGGGCGCTGTTTTCGACGGCCACCGGCCGCTCGTCCGGCAGTGCCCCGACTTGCTCCAGGCATCGGAACGGTCGGATCGGTTTGGCCCCGCCGCCCTCCCCGACTATCATCTGCCCCAATCAGCGGACGAAACGACGAGATCCATGAGTCCAAAGTGATAAGACGGTCGAACATTGACGGGCGGATGCTCCCGCAAAAAAACGAGATCACGCGCCGGATCAATGCCTGTGCTACCCACGGACGCTGACCGTACGCTTGTGACCGAGGAACCCTCGTAATGGCCATTCATCCCACCGCCGTCGTTGACCGGAACGCCGAAATCGATCCGACGGCCGAGATCGGGCCTTACGCAATCATTGACGGTCCTGTTCGCATCGGGCCAGACACGCGTATCTACCCTCACGCTTACCTGAGCGGCTGGACGGAAATCGGGGCCGACTGCTCGATTCATCCCGGCGCCGTCGTCGGCCATCTGCCGCAGGACCTGGCCTACAAGGGTGAACGGTCTTTCTGCCGCATCGGTGACGGCACCGTCATTCGGGAGGGAGCATCGGTTCACCGCGGAACGCAGGAAGACTCCGAGACCATCGTCGGCCGCCATTGCTTCATCATGTCGAACGCCCACGTCGCCCACAACTGCCGCGTCGGGGACGATGTGAAGATGGCCAACGTCGCGTTGCTGGCCGGTCACGTCACCGTGGGCAACGGAGCATTCATTTCGTCCAACTCGGGGGTTCACCAGTTTACCAGGATCGGCGAACTGGCCATGATCGGGGGTCATTCGAAAATCACCATGGACGTTCCTCCCTATTTCCTCGCGGCGAGAGATGGACTTTGCCAAGGTGTCAATGTCGTGGGCATGCGCCGCGCTGGTTTCGGGGCCGACGAGCGGCGTGAGGTCAAGCAGGCCTATCGCATTCTGTATCGTTCCGGGCTGAGCTTCGAAGACGCTTTGCATCGATTGCGCGCCGAGCTGACCACCGACGCCGCAGCCCGCATTGTGGAGTTCCTGGCCGCGCCTTCAAGGCGAGGGATTATTGGCGCCACCAAAGGACGAGCATCGGAACAGCCAAGAGAGACTGAGACGGCAACCGAACGACCGCAGTAATCGCCCTGCAGCGCGCACAACGCTCATACTAAGCCGCGAAGCAGCCCTCCCCCGCCGAAACACACTAACCTGCCCGCACCGCCTCAATCCGCCGGCGAATGTCGCCCCCGCCACAAGTCAGCTTTGAGACAGCAGAATTCAGCGAGACGCTCAACCTGGACTGGCGTTCCGAGATTGCCTCAAAAGACCGCGCGATACCCGATAGCTCGCCACCCGCGGAGCCGACGTCAACCGGTTGCGGTTCAGCAGCAACCGGCGGCGTACTCGCCGCAGAAGCGTCCTGTTCCGCGGCACCCTGCCTCGGCAACGGGTAGCCGTCCTCGTCGCTCGGCGAGCGGAGCACACGCTGTGTTGGTCTGATCAAACGGCTCGAAGCGGCGGATACGATGTCGCGCCGACCAGCGGCGACGCGCGCGGAGTCCTTCACCGATGACGGAACCAGGTTCATCGTCTCGCGCACTGCGTCGTGCACCAACTGCTCGTCTACACGTTGCGCCCTTGCGCCGAAGGCGAACAACAGGGCATTGTCGGCCACGTGGTTGATGAGCCTCGGCACGCCGCCGGACTCATTGTGGATCAACTCGATGGCGCGCTCCGTGAACAATTCGGTATCGCCGCCCGCGCGCTCCACCCGATGGCGTACATAACGAGCGCTGGCGTCTGCGTCGAAAGCGTTCACGTGTCGGACACAGTAAATACGCTGCCGCAATTCCTCGAGGGTCGCATCGCTCAACAAGCGGCCAAGCTCAGGCTCGGCGAACAGTGCGATCTGGAACGCGCCACCGTTATCAAGGTCCATGGCGGCCAGCATGCAGAGATGATCCAGCACGTCGCTCGAAAGGCGATGGGCGTCGTCGACGATGACGACCACCGGCCAGTCTCGGCGACGATGCACCGCCAACGTCCAGTAAAGTCGTTCAACCAGTTCTCCAACCGACTGGCCCGGCGGAACGAGAACCCCCAGCCGCCGGGCAACGCAACTGAAAAGGTCAAGTCCATCGGCCGGACGATGACTGACGGTTACGGCCTCACACCGTACGTTGAGCGACTCGATGAGCATGCGCCCCAGAAACGTCTTGCCACATCCCGGCCTCGCTGTGACCATCGTCACGCCGCGCCGTTGACACACGCCGTAACGCAATGCGGCCAACGCCTCGGAGTGATCCTCGCTGTGGAAGAAGAAATGCGGATCCAGGGTGTTCTCAAAGGGCATCCGCTCGAGTTGGAAGAACCCGTAGTACATGCACTTCCTTCAGGTATGGTCCGCGCGCATCAAGTCGCGACACCGCTGTATCGGACAATCCACGATCCGGTAAAAGGTTGCGCGCGCATTCGGAGCCGCCTTCATTCGTCGGGGTCTCGGCGCCGAGTGTTCGTTTGGTGTTCGGGTGCAGGCAAGCCTCGTGTAAGGGCTTAAGGTCCGAGTAAATCCTTGTGCCTGCGACGGCGGGCCTCCGAACCGGCGACACTGGCTTCTCACGGCGCTCGGCGTCCAAACAACTCCGTACAATTTCTGGACAATTGAGCGCCCAATCGCCGGACAGCCCAGTTCGGTCACCGGGGACGAGTTGTCCGGGCCCCCTCGCCGCCGTACCCCAGAAAGCCATAACCTGTTTTCCGAAAGACATTTACGCGAACGGCGCACGGGCCCCAAACGACTTGCCCGAAGGCCGGAGCATGGTACGCGGCTTGCTCACAATTCCCGACACCTGCAAGTGGTCGCTGCGCGTGCGTCGGCGGCGGTAAAGCACACGTTCAATGCGGGTAGAAACGCTGAGATCCGATGAGTGGCGGGAAACGGGCTAGTCTTCTGCTGACGACGACGGCGCTGGTGTGTCTGGCCGCAGGGGGTTTCCTCATGTGGGACGTCACGCTGGCCATCTCGCCGACACCGCAGGAAGTGCCGGCTCTGGGCGAGTGGGCGAAGATCTACGCCCTCGCGCTGCTGGCGGCGCTCGGAGTAGCCGTTGTCGTGTGGCGGCGTCCCGTCGTTCAGGCTCAGGCGGTGCTCGAGACCTCGCCTCTCGGCGCGGGGCCGACGGGCTCACTTTTCGATTGGCGCGGCTACCTGGCAACGCTTATGGTGGTGGAAACGCTCGCGTTCGCGAGCGTTCTTGTTCTTGATGATTTGCGGGCGGCGCGTCCGCCGGCCAACTGGCTGGGACTCGCCGGTTGTGCGGCTGTGGTCGCATTCATGCTGCACCTGATCTGGCGACAGGTGCGTCTGCAAAGGAAGGGAGGTGGCAGGCACGATTGACGGGGCAGGGGCTCTGTTGCCCGGACGTGTGTTCGGGGGCGAAGGCCGGGTCCCTTGAGACGTATGGTACTCAGTGACTCCCGGAACGGTCCGGGTTGGAATCCGAAGGAGGTTTGGATCATGCGGAAGATTGCGGTAATTCTTGCTCTAGGCACCATGGTGATGTGGTGCGGTTCGGCGTGGGCCCAGTCAGAGCCCGCTTGTGATGCGATCACCATTCCGGGTAGTTGCCCGAGCCCGCCGGACGAGACGGGCAACTGCGGCTGCGACTGGTTCGAGGACTTCGAGAGCTACAGCTTGGGAGAGATTCCGCAGGCGCCGAATAACCCGGCGGCGGCGCCCGGAGCCGATCCGTCGAATCACTGGGCGGGCTGGAACTACAATCCCGGCGTTCTCGGAGAGATCGACGATGCCCAGGACCATACGACAGGCACGGGCCAGTCGATGCGTATCGACCAGGGCGACGACCAGGTGCACTGGTTGCTGGGTCGCGGTATTCAGAGCGACGGAATCGGCTACGACGCCGACGTGAGCACGTACTGGGTCCACGAGGGATGGATCTTCGTGCCGACCGACCACTCGGCCGATCACTTCTGGATCATGAACTCGCACTACGTTCGTTTCACGAACGATCCGAACAGTCTTCTGCCCACGGACTGGCACGCGCAGTTCGAGTTCAACAGCAACCAGGACAAGGTCTGGAACAGCCTCTTCTTCGCCGACCCGCCGTCTGGCTCTCCCGATCTGGTGAAGGGAGAATGGTCGAACATCAGAGTGGAAATGAACTTCGTGGACGACCTTTGCCTCATGTTCTACGACGACAACTTCGTCATGGGGTATCAGTGGGCAGCGGCCGTGGGTGCCGGTCCGGACGCGCTCTTCTTCGGCAACCTCGACCTGTTCAGCAGTAACGGCAGTCGGGCGTGGTATGACGACATCGCGATGTCGGCGGCTGAAGTTCCGCCCACGAACCGTCCGGCGTTCGAGTGCATCCTGGAGGAAGTGACCGAACCGGACCGCTGTGCCACCTTCATGTTCCGCGTGCACAACGAGAACACCGAGGGTTCCATCGCCCAGTTCTTCATCGACGTCGAAGCGGGCGAGGGCGGCGAGAAGTCTGCCTGCCGCGGCACTGCCAACGGCATCAGCAACGTCACGCCGCCGCCGGGCTGGTCGGTCCAGAACTGCACCAACTGGAACAGCGGGCACGTCCTGTACAGCTTCACGGCCAATACACCGGGTGATGAGATCGCGGTCGGCGATACGGTGACCGGATTCATCACGCTGGACGTCAACAAGGGCCGTGAGGTCGAGAGCACGACCACGGGGGCGACCATCCCGCCGTATACGGCTCGGATGGCCGCGGCGCAATTCGCTGGCAACGAGGCGTTCGCCGTCTGTGCATCGGGCGACTACAGTTTCGGTCCGACGCTTGGCGGGCTCCAGCAGTGGAGCGGCATCAGTGCCTGTGAGGCGTTCCTGAACGTTCCGGCGACATCAACCTGGGCGAAGGTGATCCTCCTGTCCCTGGTTCTCGCCGGCGGCACGATGCTCGTTCTGCGCTCGCGTCGCATGGCGACCGCGTAGGGCAGCGGGTTTTTAGCAAACACAAAGCGGAGTCGGCTCCTCAGGAGCCGGCTCCGTTTTCCTTTGGGACTCGCACGACTTTGCGGTAGGGGTGCTGCATCACTTCAAGCCATCGGGAAGCTGAGGCGCCGGCGCGGATGATGCAAAGCACGGGCATCGGGCGCTCACCGTGCGGCACTTACTTGTCTATAGTATGGGCAGCCGAGGTCCCGTCCGGGCATTTCGTTGCGGCGCGCATGATGGGCTCTGGCGACTGGGCGCTGCGGGGCGGCGGACGGGGTTGTCGCAAGCGGTGGGCTCAGCGTTTCCGATAAGTGATGCGTCCCCTGGTGAGATCGTACGGGGAAACATCGACGATCACCTCATCGCCGGGGAGGATTCGGATGTAGTATTTGCGCATCTTGCCGGCGATCGTACAGAGGATTTCGTGCTTTTCATCGCCGAGTTCGGCGGAGACCATGAACATGGCGTTGGGCAACGCCTTGGTTACAACGCCCTCCACCTCGATGTTCTGCCCCTTTGCCACGTTGACTCCTGTCGTCAGGGACCATGGAAGCACGGGTAGGTGTCTGCATCCGTCTCATTCGCGACGCCCACCAACAGCGATCACCGGGAAGGTCGAAATCTCCACTCGCCGGACGGGCGGAATCGTACGGCTGCTTCCCGGTCCAGTCAACCTTGTCCTCCGCAGCTCTTTCAGCTCTTTCACACGCACCAGGCACGTCGCGTAAGCCCCGGCGGCGCCCATTTCCCCGTTGCGGTTGATTCGAACCACCTCGTCGCAATCTACAGGTGCCCGAGCCCCGTCACGCGGCGGTGTGCCCGCCCTGTCGATGCCGGCGGTAGCGGCGCAGGCGGCGCCGGCCGGCGACCGAACAGCATGAGCACGAGGAACAGAATGACCGCGCCGTAGAGCAACCCCACCCAGGGCGGCGCATGAAACCAGGCCGTGTATACGATGCCGGCGCCCATGGCGACGACTGCGACGACCACCGCGTACGGCATTTGAGTCCAAACGTGCTGTTCGACGCGACAGCTCGTTGCCACCGAGGAAAGCACGGTCGTGTCGCTGATGGGGGAACAATGGTCGCCGAAGATGGAGCCGGCGAGCACACCGCCGACCGAAGCGTAGAACATCTCCATTGCATCGATGGCCGCGAGCGGTTCGCCCATGCGGGCGGCGACCGGAATCACCACCGGCGTAAGAACGCCCATGGTCGTCCACGAGGATCCGGTTGCAAAGGACACCAGCGCGGCGCAGACGAACACGATCAGCGGAAGCCAGACGCTGCTCGGCAGCCACGACGGGGCGAGGTTTTCGTTCTCGACCAACTTGTTGCTGAGCACCTCGCCGAGCTTCAGGTCCTGCGACACGGCGGAAAGAGACCACGCCAGAACCAGGATCACGATCGCCGGGAACATGCGGGCCATGCCGTCAATCGCGCCATCCACCGCTTTACGAAACGCGCACGCACGCGCGATGACGGTCAGGAACAGGGCGACCGCCAGCGATGCTACCGCGCCGTAGAATATAGACAGGTAGGAGTCGGCGTTCTTGAGGATATTGCGGAAATCCGGGGCCTCGTCGGTGGCCAGGCCGGCGCGGCCCGAGAGGAACAACAGACCGACCGTAACGATGACCAGAATCAGCACCGGGATCGCGGCGAGCCAGGCGCTGGTCGGCGTGGCCTCGGTCGGCGCGCCGGCCGTCTGTGGCGTATCGGGCTGGGCTTCCGGGGGCGGCTCGGCCAACGCCTCGCATTCAGCGCGGCGCATGGGGCCGAAGTCGCGCCGCGTCAGCGCCACGAGCAGGACCATCAACAGCGCGAAGATGGCGTAGAAGCGGTACGGAATGCTCAAGAGAAAGGCGTCCCAGTTGCCCACGCCGTGCAGAAACTCGGGCGTGCCGCCCGCCGACTTGGCCACGGCGTCGAGGCCTTCCTGGATGTAGCCCAGCTCGGCACCGAGCCAGGTCCCGATCAGGGCGATGGACGCGATCGGGGCGGCCGTCGAATCGACGATATAGGCGAGCTTGGCGCGGGAGATCTTGAGCCGATCGTACATGGGCCGCATGGTCGGCCCGACGAGCATCGAGTTTGCGTAATCATCGAAGAAGACGACCATGCCCGCGAACCAGCCGGCGACCTGCCCTCGCCGGGAAGTCGACGCGAAGCGCGCCACCTTCTCGACCAGCGCCCGGGTGCCCCCGTTGACCCCGATCACGCCGACCATCCCGCCGATAGTCAGGGTAAACAGCACGATGAGCAGATGGCCCTTCTGAGCCTCCCCAACCTCGGCCAGCGAATCGACCAGATAGTGCTCGAACGCGATCCGGACGCCCTCGATGGCCGCGTTGTCGGAGAAACGCGCCGCCGGCTCGACGCAGGGGATCATCATGTAGGCGCCGACGAGAACCCCGATGGCGAGCGCGGGAATGGCACTGCGAAAGAGCATTGCAAGCAGGATGGCCACCAGGGGAGGCGCCACCACCCACCAGCTATACGCCGTCGGATCCTTGAGCTTGACGGGTCCTTCCGGAGAACGGGAGGGAGCCGTCACGCTCGCCTCGCCGCCCGGCGGAGGCTCATCGGCGGTCGGCGCTTCGCCGAGACGCAAGGCGGATCTCCCGGGCGGGCCGACTGGCCCCTCCCCGGCGTCTTCTTCGGAGCCAGCCTCCGCGTCCTCGTCAAAAGGGGTCATGATGGCCCCGGACGGGGCGGGCATCTTGGGCGAGAGCAGGGGTGGCTCGAATAAGGCGCGCGGATCGTCCTGCCCGGCCGTCGGCGGTTCTTGCCCGACCTGCGGCTCCTTGGTGTGTTCGGAAGACGCCGATTCATCCCGGTCTGCCGGCTCGGGCTGGGACGGTGGATCCTGTGCCGGCCGATCCTGGGCCGGGCTCAGATCGGCGACGCCGAGCAGCAGAAAGCCGGCCAGACACGCTACGGCAACCTTGAAAATGATCCTCCTGGATGGCCTGTGAGCCAGATTCGGAGTCATGTAGCACCCCCCAACAGAGCCGGACTGCGGCGTGAGCCTAAGAGGACTTCGGCCAATCCGTCAACGCAATTCGAGCGCAAGTTGCGGGAGCGGCCGTGCGCGGGTGCGGGCGATCTGGTTGAGTTCATGTCGAAGAAACGGAGGCACAAAGGCAGGAAGGCTGAGTGCCCCCCTCGCGAAGCCAGAGGTGGGGTCAAGATTTGACGACCAGCCAACGCTGGGCACCATGCCCACGCTCGCGTGCGCATGCATCTCGATAAGGCGCGCCTGAGACCCCCGCCCCAATCACTACCGCAAGTATCAACACGCGATCGCCAAACCAAGGGGGGCCAGGTCGCGCCAGCATCGCGGGGTCACGATTCGAACGCCAGACAAAGCCGAATCGCGCAATGACCTCGCGACGCAACCACCGGCCCCAACGCGCTCCGGCTGATCCGCCTGAGGCATAATGGCTGATGGCTGACAGCTTTCTTCTGACAACTGATAACTGGGCGGCCGATGGCTTTCCCACTCACATCCCCGCCAGCGGCCTCAGCAGCACAACGGCAAGCAAAACCACCACGAGCACCCAAGGCGTGAAGATCAGAAACACCAGCATCCGCCGCCCGCGCCGCTGCAATGCGATCGCCTCGTCCTGTGCCTGAAGCGCGCGTTCAAAGTTGCTGATCTGCTGCTTCTGTTGATCGCGGATTTCTTCGAGAATGGTGATCAGCGTTTCGGTCGACACGTCACTCTCCCGCCCTGGCCTTCAGCACGTTCGGTCCGCAAGGCGCGCCGCACTCCGGACACCGCGGATCAAACTGGCCGCAGAGGTCGTATCCGCACTCCAGACAGATCGGCACCCCGCGGCCAAGAAGCTGCTCCCGCAGACTACGCTTCACGTACGGCCGGTAAAGAAAACGATGCTCCAGAATCAGCAGGCCGGCGGCCAGCAACGTGCCGGCCGGCACCATTGCCAAAAACGAAGCTGTATACAGTTGAACGAACAGGCAGCCTCCGAACAACACCGCACAGTTCACCATATAAGCCAGCTTCAGCCAACGACGGACCCGCGGATCCCTCCCGGCCTCGCTCAGCGCGTCCTGGCACTCGAAGACATTCTCAAAGTGTTGCAGCTCGGGCATGTCGGCCGACTCCGGCGCCCGGCACCGATCGGCCAGTTGCCGTGCGTCCGCCTCGACGGCCGCATTGACCCGATCGGCGCACGCGCACTGCCGCCGGTAAAGTTCGCGAATCTCCTCGGCCAGCTCCACCACCTGCCGCTCACACATCCGACATCGCCCCCTGCTGACTCTAATGAGAACACCCCGTCCGTAGCGTCCATATCGACCATCCCAGAGAGCCTATGCATTTGCCAAGTCCCGCCGCTGTGTGACCGGTGCCCGCGCCACACATGGCGATAATCCGATCCCGCCGAAAGCTGCCGCGCCTCTTTCCGCTGGCGTCCGGCCGGCCATTGTTTAAACTGAAAATCGAGTTCTCTCCGAAACCCTCACCGGCCCGGCTTTTTCCATTCGGCCGGCGATGGAACGGACGGGCGATCTGTCTGCTTAGCGAAACCGACGGAGGCCAACGTGGCTCAGAAACGGGCACAAAAGGGCAGAAAACGCGTTCGGCGACAGCGGCGGCCGCCGTGGGCCAAGCTCACCGACGAGCAGCTTCTCGACCTGCGGTTCTGCGACCTGGGCCTGACCATCAAGGGCAGTTTCCTCGAACCCCGCGTCAAGCAGGTCCTCGACGAGCTGCACGTGCACAACCTGCGATTTCGACCCCATTTCTGGCTCTCCAACGACTGGTACAGCCCGGACGGCGTACCCGGCGTCGCATTACCCTTCTTCCTGGCCCACCCCCGCCTGATGCGACTCGAAGAACACCAGATGCTCGAGGTCGAGGGAGGCAGCCATGGCTGGTGCATGCGGCTGATGCGCCACGAAGTCGGCCACGCCATCTGCAACGCCTACCGCCTCCACCGAAAACGCGCCTGGCAAGCCGTCTTTGGTAAAGCGTCCATCCCCTATCCCGATTACTACCGGCCCAGACCCTACAGCAAGCGCTTCGTCCTCCATCTCGACTACTGGTACGCCCAGAGCCACCCCACCGAGGACTTCGCCGAGACCTTCGCCGTCTGGCTCACGCCCAACATGCAATGGCGAAAGCGCTACGCGGGCTGGCCGGCGCTGAAAAAGCTCGAGTTCGTCGACTCCCTCATGAAAGACATCTCCGACATCGAACCGCCGGTCTTGACGCGGTCGCGCACCGAGCCGCTACAGGCCCTGCGCACAACGCTGCGATCCTACTACGCCGAGAAACGCGCCCGCTACGGCGTCCACTATCCCGACTTCTATGACCGAGACCTGATGCGCCTCTTCGAGCCCGACGACGGCGACGGTGTTCGCGGCATGCCGGCCGGAAAGTTCCTCCGGCGCAACGGCCCGAAGCTGCGGCGGCTGGTGGCCGCGTGGACCGGCGAGTATCAGTACACCATCAACGAGGTGCTCAAGGAAATGGCCCGGCGGTGCGACGAGCTGCGCCTCCGCGTTACGCGAACCGAAGATGAAGCGATGACCCACGCGCTGATCATGCTGACTGTGCAAACCATGAACCATCTGCATAGCGGGCACCACAGGCTGGCGATATGAAGAAACTGACCGTCGCAGTTGTCATGTTAAAGGACTATCTTCCCCCCGACACGATCGAGGGCCTGCCCGACAAGGTCATCGCGCCCCTCAAGACCGAGTACGACGTGCTGGTCACCCTGCGCGACATGGGCCACCAGGCCCATGCCGTCGGCCTCTATGACGACCTCGGTGAGCTGCGATCGGCCCTTCGCGAGATCAAGCCTGACGTCGTCTTCAACCTCCTCGAGGAGTTCCACGGCTTCAACCTCTACATGCCCTTCGTGCTCGGCTACCTCGAACTCCTCCGTCAGCCCTACACCGGCTGCAACCCCTACGCGCTCATGCTGACGCACAACAAGGGGCAGGTGAAAAAGATCCTGAAGTACCACCGCGTCCGCACGCCCGAATTCACCGTCTTCCAGTGGGGAAGGGCCATTCGCCGGCCCAAACGTCTGGGTTTCCCTCTGCTGGTCAAGTCCGCCACGGAGCACGGCTCCGTCGGGATCGCCCAATCCTCCGTCGTCTACGATGACAAGCAGCTCGTCGAGCGCGTCAGCTTTGTCTTCGAGCAGATGGAGACCGACGCCCTCGCAGAAGAGTACATTGACGGCCGCGAGCTCTACGTCGGCGTCATCGGAAACCGCCGCCTTCAGACCCTGCCCGTCTGGGAGCTGAACTTCAAGAATCTCCCCGACGACGCCCCGCGCATCGCCACGGAAAAGGTCAAATGGGATCTCAAGTACCAGAAGTCCGCCGGCATCACCTCCGGCCCCGCCAAGGATCTCGACGACCGAACCACGCAACGCATCGCGCGTGTATGCAAGCGCGTCTATCGCATCCTCGGCCAAAGCGGCTACGCCCGAATGGACCTGAGGCTGACCCGCGAAGGCAAAATCTACGTGATCGAGCCCAACCCGAATCCGCAGCTCGAGTACGGAGAGGACTTCGCCGAGTCCGCCCACGTCGCGGGAATCGACTACGAACGACTGCTTCAGCGCATCATGAATCTCGGCCTGAGCTACCGTCCCGACTGATAACGCGACACCACTCGACTGTGGGCTCAAGTGCCACCGGCAGTTCGGGTGCCACTGGTCCGCCTCCGGCGAACCCGCCACTGCGCGCGTCCACGACCCAAGGGTGCCATGCGCAAGAGGAGCCGGCGGCGGCGCAGCTTGCCCCTGCGTTCGCGTACGGCTAACGGCTTGCCCAACAGCGCCTTCACGGTGTCACTCCCGACCTCACGCTGATTCCGATGCGCTCTCGCAACGAGGCACGGACGTCTGACAAGAAACACGCGGAGCATGCCCGTGGGCGGTACCCGCATCAGCCTCGACGCCGCCCGTTGGCGGACTGCCCCATGCCTTCTCGATATCGACGCCGTATATCTGCGTGATCATGCGGACGTAATGCTGCGGCAAAGCCGCGGACAAATCTCCCTCCAACAGGTCCTCCTCCGGCGCTTTGATCGGGAAGCGACGCTCGACCTGCAGTTGGGCCGTGTTGACCCGTCGATGCTCCGCCAGCGCTTTCGAAAGCGAAACCAGCTCCGCAACGGACAATTCCCGGTGCTGCCCGTCGGAATCGTTCCCTGGTCCCACAATCGCTTTGATGAGGCTCGATACGATCACCAGATAGGCGTCGCGCGTCACGAGGTCCGGGTCCGCGTCATGCGGCAGACGGAAAACCTGCCGCACGAGCTGACCCGCACACCGATACCGTTGCCGAAGCTCCTCTCTCGCGGCCAAACGGTCGGGCTCGGGCCTTCCATGGGCGTCCGCTGCGTCCCGCGCTTGCGCTTGGGACGCCGAGTCCTCTCCCCGCAACGGGCTGGCCGAGTTACTCCGCTTCGGCGTTCCGTCCGCGCCGCCCGACGCCTTGCCGATGACGCGGCCTTTCATTGGTCCATCGCCGGATCTCCGATGAGGTGATCGGCGACCTCCATGCCAGTGGTCGTGATTCGAAACCATCGCTTGCGCCACGCCGTGAGGCGACCGTCGCCCTCGGAGTGGGCCACCACACGCTGCACGTAGCCCTTCTCGAGCAGATAGCACAGATCGCGCCGAAACTGCTGCCACTCGAGCGTGGGAAAGACGCTCAGCAGGCTGCGGCAGAGCTGATCCGCCTGCAGCGCCGCCGGGTAGATGAGCTTCAGCGCCACCAGAATCTCGTTTCGCACACGAACGATTTCAGATGAAAGACGTCCGTTGGCCATCAGCGTTGCTCCTGTGTCGAGGCGGCACCGAGATCGAGCGAAACACGGGGCGACTCCACCCGCGGCCGGGGTGTCGCGAGCGCTCGATCGACCCCGGCCTCGAGGCGCGCCTGAGCCTCAGCAAGGCGTTCGATGTTCTGGCGGGCGAGCATGCTCTCGCGCAGCCAGTCCTCCTTCGTGGTGAAGTCGCGCTCGTTCTCCCCAATCCGCCGGGCGAGCCGGCCCAGATCCGCTTCGAGCGTTTCCAGCCGTCGTTCAAAGTCGTGCCGATGCGTAACCTGCTGATCGCGAATGGACCGCAGGTAAAACGTCATCGCCCCGAGCGGTACGGCGACTAGGGGCGCGGCCAGCGCGAGCAGAGAGGCCACCTCCTGCCACGCAAGCGCCAGAAGTTGCAGAGCCACCCCGGCCGGCCCAAAGCTTGTCAACCAGTGCCACGCCATGTCACCGCTCCCGGGCGTCCTTTCGTGCTCCGCCCGACGACGAATCCACCCGTCCCCGGCGCGCGACGCTCGGCACGCTTTTCAGCACCCTGCGCCGGACCACGTCTTTTCGTGGACGAAGACCACCGGAACACCTCCGCTGTCGCGAAGCACGCGCTTCGGGCGCACGCACCTCGGCGCTCGGCTCTTCAACGTCGCCCGACGTTTGCCCCGGAGACGTCACGGGGCCGATGAACAGCATCCACTCATCGGATCCCCTGCCGAACGGCTTGCCGCGGACGGCAACCGTGCATCCGGTCGCCGCGATCACAATCAGCACAACGACCGCAAGGCGCACCGCCGCCGGTGCCTTCCTGCCAATTGGGCGATTCATGAAAAAGCCTCCCGCTTCGGCCAACGGAGCCGGGACACGCTCCCGTCCCCGCTGGCGCCTAAAGAACACGGGGGGTGTTCCGAGTTTTGGCGGACTTGATTGAACAGGATGTGGCGCTAACTCCGGCGCGTTTTTATCGGACATCAGGAGCGAACCGGCCCGGGTTCGTCCATACGCCAGCGGCGGCCCCGGCTTCGAACAAGCGAGCGGTGCCTCAGTGGCCCTGTGGCCGGCGAGGCCGGCCCTGCGCCGCTCTCAGACAAAAAGGCCACCGCTCAAGAGCCAAGAGCGGTGGCATACATTCGGTGGTGATCGCCGGCCTGAGAAACCGGAGTAATCGTCTAGCGTTCGTTCGGCATCTTCCACGACAGCGAGTAGACGATCAGATTACCGTATTCGTCCGTCTCGGCGGCGGCCTCGATCTCCTCCCGGCTTCGCTCGAGCAGCTTGGCCGCAGTCCCGTCGTCGCTGATCTCGAAACCGGTTGCGCCGGTAAAGCGCCCCTCGGTCAGAACAAGGCGATGCACCCCGTCGACCAGCGACAGAAATACCTCACTATCGTCGTCTTCCGAATCGCCCTGCTCGGAATTCTCGAGCCGGTCCAGCAACTCGAAGTCGCAGCTTATCACGAGGCGGCCGCACTCTCCCTCCCATTGCATGTCCGCATAAACGGGAGACGCCGCCGGAGCGCTGAGTTCGTCAAAGAACGCTTGTACCGCCAGATCAAACGCCGCGAACCGTCCTTCGACGAACACCATGTACGGCCGCTCCTCGCGCAGCACGCGCCAGTCCACCCACTCGGCCCCGAGCCGATCCAGAGCCACGACGCCGTCATGCTGCCCCGCCCGGAAGGCCTGCATGTACTCGCGCTCTTCCTTCTCGCGACCCTTGGCGCTATCCTCGTCCGAACGGATGTCCTGCTCGACGATCGTCCACGTGGCCCCTCCCTCAGGGTCGAGGTAAACCGTATGTGTCGTCTCCTTCTTGATGCAGCCCGCAACAATCAGCGGCAGGGCAAACAGCAGAAGCATCCTTTTCATGGCCGACCTCCCTTCTTGTTTTCGCATCCGCCGCGCCGACACCCCGGCGCGCTCATCCTCTAAGACGGCGCCGCCAGCGAAACCGAACGCGAAATTCCACCTGAGACTTTGTCTTGCTCGGAGTGCGGGTTACCGTATTGCGTCAGAATTGCGGGCGGCGCAACACCGAGCCGCGCCCGTAAGGAAGCGGAGCCGCTGGGTCCTGAGGCCACTTCCTTCGCTCCCTCGCGGTCGCGGCTCGGAAAAAGCGCGGCACGAAGAATGAGCGCCGTCCTTGCAAACGCGATTCGTTATCGGACGAAAATGGACCGCACTGAAAGCACCCAACTGTTACGCAGCGCCAAGGCCGGCTCCGACCGGGCGATGAACCTGCTGCTCGATCGCGTCGCCGGCAGGCTCCTCTCCCTGATCCGCCTGCGCATGGGGCCGGGCCTCCGCGCCCACCTCGAATCCCAGGACATCCTCCAGGCCGCACTCGTAAAGGCCTTTCAGCGAATCGAAACGTTCGAGCAGTCCGATACATCATCTCTGATGGCGTGGCTGGCCCGCATCGCTGCCAACGAGATCCGCGACCAGGCCGACTATCATCGGCGCCAGCGCCGCGACGCGGGGCGGGTCGTCAACGTCGAAGGCGGCATCGACCGAGTCACCGTCCAGGTCCGCTCGCTGGTCAGCGGCCTGATCCTGGACGAATCGGTGAAAAGGCTCGAGCGGGCGCTGGAATCGCTGGACGAGCAGCACCGCGAAATCATCGTGCTGAGAAAGTACGAAGAGCTCAGCTTCAGGGAAATCGGCGAACGACTCGGCAAGAGCCCCGACGCATGCCGCATGCTGCTGGCCAGGGCGTTGTCGGCGTTGACACTGAAAATGAGGGAGGTGACATGACCGACCGGCGTGAAGTCGAGGCCCTGTTCGCCCAATACGTGGAACATCACGTCCTCCACGGCGAGCGCCCGAACCCGGACGAGCTCTGCCGCGAGCACCCCGAACTGCTCGCCCCGCTGAAAGAGCTGATCCAGGAGTACGAGCAACTCGACAAAACGCTGACGGCCTCCGCCATCGCCGAGCCGTCGCCCGACTCCGAACCGAACCAGCCCCTACCCACGTTCGAGGGATTTCGCACCATCGAGCGACTGGGCGCGGGCGGCGGCGGAGAGGTGTTCAAGCTGGCCGACGTGCGGCTCGGGCGATTCGTCGCCGCCAAAGTACTCCGCCCCGACAAGCCCCTCGGCGCCAACGTCGAACGCTTCCTGCAGGAGGCCCGCTCGCTCGCCCTCTTCGAAGACCCGCGCATCGTCCGACTCTTCGAGCTTCGAAGCGAAGGCGACCAGCCGGTCCTCTTGATGGAATACGTGGACGGGTTCGAATTGTCCCACATCGGCCCGTCGCTCGAATACAAACAGCGCGCACGTCTGGTCGCCGAAATCGCAGAGGCCATCCATCGCGCCCACACGCTCGGCGTCCAGCACCGCGACCTCAAACCCGGCAACATCCTCGTCGACGCCCAACTTTCGCCGAAGATCCTCGACTTCGGGCTGGCCGGCCGCGATCCGGGCCGGGGCCACGGCGTCGGCACGCCCGCCTACATGGCCCCGGAGCAACTCGACCCCACGCAACCCATCGACGCCCGAACCGACATCTACGCCCTCGGCGTGATCCTCTACGAGCTGCTCTGCGGCGTCCTGCCGTACCATGGTGACACCCAGGACGAACTCCTCGAAGCGATCCGCGCCGGCCACCCCCGCTTGCCCGTCGAGGTCGAACCGACCGTCCCTGAAGCGCTCCAGGCGATCGCACTGCACGCAATGGCCGTCAACCCCGCCGACCGCTACGCCTCGGCCCACGAGATGGCCCTCGATCTGCGACGATACCTCGAAGGCCGGCCGGTCATGGCCCGCCCGCGGGTCTATAAATCCGCCCTGCAGAGCCGGGTCCAACCCCACATCGAGCACATCGGCGAGTGGCTGCGCATGCGCCTCATCTACGACCACGAGGCCGACCGGCTCCAGGCGGCTTACCAAAGCCTGAGCGCCCGCGAAGACGACTGGATCGTCGAGACCCGCCGCCTGTCCATGTCGCAGATTGCGCTCTATCTCGGTGCGTTCCTGCTGCTCTGCGGAAGCATGCTTTACTTTGTCGCTTACCACATGGATGCCGTCTTGGGACTGGCCAGCCCGGCCGGCGTGCTGGCCCTGCCGTTCCTCGGCCTGAACGTCGTCGCCCTGCTGCTCTATCAGCGTGGCCAGAAGGCCGTGGCCGTAGCCTACTACCTCGCGGCCGTCGTGCTGCTGCCGTTGTTCCTGCTGATCGCATTCGAAGAGATGGGTCTCTGGCCCGTCGCCCCGGAGAGCACAACGCAACTGCTCGGCGAGGATTTCGCCTCCAACCGGCAGCTTCAGGCCGCGACCCTGGTGGCCTGTGTGTGGGCATGCTGGCTGGCACTGAGCACGAGAACGGGAGCGCTGAGCGCCTGTTTCGCCGTGCTGGCCCTGGCGTTCAACTGCGCCGTGCTCGCCGACTTCGGCCTGCGCGAGTGGTTTGAAGACGGCCGCTACCATCACCTCGCACTGCACTTGGTCCCGTTCTTCATCTTCGTCACAGTGCTGGCCCGCCTGTCCGAGACGCGACAGCGCCCCTGGTTCGCCCGCCCGCTATACTTCATGGGCGTAATCCTCTTCGTGCTCATCCTTGAGCTGGTCGCGCTAAACGGGAAAGCACTCAGCTATCTCGGCATCTCGATGACGGCCTTCCGCGCAACGGAGGTCTCCAATCCGACCCTCCTGGAGACCGTTACGGCCATGACGCTCAACGGCGTGATCATCTACTGCGCCGCGTGGCTCCTGGCCAAACAAAGCTCAGATCTCATGAAATCCAGTGCCTCGCTGCTCTTCACGATCTGCCCGTTCGCAATCCTCGAGCCGCTGGCGTATTTGAACAAGGTCGGCGAGTATTCACGCCGTTTCGACTGGCTCTACCTCGCCCTTGCCGTCGGCATCACCTTCGCCGCCCACTTCCGCCAGCGCAAGAGCTTCTACTACGCCGGCCTCATCAACACAGCCGTCGCTCTATGGTTCATCACCGACCACTACGAATGGTTCGACCGCCCCGCCTGGGCCGTAGCCATCGTAGCCACAGGCCTGGCAGTCCTCTTAGCCGGCTTCGCCCTCTACACCAGAGAACGAAAGCGTGTGGCAACATAGTACAGAGCCATACGAGCACCGCACCTCTTTCCGAGCCGCGACCGTAAGGGAGCGGACTGAGCTTGCCCAGAGCAATCGAGATCGCTCTAATACCGATTCGAGACGTAACCGACCTGCATCAACTCAAAAGATGCGGTCTTCTATTAAAGGCGTCGCCACAGCTACGAACCAGAATATCATTCGCCGGAGACCCGCCAATGTCCCTTGAACTCCACGTTTTCATGAACGCAAACAAGCTCCCAACGCGCCAGCAGTGGCAATCCGCGATAACCGAAATGGGATTCCCGCTGCAACTCGACCCGGAGCTGGACCTCACCGACCAGAGCGGATTCTCGCCTTGCACGCTCAACGGCAAATCAACCGGCTGCGAGATCTCCCTGGACTCGCCGGACGACATCCTGCCCGCCTATCCGTCCATGCGCGAACGGGCCCAGGGCACGGACCGCGTCGTGACCTTCTGCTGGGGCGGAGATTCCGCGGAATGCGCGTGCGCCCTCGCCGCCGCGGCCGCCCTGGTCAAGCGTTCCGATGGCATCGCGTACAACCCCCAGGACGACGAACCAAACGACTTCGACCAACTCCGCAACGAGTTCCGGAAATGCATTGCCGATCTCGAGGGGCGAGGTTGAGCGCACTGCATTCCGACCATTCTTCGACGATTGGTGAGTCAGCCACATCTACGTGGCCACGTTGAGGGCCGGCGTGCACGGACGGCCCCGTCGTTCAAATCACTTGTCGGTTGACGAAAAGATGACTCCACACCACTCCCCACAATCGCCAAATCCCCAGCCTGCGTTTTCGTATCGCACGAAATACTCTGAAGCTTCGAGGAGATCCTGGGTCATTTGCATGAGTTGGACGAACTCATTGACCGTGAACACCCTTTTATTCAGACCCTCAGGGAAAAAGGGCATTCCCACGAACGGCGATCCGCCCTCCTCGCGCGCTACGAATAATTGCAGCTGCCGAATGAGCGTATTGCGACCGTCGCCCAAGACGTGAACGTAGCCGTCTGGGGCCGGGAAGATCGTTTCAAGTGAACGGCGATCGACGAGCTTTTCAATGACGTCGGTGCCATTGGAATCTGTTGCCTCCTTGATGTCATACGGTGCGGCCGCCCACTGCATGAGGCGGTCGACGCCAGCCCAACTCGGGTCGGCAAAGTTCATATCGCGACAAAAGCCGTCACGCTCGACCAGACACCGCTCCACCTTTGCAGGGTCCATGCTGATCCGGCCTTTCGTATCCAGGAGCCAAGGTGTACCCCCGTCGGACTTCACGGCAGCTGTGATGTCCACGCAGGCCGGACGATATCCGACACTCTGCTTGAAAAATGCCCACGCCAGCAGCTGGAGGGCGCACATGCGCCTATAAGATCATCAGCTTACAAACGCCGCAATCAGCGACAAGTATTCTCTCCTCTTCAGAATCGGGGCCGCGTGGCCAGTACCCTGGAACATGTGAACTCGGGCGTTCGGATATACCTGGCTCATCGCGTCGCGGACTTCCGCCGGCGTAGTCGGATCATCGTCGGCCATGATCAGCAGAACCTCGCCGTCCCACTCTGCCAGATCCTCACGCCTGAAACGGTAATTGAGATCGAAGTCAGCGCCCATGCGGCAGAGATTCAGCAGCCCGCGCTTGTTCCAGCGAAAACAGATGTGCTCCCTCACGTGCGCGAGCGTCAGCGCGAACTCCTCGTGTTCGGTCCTTGGCATCAAGCTCTTCAGTCGCAACTTGAAGATCCCCCGCAACAGGCCCATCGGCAGCACTGGCAGCCAGTACAGCGGCCGGCCAATTCGCCTCCCTCGTTCCGGTTTCGGCAGCCCGGCGTGGGAAATGATCAGCTTCTGCACGAGTTCCCGGTGCCGCCGGACCAGCACCTGGGCCACGTGCCCGCCGAACGACCCGCCGCATACGGCGGCCCTCTGCACGCCTAAGCGTACGGCCAGTCCCGCGATCCCGTCCGTCAGCGTTGCCATCGTCCGAACGTTCAGCGGGTATGACACCGCGATGACACGAAAACGCTTGTCGCGATCCGCGCCCGAGAAATGCTCAATCAGTTGCCAGGTTGACTCCGCTGTACCAAGCGCCCCTGGTAGCACAACGATAACGGATCCGTCCCGGCCAGTGTCGATATATTCCCACTCGATTCCCTCAACGACGAGATGTTGGCAAGGATGTTCCGATCTGAACAGATTCAACCGCTCAATCTGATCGAGGGGAACGCCCGCGTACAGCTTTGCAATCTTGGGACTCTGAGACGTTGACGCGCAATTCGTGGACATGGTTGGTCCTCGCCGACGCGGGAGCCAGAAACCGGAGCGCAAACAATGGCACACCGCGGCACGTTTCCCCGCGCCCGCGTCTCCGCTCAACCAGGGGATTCTGTCCCCCACCCCTTCGCTTCGCGAGGGTCTGAGGCACCCGCTCCCTGCCGAAATGACGGGCTGATCAACCCCCGTTCTCGTCCGTATCCACGTAGTTCACGCTGAACAACCCCTGCTCGCAGGCCACCGTGAACTCCTCGGCCGAGGTCTTCAAACGCTCCCACGCCATCCGAATCCGGTCGGCCTCGTCGCCCTCGATGTACCCGTCGTCCTCGATCGACCGGGTCACCGTCAACAGCAGCCGCCCGAACTCGGCCACCAGCCGCTGCGTCTCGCCAAGCAGCTCCACCCGGTGCGGCTTCCGCGTGCACTTGGGGTTCGGGACGTAAAACCCGTTGGCCTCGCGACACAGCCACTCGACGATCTTCCGGCTCGAGGTCACCCGGATCATCCCGGCCAGCCGATCGAGCGGATTCCGCGCCCCGCTCGCGTCCCGATCGTCCCGGCTGGACTCCTGGCACCATTTGTACACCAGCGCCGGCGACAACCGCAGCTCCGCCGCCAACGCCTTCACACCGATACCCTCCACCGCCTCCCGAAGCACCTCATGGGATCGCATCACCGATCCTCCCGCTCTGCACGCCGCCTCGCTCGAAAAATCTCCACCCGACAAATTACGACACGCCCCGACCTTGGACTACTATAAACACGAGTCGCGATTATACCCCCAAGCCGCACCCGAAGCGCCGCGGCGAAACGAGGCCACGTGCAACCGCGAAAGTTCCAGACCAAGTCCGATATCCGGCAACTGCTGGCCAGTACCGGCTTCAAACCCAAACGCCGCCTCGGTCAGAACTTCCTCATCGACGGCAACCTGATGAACCGCCTGCTCGCCACCGCCGCCCCCACGCGCGACGACGGCGTCCTCGAAGTCGGCGCCGGCACCGGAGGCCTCACCGAACACCTGGCGGACCTTGCGGGCCGGGTCGTCTCCGTCGAACTCGACCCGATGCTCCACCGCATCCTCATCGAACGCCTCGCCCAAGCCGACAACGTCCGCCTCATCCACGCCGACGCCCTCGCCTCCAAACACCGCCTCGCCCCCGAGCTGACCGAGGCCCTGCACCAACTGCGGCACGCCGTACCCGGCCGCCTCATGCTCGTCGCCAACCTGCCCTACGGCGTCGCCACCCCGCTGTTGGTCAACCTGCTCCTCCAGCCGCTGACCATCGACCGCTTCTGCTTTACCGTGCAGCGGGAGGTGGCCGAACGCCTCACCGCCCGTCCCGGCACCCGCGACTTCGGCCCGATCAGCATCCTGATGCAGTGCACGTGCCTGTTGAAACGCGTCGCGACCCTTCCGCCCCAGGTCTTCTGGCCACAGCCAGCCGTCGAGTCGGCCATCATCCGAGCCGACTACGAACAAAACCCCCGCGAAACCACAGAACGACTCGATCGCTTCATGGACTTCCTCCGCCAAGCCTTCGCCCATCGGCGAAAGACCCTCAAGTTCAACCTCACCAAAGCCGCCGGCGAAGAGGGGTGCCGATCCGCGGCCGAGATTGTAGACCTGTCCGCCCGCCCGGAGTCACTGAGCGCAAACCAATGGCTGGCCCTGGCTGAACATCTGGACATTTGAGAAGAACGGAGCAAGCGCAGGGCCCATGGGCAAACGTGCGTACCTTGGGTAAGCGCGGGTGCCATGGGCAAGCAAAGCCGCCATCGGCGGCGCAGCTTGCCCGTGCGCGCGCAAGGGTGCGCGGATGCCCCAGCCTTCGCGAAGCGAAGGGTGGGGGGCGGACATTCATGCGAATGATGCTGGCCGGATGGCCTAGGTCGCGCCAGCGACCTGGGGTAACGATTTGACCACCAGCCAACGCCGAACCACACAAGGACTTCCGACACCACGCCCGGCCCCGGCGCGCTCCGGTTGATGGCTGACGGCTGACGGCTCCATTCTGACAACTGAAAACTGACCACTGACAACGTCCCTCGCGACGCGAGGGACAACTTCACTCCCGCGACCGATCCTTCGACTCCCCCGTACCGCGAAAGCGAATCTGCGGTTCATCCGGCGGCGGTGTGCGGTACCTTGGTGCCACGGCCTGCCACAACTCGCCCAGGTCGGCCTCGATCACAATCTCGGCGCCATCGTATCGATCCCACTGCGTGCGCACCTTCTTCGCCGACGCAACCCACGCCCGCAAACGGGCCGCCGCCGCCGGATTCTTATCGACTTCATCGCCGACCGTGACGTCCCCGCCGGGTACCAGCGGCAACGCCCGCGCGAAACGCTCGAGCCGGCCGCGCGCCTCCTCCCCGGCCCGCCGAGCCGCAATCAACTTCCGCGAGGCGTCGTTGCGCTCCGATCGCGGCGGCACCCCATGACCGGTCTCCCGATGCTTCCTTCCAGCCCACTCGGGCCGCCGCCCGGCAGCCGGCGCCGTGTGGCGCGGCGTATCGTGTAGCAGCGGAACGCCCTGCCCCACGGCCACCAGTCGCTCGACCCGGTTGACCAAGCGAATCCGATCGAAGTCGCGATCCCGATACCGCCCGTCGCCATATTGGCGATTCAGACGCTTGAGGAACTCGATCGTCGCATTCACAAGAACTTCGGCCCGCACGGTGCAGATCTGGTCGTCGGTGAAACGGGCCTGCGAAAGGTAAACGCCCGGAAACGGCGATCGCAACGCCGGCCCCGCCTCCGGCGCCGTCGCAATGAAATCACGCACGCGCCGATCTTCCGAAAGCCGCAATTGCTCGATCCGCTCGGACAGCCGCTCGACCGCGTCAGCCTGGGCTGACTCACGAGCCACAGCGAACCCCCGCGGCGTAACACCCTCCCAACCTCGAACCGGCATCCGCTTCGCCGGCGGCTCGACAGGGCGAACCGGCGGATACGTCTCTTCCGCCGGCCTCGGTCTCTCGTGAGGCCGCGCCTTACGCTCCGGCTGCGCAACCACGGAAGCACAAAACGCCAGCACAAGCACACCGGCAATCACCCACCGGCCGCACGCTCTTGGTATAATCACCGCCCGATCATGCACGACGGTCACCCTCGCTCGCTTCGTGGCAGCGCAGCGCCGCGCGCCGAAGGACAGCTATTCCACGACTTCCTCGCCCGGCGAGGTCATCTTCACCGGTTCCTGCTCGTGCCGCTCGACCGACTTCGTCTTGCGCACGTCGTCGCCGCACCCGCTCAGAAGGGCGAAGACCGCAAAACACGACAGGACGCTGCAAAGTACCAGTGCCTTCTTGATCATACTCGTAAACTCCCTCCGGCCAACACCGGGCTCTAAGGCCACGCGAGCGCCGCGGCCTTCTCGGGGGCCATGCCCACGCTTGCGTGGGCATGCTTGTTCAAACACATTCCAATTGCCATCCAACGCACGACACAACCGAATCGGCCCCTCACCACACCCACCACGCTCAATTTCGTGCCTCGATCGTCAACTGCGAATGCAGCGTGCTCCACAATTGCGGCCCCGAAACCGACACAAGCACGGTCGCCGTATCGCCCTCGATCCGCCGGTCATCAACCACCGACCCCGCGATCAGTGCCTGAACCTGCGTGCGGATCTCGTCCCGGTCGGCCACGTAATCCTTTATCAAAGTATCGGAAGTCAGTTGCAAGCCGTGAAGCCGCTCCACCAGTTGACGCCGGGCGTCGTTCGTCGCCGCCCGCAGCGCCCGCAGCCGGCCCTGCGGCGTCTCGATTTCCGGGTCGGTCCCGTGCCCCTCGGCTGTCAGCCGCTCGTCCGCCCACTCCGGCGGCGCGATCCCAAACTGCGGCGCGACCTGCTCCATATACCGCTTCGGCGGAACGCCCGAGCCGGTCGCCTCGAACGTCCTCCGCTTGATCCGCTCCTGCACGTTCTCGAGGTCGCTCCCGGTGACCCGATTCCCCTTGTAATGCCGTGTATGAAACTCCTTGATCGTCCGCACCACCTGCTCGGTCGGAACCGCCATCGTCACATCCACAATCAACTCGTTATGATGAAAGTACCGCTTGGTCTCCTCCGCGCCGATCACCAGCCCGCTGGCCTCCGCCATGATCTCATCCGACTCGGTAACGAAATCGCGCACCAGTGTCGTGGAGTTGATCCGCACACCCATGATCCGCTCCAGCAGCTTCCGCTGCGCATCACGCCGCGCCGCCTGCAGCGCCATCAACTTCGCCTGCGGCGGCAGCGGACGCCAGATGTCCGGATACGGCGCCGCCCGCGGTGCCGGCGCCGCCGGCGTCAAAACCTCCTCAACACCCTCCGGCAGCTCCGGCGGAAGCTCCGGACGCGGCGCGCCCGAACCCGTCACCTTGATCACCCGCTTCTCAATCCGCTCCTCAATCTTGTCAAAGTCCGTACCGACCACCCGACCGCCCTGATAGTGACGCGTGTGCAGCTCCTTGAGATACTCGACCACCTTGGCCACCGTCACCTCGGCGTCCACGTCGCACACGCCGTCCTCATAGTAACGCGTCTCGCCCAACCGAACGCCCTTGATGAAGTCATCCAGCTCCGACTCGATCACGTCGCTTTCCGTAACGAAATCGCGCACGTACGTCTCGGAGTTGATCTGAATCCCCTTGATCGTCTCGGCCAGCTTGCGGTACGCATCCGCCTCCGCGCTGCGGCGACACAAGAGCTTGCGCTGCTCCTGATCCTGTGCGAACGCCGAACCCGCCAACGCCACCGCGGCCGCCATCACGCCCAACGGACGCCATCCAATCCGATACATTCCGGCATCTCCTGATTAGACCCTCTCTCACGCGCCCCTGAGGCGGGTGCCGTCGATGTGGTAGACAGAGGCGGCCGCTGCCCGTTAGGCGGTTTTCAATCCGCCAACACGGTCGCACACCGCAGCGCTACACCCACAACCTATTGCAGCAAAAACACTTAAGAGCGGTCTCCCGCCTAGGCCGGCTTCCGGACACGCTCCAGGTGGTCGCCCAAACGACGCTTGGCGTCACCGTACCGCCGCAGCGGCTCCATGCCGTAAGCTCGCTTGTAATACTGCAGCGCTTCCTCGAAATCCCCCATCGCCTCCGAGGCCACGCCGGCGCCGAAAATCGCCCGATGATCCTGCGGGTTCGACGTGATCGCCGACCGAAAGTAACGCCGCGCCGCCTCGTAATCGTCCGCCCGCAGCATCCGAACGCCCATCTTGCAGTCTTCATTGTGGCTGGACTCGATGGGAATCGCGTATTCCATCTCGACCGGCAGGAACTGACTCACGAACTCGCGGACGCCCTTCGAAACGGCGCCGCCGATGACAACGTCGCGGGCCGTCAACTCCGCCTCGGTCTTGGCACTCCCGAAGATCGGAGACGCAGTCGTGCGATCCGCCCGGCTCGACGCCGGCGATGTGTATGTCACCCAATTCTGGTTGTTGACCGTATCAACCAGCTTGAAGGCAGTCTGCACCGTGATGTTCCGCGCCACCGTCTCCACCTCGCGGGTGTCGATATCGACGCCGCCGTAACCGTGGCGATAGCGATCGCGCCAGTAATACCCGCTGCCCCCACCGCCGAACAAACCCAGCCCGCCCAGCGTCGTGGCGTAGCCCGTGTGCTTCTCGACCTTCACGTTGATTTCGCTCTGGATGACCCCCTGAACCTCCATCACCTTGCCGCCCTGCCCGGGGTCGGATCCGCTCGTGATCCCCGCGGCCGCCAGGTCCTGCTCCTCCAGCGTATCGCCCAGATGCTTGCGATCGGCTACCTTCAGATTCGCCCCGAACCGGTGGTTGGCGTCCTGAATCAGGTCCTGAACCATGTTCGCCGCCAGTTCCGACCACTTCTGATCCGTCGCCGTGTTGACTTTCGAATCCACTACCGCCACGGCATTCATGCCCGGCGGCAAGCCTCGATCCGGCTCGATCACATAAGAAACCGGAACCCACGCCTGCTCCGTCGAGCAACCCGCCACCACCATCGCCGCGCAGCCGGCCAACAGGCCGGCCGACAGTGTACGTATCGCGTTCATATCAACACATCTCCCTGCGTCTAACCCCCGGTTACCGCCCCGTCGAACCAATACGAGGCTTATCTTCTTCGCCGTGTGCAGGCCGTCAAGGCATCTCGGCGCAGGCACGAAACCCGGCTCCAGCACCATCCGCAAAAGCTTCGGTGCCGAGAGTCGTCGCCCCCGCGCGCGCTCCAGTTTCAACGCCTCCGACACAATAGACCGCGACGACCCGGAATGGATAGAACCTCTTGCAAGAGCGTGCGTCCGCGCTCAACCCCCGAAGCAAGGGACGGATTTGTAGGAATCGATCGAGCTCTCCAACTCGAGCCCCCGAGCCGGGGCGACGCAACACCGTCATGAATGACAACGCCAACGTGTGCACGGTGCCGCATGTCCCGGAGGGAGGGAGGGAGAGTAGCCCAGCGATTTAGGGCCTGTCGATTTAATCGGCTTCGATCAAATCAACACCCCTTCGATCGCTTGGCGCACACCCCAAACCCAGGGTTCGGGGACACGAAAGTCGCAATCCGTGCATGCGATCGAGAATAAATCGACAAGCCCTTTATCGCTGGGAGAATGACGCCGAACAGCCATGGAGTCCCGGAGGGATGACTGAGATCGAAAAAACAGAGCAGCCCGTCACCCCAGCTTCTTGTTCCACGCCTCCAACTGATCCTTGTGCGTCTCGAACAACGGCGACGGATCCCCCTCGATCACGACCGATTCCATTACGTCACCCTGTTTGATCTTGTTGACCACCTCCTGCCCGGACGTCACGTGGCCGAAGACCGTGTGCTTGTCATCCAGCCACGGCGTCGACACGTGCGTGATGAAAAACTGGCTGCCGTTGGTCCCCGGGCCGGCGTTGGCCATCGACAGAATGCCCGGTTTGTCGTGCCGCAGCCGGGGACTGAACTCGTCACCGAACTTGTAGCCGGGACCGCCCGATCCCGTGCCCGTCGGGTCGCCGCCCTGGATCATGAAATCATCGATCACCCGGTGAAACTTCAGCCCGTTGTAATACCCGCGCTGCGCGAGATTGACGAAGTTCGTTACGGTAAGCGGAGCCTCCGCCGGAAAAAGTTCGAGGTGGATGTCGCCCTTGCCGGTCTTGATCACGGCTTTGAGGTCGGGGGCCGCTTCAGCACTCATAGGTCTCTCCTTTGGTAAACTCGAGCCAGGCCGTGTGCCCGGCCCGAACCGCAGGCTATGACCTCTCACGCAAAGACGCAAGCCGCCATCCCAGCCCCCCGGCGCCGTCAACCGAACTTTGGCGCCATGCCGATGTCGCGCCGGAGCATCGTGAGCTGACCGGCGTGCATCCCCTCGTGCCAGGCCAGCGACGCCGCCAAGCCGCAATAATTCGCCGCGAAGATCTCGTAATCCTTCGGCAGCGGCGCCGCCAACTGATCGTCCGACATCGACTTGAACCACGCCGCGAGCTCCTCGCGCCGCGCGTGCATCGCCTGCCTGAGCTCCTCGAAGCTCGGATACGCCCCGATGTCGCCCACCGGCTTCGAGCCCATCCCGAACAGCTTGCCCCACTCCTCGGGACACTTGGAATCCTTGCCGCCCAGGTTGACGAGAAAATCGTTGTCGGTCTGGGCCAGATGCCCCGCGATCCACAGAGCGTGATTCCCGCCCGGCGTCATCTGGTGGCACAGCTTGTCCTTCGGAAAATCCTCCAGAAACCCCAGCGTGGCCTGTCGAGCAAAAGCCAGCACGCCCAACCCGTTCTCCAGCGCATTGAGTGCCATAGCCTGTCATCCTCCAGCAAAAGCATTCGTGAAATACCGGGCCCGCCAATCGAACAGACCATCATACCAGAACCCGTTCCGCGTCAAAGGATACAACCGGCAACGACAGCGGCTGCCTCGCCAAACGGCTCATGGCTGGATGCCCCGTCCTTCGCGGAGCGAAGGGTGGGGAACGGGCATTCACACCGGGGACCCGGGTCGCGCCAGCCACATGGGTTCACGATTTGAACACAAATCGGCGACCAACCGCTCAGGGATCCTGCAACACGACCCCCGCCGCCCCCCGGCTGAAGGCCAACGACGACCCAATGCCGCCCTGCAGCAAAGACGCCCGAGAGCCACCGCCAATGAAGAGCCGCAACGCATGCCTTTGCCGGAAGGAGTTGGGAAACACGCCCGATTCGATTAGACTCGAACCGGCGCGTCGGCGCGACCGCTGGCGATCCGACCCGTAAAATCAGACCCGATGGAGAAAGAGCGCTCATGACACAGGGCGAATTCCCGCGACAGTTCGTGCGAGCAGGCGAGCAGCTTTCAGACTGGTCGCGTATCGAACCCTATTTCCAACTGCTTCAAAATACGAGAATCGATACGCCGGAAAAGCTGAACGAATGGCTGCTCGACGCCAGCGAGCTCGCCGCCTGCATCGACGAGCTCGCCACCGAGCGCTACGTCCGCATGACCTGCCAGACCAACGACGCCGAACGCAAGCAGGCCTACCTCGACTTCGTCGAAAACATCGAACCCAAGTGCAAGCCGCAGTGGCACGCCCTCGACATCAAATACGTCGACACACCCGCGGCCGCGCAGATGCCGGCCCGGCGCTTCGAGGTGTTCAACCGCAGTGTGCGTAACCGCGTCGATCTCTATCGCGAGGAGAACATCCAACTCGAAATCGAGGAGGCCAAGCTCGAACAGCACTACCAGGAAATCAGCGGGGCGATGACGGCCGAGTACGAAGGCCGCGAGCAGACGTTGCAGCAGTTGGCCGCCTACCTCGAGCGGCCGCAGCGCGACGTCCGCCGGGAAGTCTGGGAGCTGAGCACCAACCGGCGCCTTGAGGACCTCGACAAGCTCGAGGATGTCTTCGACGAACTGTTCCGCCTTCGCCACCAAATGGCACGCAACGCCGGCCTGCCCGATTTTCGAGCCTACGCCTTCAAAGCCAAGGAGCGCTTCGACTATACGCCCGACGACTGCCTCGCCTTTCACGACGCCGTCGAGAAAGCGTGCGTGCCGCTGCTCCGCACCGAACACGAGCGGCGCAAGAACGTCATGGCACTCGACCCGCTGAGGCCCTGGGACCTCGCCGCCGACCCCAAAGGCCGCCCGCCCCTCAAACCGTTCGAGGCCGTCTCCGAACTTCTCGAAAAATGCGCCGTCGTCTTCGATCGCGTGCATCCGGAGCTCGGGGAGCAGTTTCGTAGTATGGTCCAGCGCGGCGATCTCGATCTCGAAAGCCGCAAGGGCAAGGCGCCCGGCGGCTACCAGTCAACCTTTCACGAATCACGCCGCCCGTTCATCTTCATGAACGCCGTCGGCATGCACCGCGACGTCCGAACGCTCATCCACGAGGGCGGACACGCCTTCCATACCCTCGCCTGCCGCCACGATCCGCTCATCCGCTACCGCAGCGCCCCGACCGAGTTCGCCGAGGTGGCTTCCATGGGAATGGAGCTGCTGGCCCGCGATCATTTCGACGTCTTCTACGAGGGCGACGAGCTCAATCGGGCCCGGCGCAACCAGCTCGAAGGCATCGTCAACGTCCTGCCCTGGATCGCCACCATCGACGCTTTCCAGCATTGGATGTACACCCACCCCGACCACACCCGCGAGCAGCGCCGCGAGCAGTGGCTCGCACTGCACGAGCGGTTCGGTGGAATCGAGGACTACGGCGACTACGAAAAGGCGCTGGCCTACAGTTGGCACAGGCAACTCCACCTGTTCGAAGTGCCTTTCTATTACATCGAATACGGCATCGCACAGCTCGGCGCGCTGCAGGTGTGGCGCAACGCCCGCAAAAACAGAGGCCGCGCCGTCACGGCCTACCGGAAGGCCCTCACGCTCGGCGGAAGCCGCCCGCTGCCCGAACTGTTCGAAACCGCCGGCATCCGCTTCGACTTCTCGATCGAAACGCTTGGGCCGTTGATGGACCTCATCCGGCACGAACTGGATGAACTGAACGACTGAGCTCAACCGAGGTGCAACGTCGACTACGCAGCATCTTAAACGAACAACATGAGTACCGCCAGAAGAAGCACGATCGGCAGAGGCCAGAGAACATACATCAGGTGAATACGCGCCAGGTGCAGCCGGGATCGCACCAACTGGCGCGTGAAATCACTGCGCAGCGCCCCGTCCCATGCAAACACCGCCACAAATAAGATAATGACCACCCCCGTCAAAATGACTGCAGCGGCGTAGTCCCCATACCACTCGGTGACCCACAGTCGAAGCGCCGTTTCAATTGCCAGCAGCACGAACAGCACGGCCACCAGCTTCAGCATGGCACACGCCTGCCAGTTGGCGGCCGCGATGATCGTTCTCGGTGGCCTGGCGAAATCGGGCAGGCCGCGTCGAATCTGCGTCCAGACCCCGACCTGAGCCGGCACCAGCCACGTCAGCAGGTACCACGCCCACACGCCGCACGCCGCCTTCACCGGAATCCAGGAAAACCCCGCCCGAAGATGATGCTGCCACGTCTCGGCGAACCGCACGCCGCCGGAAGGAGCCGCGACGTTGAGGTCGTAGTGAAGGCGGTTCCAGTCCACGTCATGCTTGAACTCGTTCTCGATGGAATAGAGGCCGATGGTCAAGTGCGCGCGGTGCAGCTCCGGTGTATGAAGAGGCGTTCGAGTGAGATCGCCGGCCGCATAGAAGAATGATTGCTTTTCCTCGACGACGATCACCGATCCGAACAGGACAAACAGACCGCTGATCGACACGAAGGCGAGCGCGAGAGCCCGGACCAGGACCCGAAACGACCGAGCCACGTCCCCGCGTCGATCCAGCGACCACCACCAGCCGGGCGGGTATCTGCGAAACCAGCAGCGGAACAGTTGACGCCGGGCACGCCGGTCATCAATGATGTTCTGCACCTCAAGCCGGTAGGCCTGCGGCACGTTGACCATGCCGCACTCGGGGCATCGCCCGGCTTCACTCAGACCGGTCAGATTGTAGTTGCAATAGACGCACCGGGGCGCGCATGCGTCGTCGAAAGTGGCATTGGGCGGCCGGCCGACCACCCCATGACGCTCATCCTCGCCGTTCGCCGTCACGTTACTCCTGTTCGGGCCCCTGCGCGGGCGGCTACCGGGACGACGACGCCTCCGGATCGGTCAGAACTTCACCGAGCAAGGCGTCCAGCTCCTCCCTGGCGCGCTCCGAGTCGGTCATCTTGATCGTTCGGCGCAGCAGCGCGATCGCTTCATCGCGGGTCTTCTCGCTTTGGGCCAGAACCCGCGCGAGGGTCATGACGGCTCGTGGGTTTTTACCGGCGTAGAGCATGTTCGCCCGCCGGGCGTACTGGACGGTCTCACGCAGTTGCCGCCCCGTGCGATAGCCCGCCTGAGCCAGTGCCAGATAGCTGGCCGGTGAATCATCAAACCGCAACAGCTCCTTCGCGACGTTGCCGGCCCGCTCGTCCTCGCCCAGGCCGAGCAGCACCTCGTAGCGGCACGACAGAAGCTTACGCACTTCGGGCGGCTTATGCAGACCGCGTCCCACCTGGAACATGAACTGACTCAGCTCTTCGGGATCGGCAACCGAATAACGCAGCTCTTTATACCGGCGGGCGTTCAACAACGGCTCATAGATGATTTGTGCAAATGTCGCCAACTGAGCACTGTCGGGCAAAGCCGCTTTCAGCTTATCATAAAAAGCGACGATCTGATCCTCTCGATCGAGGGCAGTATAACCAAACTTGATCACATTCAAATCGAACGCGCTCATCGATCGGCGCGCGAGAAGATCTTGTTCGGCCTCGGCGATGACGCGCTCGACCTTCTCCAGCGCGGGCGGGTGGTACCTGCCGAACCGCACCACCTGTTTGATCAGCCCTTCGAGATACTGGCTGTTGAAACTCGCCGAGCGGGCCACCCTGTGATCCAGCGCCCAGGAATAGAGGCGATGCGCCGCCTCGAAGTCGCCGCTGAGGAACTTCCGGTCCGCACGCTTCATCGCCTCCAGCACGACGTCCTCACCGTCCCACGGCGCAAAGGCCGCGCCACTGCTGATGCCTTTGCCGTAGATCGCCGCATCGCGATGCAGCGCGAATCGCTTGTAACCGTCGGTCCCGACCGCGCGGCCAAGCACTTTACCTTCGTTCGTCAAAAAGACCATCGCGGGGATGGTCTCGACGTTCATCCTCCGGGCCAGCTCCGCGACGGCAGGATCGGACGTGTTAAGCTTCACGCCGACGGCGTACCAGTTCCACCAGTCCTCGTGCCGGGATGACTCCAGTGTGTACTCGTCGAAACGGTCGCACTCCGGACAATCGTCCTTCACGAAGAGCACGAAGAGATACTTGTGTTCCTCGGCGGCTTGGGCGAGCGCTTCAGTATAAGCAGCCGGCGCCGCCGGCTTGGATTCGTCCGTTCCGACCGCCTTGGACTCCTCGGGCTTGACTGCCTCGGGCGCTTCCGCTTTGGCTGTCCCGACTTGGGTTTGCTCATGCCCGACTGCCACGGCCGGGGCGCAACAGGTCCAGAGCATCAATACGATGAGACGATGAGTCATTCTGTGAACTCCTTAATCCCTGCCGAGGGTCGCGTCGGGCGTCGCCGCAACCGGTCCCCTGTTTCAAGCAAATAAAACCCGTGACGCCCGCAGATCACGGCGCGAACCCCCTCATTCGTTGATTCTATCCATCGTCCCCGGCGGCGTCACGCCTGGCCGGGCCAAGGCGGCCTGTCGGGAACGAGAGCGGTCGCCGTTCCCTCGTGCGTCTCCCGAGCGGCCTCGTCGATTCATCGGAATTCCGCAACAGGCTCATCTTTGACGCCCCTCCAGCAGGAGCCAGCCGGCATCGCCGAGCAGCCGCTTCCGGCCACGGTCGGTGAGCAGGCCCAGTTCCCGGCTTATGTTGGAGACGCTGCCGAGGCCCACGATCGCCCATGCCGACACAATTTCATCGGGTACGGCGTCTTCCCCGCCTTCACCGCGAAAGGCGGCGATCTGCTCGCGAATGAAACGGTGGAACCGGCCATACATGGTGCACAACGCCTCGCGGATCTCCGGCTCGTCGGTTTCACTCAGTCCGGCGAGGATGATGCGGTGCAGGCCGGACTCCCCGTAATGCTCCGCCTCGTGCTGGAGCAGCCGAACGGCCGCCTGCGTGCCGTCGTCCTCTTCGTCGAGGACCTTGCGCCAGTTTTCGACGGCCTGCTCGTACACGTAGTCGATCGACGCGACGAACATCGCCTTCTTGTCGGGCCACAGGCGGTACAGGATGTTCTCCCGCACGTCGCACCGCCGAGCCAACTCGGCGGTCGTGGCCCGGTGGTAGCCCAACTCGGCAAAGGCATGGGCGATAACCGGCAGGAGGCGTTTGCGTCGTTCGGTGGCCTGACTCGGTCGAGGCATGGCAAGCTCCATAACGCATCTAGGATCCGTTTTGCGTAGGTATATACTTACGATAGGGCATCGGGTCGGAGTGTGGCAAGGGGGCGGCCAGGGACCCGCCTGAGTTGAGCATGCTCCGGGACGCGGGCTTGTCGGCGAGGCGCGGTCTTGCGCCGGGGTGCCCGGGTGGCTTAGTTGGGTTTCTCGCTTGTCCTGATGTGTGGCTGCCGCATCGCCTTCAGCCGGAGCGCGGCAGGGCCGGTGGTTGTGTGCGGTGGTCCTCACCGCCAACAGCCCGAGCACCGGCGATCAGGCCTGGGACCGCGAGTACGTCTACGGGCCCGACTACGTGGACGAGTTCGTGGCCGAGGTGGCTCCCGGGGCGACCGGCGACGCGGTCATGTACGTCACGCAGGACGCCAACGCCAACGTCGTGGGTCTCTACGACGACCAGGGGGCGCTGGCCACCCAGTACACCTACACGCCGTACGGGCGCCTGGCCGCCGCCGAGGACTTCAACGCCCCGTTCGACAACCGCATCGGTCACCAGGGGCTGTTCTACGATCGTTTCGAGTTCAGCACCACCGCGACTCCGCCGGGCGACCCGGTCAACGGGCCCATGCTGGTTCCCGATTTGACCTATCAGCAGCAGGTATCCCAAGCGGAGCAGCGAGACCCCGCCGGTCTCTACTACAACCGCAATCGCTACTACAGCCCCGAGCTCGGGCGATTCACGCAGAACGATCCCAACGGCACCGGTCTGCCGGCCCTCAGCGTTCTGGGGGCGCCTGGCTTGCCGCTTGGCGTGTGGGTGGACACATTCCGCTTACTCTCACTCTACGGCGACGGCCTGAGCCTCTACGCCTACCTCGGCGGCAATCCAATCCATCGCCGCGACCCCAGCGGGCTCGGCTACAGCGCCATGGAGGACGCCATCGACGAAGCGATTGGTGAGATCATCGCCGACCATGCTGCCGTTGTAGGAACGTTGAATGCTGTAGCCGACACCGGTGTCAACGTGGCCAAGTTCATCGGGCAGCAGGCAGTCTCGTTCCTGCCCGGCGCGGACGTCGTTCAACTCGGCGCCAAGCTTTTCAACGGCGAAGACGTGACTCTGGGAGATTTCCTGTTCGCCGGGCTCGACTTGGCCGGAATCGGGATTTTCGCTGATATTGCTGCGAAGACGGTCAAAGCGTTTCGCCGAGCCGACAAGGCCAGTGACAGCCTGAACCTCGCTCGCAGGGCCTGTAATTGCTTCGTCGCGGGCACGCTCGTCGACACGCCGGGCGGTTCGGTTCCGATCGAACAACTCGATGTCGGGGATGTGGTCTACACGCGGCATGAGTCGGACCCGCCTGACTGCGCGGCGTCATCGACCGTCCAGCAAGCGGAATGCCCGGACGACATTATTACCGCGGACTCGGTCCAACGCCGCGTGGGACGCGTGACGCGAATCTTCCGCAATCTCGCCCCGGCCATTCTCTGGCTCACGCTCGCCGACGGAACGGTGCTGGGCACGACCCCCGGTCACGAAGTCTGGACGCATGAAGACGGCTGGACGTTTGCGGGTCAGCTCGAGCTCGGGGACACCTTCACCGATCACGCGGGGCGACCCGTCGCCCTTGCCGCGATTGAAATCGACTCGACGCCGACCACGGTGGATCAAAAACATCATGGCCTCCGTAAGCAGGCCTCGGTCGCCTGATTTCGTGCCCGCAGTGAGCGCAGTACTTTGCGAAAGGCCGTAATTCTGAACCGCACTTCGTGCACGCCAACATCGTTTTCCTCCGTCTTCTCTGAACGCTTGCCTTGAATCGTTGTTCGAGTGCCAACGCCACGCGACGTTGCAACGTTTCAACGCTTATTCCGAACGATCATAGCGCCTTTAACACAAGCGCGCAAGTGCGTTTTTGAGGCCGAAAAGGGCGTTTTCAGAGGTGTGACGATGCGTGACGTACTTGGAAGTGCGGTATGCCTGAAGGTATCGAAAAGAAGGTCCTCATCAAGTCATCCGGTCTGTAGAGGCAGTCGCCCAGCTCCTACCCGATCTCTGGAAAGCCGTTCACCACCTGACCCGGCCCCCGCCGACTAATCACCCGATCCGCCACTTGCTAAGCAAGAGGCGGGGCCACGATTCGTCATTAAGTAGCGTATGACCGCGCAATCGGCCCCAGCACACACCGGGCTCCCCGTTCTTTCGCGAAGTGAAGCCGTGCGCGATGAGCGATGCGTGCCACACCCTATGACGTGTTTCATTGCACCTGAGCGGTGCCTGCGCCTACTCGGCGTCGGACGCATACCCACGTCCGCGTCGCTAGCCCTTCGCGAAGCGAAAGGGCGGGAAACACAACTGACGCGAGGGCCCTCGACGTCAGGCGTGGCCACCACTCGGCCACGCGGGTGCGCGGGCACGCGCCAGCTTTGCTCTGCTGCCTCGTGTCTTACCAGCTCCAGATTCTCACGCGAGCATCCTGCACGATGTTCACTGTCATTTGCTGGCTGCCTGAGTCGGCCGCCAGCGTGCCGGTCACCCCGTCGCCCGGAACCGCCGATACTGTAAACGTCCCGCTCGCATCCTGCGACGCGCGGAAAACGAACGTGGCTAGGTACTTATTCTCCGATGAATTCACACCCCCGGACGACATGGCGCACACAGCCCGAGCGTCCTCGACGTTGAACGCGTCGAAGTACTCTTGGCTGTAGAAGGCGAAGTCGGCTCGCTGATCATTGATATACATGTCCTCCAACGTCAGCGTTCCGCCGGTGCCGCCGGTCACCTGCACCTGCACTTCGACGCCGCGGAGATCGACGTACTCGTCCCCGTAGGCGTCAATCTCGAGCTGCGCCCCAGGCTGCACCAGCGTGGTCACTCCCTCTCCCATTTTCACATCGATCGAGGTAACGCTCAGCGGTCCCATCGTCCCGCCACCCGCTGAACCTCTACCGCAACATGGATCGCTTCCGCCGACCACGTCGAGAATCGCCATGACATCGAACAAGCTGATTTGATCATCAGGCTCACACGGGTGGATGTTATTGTCGACAAAACTACACCGGCAGAACTTTCCCGCAATTCCGTCGAGTACGCAGAAGATGTCGAACAGATTCAGCGCGTCATTATGGTCCACGTCGCCGTAAACGCTCGGAGTGCTGGTGCAGCCGTTGTCCACACACTGGTTCCACGTGCAAACGTCTCCGTCGTCGCAGTCGGTGTCGCGGGCACAGGGAGCGCCGGTGGATAGCGCGTACGCGCTTCGGACATCCACCGCCTGTAAACCGCTTCCCACCGTGTCCTCAGGGTCAAACGCGTCTGCTGCGAAATCGACGTCAAGGTCATCGACGGTCCCCAGAATCTGATCAGCCCCGATACCGGCAATCGCTTCGATTCCCGTAACGGCGCCGGGATCGACGTTGTAATCAGGCGGGTCCATCAGGCTAGCCACGTTGGGATCGGGATCCGTGTGGAAGTTGCCAAGTATGTGCCCGATCTCATGACTGGCGACATTCCCAATCACGCGCCCCACAGCATCAATCATGTCGAAACCGGCGTCTCGCGGCAGTGAGTTGATGGAACCGGGCCCGCCGTTCCACGGTTCGATATCGGCCGCCGGATGTAACTTGAAAAGGTGCAGATTCATCGCAACCGTCTCTTCGGTGGCGAAGTTACCAGGGTCGACCGACTGTGCTATCGCCCAAGAGAAACCCCAGTTCGTCCTGTCTCCCCCAACGATCACCCGCGACACATTTGGCTGGCCGAACGGGTCGATGTGCTCGCTGCTGTTTCTCAGCTCGAAGTCAAAGTACCCGTCTCCGTCCACGGCGCGGTCTCCGTTTAGTCCGGACGCGCGGAGGTCCTCCAGATTCTCCTCGATAGTAACCATGATCACCGCAATGACCGCGTTGTCGTCAGTCGGGCTCAAGCAATTCAATCCCGGGACATCCGGATCCTCAGGGTCAGGGAACTCGCGGCACCAATCGCTCAGAGACTCCGAGAGCGCGGGAATGTTCTGAGGTTCATCGGGCCCCTGGCCGAAAAGCGCGCGCGGCGTAACCGTCGCACCGTCAAAGTCCACGAAGATGATCTGCCTGCTCCCGGGGGCCTTCACGTGCATGCCTGGACGCCGCGCCCGGATTTCAACTGTGTATCCCCCGAGTGACTCGTCCGCTGAACGGATCCGGACGAGATAGTCACCGTCGGAGGGCGCAATCCACGATAGATATGCATCTTTGGGAACGGCACCCGTTGGGAGGGGGGTGCCCAGCGGATACTGACTGGCGGAGTCGTTTGTGTCGTTCTCAATGATTGCTGCTCCACTGATCTCGGTGATGGCAAGTAGCGGATCGAGTTCACCTTCGCGCACGGTCGCCATGCCGATCACGTCGCCTTTGCCCGCGGTGAACCGGAAGTAATCCACGTCCGTTGCGGAATCAATCTCGCCGCGAATGTCTAAGTTTCCGTCTTCGGGTACCCCCCTGCCCTCCAGCAGCAACTGCGCCTGTGCCGGCGAGTCGTTGATTTCACCTGTCTCCTCGACAACACATACGAGCGTCGCCAGTGCCGTCGGCGGCTCCGAGCGCGACGGCGTCCCGCACCAGCTCTCGGCCCGCCCAGTTGACGCAGGCACATGCAGTGTAATTCCCACCAACGCAACAAAGGCAAGGTACTGGTTTCGTGAAAGCGAAGTTTTCATCTCCGTGTCCTCCCATTATTCGTGCGAAGTGGCTTCTCAACTCAATCGAGGCGTGTCCTATTCGTTGTCGTAAACAGCCGCTACGAACGCGCCGTAATCCCACAAATCCACCGCGCCGCTCGAATCGAAATCGAATAAATGACAGCAAGGCGCAAGTTCTGGCGGCGCACCTGCTCGCGAGAAACATCTCTGCAATCCAGCGAAGTCACGCAGGTCGCGGTCACCGTCGCCGTCAATGTCCCCGAAGATTAGCTCCTCGCACTCGTCCGGCTGCCAGTTTGCGTTGCAATCGTCACTTGTGCCCGCGCCAATATCGCACGCGTCCTCCAGGCCGTTCCCATTGCAGTCATCCACAACATTGGGCAGGACGTACGCCGAACCCGATACGTTGCCGAGAACGTCGTCGCCATCCGAGCCCCCGACGATCCGGTCGCCCCAGGCGGCTACCGAAGCACCGAACACATCCCCGAACCAAGCGTCCGTCGGCACAAGCTTCGCTTCCTCGTACCACGTGTCATCCCTGGGATCGCGATGAGTTCCTCGGTCGTTTCTCGCAAACAGGTATATCGCGCCCGCTGAGCCCAGCGCTCCTGGGCTCCCAACGGCGATCCGCCTCGAAGCGATAGCGACGGAAAACCCGAATGCGTCCCATGCGGCGCCGTCCGAAGGAGTCAGCTTCGCCTGCTGGAACCACACATCATCCGAGAGATCACGGGGTGTTCCGCAATCATCAAGCACGAAAACGTATGCCGAACCGCTATTCTCGTGCGGCGCATCGTCCTGGTCGTCTCCGACAACGAGGAGATCACCTCGCATCGCGAGCGAAAACCCAAAAGAATCGTGCCTTTCCGGATCGGAGGACTCGAGTTTGCCCTCGTAGACCCACCGACTGCACCGTAGCGGATACACGCCCGGCAAAGCGCCCTCGCACTGAAAGGTATAAACGGCACCTGCCGATTCGGCTCCTACAGAATCGTGAGGATCAGATACTGCCACTCGAGCGCCGTCGATTGCTACGGCATGCCCAAACGCAGTTTCATCGGGAGACACCCGCAATGCCAGCCTGCATTCCTCAACCCACGCATCGTCGCTCGAATCGCCCAGTGTTCGGTTGGTGTCCAAGCGGAAAATGTACGCCTCATCTCCTCCGCCGACGGCAACGCGACCGTCACTGATCCCCACCGTGTAACCGAAATTGTCCCTGGGCGCAGTCTGTGATCCAATGAGCCTAGCCTCCTGCAGCCAGGAATCGTCGTCTGGGTTGGAAAACGTTCCGTTCCGGTCGCGGCGAAAGACGTAGGCCGCCCCCGCGCGGTATCCCTTCTCTCGATGGCCGGTGGCGCCGATCACGACGTAGTCGTGCTGGATCGCCACGCTCGCTCCAAAATCGTCACCGGGCCGACCGTCGCTCGGGACGAGTTTTGCCTCTTCGATCCAGTGATCATCCGCCGGATCCGAGGGCGTGCCATTGTCACGCATCCGATAAACGTAAACCTCGCCCTGAATTGTGGGGCCGAATGGGTCGTTCGCGCCGGGCGCACCGACCACGATCGTATCCTCCCACGTGGCAACTGACCAACCGAATACCCGGAGCGGGCCTCCATCTGAAGCGGTCAGCTTGACGCGCTCGTGAAGCACGCACGTCTGCCCCCAGGACGGTGCTGATGGCAAGGTAAAACCTAGTACAGCCAGAAGCTGAAGTGCTCCGCCTGCTGATGTTTGTTTGTTACCAGACATGTCACGAGCCCCCCTGCCGGCTCGCTCAACACCAACGCTGTAAATACGATACTATACAGCTTCTTCAAGCACGCGTCAAGCACGTACACGATGACCTGTCAGCCCCACATAAGCCCCTAACGGCCTAAAGTGCGGACGGACGGGCGTGCCGACGTTGGGTGCCAAACGCGGTGTTGCATCCGTCTGGTTAGCTCCCGCTGACTGGGAGTGTGGCTGCGAGATCAATCATTGCCGCGAGGTCGCTGGCATGGTTGAACTGTTGGAGCCGAGTGAATCCCGGGAGCTCGTCGACCGAAACGCGTAAGAGCCGCTTCACCCTGCTTGGAGGTTCAGCGACCAACTTAGGCGTGTCGGCCTTTTGGAGAGAGTGGCCCGTGGCCGGGCAATTGCCGCATCTTCGCCTGAAACGCATAAAAGGCACCTCCAGAGTCGGCTGACCAATTAAGCCTTTCGCCCTCGCATTCTCAGGCCGGCGATTCAGCGGGATGAGTTGGCTTCACGCCTTCCACGGTCAGGCGTTCCGTAAAACACGCTGGCGCGTGGCTGTTATCGCATAGGCCTCCACGGTGATGCGGGGGTCTACTGTAGTACATGAAAGGAGGTGATGCAAAGATGGATGGAAAAAACGAAATCAACGGAAGGGTTGCGGAGTACGTGGACTTGTTCCAGCAGATCAAGGAGCAGGTTGGAGATGACCAAGTGGCCATGGGTCTTGTGACCGAGGTCTCGAAGGACAGGCGTGTTCAGCAGCTTCGAGAGGAAAGAAGAGGGGATAAGCCGATGGCTGTCCTCTACTCTGAAGAACAGCCGGCAACGCCGAAGCAACTCGAGTTCCTGAAGGATCTCGGGCTAAGGGTTCCTCGCAACGTCACGAAAAGGCGTGCGAGCGAGATGCTCGACGAAGCCCTGGCAAAGGAGGCGGCATAAGCCGCCTTCCCCCTCTGGGGCAAATCTGGAGCGCGGCATTCCTGCCGGCGGGCCGCGGCTGGCTCTGCATGCGCGTGCTGGCGGGATCTACCATACACAGTGATTGCCCGACGAACTGCGGGTGGTTCCTTCTACCGCTGCCACAGGCCGTGTTCGACTCCGCCTTGGAAGTAGATGGCGAAGGTGCCGTAGCCTGGGATTTCCAGCGGCGGGTGGGCGATTTCGCCGCCGGACTCTACCACTGCAGCGACCGCGGCTTTGATGTCGTCCACCAGCCAGTAAGGCCGCACGACCGGGTGCTCCGTATCGCGCAGGGGCGCCCGCACGCCCACCCATCCGCCGCCTGGCATCGGGGCGGTTCGCGCGTTGCCAAGCCCGGCGACCGGCTTGCCGAACTCCACGCCGTTCGCCGCGGTATATGCGGCACACACGGCGTCGACCTCTTTGGTCACGATTTCCAGGTAGAAGACTTGCATGGCTTTTCCTTTGGAGCCCTTTTCTGCAACCGGTTTCGGATCGGACCCAGTTTGACCTCCGTCCGTCGCTCCGTCATTCGCGGCGGCTCGAGGATCAGCCAGCGCCCAGGTAGTTACCAGCAGTCCGCAGAAGAACGGACCGATGATCGCAATACCTATATGTGGCCAACTTGTATGTAAGAGCCTTTTCATTTTTGATTCTCCTGACAAATTGTGGGGCTGGTGGTGTCAGGCGGACCAGTGGCACCTGCCTGAACACCCGTGCACCCGGTTTTAGGATCGTGCAGGTGGGGGCATGCCGGGTTCGAGGTCGATGCCCAGGCCGTCGGCGACGCGGTTGATGTAGTTGAAGTAGGCGATGACCTGGACGGCGTCGTGGATGGCGCGGTCGTCGAAGCCGTGCTTTCTGAGAATCTCGATGTCGGATTCGGTGGCCCGGGCGGGGGTTCGTGTGAGCTTGACGGCGAAGTCACACAGGGCCCGGTCTGCCGGCGATAGATTGGCGGTGGTGTAGTCGGTCTTGACCGCTTCGACGAGTTTGTCGTTCTGGACCTCGGCCCGGAGGTCTTCGCCGTGGGCGAACGCTCAGTAATGGCAGTCATTGGCACTCGATACGACGGTGGCGAGCATTTCCCTCTGAGCGCGCGACAGGGGTGAGTCCTTGTGCATCACGCTCACGTACAGGCCCATGCTGGCCTGGAGGGCGGAAGGGTTCTGGCTCTGGATCCGCAGGATGTTGTAGACCTTTCCGGCCCGCGTTCTGGCGGCGTCGTAGACCTTCGCGAGCAGACCGGTGGCGTGTTCGGGGTGAATGATGTGGATCCATGCCATGAGCGTCAGTTTAACCGGGGATGGGGGTCGATTAAAGCGGTCGGTGCGGGACTGATCGGAACGTCTCGGCGAAACATCGCAGGTGGTATTTTCACGGGATGACACGGGCAAGGGAGGTCTTACCCGGCGCGTGAGACTTCCCTTGCCCATGGCACCCTGGCGTACGAGGTAATCGCACCGACAAGCTCCGCGGCCGGTGGCGGCTCCGCTTGCCCATGGCACCCTCGGCCCGGCCCGGGAGACGAGCCCGCGTGCAATCACTCGACTACGAGGACGGTTGATTTTCGGGGTACCAGCAGATCGTAGAGGAGTTCGACGTCTTCGTTGTAGAGGCGGATGCAGCCGAGGGAGGCGTCCCGGCCGATGGTGTCGGGTTCGATGGTGCCGTGAATGCCGTATCGCAACTGGCCCAGCGCGTTGCCCTCGATGCCGTCGAGGCCGATCCAGCGCTCTCCGAGGGGGTTTTCCGGGTCGTCGGCGGCGATGATGTCACCGCTGCGCGGCGGATAGTACGTCGGATTCTTGAGCTTGTTCTTGACGACCCACTTGCCCGACGGCGTGGAGTCCTCAGCCCCGAGTCCGACCTTGAAGTGCTCGACGAAGGTGTCGCCGAGGTAGACGTCCAGCGTGTGGGTGCTCTTGGTGATTCGGGCGTGGAACGGGCCCTGGATGACCTTGAGGCGGCGGCCAGCCTGGATCCGGTTGATGTCGGCGATGCCATTGATGCGTGCCAGTAGTTCGGGCGTGACGTCGTGGTCTTTGGCGATTTTGACCAAGGTGTCGCCGGGCTTGACGACGTAGTACTCGGCAAACGGATCGCCCTTGACGCAGCCGGAGGAGAAGATGGTTTCGCGGCCCAGCCGTCGCAGGTGCGATCGGGCTTCGACCTTGTCGGGCGCGGTCAGCCCGAAATCGAGCGCCTCGTTGAAGTGGGCACGGGCCAACAGCAAGTCGCCTTCGGACATGGCCTGCTCGGCGGAGGCCATGAGGGCGGCCGCCTGTTCCGGATCGATCGTCTCGTCACGTTTATCCGCGGTTTCAGGTTGATTTGCGCCGCGTTCGGGTACGTCGGTGAACGGATCGGCATCGAGCGGGCCGTTTTCCGGGCGATCGGTGGTAAGCGCCGGCCGTCCGTTGTTGCCGGCGGCGAGCATTTCGGCGTCGTCCGTTTCGGGCCAAATACGAAAACCGAGGTAGAGGCCTCCACCGATCACGCTGATGGCAACGAACGTGAGCCCCCACCGGTTTTTTCTGCGACGTCGCCGTCTCGCCACCTGCCGATCCCTCCCTGGAGGTTGATCCCGAATGGTACGCCGGACGGAATTACGACCGACGCGCATGGTTCAAACGAAGCGCGCCGCTTGCGTTTTAACCTGCTGCCAATATCAGGATAAGCGCGAAGAGAAACAATGCAAGTTGAAGTACGTCCGCGCAATGAAAAAACGATGCAAAAAGATGTGCGGATAAAGGCAGGGCGCTCTCAATTGTCTCACAATGATATCACAGGTGCTGCGGCGCGCCGCCTGACGATGCGATCATGAATCCGCGGATCGCCTGAAACGCCGGAGCTTTTGATCGGTGGCGAGCATATGAACCGGCCGATCGTGCGGGCTTACCGGCAGCGAATCTGTGACCTGCTCTTCAAACGCCAGCGCACAGGCAAGTCCGTTGAACTCGGGACTGGCGAGGAAACGGTCGTAGAATCCGCGCCCCCGGCCCAGGCGATTGCCGTACTTGTCGAACGCGAGGCCGGGGACGAGGACGAGATCGATCGTGCCGATGGGAGCCGGCGGCCCGCTGCTTGCTTCGTGGATTCCGAATTGCGGGCGGTTGACGGCGTCGGTCAGTGAGCGTGTTTCGATGGGGAGGATGCGGCGTTGGTGCCAACTGAGGCGCGGCACGAGGACGCGCTTTCGGTCCTGCCATGCTCTCAGCACGATCGGCGTCGTGTCGATCTCGGAACTGAGCGAAACGAAGACCATCAAGGTGGTGGCGTTCTGATAGGACTTCGATTCGAAGAGAATCTGGGCGGCGGCGTTGGATTTCGCCTCAATCTCCTCCCGAGACAGGGCGGCGAGCGTGGATCGAAAACGGTCGCGAAGTGCCCTTTTCATGCTCGCTCGTCCGATGCATCGTCTTCGGGCGCCGACCGCAGGGCCTTGAATCTGGCCAGATATTCACCTATCCGGGCCTCGGCGCCTCGTCCGGTAGGATTGTAATAGGTGCGACGGACACCCAGGTAGTCCTGAGCCGTCATCCCGCATTCAAAATCATGTGGATACTCATAACCTTTGCCGTGGCCGAGTCTTGCGGCCCCTACGTAACTGCTGTCCCGCAGGTGCATCGGAACCGCGACGCTCTCGTCTGTCCGAGCGTCTTGGCGGGCGGCGTTGATGGCCTTGGTTGCGGCGTTCGATTTTTCGGCGCAGGCGAGGTAGATCGCGGCCTGGGCGAGCGGAAGCTGGCATTCCGGCATCCCGATGAAGGCGGTGGCGTCGGCGGCCGACTGCGCGAGCACCAGACCCATGGGATCGGCGTTGCCGATGTCTTCCGCGGCTGCAATCACGAGCCGGCGGGCGATGAAACGGGGATCTTCGCCGGCCTCGAGCATGCAGGCCAGCCAGTACACCGTTGCATCGGGGTCGCTGCCTCGGATGCTTTTGATCAGTGCGCTGGCCGTGTCATAGTGGGCGTCTCCGGCGCGGTCGTAGCGGATCACTTTCCGCTGGATTGAGTCGGCCGCTACGTCCTCGTCGATGACGATTGGTTTGCCGGCCTCAGCGTGGTCGGCCTGGCTGAGCACCGCGACCTCCAGGGCCGCCAGCGCCCGGCGGGCATCGCCGTCGGCCGCCCGTGCGAGGTGCTTGATGACGCCGGCCTCGATTTGCACCTCATGCGTGCCCAAACCTCGCTCCTTGTCATGCAGCGCCCGCGTTACCAAAGTCTCAATATCGGTCGTTGACAGCGGATGGAACTGGAAAATCTGGCTGCGTGACAGCAACGGCGTGTTGATGGCGAAGAAGGGGTTTTCCGTGGTGGCGCCAAGGAGTATGACGAGTCCGTCTTCGACGTCGCCGAGCAAGACGTCCTGCTGGCCGCGGTTGAAGCGGTGCAGCTCATCGACGAACAGGACGGTGCGCTGACCGGTGGCCTCGAGCCGCGTGCGGGCGGACTCGAGGATCGCGCGGATCTCCTTTACGCCGACGGAGGCCGCATGGACCGGCTCGAAGTGGGCTTGTGTCATTCCGGCGATGATTCGGGCCAGGGTCGTCTTTCCCGAACCCGCGGGGCCGTAGAACAGGGCGCTGGTGAGCCGGTCGGCGTGCAACATTCGGCGGAGGAGTTTTCCTTCGCCGAGCAGATGTTCCTGGCCGACGAATTCGTCGAGCGTTCGCGGGCGCATTCGCACGGCGAGCGGTTGAACTCCCTTTCGCCGGCGCTGGGCTTGTTCGTGAAAGAGGCTCATATCGGGCGGTCGTTTGCTTTATGGCAAACGGTAACTTACACTTTACCACTCGGGCGCCGGCTGGATAGGCCGGTTTCACCATTCTGCCGGGTTTGTCTCTCTCGGTCTTATGCCGAGCTACGGCCAGGCAGCGAATACCCGAGCATTGAGGGTGGCGGAGCACCAACCGATAATGGGGTAGCATCGCCGTTCCGAAGTGGAGGTCAATACGATGTGCGGTATCGTCGGTTATGTCGGCACGCGAAACGCCCTGCCGATCCTTGTTGAAGGCCTGAAGCGGTTGGAGTACCGAGGCTACGATTCCGCAGGCGTGGCGCTGCTCGACGACGGTCAGATTGCGGTCACGAAATCCGCCGGACGCATCTCGGTCCTGGAACAACTGCTGGACTACGAGCACGCGACCGCCACGACGGGCCTGGCGCATACGCGCTGGGCGACGCACGGTGCACCAACCGACGAGAACGCACACCCGCACGTCGATGCCAACCGGAGGTTTGCGCTGGTCCACAACGGCATCATCGAGAACTATCGGGCCCTGCGCATCTATCTATCTCATCATGGCATCGAGTGCTCCACAGAGACCGATAGCGAGGTGCTGGTTCAGCTTGTCGCACGGTTCTACAAGGGGAACCTCGAGGTGGCGGTGAAAAAGGCACTTCATGAGGTGCGCGGCACATACGGCGTTGCGGTCACCTGCGTCGACGAGCCCGGCGTGATCGTCGCTGCGCGGAAGGGCAGTCCGCTGCTGGTTGGAATTGGCAAGGGTGAGTACATCGTAGCTTCGGACGCGGCGGCAATTCTTGCGCATACTACCCAAGTTATCTATCTTGAGGATGACGAGGTCGTTCGGGTCGATACCGAAGGCATGCGCACGACCACGTTGGAAGATGTGCCGGTGACCAAGGACGTTCAGGAAATCGAGTGGACCCTGGATGAGATCGAACTGGGTGGTCATGAGCATTTCATGATCAAGGAGATCTTCGAGCAGCCCACCGCCCTGGGGATGTGCATGCGGGGAAGGGTCGATCCTGAGAACGGCAAGGTCCATCTGGGGGGAATCACCGACGTGGCTCGCGAGCTGACCAGGGCAAAACGCATCATTCTGACTGGATGCGGGACGGCCTGGCACGCTGCTCTGGTCGGGGAGTATCTCTTCGAGGATCTTGCCCGTCTCCCGGCCGAGACGGAGTATGCCAGCGAGTTCCGCTATCGCAATCCGATCATCAAGGATGGAACCGTCGTTTTCGCAATCTCGCAGAGCGGTGAAACCGCGGACACGGCGGCGGCCCTGGAAGAAGCCAAGCAGCGCGGCGCGCTGTCTCTGGGCGTGGTCAACGTGGTGGGCTCTTCAATCGCCCGGGCCACTGACGCCGGCGTCTATCTTCACGTGGGGCCGGAGATCGGTGTGGCCAGCACCAAGGCGTTCTCCGGACAGGTGACCGTACTGGCGATGCTGGCGTGTTATCTGGGTCGGCGGCGCCACATGTCCCAACCGAGCGCGAATCAGTTCTTGAAGGCGCTGGCGGCGATCCCGGATCAGATCCAGCACGTCCTGCAGCAGAACGACGCGTGCAAGGCTGTGGCCGAGGCTTTCGTGGATCGCGAGAACTGGCTGTACCTTGGCCGGGGCTATCATTATCCCGTGGCTCTGGAGGGCGCCCTCAAGCTCAAGGAGATCAGCTACATCCACGCGGAGGGCCTGCCGGCGGCCGAGATGAAGCACGGGCCGATCGCCTTGATCACCAATCAGATGCCGGCCGTGTTTATCGCCACGCAGGGGACACAGTACGACAAGATTCTGGGCAACATCGAAGAGGTGCGGTCGCGCGGAGGGCGCATCATCGCGGTGGCCACCGAAGGCGACCGTCATATCGAGAGCCTGGCCGAATCGGTGATCTACATTCCCGACACATTGGAACCGCTGCAGCCGTTGTTGTCGGTGGTTCCGCTGCAGTTGATCGCCTACCACGCGGCGGTTTTGCGCGGCTGCAACGTGGACAAGCCGCGCAACCTGGCCAAAAGCGTGACGGTGGAGTAGGCGCCGTTCAGCGGACGTTCTCAGGACGCAACTGTTCTCGATCGCCGTCGCCGGTGCAGCGTGATCGTTGCGGCCGTGATCACGAGCAGCACGATTGCGGCCATCCCCCATGCCGAGGCAGCCGGCACCGTGGCCTGCACGCGGACGACGCCGGCCATCCCGCCGCCGGTGCCGTCGCCGTTATCGAATCCGTGGACGGTGCAGTAGTAGCCGAAGTCGCCGACGTTGGTGAACGTGTGGTCGAAAGTGGTGCCGACCACGCTCGTGGTGTTCGATGCCCAGCTTTCGGCCTGTCCGGCGGCAGACGTCGTGTCATGGAGTCCGCTCAGCCACGTCCACCGGACGGTGTCGCCGACCTGAATGGTGATGTCGTCCGGGACGAAGAAGTTGCCGCCGTCGCCGACGGCGACATGATGAAGCTCGGCGCGAACGCCTGCGGTCAATGTCAGGGTGATCCCGATCATCAGCGCTGTTTGCCAGGTTCTTCTCATCGCATTTCGCTCCTCTTTTGACTTGGACGTGACATCGATACGATTGCCTTCCGGTCGGGCGTTTACCACCACGCAGGCGCAACGGTCTCGCACAGACCTCCTGCAAGCAGCGCATGGGCAGAACCTGCCCGAATTGGGTGGACTCGATTGGTCGCGACCCGAACGCGGCCGAACTGCCAAGGCCTCAATGATAGCTCAAACGGGGCAGGGCTTTCAAGCGTGTCTTTGCTGCATGCATTATGCTGCGCGACGATCGCGTATTTCGGTGTGGGGCCGGGCCGCCGCGGGATCGCCGCTCTTCCGGGCTCTGCGTCTTCTACCGTTCCCCGATCGGTTCGCCGCAGATGGGGCAGCGGTATTCGCCGTCGGATTCTATCGTGGGCACGAGGCGGCCTCGGCAGCGGTCGCTGTTGCATCGTAAGGCGTGGCGGCCGCTTTCCTGATTGCAGTAAGGACATCGGACCGGGAAGTTGTCGTAGCCGAATTTTCGGTCGATGATGAAGTGGCGGCCGCAGTCGGGGTTGGTGCAGATGACGTCGAAGTGGGCGGTGTCGGCGCGCGGGGTCATGGCGTCGGTGGGGATCGGCTGGATCGCCTCGATCACCGCCCGAACCATCAGCGCGGCGATCAGCAGGCCGACGACGTATGTCGTGTAGCGGACGGCCGGGGTCTGCCAGATGAGCGTCGGCTCCTCACGGCAGGCTTCGAACCAGTTGTTGAATCCGACACGGACGGCCTCGTGACGCTCCCTGGCGATTTCCCACCATTCGCTCCATCGATTTCGTCCCGGTGCGGGCATGACTGCCTTTCTCGTGTCGCTCCGACTATGCGGCAGACGCTTCTGGTGTCGGTCGCATCGTATTGTTAACGCACTGGCGGACAAGCCGCCAGTGGCAGCATCTTCAGCGAGCCGCCGGTGGTGCCCAACTCACACAAACCTCCCGGCAGCATCGGTTACGACATGCCCGCGCAAGTGTGGGCATTCCACCCACCGCGCTTCTGCTCGTTTCGTGCACCAGCTCACGGGCAAGCTGCGCTTGCCCACGGCACCCCTGTCAGTCACATCTATCGAGAAGGCGCGCGTAGCCGGGCAGGCGCGTATCGGACGGCGAGCATCGGGCTTATGGTGATCACGGAATTGTATGGAGCGACTCCACCGGTCACTCAAGTTCGTCGAGCGTTGCAATGATCCGTTGCGGTTCGCCCCCTTCGGGGGCGGGGTTGGATGCGTGGACGCCGCCGGGGCGCTTGATCTGGATTGTCGTCCAGCCGAGGGCGTTGGGGGCGATGAAGTCCTTGGCCGGGTTATCGGCGACGTATGTGCATCGTTCGGCGGGGATGGCCAGTGTCCGGCTCATTTCCTCGAACGCTCTGGTGTGCGGCTTCCAGAATTCGCGGCCCCAGTCGTCGGTGACGATGATCGCGTCGAACCGATCGCGCAGGGCGAGGGCGTTGATCTTGGCGTGCTGGGCCACCGCAAAGCCGTCCGTCAGCAGGCCGAGCTTGTATGCGTCACGCAGGTGCTGAAGTGCCGAATCGGCGTCGGGGTGCAGGTCGATGTTCGGCACGTGGGAACGGTACACAGCGACCATGCGGCCGATCAATTCGTCCGTGGGCTCGATGCCGCGCTCGCGAAGGATCGCGTTGAAGATCCGGGAACGGTCGGGCGTGTCAAAGAGCTGCCGCATGCGGTCCGCCGATCGATCGGGCGGGCCGAGGACCTCTGCGAACGCGTCGGCAACGGCGTCGAAGCCGCTCCAGGCGTAGGCGCTCTCCGGGTAAAGCGTGTCATCTAGGTCGAACACGACGGCCCGTGCAACGGTCATGTCGCCTGCTCGACGTCCGCGGCGTCGCGCGTGAGGAAGACCGACTGGTCGTAGCGCAGCATGACGACGCCGTCATCGAAGCCGGCCGGATCGATCTTGACGGCCCGCCCGAGGTGCTGGGCCATGAGCCAGAGCGGGTAGTCGGCCCCGGCGGCGATCCCGAGCGGGGCGCCGCCGCCGAGACGCGGGTTGATCTCGATGACTCGGATGTCGCCTTGCGACGTGAGGATGCATTGCACGGTGACGACGCCGCGGCAGCCCTTCAGAGCGCGGGCGACGCGCTTTCCCGTGGCCATGATGCGGCGGTTCTTGACCACGACGCCCTTGGAGACTTCGCCGCTTCGCACCTCCATGCGCCGCCGCGGGACGGCACAGCGGGGGACGCCATCCAGGCCGGTGTAGACGTCGAGGGTGTGCTCGATTCCCTCGACGAACTCCTGGACGATCGGCACGACCACGCGCCGTGCGAGTACGCGAAGGTCGTCCGCGTCGTCGATCTTGTAGTTGCCTTTGCCGGCGCTGCCGAAACGCGGTTTCATATAGTACGGAAAACGGTGCCGCTTTCTGCGGGCCGCAGCGTCGTACGACCAGGTGGCCGGTGTGTCGATTCCGGCGGCCTTGAGCGCCTTGTACGTCTCGAGCTTGTCGCTGCACGTGCGGATGACTTCGGGGGCGGAGATGACGGCCCGGCAGCCGACCTCGCGAAAGCGCGGCTCGGCCTCACTGAGCATCAGCAGTTCCGAATCGATCGTCGGAAAGAGCAGATCGATCCTCTCGTGCTTGACCACGGTGAGCAGCGCATCCATGTAGCCGTTGTCGGAGAGGCCCGGGACCAAGTGGCCGCGGTCAACGTGATGCATCGCCGGCGCCAGCCACGTCCGGTCCGTTCCGTGGACTTCGAGTTCCAGACCGAGCTTGGCGGCGGCCCGGCGGAAGGCGTCCATCAGTTCGATGCGCCTTCCGACGCAGGTAAACAGGATGCGCAAGGTTTTGCCGTGCGTCTCTTCTTTGGTGCGGTTTCTTGGCAAGGATTTCGATCGACGAGCCATAGGCGTGGCCATCCTGAGTTTCACCGGCGTTTTCTCAACGCCGACGACCTCAGCACGAGGCGGAGATCGTTCGCGGACTATATCGGTGGCTTGAGGGGTTATCCAGCATTGCATTGCGGCGGGCAGTACTTCCGAGAGATGGCTTGGCGTGCTATCGTGCTGCGACATGGACGCCGAGATCATCAGCGTGGGGACCGAACTAACCTGCGGAATTACCGTGGACACAAACGCGGCGTGGCTGGCGCAGCGAGTGTCCGCCCTGGCGTGAATGTGGTGCGGCACGTGACCGTGGCCGACGATGTCGGTGCGATCGCCGAGTCAATTCGGGCCGCTTTCGACCGGCGCGACCTCCTCCTGATCAACGGCGGACTGGGTCCCACCCCTGACGATCTAACGCGGGACGCCCTCGCCGAAGCCCTCGGCAGGCCGTTGATGGAGGACGCCGATTCGTTACGCCGCATCCGGTCTCTTTTCGCGCAGTGGCAGCGTCCCATGCCGGCTGCCAACGCGCGCCAAGCCTGGCTTCCCGAAGGCACCCAGGCGCTCGAGAACACGTGCGGCACTGCTCCCGGTATCCGGGCCGAGTTGGGGTCGACCCAGATTTTTGCCATGCCAGGCGTCCCGAACGAGATGATGGCGATGTTCGAGCGCTCGGTTGAGCCGACCGTGGCCACCTCCGGGGCCGGGGCGATTGTCACTCACACGCTCAACTGTTTCGGGGCCAGTGAGGCCAACATCGCGGGTCAGATCGAGGACCTGATGCGGGTCGGCCGCAAGCCGACGGTGGGGATCACCGCCTGCGAGGGGGTCATCGGCGTCCGGGTGTTTGCACGCGGCGATGATGCCGCGGCGGCTCGGGCCGCTGCCGACATCGATGCGGCCGAGGTTCGCCGCCGGCTCGGCCCACTGGTCTTTGGTGAGCAGGAGCAGACCCTTCAGGAGGCCGTGGCCGCCCTGCTGTTCGAGACAGGGCGAACGGTGTCGGTGGCCGAGTCGTGCACCGGAGGGTTGCTGGCCAAGCGGCTCACCGATGTGCCGGGCAGTAGCGACTACTTCCTCGGCGGTCTGGTGACCTATGCCAACGAGGCCAAGGTCGCACAGCTCGGCGTCGGGCCGGAGTTGATCGAACGCCACGGGGCGGTTTCCGAGGAAGTGGCCCATGCGATGGCCGACGGTTGTCGAATTCGCTTCGAGACGGACTACGCCTTATCCGTGACCGGCATTGCGGGGCCGGGGGGCGGCACTCCCGATAAGCCCGTCGGACTGGTGTACATCGGCCTGGCCGAGGCCGGTCGATGCAACGTGGAGCGACGATTGATCGGCGAGCATCTTGATCGCGCGTCAATCCGCGATCGCACCTGCAAGGTGGCACTCAATTTGCTGCGTCGTCGCCTTATGAAAACCGGGGGCAGGAGCTCCGCGGCCAGAGGTGATCCGGCGCGGGAGCTGCCGGCTGCGGAGTAGGCGATGTAGACCGGGGGACGGGCGGTGATCGACCGGCTGTTACGGAAGACTGACGGTGCCGCCGGATATTGAAAGTGATTTGTTGCAAAATAGAATCCCGAGGCGTCGGGGGCAAACTGGTGACGCTGAGGCCGGGTTGGGGTAGGATCTCGCGTTCCTGTACCATCCTGGAGGAGGCACAAAGGACGAACCGCATCCATCGGCGGCGAATTGACCATGCGTGACTACTTCCGGAACCTCTACCTGACGTTCAAGACCATTTTGATCGGGATGCGCATCACCTTGAAGTACTGCTTCGCGCGTACGGTGACGCTGCAATATCCTGACCGGGCGCCGGCATTACAGCCTCGTTATCGGGGGTTTCACTACTTCGAGATCGAGAAGTGCATCGCGTGCGACATGTGCGCGAAGGCCTGTCCGGTGGACTGCATTTACATCGAGAAGACCGGGGCACGCAAGATCGACAAGGAGAGCGGGGTGGCCAAGGGCGGGGCGATGACGCGCTACGCGATCGACTACTCGAAGTGCATGTTTTGTGCGTTGTGCGTCGATCCGTGCCCGACCGACTGCATTCATATGGGAAACCTCCACGACATGTCGGGGTACTCCCGCGACAGCATGATCGTGGAGTTTACCGAGCTGGCCAAGGAGGGTCTTCAGACGCCGCAACCCTTGTGGATGCAGAAGGAGAAGCTGCCGCAATGGGCCTCCGACACGAAGCAGCATTGGATTGAACGGGGCGAGCCGGTACGTGCGGAAATGCTGAAGGCGATGGAGGAGCAGGAGGTACCCAAAAAGAAGGCGGCCGCCAAGAAGAAGGAGGAGGTCAGCGCGAGCGAGTAGGTTGCCACTGCTCCGCCGCTGCTCAAGAGCAGTGGCACGCTCTCGACGAGCAGTGGTGCTCTCGGAGGCGTGGAGCTAGAGGTCACTTGAGGTAAAGTGCGATGGACTGCCTGTTAACGACCGCGATGTTGGGGCAGGGAGGACTGCCGATCCGGGGTGATACCAGCGTCGAACTGGTGTGGGGCATGCTGCTGTTCATTGGGGCCGGTTTCGCGATGGTGTTCGGTGGGCTCGTCGTGGGTGCGCTTCTTCGTCCCAAGATTCCGCATCCGGAGAAGGCGGCGGCTTACGAGTGCGGCGAGCCCGTCATCGGGCAGGGATGGGTCCAGTTTGACCTGCGCTTTTACGTGGTGGCGTTGGTGTTCATCGTTTTTGACGTCGAGATCGCGTTGTTCTGGCCTTGGGCGGTCGTGTTCGGGGCCGCCGAGCCGGGGAGCATGCTCAAGCTGATCGCGTTCTTCGACATGTTGTTCTTCTTCGGCGTGGTGGTGGTCGGGTTCCTGTACCTGTGGCGGTTCGGATACCTCGAATGGGTCCGTTCGGTCACGGCGCACCGTCCGCCGTCGCGCTTGGAGAAGTTGGCCGGGCCGGAGCCACAATCATGAGTTGGATTGAGAATCGATTTGAAGAGGGTTTGATCGTCACGTCGCTCGACTGGGCGATCAACTGGGCGCGAACCAGCAGCATCTGGCCGATGACGTTCGGCTTGGCTTGCTGTGCCATCGAGATGATGGCCGTGGGGGCGTCGCGGTTCGATATTGACCGTTTCGGGGCCGGGGCCTTTCGTGCCACGCCGCGGCAGTGCGACCTGATGATCGTCGCCGGCACGGTGACGTACAAGATGGCGAGCCGTCTCAAGCGGCTTTACAACCAAATGGCCGATCCGAAGTACGTGATGGCGATGGGGGCATGCACGGTCGGCGGTGGCCCTTACTTCAAGCACGGCTATCACGTCGTGAAGGGCGTGGACCTGGTGGTTCCGGTGGACGTTTACGTGCCGGGGTGCCCGCCGAGGCCCGAATCGCTGATGGAAGGGCTGATGCGGCTTCAGGACAAGATCAAGAGTCAGACCCGGGCGAAGGACCGGTTCGCCAAGGTACGCAAGGAGCAGGCGCCGGCGCTGGCCGTTTGATGGGCGTGACCAGGTATTCGTGAGGTCCGCGTGGTTACCGCCGAGCGGAGTTGAGGCGTGAGGAATGGAATGACCCCGGAAGAGATCGGCGACATTCTTCAGGAGCAGTTCAAAGAGGCGGTCACCGACGCGGTGATGGAGGCGAACCGCCCCTATGTGGTCGTCGAGGCGTCGCGTTGGCCCGAGGTGGCGAAGTTTCTCCGTGACGATTCACGGCTGCAGTTCAACATGCTGCAGTGTGTGACGGCGATCGACGTGCTCGAGGACAACAAACTGGCTGCTGTCTACGATTTCTTCTCGTTCCCGGTGGTCGGTCCGGACCGGCCCTGCCCAATGCTTCGGCATCATTTTGCTGTTCGGGTCGAGGTGGATCGCGACAATCCGCATATACCTACCGTGGCGCACATTTGGCCGACGGCCGATTGGCAGGAGCGCGAGGCATACGACATGATGGGGATTGTCTTCGACGGTCATCCCAATCTGGAGCGCATCTTGCTGCCGGATGATTGGGTGGGATACCCGCTGCGGAAGGACTACGAATTCCCGCTGGAGTACCACGGAATCCCGGCCACCACGGAGTATGAACTGACCAATCCAAGGCATTGATGACAAACATGGCTGAAACGGTGATTCAAACGCAGCCGGATGTCCTGATGGACCTGGACAAGGCCGAGCAGGGCGATCTTCGAACCGAAGAAATGCTGGTGAACATGGGGCCTCAGCACCCGGCCACCCACGGCGTTCTTCGGGTCGTGCTTCGAACGGACGGGGAGATGATCATGGAGGCGGTGCCGCACATCGGCTACCTTCACCGCTGCGCCGAGAAGATCGGCGAGAGCCTCGCTCCGTACCAGTTCATTCCTTACACCGACCGGATGGACTACCTGGCCGGCATGAACAACAACCAGGCGTACGCCTTCGCCGTGGAGACGCTGTGCGGCATCGAGGTGCCCGAGCGGGCGAAGTACATCCGCGTGATCATGGCCGAACTGAACAGGATCGCGTCGCACCTGGTGTCGTTCGGCTGCTACGGGATGGACATGGGGGCGTTCACACCGTTCTTGTACGCCTTTCGCGAACGGGAGATGATCCTGGACCTTTTCGAGGCCGCCTGCGGCGCCCGTTTGACCTACAGCTATATCACCGTCGGCGGCGTGCACGAAGACCTGCCGGAAGGGTTCATGGATAAGCTGACCGAGTTCCTCGACTACTTCGAGCCGAAGATCGAGGAGTATAACCAACTGCTGAGCTACAATCACATCTTCGTGAACCGCACGGCGAATGTCGGTGTAATCAGCGCCGAGGACGCTGTTGCCTGGGGTCTGACGGGGCCGTGCCTGCGCGCCAGCGGCGTTCACTGGGACCTGCGCAAGAGCCGCCCGTACGACGGATACGAACGGTTTGATTTCGAGGTTCCGGTCGGCCTTCGGGGTGGATCGAACGGGACCCCACATCCCGTGGTGGTGGGCGACAGTTGGAATCGTTACTTCGTGCGGATGCTCGAGATGGAGCAGTCCTGCCGGATCCTGCGGCAGGCGATGGACCAGATACCCGACGAGGGGCCTCACGAGGCGCCCAAGCTGAAGAACCTGAAGGTGCCCGCGAGCGAAACGTACGCGGAGATCGAGAACCCGCGCGGACAGCTTGGATTCTACGTACAGGGCGACGGGTCGGCGATCCCGTCGCGGGTCAAAGCGCGAGGTCCCAGCTTCTGCAATATTTCGATCATGAATCACGTGGGTCGAGGCTGCCTGCTGGCGGACATCCCGGCGATCATCGGCAGCATCGACATCGTGATGGGCGAGGTGGATCGGTAGCAGGAAGCTCCCCGGTTACTTTACCGGCCGGGAAGACGCGATAGAATCCTCACTCCTTGTTGCGTTGGCAGTGTTGGCGCGGAGACGTACCCCATGGCCGATACGTCGGCACCCTGGCGGTCGAAGAGGCAGGTCGAGTACCGGGGCCTGTCCGCTCTGATCGTCCGGCTTGCCAGAGCGATCTACAATTTCTTTGGACCGATTGTCCGGCGCATTCCGGGCTTCATCCTCCTGGCGGCGGTCGTCGCCACCATTCTGCTGGTCTGGGTTCTCTACCTGACTTACGAATTCGTGGACAGCTCCTTGATCGGCGTGCCCACCGACCTTGCCGATCAGACCGGGCTGTTCGGCGGTCCGCTGAGCCTTTCGGAAACGGCGGCCGGGCTGCGAGAGGTCGGCGTGCCGTTGGCCGGATTGTTCGCCTACGTGTTCTACCCCTTTCAATACGAGATGATCCGCGATCTGATCGGGGTGGCCGCAATCGTCGGCTTCATTTCGCTCGTGGCGGTGTACTCGATCTGGTGGGAGCGGAAGGTGGCCGGTCACATGCAGTCGCGCGTGGGGCCGATGCGGGTGGGCGGCTGGCACGGTTGGGCGCAGAGTCCGGCGGACGGATTGAAACTCGTCTGCAAGGAGGATCTGATTCCGGCCGCTGCGGACAGGCCGTTGTTTCGGCTGGCCCCCTATCTGGCGTTTATTCCGGCGGTCCTGGCCTTTCTGGCGCTGCCTTTCGGGACTTACTGGGTCTTCCGCGAGTTGGACGTCGCGCTGATCGTCATTCTGGCGATGCTGGGCGTGGAGGTGATGGGCGTGATCATCGCCGGGTGGGCGAGCCACAACAAGTGGAGCGTCTTCGGGGCGATGCGTGAGGCCTGCCAGATCGTCTCGTACGAGATTCCGATGGGGCTGGCGCTGCTGATTCCGATTATTTCGGCCGGGACGCTGAGCCTGACAACGATCGGGGAGATGCAGTCGGGCGGATGGCACACCTGGCTGATGTTCCGGAACCCGTTCACTTTCCTGGGCGCGGTGGCGTATTACATAGCCGCGCTGGCGAGCTGCAAGCGGGCGCCGTTCGATCTGCCCGAGTCCGAAAGCGAGCTGGTGGCCGGCTTCCACACTGAGTATTCCGGCTATCGCTGGGCGATTTTCTTCTTCGCCGAGTACGCGGGGATGTTCGCCGTCAGCGCCTTGTGCGTAATCCTGTTCCTGGGCGCGTGGCACTCGCCGCTGCCGGCGTCATGGGCGGCGGTCTTCGGCGATTCGCTGCCGGCCAAGGCGCTCGAGGGCGCGGTGTTCTCCGGGCCGCTGTGGTTCATTCTGAAGGCGATGTCGCTGGTCTACGTACAGATGTGGCTTCGGTGGACGCTGCCGCGCGTCCGCATCGATCAGGTGCTGTACGCATGCGTGCAGGTGATGCTGCCTCTGGTGATGCTGCTGTTGCTGGGGCACACGGTATACGAGTTGCTGGTGCCGGTCGGTGGTGTGCTGTACACCACATTGAACATCATTCTGTCGATCATCGGCGCGGTGATCGTGCTGGCGGCACTGAGCGTCGTGGTGTACGGTTTCTGGAACAGGCGGCGGCTGGTGGGCTACCTCGGGGTAGACCTGTTGCCCGGCGCCTAGCACCACCCGCAGGAGGAGGCATTAACATCATGTCGGTCCGACACCCCCGGATCGTTCTGTCCATTTTGGCCGTGGCACTGTGTTGTGCGACGGCGGTCGGGCAGGACGCGCCGGCAGCGGATCCCACACCGCGGTTTGACGGCGTTCCCGATGCCGGGTCCGGGGGCATCTACGAGGCCATTTTGTTCTACCTGTTCGGCGGCGGTGTGCTGATCTGTGCGTTGGGCGTTTGCATCAGCCGCAGCGTCGTCCGCATGGCCACCTTTCTCTTCGGGGCGCTGGGCGGCGTGGCCATTCTGTATTTCCTGCTGGGCGCGACGTTCGTGGGCGCCATCCAACTGATTGTCTACGTCGGCGGCACGCTGATCCTGCTCGTGTTCGGCGTGATGTTGACCAGCAAGTCGCCGTGGGTGCGGTTTGAAGTTCGCGGGACTGAAGTGGTGGCCGCGGCGGTCATCTCGATCATTCTGTTCGCTGGACTGGCCGGGACGTTGCTCAGCGCCGATTGGGCGGCCGATGTCAGGCCCGCCGAGGGGGCGCCGGTGATCGCCATCGGCAAGGAGTTACTGACGACCTACCTGGTCCCGTTCGAGGTGGCCAGCGTGGTGCTGCTGATCGTGATGATCGGGGCGGCGTACATGGTGCGGCAGGAAGGCGCCAAGAGGTAGAAGGAGGTTGGGGACGTTGGGAAGTTCACTGACGATCGGATTGGGACATTACCTGGTGCTCGGGGCGGCGGTGTTCTGCTGCGGGTTGTTCGTGATGATGACCAAGCGGAACGCCATCGGCATCCTGATCGGCGTCGAGCTGCTTCTCAACGGCGTGAATATCAACTTCATCGCTTTTGACCGGTATCGTCTGTTTGAAAACATCGACGGCGTGATCACGGCGTTGTTCGTGATCGTGCTGGCCGCGGCGGAGGCGGCGATCGCGGTGGCAATCTGCGTGAATCTGTACAAGAACCTGAACACGATCGATGTGGATCGTGGCGACGCGTTGCACGGGTAGTCGAGCGGTCGGCGCGGACCGGCTCGGCGTGACAGCGTGAATGAATAACATCACGGATTATGAAATCTACCTGATGCTCGGGACGGTGATCCCGTTCATCTCCTTCTGGTTCCTGGTGATTTTCGGCGCTCGCCTGGGCAAGCCGTGGTCCGGGTGTGTGGCCGTGGCGGCGATGGGGATCAGTTGCGTGCTGGCCGCCGGAACACTCTGGGGCTGGTACGGCGAGGTGCAGGCGGGGACGGCCACCGAACTGACCCGGCAGGCCGCCGAGAATCAGTACCAATGGGGCTTCCTCGGCGACGTGCCGGTTGCCATCGGGGTCAAGCTCGACTCGCTGACCGTGATCATGTTCTTCATGGTCACGTTCGTGTCGTTCTGGATATTCGTCTTCAGCATCGGGTACATGGCCGGTCACAGCGACGAGGTGGACGGCAAGAGCAAGTACTCCCGCTTTTTCTGTTACTTGTCGCTGTTCGGCTTCAGCATGCTGGGGCTGGTGTGCAGCAGCAGCCTGCTCTTTCTGTTCATTTTCTGGGAGTTGGTCGGGCTGTGCAGCTATCTCCTGATCGGGTTCTACTTCGACAGGAAGTATGCCTCTGACGCCGGCATCAAGGCGTTCATCACCAACCGCGTCGGCGACTTCGGCTTCCTGTTCGGATTGATGATGGTGTTCACATTCCTGGGGACGCTCGATCTGGAACAGGCGGCCGCCGAGTTTGCGCGTCAGTTTTCGCAAGGGGAAGGGCTCTTCGGCTCGGGGGTCACGGTCAATCTGCTCGGCTGGGAGCTCTCCGGGGGCTTGCTGGCCACCATGATGGGCATCGGGCTGTTCTGCGGCGCGATGGGCAAGAGCGCTCAGTTCCCCCTGCACGTGTGGTTGCCTGATGCGATGGCCGGCCCGACTCCCGTCAGCGCGTTGATTCATGCGGCCACGATGGTCGCCGCCGGCGTGTTTCTGGTCGCGCGGATCTTCCGGTTGCTTACGCCGGACGCCCAGTTGTTCATTGCGATCATCGGGGCCATCACGCTGACGTTGATGGCGCTGGTGGCGATCGTGCAGGTGGACATCAAGAAGTGCCTGGCGTATTCCACGCTGTCGCAGCTCGGCTACATGATCTTCGGCATGGGTTGCGGGGCGTGGATTGCGGCCCTGTTCCACCTCATGACCCACGCGTTCTTCAAGGCCATGCTGTTCCTCTGTTCCGGGCAGGTGATCGAGGGCTGTCATCACGAGCAGGACATGCGGAAGATGGGCGGGCTGTTCCGCAAGATGCCCGCGACGGCGACGACGTTCCTGGTCGGGGTGCTGGCGATCTCCGGCTTCGGCATTCCGCTGGTCGGGCTCGGTCTTGGCGGCTACTTCAGCAAAGACGAGATTCTTGCGGTGGCGTGGGACCGGGCGTACATGTGGGGCGAGCCGATCGAGCATCACGATGCCGGTCACGCCGCGGCCCCGATCGAGCCTGACGCAGCCCGTGTGATGCTTGTTTCCGATACGCCCGCGCAGCACGGAGCCGATTCGCACGCGGGGGGCCACGGCGAAACGGACGAGCACGCCGCGGCTGCCGGTGGAAGGGCCGGCGGGGACTGGATCTGGACGTTGCTGTTCTGGCTCGCGCTGATCACGGCTTATGTCACGCCCTTCTACATGATGCGGGCGTGGTGGATCACCTTCATGGGCAAGCCGCGGGATGAGGAGGTGCATCATCACGCGCACGAAACGCCAATGATGTGGGTCCCGCTGGTGGTGCTGGCGGTGTTCACGTTCATCTCCGGCTATTGGATCTTCCGGCCGATGATCGCCGAGGCCGCTCCGCAGGCGACCGACGCGGTTATGGTGGCCGGATATGACGGCGTGGCCGAGAGTGCCGAGCACGCGCAGGGGCAGATGATTCATATTCACGAGGCTCACCACTGGTTGGCGTGGGGCGTCGGCGGTGCGTGGCTGATCTCGTTCGTCGTGGCGATCTTCATCTATCGCAACGGACTCGAGCTGGCCGGGCGGTTGAAGGCTGCGTTCGGCCCGGTGGCGACTCTGCTCGATCGGAAGTACTACTTCGACGAGTTCTACTGGACGGTGATCGTGATGGGCTGTCGCGCCCTCGCGCAGATCTCGCGGTTTATCGACACTTACTTCGTCGATTTCCTCGCCAACCTGTCCGCGTGGATCACCGAGCGCATCTCCGCTTTCGCCGGGCGTGGGGTGGATGCCCACGTGGTGGACGGGCTGTTCAACGGTGTGGCCGTGACGTCTTTTGACGTTTCGAACATCGTGCGATCTCCGCACACCGGACGGATTCGCAATTACGTGTTGTTCGCCGCGGGCGTCGCGGCCATTGCGGTACTGGTCTTGCTGTTAGTCGGTGCGCCGGCGGGGGAACCTCCACCCGTCGCGTCGCTGAACCCATGATTGCGTAACGGATGCTATAGCCGTGGATAACGCACTGCTCACGTGGATCGTATTCATCCCGACGATCGGGGCCTTGCTGTGCCTGATCCTGCCGAGGGAGTTGACACGGCAGATCGCCGTGCTGGCCGCGACTGTCACCTTCGTGCTGTCGCTGTTTCTCATTCCGCCGTTTCTGGGCGCCGGCAACGATGAGAACGCCGTCGAGGTTTTCGGCAGCTCCTACGGGCAGGTGCTGCACTTTGTGGATCGCGTGCCCTGGATTACGGGCGAGTCGTTCCAGATCGAATACTTCGTCGGGCTCGACGGGCTGAACCTGCCGCTGGTGATCCTGACAACGCTGATCACGCTGCTGGCCTGCATCGCGAGTTGGAACTTTGACAAGTGGCACATCAACCGCGGCATGAAGGGGTATTTCATACTCTTTCTGGTGCTCGAGACGGGGATGCTCGGCACGTTCGTGTCGCTGGACTTCTTCTTGTTCTACATCTTCTGGGAAGTGATGCTGCTGCCGATGTACTTCCTCATCGGCGTGTGGGGCGGGCCGAAGAAGGAATACGCCGCAATCAAGTTCTTCCTGTTCACGCTGGCCGGTTCGGTGCTCATGCTGGTCGCCATGGTGGCGATGTTCTTCTACAGCGCCGAGGCAGTTCGCATGAATCCGGGGCTGGCCGACAGTTACAATACGGCGATCGGTACGCTAACGACCGGCACGTTCGACCTGATTGAACTTTCGACGAACGAAGCCATCCAAGCTCACTTCAACGCTGCGAGTACGGTTCTGCTGGGCAAGGCGTTCGGCCCGCTGATGTTCCTGTTTCTGTTCATCGGTTTCGCGGTGAAGCTGCCGGCCGTTCCGGTTCACACGTGGTTGCCCGACGCTCACGTGGAGGCCCCGACGCCGATCAGCATGATCCTGGCCGGCGTTCTGCTGAAGATGGGCGGGTACGGTTTCCTTCGATTGTGCTACCCGATCTTCCCCAGCGGCGCGCAGTACTGGGCGTTCTTCCTGGCGTGCGTGGGCGTGGTGAGCATCCTGTACGGCGCGTTGTGCGCCATGGCGCAGACGGACTTCAAGAAGCTGGTGGCGTACAGCTCGGTGTCGCACATGGGCTACGTTCTGCTGGGCATTGCGGTGATGACCAACACTGGATTCCAGGGCGCGATGTTCCAGATGATCGCACACGGCATTTCCTCACCCATGTGCTTCTTCTTGGTCGGCGTGATTTACGACCGGGCCCACCATCGGGAGATTAACCGCTTCGGCGGGCTTTGGCTGACCATGCCGAGATACGGCACGATGGCCACGATCGGCTTTTTCGCGTCACTGGGACTACCCGGCTTGTGCGGGTTCATCGGTGAGGTGTGGGTGCTGATCGGCACATTCCAGGCCCGGCACATGTTCACGTGGGCGGTGCCGTGTGCGGTTCTGGCGGCCGCGGGCGTGATTCTGACCGCCGGGTACATCCTCTGGCTGATTCAGCGTGTCTATCTCGGCAAGGAGAAGCCCGAGTATGCCGGCTATCCCGAGGCGACGGGGCGTGAGATGCTGGTGCTGGTGCCGATGGGCGCGTTGTGCATCATCCTCGGCATCCTGCCGCGGATCGTGTTCGACCACATGAACGGAACGCTCGACAACATTCTCAAAGTGGTGTTCGACTACTCTTTGTTCGCCACGTAGGAGTTCACAGGAAACCGGATGCCTTCCACGCTCGACATCACTTGGTTCCCCACGTTGCGGGATCTGTTCCTGTTCTCGCCCGAGCTGGCCCTGGTCGGCACGCTCGTGTTGCTGCTGCTCGCACCGCTGGTGGCCGGGCGCTCGACGGCGACGGCCGGTCGGATCGCGTTGTTCGGGTCGCTGGTGACGATCGTGCTCACGATCAGCGTGGCCCGCGAGGTGGTCGATGGCGGGCTCAGCGGGCTGGCTCCTCCCGAGGCCGCGGGAATGCTGATCCTCGACCGGTTGACGGTCTTCTTCAAAATCCTGCTGATGCTGTTTCTGGCCGGCGTGATTCTGCTGTGGTTCATCGGTTCGGCCGAGTCGGAACGTCACGGCACGGAGTTTTTCGTTCTGCTCGTCGGCAGCGCGTTGGGCATGTCGCTGATGACCAGCACGTTGAATCTGCTGATGATCGTGGTGGCGATCGAGATGGCTTCGCTGCCGAGCTACACGATCGTGGGCTTCGACAAGCGGAATCGAAAGGCCGCGGAGGCGTCGCTGAAGTACGCCGTATTCGGCGCGGTCAGCGCCGCGGTGATGCTCTACGGCGTGAGCCTGCTGTACGGCCTGTATCACACGCTGAACGTCGGCGTGATCGCCGAGCAGGTGACGGCTCAGCTCGCGGCGGGCGAGAACACGATCGTAATCGGTCTGGCACTGCTGCTGTTTCTTGGCGGGATCGCGTTCAAGATCGCTGCCGTCCCGTTCCATTTCTGGTGCCCGGACGCCTTCGAGGGCGCCAAGATTGAAGTGACGACCTGGCTGAGTGTCAGCAGCAAGGCGGCGGCTTTGGTGCTGCTGCTGCGGCTGGTGGATGTGTTCTCCGCGGCCGCCGCGGGACAGTATCTCGGGCAGGAGCCGCTGGTGGTTCTGGCATGGGTGATCGGTGGTATCGCGGCCGTGACCAGCACGTGGGGCAATTTCGCGGCGTACCGGCAGAGCAACGTCAAGCGGCTGCTGGCCTACTCGTCTATCGCGCACGCCGGCTACATGATGATGGCCGCGGCGATCTTCGTGTATCCCGATCCGAACCGGGCCTTTGATCACTCTCCCATCGCAGCGGTGCTGGTATACCTGCTGATTTACGCCATCATGAACTTCGGGGCGTTTTCGGTGGCGGCGATGGTCTCCTGGCGAACCGGCAGTGAGCACATCGATGCATTCACCGGACTCGGGCGGCGGGCGCCGTGGCTGGCGGTGGCGATGGCCTGCTGTCTGGTGTCGCTGGTGGGGCTGCCCCCGTTCGGCGGCTTTATCGCCAAGCTGTGGCTGCTGCTGGCGCTGGGCGAGCAGGGCGGGTCGCTTTACTGGAGTCTGGTCATCATCCTGGTGGCCAACACGCTGATCAGCCTGTTTTACTACCTCCGGATCGTCAAGGCGATGTACCTGGTGGACGACGAGCGGCAGCCGGCGTTCTCGCCTTCGGCCGCCGGCGTTGCGATGGTCAATCTGTGCGCGGTGGCGCTGCTCGTGCTGGGCGTGCTGTTCATCACCGGTCCGAGGAACGTGGCCAATCAATATGCTCAGAGGCTGTTTTCTCCGCAGTCGGTCCACGTGGAGAACCGGTCCGACGAGCCGGCGACCGACGCGATGCGGCTGGCGGATGCGCCGGCCGAGAAAACTTCGTCATCCCGCTGACACGGCGAGCCGTCGCACAATCGAGGTGCACCCATGGCGGATGAGGCGATCATCGAGATTCTGAACGAACTGCTCCATCACGAATCGCGCAGTCTGCTGCCCCGTCTGAAAGAATCCACCGTGTTCGTCACGTGGGCGTCGGCCGGCGACCATCGGGATGTGAGTGTCATGATCGAAGAGGAGATGGAGCACCGCACCTGGCTGGCGGAGGCCATTTACGATCTCGGCGGTGAACCGGTTCCCGTATCGCCGGACATTCGAACCAGCAACTTCCACTATCTCGGTTTGAGCTACCTGCTTCCGAAGGTGCTTGAGGACCGCAAGCGTTCGCTGGCCATCGACGAATCGGCGGCCGAGCAGGTCGCGTCAAACGAGCGAGCTGCGAGAGTCGTCGCGGAGATCATCAGCCGCAAGCACCGGCATGTCGAACGACTGTCCGAGCTCGTCGAAAAGGAACGGTGGCAGGCCGTTTGAACCACTGCTCACTACGGTGGGATAATGCCGAGGGTGACATGCCCGCGATCGCGTGGCGTGTTGCAGCTGGAATCGCTCGCCGGGGCGCAGCGGGGAATGTCAGAGCCAGTCGCACTGGCAAACAAGCCGTCAGTGCCAGAGGTGGGAATACTGCTTCGTTGGTAGTGTAAAAAGGCCTGCGGCCGACGGGTCCGGATCTTTAACGGTCGTGCCACATGGTGAGCCGCGTGGGGCGATTGGTCTGGTAGACCAGATCCATGTCGTAAAAGAACGCCCTCGCATCCTGATCGATCACGGCGTTGATCGAATGCATGTGGTCGGCGGTCGATTGGGTCATCGTAGGACCGAGCTCCTGCGACATGTAGAACACCCTTCCGGCATCGGCGACGGCCTCGGCGGTCGCGCCGAGGCTGCAGCCGGTCAACGAAACACCAACCAGCGACACAACGATCAGAAGAATCGATGCGGCTTTCATCTTTTCTGGCCGTCCTCTGTTCCTGCCCCAGGGGGCGTTGGTCCAAGTCTTTCTGAGGGCGGATCGTAGGTGGGGGCCTTGTCCTTGTCAAACGGGCCAACCGGCTCGGCGGGCCAACTCCCGCTCAATTGACCAAGGGCATCGAGCCACTCGACGTAGGCGTAGGGCAGATCAAAGCAGGCGTGGATCTGGTTGATGCGTCGCAGCGTGTCCTCGGTCTCATCCGGCTGCCAGGGCTGGCTGGCGGCCTCGCAGAAGAAGATGCGGCAACCGGCCGGTCTCGCCAGCCGGGCCATGCAAAGGCCGCCGACCTGGTACGGGCATTGGCCTTTCGATCCGGCCGGCGGTGGTCCCACCCTGGCGACGAAGTAGCTCAACTCCACCGGCGTGACGAAGAGGTGATGGCCGAACGTCTCGAAACTGCAGCAGATCCCCCGGTTGACGCAGACCGGCCTGCGATCGGCGATGCGACGATCCAGTTCCTGGTAAAGATCGTCGACTGCATCGAGGAATGCCTGGTCCCGGGCCAGCTCGTAAATGCGCTCTATGGGCAGGCGGACCCGCATCAAGTTACGTCCCCTTATGGCGCAGCTCCTCGATGGCCACGAAGGAATGATGTTTTCCCTGGTTCATGCCGGGGCAGGTTTCGGCGGCGCTGTTCCACATCTCCTCGGATTTGAGGTTCTCGGACCAGAATGGCCAAGTGCGGCACTGTCGCGGGCGAACGGGGTAGATCGAGCAGAAGGACTTGCCACCTTCGCGTTTGAGGAAGATGCAGTCGCCGCCGGGTTTTTCGGTGAGGCTGTGGCGCAGGCCGACGCGCCGCACGTACTCCTTGCCGAGTTTTCCATCGGCCAAGCCGAGGTACCCGGCAATCCGCGCGATATCCTCACGGCTGACCCAGACGTAGCCGGGCGGGCCGCTGCAGCAGTTTCCGCACTGCGTGCACTCGAACTTCAAGCCGTCGGCGTACCACTTTTTTCTGACGCTTGTGAGCATGTCGTTTCCAAACGAGTTTCCGGTCCGTAGGGATACACTCACTTTAGGGCATGCCGGCCTGGATAGCAAGGATGAGCGACCGTGCCGTTGCACTCCTGCGGGAGCTACGAGATCACGGCGGCGCGCTTCTGCGGCCCTCCGAAGTGAACCAGCCGACCTCGGAGGCCTTCCTGGCATGCAAACTGCTAGACGCTAACTGGAATAATCCAAGCCGGGGGCATGCCTTGCGGCGCGGGGATGGCGTGCCCGCGGCCCGGAGTGATCCCCCTTTACACAATCGGGAGACGGCAACCATGAGTACGGCAACGACACCGCAGGTGGCCCTTGAGAAAACTGAGGCGAGCAGCGCCCGATGGCTGGTCCTGGTCGGCGCATTGATGGTTCAGCTTATTCTCGGGACCGTGTACGGCTACAGCGTTTTCTGGCAGCCGCTGGAAGCGTACATCTGGCCGGCGGTGATGACGGAGGCGGACGCGGCCGCCATCACGGCCACGGGCCAGGCGATTCCCGAAGGCACGTTGATCGCCGCGAGCGCCGCCGAGGTCGCGGCCGAAAGAACCAGTCGGATCGGCTATCTGAAGTACGCGTTCGCGATCTGCATTCTCTCGTTCGCCGGGGCCATGGTGTTCGCCGGGCGGCTGCAGGACATCAAGGGGCCTCGATTCACAGCGATTCTGGGCGCGTTTTTTATCGCCGTCGCCTTTTTGATTGCCAGTCAGGTCGGGCGACTGGGCGCCGAGCCGATGGCCCGCGTGGTGGTTCTTTGGATCACGATCGGTCTGATTGCGGGCGTGGGCATCGGGTTTGCGTACGTGTGTCCGATCGCGGCGCTGGTGAAGTGGTTTCCCAACAACAAGGGACTGGTCTCGGGTCTTGCGGTCGCCGGTTTCGGGCTCGGCGCGCTGATCTTCTCCAGCAAGACGCTCGTCGGGGCCGTGGGTTTCATCGAGGCGTACGGCATCGCGCAGTTCTATGCCGTGCACGCGCTGATTTGCGGCGGGATCGTCATCGTGGGCGCCCTGCTCTTGCGAAACCCGCCCATACAGCCGGCGGCTGCGGGTTCCGGCGCGCCTTCCGCAGCTTCCAGCGACGCCACCTGGCAGCAGTTGCTCCGCAGCGGCCGCTTCTACGTCATCTGGATCATGTTTTTCAGCGGGGCGATGGCCGGCCTTATGGTGATCGGCATCCTGAAGCCGTTTGCGGGCAATCAGTTGGTGAAGGCAGCCGAGACCGCCGCCGCGGCCCTTTCAGACGCGACACGCAATGAGTTGTTGCTCAAGGGCGCTGCCGCAGTCGGCATCCTGGCGATCTTCAACGCCGCCGGTCGCGTTATTTGGGGTTTCGTCTCGGACCGGATCGGTCGAGCGGCCGCGATGTTCCTGATGTTCACGGCGCAGGGCATAACGCTCCTGATCCTGATCACGCTGGACTCGCAGGCGCAGTTGGCTGTCGGAGCAGCGCTGGTCGGATTCAATTTCGGCGGAAACTTCGCGCTGTTTCCCTCTCTGACGGCCGACCTGTTCGGCGCGAAGAACCTGGGCGCGAATTACGGCTGGGTGTTCACCTCATACGGGGTGGCCGGCGTGATCGGCATCTGGGCCGGGAACATGGCGCTCGACAAGACGGGGAGCTACTTTGCGGCCTTCGCGGTCGCGGCGGGCCTGTGCTTCCTGTCTGCAATTCTGGCGTTGATCCTGCAGCGGGTGACGCGGGTCCGGGCGTGAGGGGCATTGCCGCCCGCCGGAGTCATCAGCGAAGAAAAGGCGTTACGATCAGAAGGATCCAGGCGTAGGCCGACTGGACTGCGGCGATCTTGACGTAGATGAGCACGTCGTCGACTGGCGGCATTCCGCCCCACTTGATTGCCACCAGGATTCCCACCACCGTTGCCAACGTCGAGAGCATGATGAGTACGGCGGCCTGGCGATGCAAAACGACGCCAACGCGCCGTCCGGTCAGTCCCACAATCCCGGCCAGTGCCAGCCATCCCCCGGCGAGAATGGCAATCGCTTTCCAGACGTAGAAACCTCCGACGAGCACGCGCATGTGCTGGGTATATTTCCGAGCGGCAGCCTCCCGATCCGCCGGTGCCGCCTCAGGGTCTGTCGCCTCCGGCGTCGTGGGCGGCGGCTTCAGTAGCGTCCGAAGATCCGGCTCCGCCTCACCCATGGTGCCGGTCGACTGGCTCAGGGCGGCCAGCATGAGCTTGCCCTTGACCCAACGATCCACCGTGTTGTAGCCGTAAACCCGCTTGGGGTACGCCGCCGCAACGAGCCAGACGGTCGCCACCACCAAGCTCAGGATGGCCAGGATTCGGATGCGGTTCCGGGCGCTCTTGCTCTTCCCGGCGGTGTAAATCGTGATGATCTGCAGGTCCTGGGAACTCTCCATCGGTCGCCTTATCGGATTGTGAGCCGCTCGCCGCGAAAAGTCCTCGCGCGATCGCCGCCGAGACTTAACATCATTGGTGTATACACGCTACCGCGGTCTCTGGTCACACGCTCTTTCCACTGTCGTCCCGCGGGGTCGCTGAGTCGCCTCATCCGTCGGCGGGCCAATCGCGCGGTCCCACGCTGATGAGAAAACCTTCGCAATTAACAGGGTAGCGCTCGAATAACTGAGCAACGGACTCGACGGTCACGGCTTCGACGGCTGCCAGTCGCTCCTCCAACGTTCGCGGCGCCCCGCGATAGTCAACGTCGTCGGCAATTTGAGTCAGCCGATGATAGGGCGATTCTCCCTCGAGCGCCAGCCGGGTGCGCCGCTTGTTCTTGACCCGCTGCACTTCCTCTTCAGTCACGCGGTTGTCGCAGATATGGCCGGCCTCGCGGCGGATCGCGTCGGCGAGGGCGTCGATGCCGTCCGGATCCGTCTGCCCGGAGAGGATCGTCAGGCCGCAATCCTGAAGATCGAATCGGAATGCGGCCGTTTGCGGGCTCAGACCCGCCTGCACGATGTTCCAATAGAACCGTGAGTTCGCTCCCCCGAGAATCGAGGCCGCCGCCTGCGCGGTCTCGTGCATTGGATCCACGGCGCTCGGCGCCGGATAGCACAATGCCATCAGTTGTTGCCTGAATCGAGGGAGCACGCGCTTCGACTTTCCGTTGCGAATCGCCGGTGCCAATCGTTGGGATTGGTCCGCGGACCGTTCCCACGCCCCGCAGAGGCGATCGGCCGCCTCGATGATCCGGCTCGGATCGACGTTGCCGGCCACGATCAGAACCGTTCGGTCGGCAGCGTAGCGCCGTTCGAAGTAGGCATGAAGCTGGTCGCGCGTCAGGTTTCCGACGGTGGTCTCGTAGCCGAGGATCGGCCAGGACAGCGGGTGCCCTTGGAATACCGATTCGAGCATGAGATCGAAGGCAACATGCTCGATCGAGTCCTTGGCCATCGCGATTTCTTCGAGGATGACCTGTTTTTCGGTTTCGAACTGATCCGGGGGCAGGGCCGGCCGGGTCATGTCGGCGAGCAGCTCGATCTGGTCGTCGATGCGCTCGGCCGGGACCCAGCCGTAATATAACGTCCGATCGGTGCTTGTGAAGGCGTTGTAGATCGAGCCCAACCGATCGAACGCCAGGCTGATCTCACGCCAGTCGCGCTTGTGCGACCCCTTGAAGCACATGTGCTCGAGGAAGTGGGACGCACCGGCCAGCTCCGGCGTTTCGTCGCGCGACCCCGTCTGCGCCAGGAAGCCGGCGGCGGCTGATTGAACGTCCGGCATCTGTTCGATCACGACGCGAAGTCCGTTGGGCAGCGTGTGCAGCGTGTAGGGATGGCTCATGGTGCCGATCCTCCCGCCGGACCGTCGCCGGCTATTCGAGCGCCTTCAAGCACTCTGGGACCCAGGGTGAGTACGCTCAACCGATCCCGCGGATGCTCGTCAAGATAGCGCCGGATGTCGTCGGTGTTGACGGATCGAAGCTCGGCGAGTTTCTGATTCCGGTCCTTCGGGTGTCCCAACTGAAACACATCCTCGGCCAGCTCCGTGCAACGCGACCGGGTGATGTCCCCGTGCGTTTCGATCTTTGCGACCAATCCGGCTGCGGCCCGCTCCACCTCCTCGTCCTGCAAGTCTTCGTTCAAGCGGTCGACCTCTCGAAGCAGCGTTGCGTATGTTAAGTCGCAACGATCAGGCGTGGTCGAGGCGCCGAGGAACAACATACCCGCACCGCGCGGCGTCTCGCCCCAGGCGCTGACCCAGTAGACCAGCCCCAGTTTCTCGCGCACTTCCGTGAAGAGGCGGGAACTCATGCCGCCCGACAGCACCGCCAGCGCGATGCGTTGAATCGCATAATCGGGATGGTTCATCGGCACGCCCGGAAACGCGATCCCGATCTGCTCCTGCTCTAGGTCCTTGTGGTGATGCACCCGATCGGGGCGGAACTCGATCGGAAAGGCCGATTTACCCACCTGCTCGGCCGGTCCGAACGCACCAAAGTGCCGCTCCAGCATGTCGGCCAGCTTCGAAGCATCCAATGCGCCGGCCGCCGTCACCTGCAGGCGACCGCCATGACAAGTCTTTTGCCATTGTTCGAGGAGGTCCCGGCGGCTGATGCGGTCCAGCGTCTCCGGCTCGCCGAGCGGGTGGCGGCCCAGCACCGGCCCGTACACTTGGGCGTCCAACAGCTTGTCCGTCAGGCTGTGGGCGTCGTCGTGCAATGCGTTGATTTCCTGCCGTGTGAGGTCGATCGCCACCTTGACCACGTCGTCGGGGAAAGTGGGTGTTCGGAGGAACTCGACGTGCAGTTCAACCGCCCGATCGAGAAACTCCGGAAGGACGATGCAGTTGTACGCCGTGATTTCCCGGCCCGTTCTGGCCCCGCGCGTGGCCCCGATCTCGTCGAACGCGTCGGACAGGCCGCGCCCGTCGTGCGACGCGGTTCCCAGATCGATCGTTTCCTGAACCAGGCGGGACAAGCCCAGTCGATCGGGCGGATCGTCGGCCGTTCCGGTCCGGAGCCGAAACTCCAGCGCGACCACGCGCCGGCCCGGCAGTTCGACCGTGGCCAGCTCGATTCCGTTCGACAGCGTTGTATGCGTCACTTTTTCCATACGTTAATCCGAGGTTCTCGCTGTTTCAGCGCTGGCTGTTCCGCCGGAGGCGGGCCAGCGGTAACCGAGTCGCTGGCAGCGCCCTACGAAACGCACGGGCAAGCTCCGCCGCCGGTGGCGGCCCCGCTTGCCCATGGCACCCTTCATCACACGCACTTTAGTGGTCCACCGGCTTTCCGAGCAGCGATCCGACCTCCTGCACCTTCTCTTCCATCAACTCCGGAGACTCGGCCTCGAGGTTGAGACGCAGCAGGGGCTCGGTGTTCGACTTTCGAACGTTGAACCACCAGTTGTCGTAATCGACGGTGATTCCGTCCAGCCGGTCGACTTTGGCATCGTCGTAGACTTTTTCGAGTTTTGCGATGGTGGCGTCCTTGTCCTCAGTTTCGAAGTTACGCTCGCCGCTGGCCCAGAACCGCTTGAGCGGGGCGATCAATTCGCTCAGGGTCTTGTCCGATTCGGTGAGCACGTTGAGCACGTGGACCAACGCGAGCATCCCCGAGTCGCAGTAGTAATTGTCGCGGAAGTAAAAGTGCCCGGACAGCTCGCCTCCGAACACAGCGTCCGTTTCGCGCAGGGCATTCTTCATGAACGCGTGACCAACGCGCTCCCGACGCGGCTTGCCTCCGTGCTTGGTGACCTCCTCGGCCACGACCCGGCTGGAACGCAGATCGTACACGATCGTCGAACCGGGATGATGCTTGAGGAAGTACCGGGCCAGCAACGCCGTCACGAGATCGCACCGGACGATCTCCGCCTTCTCGTCAACCAGCATGCACCGGTCGGCGTCGCCGTCGAAACACACGCCAAAATCCGCGCCCCCGCGGCGCACCCGCTCGCGAACCTGGTCCAGGTTGGCATCCACCAGGGGATTCGGCTCATGAACGAACTCGCCGGTCATCTCGGTGTTCAGACAGTCCAGCTCGATATTCGGGACGTCGCCGAAGATGACCGGTGCCCAGCGGCCGGCCATCCCGTTCGACGCGTCGATCGCCACCTTGAGCCCCCGCACCGGTTCGAGGTATCTGCGGATGAACGTCTTGTACTCGGCGGCGAGATCGCGCTCGGTCACCGAGCCGGGCTGATTGCCCTCGTGCCGGGCCAGCTTGTCCGCAATCCGGGCGATGTCGCGCAGACCGCTGTTCTCGCCGACCGGAACAGCACGGCGGCCGCAGATCTTGAAGCCGTTGTAGTGAGAGGGGTTGTGGCTGGCCGTTGTCTGGATGCCCCCCGCAGCGCCCAGGAAGTTGACCGCAAAGGCCATCTGCGACGTGTCGATCAGACCGATGTCGATCACCGGCACGCCGGTGGCCCTGATGCCTTCGATCAGCGCCCTGCACAGGGAGGGGCTGCTCTTGCGCATGTCGCGTCCGACCACCACGGACGTCCGATCGACCGAGCCGCGTTCGGCGGACGACGAAGTCTCTCGAAAAAACAACGCGGCCGCATGGCCGATGCGCCAGGCGACCGTCTCGTCCAGGGGGTCGGGGTACGTCGCCCGGACGTCGTATGCTTTGAACACCTTCTCGATCATCGTGTTGTAACCCGGGCTGGGGACCTCCCTGTGCTGCGACGCGGCCCGCTCGTCGTCGTTGAATCGACAGCCTCGGCACTTGGGGTAGTTCGCCTTCCTGCGACCGAAGCAGACGGCATCCGATATCCTCACTTCGACCCGATCGGGGCAGTATCTGTAGTACTCAGAGGGCTTTTGCACGCTTCAACCGCTCCGATCGCGGCGGCAGTACCGCCGCGAGCCGGGATCCTAGCAGAATTCACACATCCTCTCCAGGATCGCGCGTGTCGCGCAATAACCGGCGTCGATTCAGCGAAATCCCTCCCGGCCGTTCTCAACGCGCCGAGCGCGGTGGCGGGCGTCGAATGTTGTCGCGGACGACGGTAGCGGATATTACCCGCGTTGACGATACCTTCAAACGCGGCTTAAACTGCCCGTTTCGATGCGGAGGTCGCGGCGCGGCGACCCGCGTAACTGCCGTCACGTTATTCTCGCGAGGCTCGATACCGGAGCCGGGTTGAGTGATCATGTTGATGAGAAAACGACAAGTCGCTCAGTGGGCCGGTCTGACGTTGATCGCCGGTGTCTGGTCGGCCGCCGCAGTTGCGCAGGTCGATCAGCTCAGCCGGTTCGAAAAACGCCCCGATGATACAGACCCGTTGGTCTGGCACGTCTCCGATCCGCAGTTCGTGATCGACGCCGTCGAGCCGATGCTGACCGAGACGACCGCCGCTGCCGATCGGCAGTTTGCCGAGACGCTGCTCGAACGGCTTCGATCCATCCAGCGACCGCGAACGGTGGTACTCTCCCTTGAGGACGCGCTGCACCGGACGCTGGCGAACAACCACACGGTCCGCGTAGCCAGTTACAATCCGGCGATCAGCAGGAGTGGTCTGGTGCAGGCGGAGGCTGTCTTCGACGCCCTTTACTTCATGAGTTTATCCAACAACAACGTGGACCGGCCGACGGGTACGCAGTTGATCGGCACCAAGTCGGAGCAGTTCGATCTCAGCGGCGGCATCCGCAAGCTGCTTCCGAGCGGCATGCAGGTGAGCACAAGTCTGAGTCTCCAGCGGCAGTCCAGCAACAACCAGTTCCAGGTGATCGATCCGATCTACACCAGCAACTTCGTGGGCGAGTTCACGCAACCGCTCCTGCGCAACGCCGGCATCGACTTCAATCGCTCCCAGATCCGAATCTCGCAGAACGACACGAAGATCAGCCGGCAGGCGTTCAAGCGTCAGGTGCGGGAGACGCTCGCGACGGTGGAGCAGCTCTACTGGGCACTGGTCCGCACCCGGCGTGAGGTCACGATTCGCGCCCGGCTCCTGACGGAGTTCGAGAAGATCTATGATTTTCTGTGGCAGCGGCGCGGCTTCGATACTTACCAGATTCAGCTATCGCAGACCCGAGCCAACCTCGAGGCCTCCAGGGCCAACTTCATCTTCGTCGTCAACGAGGTGTATAACGCCGAGGATCGTCTGATTGCGGCCATGAACGATCCGGAGCTGAATCTGGCCGAGGACATCGAGATCATTCCTGGGGATTTTCCAACGACTGCGCCTCTTGAATACGACGCGGTTGCGGTGGTCCAGAGCGCGCTGGACAACCGCAGTGAAGTCGCCGAGGCTCGACTCCAGATCGACAACGCCAGAATCCGGGTCGGCGCCGCGAAGAACCAGGCCCTTCCGCGGCTGGACCTCTTCTTTCGATACACGGTGAACGGGCTTGGGACCAACGCCGACGACGCCTTTGACGAGGTGACTCAGACAGATTTCACCGAGTTTCTCGTCGGACTTGATCTGGAAGTGCCGATCGGCAACCGCGCCGCCGAAGCGGCGCTGCGGCAGGCGCAGCTCCAGCACGCTCAGCAGATCGCGGCGCTCAAGGCTCAGATCGAGCAGGTCATCCTCGAGGTCAACGTCGCGCTCCGCGCCATCAAGACCACGTACGAACTGATCGACCCCAGCCTCCAGGAAGCCGAGGCCAACGAAGACCAGGTGGCCTCGGTGATCGCCCGGGCGGAAAGGAAGAACTTCACCGCCCTGAACCAGGAGCTGGGAGCCCGAAACGCCCTGGCCGAGAGCCGCAGCGCCCTGTTGAGGTCACTGGTGGAGTACAACCTCTCGCTGATCGAACTGGAGCGGGCCAAGGGGACCCTCCTGGAGTACAACAACGTCTCTTTTGTGGGCGACGACCAGCGGCCGTCGGCAGAGCCGGACACCCCAAATTGACAACCCGGCCGTCGGGAGCTAACGTCAACCCTGCGGTTCAGTACGAGAATGCCCGCCAGTTCAAGCACAGGATCGAGAACGATGACAGCGCAGCGATGCATCTCCATGTTTGTGTTGATCGCCGTGCAGGCTGTCGCCCAGGAGGAAGGGAGCAAGCCGGACGAACTTCTCTTCGTCGGCGAGGTGACGGCGAACAACGTCTACGTACGCAGTGGCCCCAGTACGAATTACTATGAGGTGGCCAAGCTCGACGCAGGTCAACGCGTGCGCGTCTACGGCGAAGAGCCGGACTGGTACGCAATTGCGCCGCCAGAGGAGTGCTTCAGCGTCATTCACGAGAATTACATCGACGTGGACGCGTCCGGGGACAGTGGGACAGTGAACGCGAACAACGTTCTCGTCAGGGCGGGATCGGCGCTGCGGCCCGAGCTTTATGCCAAGCAGCTCAAGCTTCAGCGCGGGGCCGTGGTCCACATCCTCGAGCCACACAATGAGGACTACCTGCGGATCCGCCCGCCGGCTGAGGCCCGCTTGTACATCAGTAAGCAATTCGTAGCCCGGGCTCCGACGAACGAGCCGCCGACGCGCCCCGCCGCCGAACCTGCCGAGGCCGCCGCCCTCACAGGGCAAACTGAATCGCCGACTGCGGAGACACCGGCCGGGGAGGGGGCCGCCCCTGCGACGGAGGCGAAGCCTCCCCTGGAACCGGGCAAGTTTCAGGAACGGATCGCCGAACTCGACGCGGCCGTTGAAAAGGAAATGAACAGGCCCTTGCTCCAGCGTGAGTTTGAGCCGCTCATCGAGCAGTATCGCGCGCTCAGCAAGCAGGACGTGGATCCCTACGCGCGGGCCTACGCCAAGGCGCGAATTCGGCAACTTGAACAGTCGAGAGAGTCGATCGTCGCGCTTCGGCAATTGCGCGAACTCGCCGATCGCGTCGCGACCGAACGCAAGAAATCGCTCAAGGAGCGGAACGCGATCCGTCCTCCCGTTCCGTCCATCGGGGGCGGCTTCGACGCCGTCGGCGAGCTTCGTCCGAGCGTTCTGTTCAGTTCTCCGGTCGGACCGCGCTGGTATCGTCTGGTCAATGCCGACCAAGAGCCGCTTCGCACGATCGGCTATATCGAGGTGCCCGAGGACTCATCCATCGACGTGACCCGCTTCCTCGGCCGCAAGGTCGGGGTGCGGGCGCGCGAGCGTCGATTGCTCACCGGAGACGTCGATCCGCTCGAGGTGTTCGTGGTTTCCGAGCTTGTGGGCCTGGACGTCGAGTCGGGCGACGGATAGCCCGACAGGAAACGGTGTATACAGGAGTTGAACGATGCCGAAACGGTTCGCGGTCTCCCGATGGCTGAAGATCGGGACGGTCGTATCTCTGGGAACGGTGTTTCAAGCAGGAGGATGCACCGTCGACACGCAGGCGCTGGCCGTCGAGTTCCTTACGACCTTCGCCAGCCTGTTGATCAGCACGTTCGTGAATAACTTCTTCGGCGTCGGGTTCGGATTCGGGATGTAACGTGTCCGGAGATTCCGAGCCGCCGGGCCGTTTGACGCGCGTGATTGTCTCACGGGCGGCGACGTCGGCAACGCGGCCGTTGCCCGCCGACGTAACGTTGAATTGTCTCCGCTCCGGATCGCCGATCGGGCGTTGCGGGTAGAATTCACCGACGATCGGGGACGCGTTTGCGCTTTCCCCCATACTGAAAGCCGCAACCGCTAAGTGTATCACCCTTGGACGGCTCGCGGCAGAACAACCTCTGAGCAATTCATGGAAACGCCCGGGTTTCAACGCGCAACCGTCATCGGTGCGGGGGCCATGGGGACGCTTTGTGCAACGCTCCTTGCCGAACGCGGCGTGCGAAGCGTCCTGTGGGGTCGGTCGGCTGATCACGCGGCCTCGATCCGTGCCGATGGGGAAAACCGGCGTTACCTTCCGGGGCGGAGGATTCCGGAGGGGGTCGTTCCGACTCACGAAGAAGACGTGGCCCTGGCCGATCCGGAGTTGATCGTCTCGGCCGTTCCGTGCCAGCACATCCGCTCGCAGTGGAGTTCACTTCTCCAGCAGCGCAGTGTCATTGCACCGATCATGAGCGTTGCCAAGGGGATCGAGGTGGACACGCTTCTGCGCCCGACCCAGATACTCCGTGAGTTGGCGCCCGGTGTGCCACTGGCCGCGTTGACCGGCCCGAGTCTGGCCGGTGAGATCGCCCGCGGACTGCCGGCCGTTGTGGTCGTCGCCAGCGAGGACCTGCAGTTGGCCACCCGGATCCAGGCGGCCATGTCCAGCAGCACGTTCCGCATCTACACAAACTGCGACGTGGTCGGAGCGGAACTGGGCGGTGCGGTCAAGAATGTGATCGGCATTGCGGCGGGAATCGCCGACGGTCTCGAGATGGGCAACAACGCCAAGGCCAGTCTGCTCACGCGTGGGTTGGTCGAGATCACGCGGCTCGGTGTCGCCCTGGGGGCCGATCCCAACACGTTCAGCGGGCTGGCGGGCATTGGCGACCTGATGACGACCGCCAATTCCCGGCTCAGCCGCAATCACACGGCTGGCGAGAAAATCGGGCGCGGCTGGCCTCTGGAGAATGTGATTCGCACCTCCGACGGCGTGATCGAGGGAATCGAAACGACGCGCAGCGTGCTGGCCCTGGCTCAGCGCCGAGGGGTCGAAATGCCCATCACCCAGGCCATCCACAGCGTGCTGTTCGAGGGGCGCGATCCGATGCAGGCGATCGAGGAGTTGATGACCCGCCGGCTTCGCGCCGAGTAACCGCGGCCTTTGGATTGCGTCAGGGTCTTTACCGTTATCGCGGCGTCGTTCAGCGGCGGCCGGCTCGCTTACCAGTTTTGCGTTTCGATCGCACGGCCTTTTTGGGCGATGTTTTCTTTTTCTTCTTCGCGGCGGTCTTTGCTCGACGTTTGGGCGCCGGCGCCTTCTTGCCGCTCTTCTTGGCCTTGGACGTTTTCTTGCGTTTTGCCGCGGCGGCGGTTTTCTTCGACTTAGTGACCGTCCGGCTCCTGGCCGTTCTGGTGGTGCGTTTTCGGGCGGATTTGGCCGTCGCTTTTCTCTTCGTCGTCCTGGAAGCTTTGGCCGCAGTCTTCTTGCGCGCCTTGGCACCAACCGTCCTCTTTACTTTAGCAGCGGCTTTTTTCGATGTCTTGCGGGCCGCTTTCTTCACAGCCCCGGCCGCCTTTGCTTTCGTTTTCGGCTTCGCGGGCACCGCTTTTCGCGCCTTTGCCTGCTGCGCGGCATGCCGTTTCTCCTCGATCACCGCCTGGGCCGCCGCGAGACGGGCAATCGGCACCCGGAACGGGCTGCACGATACATAGTCCAGCCCGATTCGATGGAAGAACTTGATGCTCTTGGGATCGCCGCCGTGTTCGCCGCACACGCCGATCTTGTGCGCCGGGTCGACGCTTCTGGCGGCCTTGACGCCCAACTCGACGAGCATCCCGACCCCGTCTTGATCCAGCGACTGAAAGGGATCGTCCTCGAACACCCCGAGTTTTTCCTGATCCACGTAGGCCGTCAGGAATCGCCCGGCGTCGTCGCGTGAGAGCGCCATGGTCGTCTGGGTCAGATCATTGGTCCCGTAACTCATGAACTGCGAGACGTCGGCGATCCGGTCGCCCAGCAGCGCCGCCCGCGGGGTCTCAATCATCGTACCGACCAGATAATCGATGCTTGCCGAAGCGTCGGCCAGCACGGCATCCGCCGTCGCGCGGACGCGGTCGGCAAGGATGCGCAGCTCCTTCGGATCGATCGTCAACGGGATCATGATCTCGGGCAGGACCGAGATGCCCTCCCGCTCGGCCTCGACGGCCGCCTCGATGATCGCGCTGGTCTGCATCTCGAGAATTTCCGGGTAGCTTAGGCAAAGCCGGCAGCCGCGATGCCCGAGCATCGGGTTTGACTCATGGAGCTGCTCGGTGCGGTTAACGATATCTTCGGGAGAGATGCCGGCGTAATCGGCCAGCACGCGAATGTCCTGCTCGTTCCTGGGCAGGAACTCGTGCAACGGCGGGTCTATCAGGCGGATCGTCACCGGCTTGCCGTCCATCACGCGGAAGATTTCGAGGAAGTCCTGCTTCTGGAATGGTTGAAGTTTGTCGAGCGCAGCTCGCCGCGCCGGCGCTGCGTCCGCGACGATCATGGATTGGATCGCCAATCGGCGATCCTGCGTGTCGAAGAACATGTGCTCGGTGCGGCACAACCCGATTCCTTCGGCCCCGAAATCGATCGCTCGGGCCGCATCGTTGGGAGCGTCCGCGTTCGTGCGCACTCGCAGCCGCCGGATTTCGTCGCACCAGCCCAATAGTGTATCGTACTCCCACGGCGCCTCCGGCTGCACCAGACGCAGGTTGCCTTCGTAGATGGCTCCGGTCGTGCCGTCGAGCGTCAGGATCTGGCCCTCGTCGAACGTGCGTCCGTTCAACGACATCGTCTTGGCCCGCTCGTCGATGCGCAGTTGGTCGCAACCGACGATGCAGCACTTGCCCCAGCCGCGGGCCACCACCGCGGCGTGCGAAGTCTTCCCACCGGTGGCCGTCAGGATTCCCGACGCGGCGTGCATACCGCCGACATCCTCCGGCGACGTTTCCTTTCGCACGAGCAGCACCTGCTCGCCTTCCGCCGCCCGCCGCTCCGCCTCTGCGGGGTGGAAGCAGACGATGCCTTGGGCGGCACCGGCCACCGCGCTCACGCCTTCACCGAGACGCCGCCGCGCCAGCTCGTCCGACGGGACATCGGGGTCGATGATGGGCATGAACAGCCGCTCGATGTCGCGATCCTTGATCCGCAGGATCGCCTCCTCCCGGGTGATCACCGGCTTGGCCGCCAGTTCGGCGTAGTGTTTGGAAAGATATCCCTTCTCGCCCAGTCGCTCGGCGTCAGCCGGCTTGAGCAAAGGCTGCGTGGCCTGCTCGACGGCGATTCGGAAAGCGGCCGTAGGGGACCGCTTGCCGGTACGGCACTGCAGTAGGTAGAGCGTGCCGCGCTCCACGGTGAACTCCAGGTCCTGCATCTCCTTGTAGTGGAGCTCCAGAATCGCCCGCGCCGCCAGCAACTGCTCCCAGACCTCTGGCATGAAATCCGCCAGTTCCGCGACCCTCAGCGGCGTGCGGATGCCGGCGACCACGTCCTCCCCCTGAGCGTTCATCAGCAGGTCGCCGTACATCTCGTTCTCGCCGGTGCTCGGGTCGCGGGTGAAGCACACGCCGGTGCCTGAGTCCTGCCCGAGATTTCCGAACACCATCTGGCACACGTTGGCCGCGGTGCCCCCCAAGCCGGAGATCTTCTCCACCCGCCGGTAGGTCACCGCTTTTTCGGCCATCCAACTGCCGAACACCGCGTTGATCGCGCCGGCCAGTTGTTCTTTGGGATCCTGCGGGAAGTCGTGCCCGGTTGCGTCGCGGTAGATCGTCTTGAACTGGTCGATCAGGTCGGCCAGCTCCTCCTCGCTGCATTTGACGTCGGTAACCTGCTCGTGATCGGGGATGCCGAGCCGCATGCGCGTGCGCAGGTTCTTGAGATTATCAAAGGCCTCGTCGAACCGGGCGCGATCGATGCCGGCCGCCGTCGTGCCGTACATCGTGATCAGCCGTCGATACGCGTCCAGCGCGAAGCGGCGATCTTCGCTCACCCGGGCGAGTCCGTCGACGGAGCGGTCGTTGATCCCCAGATTGAGAATGGTCTCCATCATTCCCGGCATGGAGATCGCTGCGCCCGATCGCACCGAGACAAGCAGTGGGTCGTCCGGGTCCCCGAATTTCCGGCCGCACGTTTCCTCCACTTGCGCCAGCGCCTGATCGACCTGCGTCTCGAGCTCCTCGGGCCAGCGCTGGCCCAGCCGATAATACGCTGCGCTGGCTTCGGTGGTGATTGTGAAACCCGCCGGGACCGGCAGCCCGATGTTGGTCATCTCGGCCAGGCCGGCGCCCTTCCCGCCCAGCAGCGTCTTCTGGTCGCCTCGTCCCTCGGCTTTTCCATTGCCGAACGAATAAACGTATTTGGTGTCGCCCATCCGTGAGTCCTTTCTCAATTGAGCGCGGTCAATTCGCAGGGGATCGCACTATAGAAACGGGGTGTCACGGTGTCAACGAGCCGCGGATTGCACGACGACTGTGTACGGGGCGTAGAGTGGCCGGGAAGGTCATTGGACGCTGGTTCTGCGAATCCACGCGGCAATGGAGCGTCGGCCAGGGGGCGGGTGTGGAGCTTGCAAGATGGCTCCTGCGCGGGTTAGAATGGTAATGAGCGGCATTGCGTACAAGTGCGGCTGTTGACCGGGGTTCGTTTCCGGCATTCCTCGATGCGATGCCCGAAACGCAAAGGCTCCCGCCTGGGTCGGGTGGCATAACGAAGGCGACGAATGGCTCGACGACGCAAACAACTCGGTGAAATCCTTCTTGGATGGGATGCCATTACCAAGCAGGGTCTGAAAGATGCGCAGGAGTATGCTTCCGAACACGGCAAGCGGCTTGGGGAGGCCATCGTCGAGCTCGAGCTCGCTGACGAAGAAGCCGTGACCAAGGCGCTGGCGAACCAGTTCAACATGGAATACGTCGACCTCGATCGCCACGTGGTGACCGCCGAGGCCGTCGAGCTCTTACCGGAGGACGTCATCCGTAACCATATGGTGCTTCCCATGGGGAAGGAGGACGGTCGGCTCAAAATCATCATCACGGATCCGCTCGATCTCGAGACGCTCGATCTGCTGCGCTTCCGGCTCAACACCGAACTGAGCCTGGCGCTGGCGCCGTTGAGCAAGGTGAAGGATTACATCGAGAAATTCGTCAACCCCATGACGGACGAGATGTCCAAGACCATGGCCAGCATCGACCAGGACGCGCCCGACATCGAACACACGGAGAAGGGCGACATGGTCGGGACCGCAGAGGGCGATGACGCCGATGCCCCGATCATCCGACTGATCAACCTGATCATCCGCGAGGCCGTCCGGGGTCGTGCCAGCGATATCCACATCGAGCCGATGGCCGACCGCGTGCGGGTGCGCTATCGGGTGGACGGCGTTTGCCGGGTCCGCGACGACATCCCGAAGAACATGCAAAGCGCAGTCACGACGCGTTTCAAGATCATGTCCGGAATGGACATCGCCGAGAAACGTGTGCCGCAGGACGGCCGCATCAAGATGAAAGCCGGCGGCAGCCGGATCGACTTCCGAGTCAGCGCCTGCCCTGCCTATCACGGCGAAAGCATCGTCCTTCGTATCCTGCGTCCCGAGTCGGCCAACGTGGGCATCAACGTCCTCGGCTTCGAGCAGGACGACTATCAGCACTTCCAAAAGATCATCCGTCGCCCCAACGGTATCTTCCTGGTGACCGGCCCGACGGGGTCCGGAAAAACCACGACTCTTTACGCGGCGCTGCAGGAGCTCAACCGCCCGGACAAGAAAATCATCACGGCCGAGGATCCGGTAGAGTACAACTTTACTGGTATGAACCAGTGCCAGGTCCGCGAGGAGATCGGGCTGACCTTCGCCCGCATCCTGCGCTCCATGCTTCGACAGGCGCCGAACATCATTCTGGTGGGTGAGATTCGTGACCAGGAGGTCGGCGACGTCGCCATTCAGGCCGCCCTGACTGGTCACCTGGTGTTCAGCACCCTCCACACCAATGATGCTCCCTCGGCGATCACCCGGCTGATCGATATGGGCATCAAGCCGTTCCTGGTTGCCAGCTCCATCCAGGCCATCATGGCCCAGCGCCTGATCCGAACAATCTGCAAGGAGTGCAAGGTGGTCGATCCGCAGCCCGACAAACGATGGCTGCGCATGCTCGACTTCAAGCCGCACGAATTGGAAGGCGCGACATTTTACAAGGGAGCCGGATGCTCGCGCTGCGGCGACACCGGGTACCGTGGACGGCTGGGTATCTTTGAAATGCTCGAGATGAACACCGAGCTCCGCGAACTCGCCTTCAACCGGGCGCCGACCAGCGAGCTTCGTAGGGCCGCCAGGGCGGCCGGCATGCGCACCCTGGCGGGCGACGGCAAGAACAAAATCCTCAAGGGGATCACGTCTGCTGAGGAAGTGGTTCGAATCACCCAGGCCGAGGGCGTCCTCGAGATGGCCGGGGCGGAAGAAACGTAACTCAATGGGAACGCGACGCACGAGCCACCTTGGCCGGCGATCGCGCCGGTGGCTTGCGGCTAACGCACAGGTATTGAGGCAGTCATTAGATGGCCACGATTCATATTGACCGCTTGTTGGAAACGTTGATCAAACGAGGTGGGTCCGACCTGCACCTGTCGGTCGGCGTACCGCCGGTGGTCCGCTTGCACGGCCGCTTGCGCCAACTCGAGACCAAGGTGCTGACTCCGGAGGACACAACCGCGTTGATGAAGGCGATCACGCCGGAACGCTGCCAGCAGGAGATCCAGGAGGAGGGCGGGACCGACTTCGGTTTCGCATTCGGCGACGCCGGGCGTTTTCGCGTCTCCGTCTTCCGGCAGAAGGGCGCCCACAGTCTGGTGCTCCGGCTGATCCCGTCCCGGTTGCTCACATTCGACGAGATCGGACTGCCCAAGATGGTGCCCTCCCTGTGCCGTCGTCCCCGTGGCCTGTTCCTGGTCACCGGGCCCACCGGGTCGGGAAAGACCACGACGCTGGCCACCATGGTTGATCACATCAACCAGACGCTGGATCGGCACATCATCACCATCGAAGACCCGATCGAGTATTACCACATGCACAAGCGTTGTGTCGTGAATCAACGAGAGGTCGGCGTCGATGTGCCCAGCTTCGCTGAGGCGCTCCGCCGCGTCCTGCGAATGGACCCGGACGTGATTCTCGTGGGTGAGCTGCGCGACCTGGAGACCATCGAAGCCGCGATCACCTCGGCCGAGACCGGCCACCTAGTGTTCGGAACCCTCCACACCACCGGCTGCCAGGGAACTGTCAACCGGATCATCGACGCCTTCCCGCAGGATCAGCAGGATCAGATTCGGGTCCAATTGTCGGTTACTTTGATCGCGGTGCTTTCCCAGGCCCTTTGCCCCAGGCTGCCCAAGGGCATGATCGCCGCCTACGAGTTCATGATGGTGACGCCGGCCATCGCGAACCTCATCCGCGAGAACAAGGTCTACCGCATCGAGTCGAGCATCCAAACCGGCAAGAAGTACGGCATGTGCCTGCTCGATGAGCATTTGTGGCAGCTCTACAAAGAGGGGTTGATCAGTGCCGAGGAGGCGGTCGACAAGTCGCGCAAGCCCGGCGAAATGCAGGACAAGATCGACGCCCTCGCCCGAGGCGTCGATGTGGAGTTTCCGCAACCGTCCGAAGACGGTAACGGGAAGAATAAGAGTAAAACGAATCAATGACGCGGCGGTTCAGGCCCGCCGGCCGGTCGCGCCGACGCCGGCCTCAGCGAATCTCAGTGCACAAAGCGTGGTGAAATGGTAACCAAACCTTCTGAAATGCCCCCCATCGAGCAACTTCGCGGACGCCAGCTCGGGCGCGTCCTCATCAAGATGAGCCTTCTCAAGCGACGCGACGTGCTCGACGCCCTCGAAATTCAGAAGCAGCGGGGCGGACCTCTGGGGGCCATCCTGGTCGAGGCCGGTCACATCACCGAGGATCAGCTCAACCTCGCACTCGCCGCCCAGGTCGGGATGGAACCCGTCGATCTGGGGGCGATGGACATCCCGCAGGAGGTGATCGACCTGATCCCGGCGCAGATGGCCAACACCTACAAGATTGTCCCTTTCAGCTACGAGCGGGAGCGCAACCTGATCAAGATTGCAGTATCCTCGCCGGATAACTTCCGCGCCACCGACGACCTGCACACGTTGATGGGCTTCGACGTCACCGCCGCCATTTGCGACAAAGCCTCTTTGCAGCAGGCGCTCGACAAGTACTACCCCGAAGAATCCCAGGACAGCATCACCAACATCATCGACGAGATCGTCACCGACGAGGACCTTGCCGCCTACGCCAACCGCGGCGAGAGCATTGATCTCTCCGAGCTCAAGGAGCTGGCCGAGGCCAACCCGGTCAAACGACTGCTCAACCTGGTGCTTCTGCAGGCGATCCGCGACAAGGCCAGCGACATTCACTTCGAACCGTTCGAAGACGAGTTCAAGATGCGCTACCGCATCGACGGCGTGCTGTACGAGATGGTGCCGCCGCCGCGCTACATCGCGATGGCCATTGCGTCCCGAATCAAGGTCATGGCCAGCCTAGACATCGCCGAGCGCCGCCTTCCACAGGACGGGCGTATCGAGCTGGTCGTCGAGGGCAACCCGGTCGACCTTCGTGTGGCGGTGCTGCCGACGATGTTCGGCGAGAGCGTCGTCATGCGTGTGCTGGACCGTTCCACCATTCAGCTCGATCTCGACAAGATCGGCATGCGGGACGACGACCTCGACGTCATGTACCAACTGATCAAGAAGCCCAACGGCATCATCGTCGTCACCGGTCCGACCGGGTCGGGTAAGACGACCACCCTGTACGCCGCCCTCAACAGGCTTAATTCCCCCGAGGTCAAAATCCTGACCTCCGAGGATCCCGTCGAGTACGACATCGACGGTTTGGTCCAGGTACAGGTGCGACCGGAGGTCGGATTGACCTTTGCCCGGGCGCTGCGAAGCTTCCTGCGGCAGGACCCCGACATCATCCTCGTCGGCGAGGTCCGTGACCTGGAGACCGCCCAGATCGCCGTGCAGGCCTCCTTGACCGGACACCTGGTTTTCTCGACCTTGCACACGAACGACGCCCCGTCTTCTGTTGCGCGCTTGCTCGACCTGGGGCTGGAAGCGTTTCTTCTTACAGCCACAGTGGAAGCAATCGTCGCACAGCGACTGGTGCGGCGGATTTGCCGGAGTTGCAAGGAGCAGTTCGAACCGACGGAAGAATTGCTCATGGAGCTCGGCCTGACCCAGGAAGATGTGGGCGGCCACAAGCTTTATTACGGCAAAGGATGCGATTACTGCAACAACACCGGCTACCGCGGGCGGATGGCCCTGTTCGAAATCATGGTGATGGATGATTCCCTTCGAGAGCTGATCATGCGGAGGGCTTCGACCGGTGTCCTTCGCAACGAGGCTCTCAAACGCGGCATGCGTCCGCTGCGGGATTCCGGGCTGCTGGCGATCTACGACGGGGTCACCACCATCGAGGAAGTGGTCAAGGAGACCATTGTCGAGACGTAAGCACCGCGCTCTTCCGGACCGGAGCGAGGAGGAGGAGGAGCGGAGCCCGATCGGCGGCGCCGGTGATGAGCGACCCGTGCCAGGGCGCTCGAGCGCGGTAGCCAGTGCTTGATTCAGGGGAGCAGGAATATGCCCAAGTTCGCATACGAGGCCATGAACCAACAGGGGCAGGTGGTCAAGGACGAGATCGAGGCTCCGTCCAGCAAGGACGCCCTCGCCAAGATCCGGGCCCTCAACTACTTCCCTACGCGCATCCGTGAGAAGGGCGGCAAGAAAGCCGGCGCTGGTCAGGCCAAGAAGAAAAAGGGCACCGGGTTTTCCATCGGCGGCGTCAAGACCGCCGTCGTCACCCAGTTCACCCGCCAGCTATCGACGCTTCAGGACGCGGGCCTGCCGATCCTGCGCAGTATCAACATTCTGGCCGACCAGCAGAAGCCGGGTCTGATGAAGAACGTTCTTCGGGGCGTCGCCGAGGACGTTGAGGGCGGCTCGACGCTGTCGGAGGCCTTCGCGAGGCACCCCAAGGCGTTCAACCGTCTTTATGTGAACATGATCGCCGCTGGCGAGACGGGTGGTGTGCTGGACACGATCTGCCAACGTCTGGCGGAGTTCATGGAGAAATCTCAGCGGCTCAAACGTAAAGTCGTCGGCGCGATGATCTACCCGATCTGCGTCATCTCCTTCGCAGCGTTGATCGTGACGGGCATCATGATCTTCGTGGTGCCCAAGTTCGAGGAGATCTTCCGCGATTTCGACACCAAGCTGCCGGGCGTAACCGAGATTCTGATCGGCTTTTCCAACTGGATCGTGCAGGGTACGCCGCCCGGCTGGCTGGTGATGCTCCTGTCCCCGGTTGCAATATGGGTGTTTTTCAAACTGGTGCGCCAGTCCAAGGGGGGAAGGTACGTCTCCGACACGGTAGTCATGAAACTGCCCATTATGGGCGCTATCATTCAAAAGACCGGCGTGGCGCGTTTCACGCGAACCCTGGGAACGCTCATCAACGCCGGCGTGCCGATCCTCGAGGCCATCAACATCACCAAGGATACTTCGGGCAACGAGGTCCTTGCCCGGGCCCTGGAGGACGTGCACGACTCGATCCGGGAGGGTGACACCTTCGCCGGTCCATTGCGGGCATCCAAGACGGTGGATTCGCTGGTCGTCAACATGATCGACGTCGGCGAGGAGACCGGCGACCTCGACAAAATGCTGATCAAGGTGGCCGACAACTACGACGAAGAGGTCGAGACCCTGGTGGGTTCGCTGGTCTCTTTGCTGGAACCGGTCATCGTCGTGTTGCTCGGCGGCATCGTCGGATTCATCGTCATCGCATTGTTCCTGCCGATGGTGTCGCTCATCAACAGCGTGTCGGCCGGCGGATAGTCCGCTGGCCGCCGGGCAAACGATCCCGCCGGAGGTGAGCGCGGCATCGTCATGATGCGCTCGTGGTAAGCGCAGACAATCAAGGAGCCGACCGGCCATGACCCGATATCAGCCTTCTGACTCCAGACTTATGAGAACGTCTCCCAACCATCGCGCCGGCGCGTTCACCGTCATCGAACTGCTGACGGTCATCGCCATCATTGCGTTATTGGTCTCGATTCTGGTGCCGTCCCTGTCGGCCGCCCGTAATCGAGCCAAGGAAGCGAAGGTGCAGGCCACCATCAAGTCCATCAACACCGCCGTGGAGATGTTCCAGACTGAGAACGGCAAGGAGTTTCGAGCCACGAACGGTTTCCCTCCGTCTGCTCGAGGGAGGGATATCCATGAAGGCGCCCTTTCCTATGATCCGCAAGAGACGATGTACGGCGCCCACTGGCTGATCCGCCACCTCTTCGGCAAAGACCTCAACGGATTCGTGCCCAAGAGAGCGGTGCCGCCCTCGCTCGAAGACCGGCCGCAAGAGTGGTACAAGACCGACCCGCCGCCCGACGGGCTCAACGGCCCGCTGGACCGTGTGGGACCCTACCTTGATCTCGATTCCGTCGAACTCGTCCCCACCAACGAGCTTCGTGGATCGCCCAACGACCAGATCATCGACCCCGACCTGGCCGCCCCCGTCGCCGTCGATGAGTGGGGCACGCCGATCCTTTACTATGTTGCGCGGCGGTTTGGCGAGGACCCCTGCGGCGTAGACGATGATACCGACGCGGAAGGGCACTTCGGCGTTTATATCCAGGAAGACAACCTGGGATTCACCGGCCGCAGGGACGCGCCGGGCGCCAGTGACCGCGTGGGTTGGATCTTCAACCGGCCGCACGCGCTGGCCAACTTCGGCAGGCCCCATGCCGACGAAATCGACGACACGAGCGACGACAAGAACGCTACCAGATCGTTCTGTTACTATGTGGTGGACCGGGAGGTGCTCAAGCAGACCGACCCCGTCGGCGACAACCCTGGTGGACGGACCCTCCGCGCCGTGCGCTCCGACTCGTTCCTGCTGATCAGCGCCGGCCAGGATATGATCTTCGGCACCCCCGACGACATCAAGAACTTCGAGCACACGCGGGACTGACCCGCCGCAATCCGGCGGCCGTCCCGAAGCCAGCCCGGCACGGGAGACCAAAAGATGCACGCATGCAAATACACCGACACCAAGGCCGACAGTCGGCGATACGCGGCTCGCGCGAGCGCCTTCACGCTTGTCGAGCTGATGGTGGCCGTCGCCATCATCGCCCTGCTGATCAGCATCATGATCCCCGGCTTTTCCGCGGTCCGCGAGCGCGCCAGAATCGTGGACACGCAGTCGATCTTCAAAGGAATCGACAGCGGGCTGGAGGCCTACCGAGGCGAACAGGCCCTCGGAGGCGTCTATCCGCCCTCCCGATCGGATTCCACGGAGACCGGTTACTTCAAGCTGGCCGATCCGTTCATGGAAAGCAAGGTCGAAGTGCGGATCACCGGGGCCAATCTCCTGGTTTACGCCCTCGCCGGAGCCGATCGCCTGGGAACGCCCGGCTTCCGTGACCTGTCCGATCCGCCCGACGGCTGGTGGAACGATCAGGGGGCGTTTGAGAACGGCGCCTACGAAATCGACGACACCACAGACGCGGACAATCCCAGGCCGGTTGTCAGCCGCTACCCTGGCGACGGGGGCACGTTCGTTGACGAAAACACGCAGGATCGAATCGAGCCGATCGGAACACTGCTCGACGAGGGGATGATTCGAGATCCCCGTAATCTGCTGCGCGAGCAGGAAGGCAGGCAGTTAACCTTCAACGACAGTTGGGGGCAGCCCATTCTCTACTATCGGGCCAACCGCGCCGGGCGCGTCATGGTTCACGATCCCGGCGAGGCCATTGGCGTCTACGATCAGCGTGACAATGCCCTGTACACCGGAACCTCGCTGTTCTCGAATGCCGACGGCATCAGCTTCGGTCCCGGAACGGTTGAAGGTACGGACTATTTCAGCCGCCTCGCGATCACGAACACGCCGGGGCTGAACCCCGAGAGGGACCCCATCGATCCCAACACGTTCGAGGCGTTCATTCACGATCAGTCCGTGACCGCCCAGAACCGTCCCGTGAATCCCAAGACCTATCTGCTGATCAGCGCAGGCAAGGACGCCGTTTACGGCACCACCGACGACGTGACTAACTGGGCTCGCGAGGATTAGTCGGTGGTCGGCGACAGGGCGAAACGGCGGGTTCGCGCTGGGCTCACAACCGTGAGAATGGCGAGGCAGGAGACACGCACGTGAAACGACGCAACATCGACAAGTCAATCGCCCGCGGATTCTCGCTCGTCGAGCTGATCGTCGTGATTGCGATCCTCGCGGTCCTGATCGGCGCCGTGGTCGCCGTCACCGGCTCGGTGATGGCCAGCGCCAAGACGCGCCAGACCAAGGCCGTCATGCTCAACCTCGAGCAGGCCATCGAGCAGTTCAAGGAGGACGCCCCGCTCTCCAAGATCAAGGATTACCGCGACCGCTACCACGGTTACCCGGCCGACGAGCTCGAACCGTTCATGACAGGTGGCTCCGATGGTGGCATTCCCGCCGAAGGCAAGACCCGTATGTCGGAACGACGCTCGATCGCACTCGGAAGCGATGCCGACCTCGAGTTGCCGGCCCACAGCGGCTTGAGCGGGCGGTCCAGCGTCCCCGCGGCATCGATCAAGGCGATGGCCCTGACGATTCGCCTGTACAGCCCGGCCGGAACGGCGATCCTCGACGAGATCAGCCCCAAGTACCGCAAGGCCCCCGGGCCGGAGGAGTTTTTCGATCGCAACGGGAACGGCGAGCTCGACGTTGCCGACGAGCCGCTGATCTACTTCGTGGACGCATGGGGAACGCCGTTCGACTACTTCGCCGCCGATCCGGTGGGCGATGTGAACGCACCTTCGGATCCGCAAGGCGATCGCCTCGATGCGTCGCAGTTCCTCATCGAGAAGAACCGGGGCAAGCCGCTCCTGGTGTCCTACGGCCCTGACGGCGCCGAGCAGTGTGACCCCGACTTCATCCGCGAGTTCGGACTGACTGATCTCGTCGCGGATTACGAGGGAGGCGAGCCTTACAACGGCGCGCCCGACGTCATCGACAGCCCCTTCAACGAAGACAACATTTACCTTGACGAGACACTGAAAGAACGCCTTAAAGAAGCAACCGACGAGGGCGGGCGAACCTGATCGTGCCGCAGCCAAATGCGGACTCCCAGCATGACCGAAAAGGCAGCCATCAGCCATCAGAGATCAGCCGTCAGCTGTCAGCCCTCAGCCGTCAGCTGTCAGCCATCGGAACCTCGTGGTTGCCGCGCGGTGCGGAGCCTTCGTCCCTTCGTCCCTTCGTGCCTTCGTGCCTCGCGGGGCGCAGCCCCGCAGCTCCGTGCCTTCGTCCCTTCGTGCCTTCGTGCCTCGCGAAGCTCCGCTTCGCGCCCCGCTTTCACTCTCGTCGAGCTCATCGTCGTCATCGGCATCATCTCGATTCTCGTGGTCAGCGTCCTGCCGATCCTGGGCGCACTTTATCGTGATACACGCGGGGCGGACGCCGCCAACCGCATCCAGGGCCTGTTGAAATCCGCCCGCATGCGGGCGCTGGGTGGGATGGAGGCCGGGCTGTTCTTCTACGTCGAACCCGACACGAATATCCAGAGAGTCGTCTTCATCCAGGCCGAACCGCCGGATCCCAGGACGCCCCTCTCGCCCGGTGTGAAAAGTCCAGACACAGGCGTCGGCCCCGAATGCGCCGTCGATCGCTTCCGCGTGCTGGAAGAAAACGTTTATACGCTGCCGCCGCCGTTCCGCGCCGCGCCGCTCGCGGTCCTGAAGGAGCCGAGCGACGGCGGCGAGTGGTCGGACACCGAACTTGCCAACAACGACTACGACGATACGGGCGTGATCTTCACCGAGTCGGGTCCCCAGAACCACCGCAACTTCTTCACGATCATCTTCTCACCCGAGGGCCGGCTCGTGGTGAATCGGTCCGTCCTCATCCACGATCCCGTGGCCGATCGGGAGGACCGCGATGCCCACTTTAAAAGAGGGAAAGTCACGCTTCTGGACGTCAACGCGACCGGGAATCGCCAACCGGCGGGCGACGGACCAGGGCCGGAGCCACTGAATTGTGAACTCCCTGCCATGATTGCGACCGCGGCCACACGCACGCCGGCCGCCCTCAACTTCCCCAGCGTTGCCGGACTCCTGGTCTACGACGATTCTTTGTTCGGGGAATTCCCCGGCAGCGACGAGCGGAACCCGGACGTTGTGGACAAGCGCGAGTTTCTCCGCCAGCGGGGCCAGCCGATCTACATCAGCCCGCAGACCGGCGACATCGTTCTGGGGCCCATCGGCGAGGAGCGCACCTAAGCTGCGTGCAATGAAGGTTACACGCAGCTTGGAGCAGGTGAACAGGTGAAAACATGGAAACGATTCAGCGGGTGGCTCGCCTGCGGTCTACTGCTCACCTGTTCTACCGTTCAGACGTTACAGAGGTCCGCCTAGTGCCAAGGCCAACCAAAACAATGCCGCGTCAATCAGAGCCAGGAGCGCATGCGACAGGACAAGAAGGTCCGCAGGCGTGCCATGGGCCACGGCGCACCGGAAACCGCCGTGGCTTTGTACGCCAGGACACGGGCAAGCTGTCGCTTGCCCATGGCACCCGCCACTGCTCGGCGTTCGCGACGCCGCGGCGCGCCCTTTCCATGATCGAGATGATGGTCGCGATCGTCATCCTCGGGCTGGGCCTGTTGATGGCCGCCACCATGTTCCCCGTCGGCTGGACCCGTGCCCGCGACCTGGCCGAATTCACCACCGAAACCTCAACGGCCGAGAATGCGGCCACGACTGTGCGACTGCTGTGCGACGTGTCGAATCCTCTGGCAACTCCTCCTGTTCTGACGAGTTTCCTCGGCGACTTTCAGCCGACGGTCGTCGCTCAGGTTCCGCCTGACCCCTTCGTTCACGTGCTCCACATTGAGAATGCCCTCGCCGATCGCAGTGCGTTACCTGATCCGGCGGATTTCATTATCGACGAGTGGTATCTACACGACACAGATGATTTCACCGAGCGTGGACAGGCCATCGAATCTCCGAATCTCGATTGGGCCCTGAGCGATTGGTGGCAGGCTTACGAAAGTGGGTCGCCAAGCGTCCTGCCTCCGATGGCGCAAATCGCTTTTCATGAGCGCGTTGTTCCTCCGCTGCCGCCACTTCCGCCTCCCGGTGATCCAGAACGTGAACGATGGGAGGAATTACTCAACTCCAGGCGTTTTGCCTGGGCGGTTCTCCATCGCATCGGAAATCTCGTCTCTATCCAAGACCCAGCGGTCGATCCGCGGTCAATGACGCTTTACCTGGTCACCCTGCGTCGTACGCAGTTGAACAACCGCTTCGCCCGTCAGAATCCAGCAGGCACCACTACAGCGCCTCTCGCGCTCGGCCCAGAAGAAGACATGGTTTTCCCTGTGCCGTGGCTCATCAATCTCGAAGTTCTTGGTGCCTGGGATTCTGGAACGGGCGAGGCGCTCGAAGGTCTCACTGGCCTGCCCTCCGAAGCCGTTGCGAATTCCGGAGCTACAGATGATGGCCGTCTAATCGCCCGGATGCTTCAGACCGACTCGGTGCTGATCGACCGTCTCACTGGCAGCGTCTACACCGTAACCAACCATCGTTTCACCGGCGACGGTGAAAATCTTGACAAGGAAGCCACTGTCACGCTCGACCGGGAAATCACTGTTCGGGACGTGGACACCAACGGCGACGGACAGGCCGACGTGCTGAGCGCGGCCCCCTCCGAGGTTCGACGCGACTTCTGGGTCTTTCCGCCGCCGGTGGCCGCCGAGCGGCCTTCGGGCCAGGACGGTTTCGTCTTTTTCGACGGCCGGCAGCCCGTGGTCGGAATTGAAGTGCGGCAGATGTTCTTTAGCCCATAAACGCCCACTGGACCGACACTTGGTCCATCCCCATACTGCCTAACGTGATGAGAACAAACGACTTACACATCAATTGCACCCACACCCCACCCGGGGCCGGCAAGGGCCGCGGGACACCGAGCCTTCGTCCCTTCGTCCCTTCGTCCCTTCGTCCCTCGCGAGGCTCCGCCTCGCGCCCAGCCTTCACTCTCACTGAACTGGTCATCACGGTCGCCCTGCTCGCCCTGATGATGACGCTGGCCGGGCAAGTCTTCTCGCTGTCCGTCCAGACCACCAATCAGGCCCAGGCCCTCATGGACGTCAGCCAGTCGCTGCGGCTGCTGGAGCGGTCCCTGCGCAAGGACCTGGCCGAGGTGGACCCGGCCCGATCGATGATGGTGATTCAGGCCAACCCGGTTGCTGCTTACTGGACCCGCGACGGCCGCGACGGCGACATCGACGCAGATGACGCGGACAAGGGGCCGCTCAACGGCTACCCGCACATCCCGGACCCCGAGCGCGAGGACGTCACGGCGGGAATCAACGGCGCCTCCGGGCCGCCGTGGGCCTTGGAGAAGCCGCGGGCCGACGTGCTCATGTTCTTCACCAGCCGCCGAGCCAACAGCACCGTCTATCCGTCGGTCCACTCCAGCCTGGTGCAGGTGGTCTATGGCCACGCCGAACTGGGCGAGTTCGCCACCGACGGCTCCTGGGATGTGGATCCCTTACCGTTTGTCAGATACGACCCGGCCGACCCGGTTCCGTTCTGGGACGAGGCTGCCTTGTTCCGCGACCGCTACTTCGCCCGGAACTGGCATCTGGCCCGTCGCGAGGTGCTGCTGGTCGACGCAGAACTGGATCTGCTGCAATCACTGGGCGTCATCAGCAATGACGAATTCAATGACATTACCGGACTGCGCACCGATGCCGATTTCCAATGGATAAACGACCTGACCGAGACGTTCAGGAATGATCCGGAGCTGCTCGCACTGAGCGACGGTGCTCTGGACTTCGTGACGCTTGCCGATGGCGACTTCGATTACGTGGGTCTCGTGGTGGATTCTCGTGTCCTCGACCGCAGCGTGATCTCCGTGGGCAATCGGCAAAGGTGGTATCGAAGAAGCCGGCTCGACCTGACGCCACCAGCGCAGCTTGCAGACCGCATGGGGCAGTACTTTCTGCCGAACTGCGCGTCCTTCAAAGTGGAATGGGCGCTGTCGCATCCGGCTGCTCCGCGCACGGATCGCGTCATCTGGGTTGACCCGGCCGACGCGTACGCTTCGGTATCCGCGGAGTTGCGCGGAAATCCGCTGGCGAACTTTTTCGTGCCGAGGTCGGGGAACCGCTTCGATGAAACCACGCTCGAGCTGCCTGCGGCGCACGGGTTTTATGCGCGCGATCCGGACCCGACCGTGGCTCCGAGTGAGCCCGATCCGTTTTTCCCGAAGGCGCTGCGGATCACGGTGGACGTGTACGATGAGTCCGACCGGTTCGATCGGCCGTTCCGGCACGTGATGGTGATTCCGGTGGGCAGTTCGGTGATGTGATGAGGAAAGTGTGTTCATGACATGGATGTGCCGCAGTGGGTGGAGCAAGTGCGGTAACGGGGGGACAGACGGCTTCGCCAGGGGTTGGATCAGATGTACCGAAAGCGTACATACAACACAATAGCCTTGGGGGTTCGTCACCGGCGGAAAGCGCGGCCGGGCACGGTGCTGGTCATGGTGGTGGCCATGCTCTCCGCGCTGTTCATCGTGGGGGCGGTGTTCCTGTCCTCGGTGACTTTCGAAAGTTCCTCGATCGCGAAGACGGAGCGCGTGGAGAAGCGCTGCACGGTGATCGATCAGTTATCGCGTGAGATTCGGGCCGAGCTGAAACGCGGCTTCCTCGGTAACGACGGGAAGGCGTGGAACCGGGACGATACCGTTGCGGGGATCGGCAACGACACTTACGGCGAAGTCGCGGGCGTCCATCCGCTGATTGCCTCGATTGAGCCATACACACCGAATCCGGGGTCAGCACAGCCGGATTACCACTGGTACCAGTCGTCGGACCTGGAGATGACCTTACGAGGTGAGTCCAGGGTTGGCGCGGTTGTCGACACCTCATCCACGGCAGACGCGACGAATCTGGTTCATATCAACGCTCCTCTGGCGGAAGGGCCGGCGGCGACCCCCGGTTATCCAGTCTTTGACATGATCAGGTTCGATTCGCCGGAATGGATCGAGACGCTCGAGGGTGACACTCATCTTGAGGCGAGTCTCAGCCCAATCGGCAAGATCGAGGTTTATCGCCGAGACGCCGACGGCGACGGGGTATGGGATAGCTACGAGTATCGGCTTCCGGAGGATCGCTATCCGTTATTTGTACGCGGCGACCTGGCCGACCAGCTTCGCCAGCCGGATTTCGACATTCAGGACCAACCACGAGGGCTGGCGCTTGACGTAAACGATCCGGACTTCGGCGCCGATGCCGTATTCTACAGCATCCGTGTGATCCCCCACGGGGGCATGGTCAATGTCGCTCACGGCCACCGGACGTTGCTGGAGGCCGCCGTGACGCCCGACGTGGACTGGGACGGCGACGGCACGGTAAACGAAGGCTTCGATTACAGCACTTTCCTCGCCGGGCCGTACGTACCCGAGGGGGAGGAGATCTGGCTTCGTCGCCGCTACATGCTGCCGCCTAATGAACCCGTTCTGTCGAAGCTGCAATCGCGCGAGTTGAGTGCGACGCTCAACGGCGCGTTTGTGATGGCAGGCGACGACGTTCGCTGGTGGCCCTACGACACCGGACTTAACGGGTCAGATGTGACGACGATCGACGACGGCAGACCGAACGACACTGACTTCGACTGGCTCGACCGCGTGGATTTCGACCGTGTCGGATTCGATGCCTACGCCTATCGACAGCTTATCACGACGGCAAGTCACGACGACCAGTTGATGCGCATGGGGAGGGACGCGGGCGTCGATTGGGCGGATCGTATCGTGAACAACCCGGCCGAGTACTCCCTCGACGAGTGGCCGGACGATACCGACCCTGACAACCCGCTTCGTGCCCGCCTGAAGGTGAGCCTGCCAGGGCTCGTCCAGAGGCTGCTGCTGGAGTCGGGCGATGTCTTGTTCGATTTTGATACCAATCCACGGTCCCCGTACAACCCCGAGATCGGCGGCCCGCTTGTTGACGCCATTGGAGACCCCAGGCTGCCGGACGCCATTCGGACGCGCTTCATCCAAACCATTCGTGACGCGTTCACGCTGATGCTCAGGAATGTGGACGACCCCAACCGTAACGGCACCAATTGGCAGTCGGACACGAATGACCAGGACATTGTCGCTGAAACGGCGGCCGGGCTGACTGCCAACCTGATTGACTTCGTCGATAGCGACGATTCACCCACGAGGGTGGAAATCGCAGGGACGGCCACGGGACTGGGCGGACAACCGTCGTATGTCTACGGCTACGAGCGGCAGCCGTTTATCACGGAGGTCTATGCGGCGGACGATGGCAGCGGGAACATGATTTACGCGGTCGAACTGTTCAACCCTTATCCGGAACCCATCGATCTTTCGGAATACTGGATCGCAACTGAAGACACGGACCCGGAACTTTACAACGTCAATTTGAACGGGCAGATTGGCGGGCAGAGTTTTCTCGTTGTATCCAACAACCTGGGGGCGTTGGGTCTCGCGGGCGGCATTCCGCAGCAAGAGGACACGGATTTGGACATCGACGTCCCGGGAGGTCAAAGCAAATTCATGCTGCTCCGGCGGTTCACGATGCCGGTAAACCGGTTAAGACGATGGATCATCGCCGACTGGATGTCAGTACCGGGCAATTTCGGTCAAGCTGGAACACCACTATCGATTCGGCGCGATACCGGCGGAAGTGTGGGCGGGAGCTCGATTCGCGGCGGTGGCGGTAGCGGCATCCCATGGCTCGCCCCGGTCGAGAATTACGCGGGACAAGGAGACAACTCGGATAACCTCGGAGCTCATGCTGGCTTCGGAACCCCCCGGCCGGTAGAGTTATATCTGGCGAATTCGGGCAACATGGCAACAGCGTTTCCGACTACCGGGACGTTGCTCCTACTGCCCCGCTATGCCCATCGGTCCTACGATTGGACCGATTTCGATTCGGCCGTAGACTTGCCGATAACAGCCCGATTGGGGCAACATGGCTTGAAGGTCGACAACGGCCGGATGCCGGTGTTTGATACGGATCAGGCAACGGATGAGCTCGCTCACGGCGATGATGGTGACCCCGCGACGCTGGAATTGAGCGTTCCCTGGGGTCAGTTGGTGTTTGATTACTTCACGGCCCTGCCGCTCGATAATAAGTATGATCTGAGCGACACCCCGACAGACAGCGAGACCACCAAGATCGAAGGCTGGATGCCAACGGTCGATCAGGGCGGGCTGCGCGTCCAGGGACGTATTGATCTTAACTCCGCGCCGTGGAAGGTGCTCGCCGGCCTGCCTCTGGTGCCCTCACGCGCGTTTGATTGGCCGCCGGTTCAGACGCAGCGTGGAGCCAGGCCACAGCCGAATCCCGTCATACAGAAACTGGAGACGGCGGCGGGCCTTGACCGAACCCGCGTGACGCCGCTTGGTGAGGAATTGGCAAGGGCAATCGTTGCATACCGCGAGGGCCGCAATATCACCATGACGACTGGCGCAGCCGTCGGGCTGACCGGCGACTACGGCGACGGCACGCGAGCACGCACCGGCAGCGGTTTTCTCACGGTGGGCGAGCTCGCCAACGTGCGCCACGCGGCCGCGAGCACCGGCGCGTTTCGTGTCGATGGTGGAGCCGCTTCCTTTGAAGGACAGGACCCGTCGAATGACGACTACATCAGCGCCGTTGCGAAGCTGGTCGCCCTCGGCGACTGGGTGACGACTCGCTCGCACGTGTTCACCGTTTACGGCACGCTTCGCGGGGTGGGGGAGAAGTCGGCCGTCGATCAGCGGGCCATCCGGTTCCAGGAGACCTTCGACCGGCTGCCCAGCCTCCGCAACAACCTGCTGCCCAAACGCATCGGACCGCGCATCGTCGGCCCGTACGCACAGGCCGGCCGCGATTGATCATGGAGCCAGAATACCGGAGAGAGTACACCGTTTGAGCAGGGTGCCATGGGCCACGCGGGTCTTACCGGCGGGTAAGACCCAATTCGTCCGTGCAGTGACCGAGGGGAGACGCACGGGCAACCTCCGCCGCCGATGGCGGCTTCGTTCGCCCATGGCACCCTTGTTGAATCCGCCCCAGGCTTCTGGTGCCACTTGTCCGGACCGTCTGTCTGACGAATACGTGAGTGATCAGCGAACAACGCTTAAGGGAATTGAACCGTCCGCCCGCGGAAGCGGGTCCGGCGGGGCGATGTTGACGGCCGCGTTGGACAGTTGCGCCTCGCCGCGCTCGACCCGCTCGGCGAACCGCACGCACTCCTCGTACAACGCGTCGAGCATCTCGTCCTCGCTCACCGTCCGGGTCTGCTCGCCCTGAACGTAGATGATGCCGCGGCCTCGCCCGGCGAAGACGGCCACGTCCGCACCCTCGGCCTCGCCCGGCCCGTTCACGACGCATCCCATGACGGCCACCTTGACCGGCGTCTTGATCGTCGCCAGCCGCGTGCGCACGTCGGCCACCAGCTTAATGAGGTCGATCTCGATCCGGCCGCACGTCGGGCAGGCGATCAGCTCCGGCTCGACCCGGTTCCGCATCCCCAGCGAGCAGAGCAGTTCCTTGCCGTGCTCGACCTCGTGGATCGGGTCGGCCGCGTACGAGATGCGGATCGTGTCGCCGATGCCGGAGGCGAGTAAAGCACCCAGCGCCGCGATGGATCGCACGGCCCCGGTTTCCGGCGGGCCGGCATGCGTCAGCCCCAGGTGCAGCGGCAGATCGAACCGCTCGCTGGCCGCACGGTAGGCGTCGATGACGATCGTCGCGTCGATCGACTTCAGGCTGAGCACGACGTCGTGGAAATCGTTCTCGTCGAAGATGCGCAGGTAGTCTTCCAGCGTGGCGATCATCAGCGTCACGAGCCGGTCCCGCGGGCTTTCGGCCAGGTTCGCCTTCTGCGCCGCCCGCAGGTCTTTGTCCTGCCGCTCGACGACGCTACCTTCGTTGACGCCGACGCGGATGGGCAGGCCGCGCTCCTTGCAGGCCGCGATGACTCGATCGACCTGCTTGCGGTCTTTGATGTTGCCGGGGTTGAGGCGGATCTTGTGGACGCCGGCCTCGATGGCCTCGAGCGCCCGCTCGTAGTGGTAGTGCACATCGGCGATGATCGGCACGGGCGACTGGTCGAGGATGGCCGGCAGGGCTTCGGTATCCGCCTTCTTGGGTACGGCCACCCGGACGAGATCGCACCCGCCCTCGGCCAGCCGGCGGATCTGCGCAACGGTCTCATCGATCTGGTACGTGTAGGTACTTGTCATCGACTGGACGGAGACGGGCGCAGCGCCCCCGATGAGCACACCGCCGACGTTGACCTGATGGGTGTTCTTGCGCGGAATCATCAGCCCGTACCGCCCTCCGATCGACAAGGATTCTTAGTCCCCACCCCGGATGGTGTCAATCGCGAGGCGCACTGGCCCACGTCCTCCGGACGTGGGTCCACGATTGCCATGGGATCACCAAGCCGGAAGAGAATCGCGAACCCACCCTGAAACAGGGTGGCCCACGTCCTCCGGACGTGGGTTCGCGATTGGCGCAGGAACACCGGGATAGACGGAACCGCGAACCCACCCTGAGACAGGGTGGGCCACACGTCCGCGCTCGACGCGGACGCACGGCCGCCAGCGAAACGATTACGGTGCCTAAGCATCGCGAGTGCACCACAAGAACAGAATGGACGACTCCATTAATGCTGATATGCTCTGTCCATGCCGCTTTACCTGAAACGCCACAACCAGCCGGGGCACACGCACTTCTGGACGATCTCCTGCTATCGTCGGCTGACCTTCTTCTGGCACGACGACATGAAACGCGTCGTCATCGATGCCTTTCGGCATCTTCAAGGGGATTTTGGGGTCTGTCTGGTCGGCTACGTCATTATGCCTGATCATGTCCATGCTCTGATCTATCCACACGCGCCCGGGTCGGACGACCCCGTGCCTGTTTCGACGCTTCTCCACACCTTCAAACAGCGAGTGGGGTTCTATGGTAAACAGGCACTGCGGCATTATTGGGAGGAGAATGGCGGGTTGTGGTCAGACCCCTGAACGATTGGGCGCAAGGTCGATTCGATAAGCGTTCCCTGTGGAGCAAGCGCGGTTACGATTTCAACGTTGACCGCCGCGAGACGCTCATCAAGAAGCTCGACTACTGCCACAAGAACCCGATCACGCGCGGGCTCGTCGACAGTGCGGACCAATGGCCGTGGAGCAGCTTCCGCTATTACGAGATGAACGACCGCTCCACACTCGCGATGAACTGGGACGGGTGCTGGCCGATAATCTGGTAATGGACACGAGCGACGCGTACGAGCAGGGGGTGGCCCACGTCCTCCGGACGTGGGTTCACGATTGCCATGGGATCACCAAGCCGGAAGAGAATCGCGAGCCCACCCTGAAACAGGGTGGGCCACCCGCGCGCACGATCGCATCTTTCACTAAAAGCCGAACCCGCGTTCCCGTGGCGGCCTGCTTGGCTGCCGCGGGGCGCGGGTTCGACTTTGTGCAGAGGAGGTTTGTGAATACCCGATTTAGCCGCTGCCGCCGGAATCGCCGGTGCTTGCGACGCTTTGCTCGGACTCTTTCAGAGCGGCCTCGTACTTCGCGAGGGCGTCGGTAACGGCCTTGCCGCCTCGGCCGTTGGCCAGCTCAACCGCTTTCTTTTGAAGCTTGACGGCCTTCTCGACATTCCCGGTCCTGAACTCGGCCAGTGCGAGTGTGTCTACGTATGCCCAGTTCTTGTAACTGGTCAGTTCGTTCGAGCGCCGCGACCATTCCAGCGCGACATCGTCATAGCGCTTCTTGTATTGATCCTCAGTCAGCAACGCCCAGGCGAAGTTGTTCAACGCAAGTGGACTTTCGTGCATCTTCTTGAAGAGCTTGCCGGCGCACGCGTGGGCGGCCTCCTCATCGTTCTTGCCGACCGCGAGAATGTGGAACTTCGTCTGTAGCAGACTGACGTTGCCGGGGTCCTTCTGCAGAGACTCATTTGTGATCGCCAGTGCCTCGTCCCAGTTTCCACTCCTTTTCGCTTCGCTGAGGCGGCTTCTGCGCTCCTGCGACGCCATCTGCTCGTTCAGCATGCGGTTCGCCAGCTCGCCCACGTCGGGAATGCCGCTCACGCGGGCGGCAATGTGGAAGACGTTATCAGAGTGCTCGACCATCAGCGACGCCGTCGTCTTGGTCAGCATCGACTTGATCTGCTTCATCCACATCGCCTGCGGCATCGGCGCGAAGCGCTCGGCAAGGTCGACGCAGCGCCCGGCGTGAATAATGACGGCCCGAGTCGTGTTCGCGGTCAGGTTCGCCAGCGTGTCGCCGAATGCATCGGAATCGAGGATGGATCGGCCTCTGGCGCGGGCTTCAATCGCCCGCCGCATGGCCGACTCGCTCGACGCCATCAGCACATTGTTCTCGACGGTGGCGAAATGAATCGAAAACATGTTGGCGAAGTTGTAGGTTCGCACCTGATTGCCGTACATCTCGGTAGCGACGCCCTCCATGCCGGGCGCGCCGCTCGCCATGGTGGCCACGCCCAGAACCTGCGCCCAAAGAGCCTGCGACTTGGCCGGGTCGTGAACCGTGACGGCCGCTGCGACGTCCGGAATCGGAATCGGGCTCGGCGACGGCTCGCCGTCCGGCGGCAGGACGAACACGGCCATACTGATGATGTTCGCGAAAACCTCCCGCCCGAAGTCGAGGAACGTCACGATCGGCTTCGCATCGGGGTCGGCGGACATTGCGGATTTGTAACGAGCGGATGCTTCGTTGAGAGCGCCGGCCATCACGGCGGCCGCGTCCTCCGGCACGAACGTCAACGTCTCGCGGCTGATGGGCGGGGTTCGCAGGAAGTTGAAGACGAGATTGTGATGGCCCTCATCGAGCCGCAGCGCCATCTCGAGGACGACGCCCTTTTCGGTGACGCCCAGATTGCCCATGAGCGATTGGAGCGCGTTGAGATCGAGAAGCGCCTGGGCCATCGCGATCTCGCGATTCTGCGTGCCCGCCCCGGCCATCATGGTGTTCAACATCGGCATGACCGGTTCGGCGTTCACGTAGAAGAAAAGGAACGAGTCGTCGCGATCTTCGACCGCTCTGGCGAATCCGTCGCTGTTGGCCAGCGAGCTCGAGATTCGGCCCTTGAGCCGCTCGACGACCTGGTCGATCTGTGCCCGCTCGGTGCCGATGATGACCAGCCGCGGGGTGAGCGTGATATACGCCTGCCCCTCGACGCTGTACGTCGGGAAGTTCTGAATCGGCTGTTCCGGTTTGCCGCCGATCGGGAGACCCGTTTCGATCATGCCTCGAATCACCTCGAGGTTGCCGGGATCGAACACGACGACGCCGGAGGGCATTTGCTTGAACGGGTCGAAGCCAGTGAGTGCGACGGCCGCACCGCGAATTCCAATCAGCTCCTTAACCAGTGCCGGACTGACGGCGACGCGTTTGCCCCCCTCGGCCGGAAGGTCGCCCTCCTTCGCGACCAGTCCCAGGCCGGTGAGCAGTTCGAGAACCCGGTCGCCGGGCCGCTTGATCTCGACGTAGGCCAGCGTGTGCGGCGGCATGAGCGCGGCGAAGTCGCTGCTGGCCAGCGCTTCCCGGCAGGCCGCCAGTCGCCGCCGGGCGCTGTCGGCCATCCAGCGATTGTCCCCGCGGGCCTCGTCTGCAACCTCCGCGTAGAGCTCGGCCGCTTTGGCGAAGTCGCCTTCGGCATGTTCGAGGTAGTACGCGCGGTAGTACTTGACCTCGGACGATTCGGCGCCGCTTGCGACACCATGCCCGGCCACCACCAGCACGGCCGGCAAGACAAACTTAACGAATGGATGTAGGTACTGCATGGCAAGTCCTCCTCATGCTCGAGACAACTTTCGCCTTGTCCCATGAGCATCGCACATGGGCAGCGCGAGTGGAGCGCTGGCAACCGGAGACCGGCGGCCCCCGATGGTCGTCTATTCGTGCCTCGCCCCGCCGATATTTCTCGATCTGCGGGCTACAGCTCCATTATGCCGGCAGGACGGCCTGCAGAAGCCCGACGAGCCTGTAAGACGTTGTAATTTGCCGCCCGACCGAGTCGCCCCAGCCAGCGGCCGGTCGTTGAATTCATCTGTCTGACTTCGGTGGGCAAGTGCTCGCTCCGGTAATTGCCGCTTGGTGACGAAGGGTTTCGGCAGTATCTTACCCATCCGCGGACCGCCCGGCGCGCACATGTCGTGAATGGCGGGTAGGGCATATTGGAGGGCAGCACGATGGCTGCCAGATCCTCGGGCACCTCGTACGGCGAGTATATCAAGGTCTACGGCCCTGCCTTTCTGCTGGCCGTCGTCGGCTTCGTGGTGGCCTATCAGTTTGTCGACCCGGCTCCCCCGACGCACATCGTCATTGGAACTGGCGCACCCGATGGAGCGTACTACCAGTTCGGCCGGCGCTATCGTGAAATCCTGGCGCGCGAAGGCGTGGACTTGACCGTTCGTGCAACAGCCGGGTCCGCGGAGAATTACAGCCTTTTGGAAGCAACACCGCCTGAAGTGGACGTGGCCTTCGCCCAGACGGGGACCGAGGGGCTGGCCATTTCGGGCGAGTTGGTGTCGCTGGGCAGCTTGTATCGCGAGCCTCTTTGGGTTTTCCATCGATCGGGCGTCTCTCTCGGACGGCTGTCGGACTTGCACGGCAAGCGGGTCGGAGTCGGCGAAGAGGGCAGCGGCACGCACGCGATTGCGATGCGATTACTGGCGGACAACGGCCTGACGGACGAGACGACCAAGTTCCTCCCGCTCGGTGGCAATTCGGCGGCCGACGCGCTTATGGGAAATCGAGTGGACGCAGTGCTGATGGTCGCCTCGCCCGAGTCTTCCTCCGTCGAGACACTCCTGCATGCTGAGGGAGTGAACCTCATGAGCTTCGAACGGGCGGAGGGTTATGCTCGCATCTACCAGTACTTGTCGATCGTGACACTTCCCGAGGGGGCCATCGACCTTGAGGCGAACATCCCGCCCGCCGACGTCACCTTGCTTGCGCCGATGGCAAACCTCGTCGTGCGCGAGGATTTTCACCCGGCGTTGATTGACCTGCTCTTGCTCGCCGCGGCCGAGGTCCACGGGGATGGAGGGTTGTTCGCGGAGCGCGGCGTTTTTCCGTCGCCGAAGCACGTCGGCTTCCCTTTGAGCAGTGAAGCCGAGCGGCATTTCGAGTTCGGGCCGCCTTTTCTGCTGCGCTATCTGCCCTTTTGGGCCGCCACGCTGGTCGACCGCCTGAAGGTGTTGCTCCTGCCGCTCGTCGCGCTTCTGTTCCCGCTAATGCGGGTCATGCCACCCATGTACCGTTGGCGCGTACGATCCAAGATCTATCGGTGGTACGGTGAGCTGGAGGATGTGAGTCGGGTGGCGCAACAGGGCGAAGCGAGGGAGAAAGTCAGGCAACAACTGGCGGAACTCGATCGGATTGAGGAGGAAGTGGCGAAGGTCTCGGTCCCGCTTTCGTATCGTGATGAATTGTATGATCTGCGCGTGCACATTGATCTGGTGCGCAAGAATCTCCGAGATCAGCCGGGCGGCGCGATTGGCTAGCCGGCGGTCCGTCACGTCAGGTGGCCTTTTGACCCGGATCGTGTCGTGAGTAAAATTGTGATGTCCAAACCCTGGAGTCGCTTCAAGGATGCAGCATCAGCCGCACGGAGACTCGTTTTATGAAGCGCATATTCATAGCTGTTGGAGCTGTTGTTCTCGTCTTCTTCGTGGCTGGCGTGGTCGGCTGTTCGCAGATGTATTACCGGACGATGGAGTCGTTCGGCGTGCCGAAGAGGGAGATCCTGTCGGACCGGGTGGCCGACGCCCGTGGCGAGCAGGCGCGTGCCAAAGAGACGTTCGAGTCGGCGCTGGAACAGTTTCGATCGGTGGTGGGCGGTGATGCCGGCGAACTCGAGCGGAAATACGAGGATCTCAAGGACGAGCTCGAAGACTGCGAGTCCCGTGCCGCGGCTGTGTCCAAGCGAGTACGATCCATCGAAGACGTCGCCGAGGCTTTGTTCGAGGAATGGGAAGCCGAGCTCGAGCAGTACCAAAGCCCGTCGTTACGGCGGCGTTCAGAGGAGAAGCTTCGCGATACTCGGCAGAGATATGAGCAGTTGATTACGGTTATGCACCGGGCGGAGGAAAAGATGGCGCCGGTGCTTGCCGCGTTCCGCGAGCAGGTCCTGTTCCTCAAGCACAATCTGAACGCGGCGGCCATCGCCTCGCTGCAGGGCGAAGTGGTGGAGATCGAACGTGATGTGGCGGATCTCGTGGCCGAAATGGAGCGTGCCATCGCCGAGGCCGACACGTTCATCTCCAACATGAGCGGCTGACGGTTGGGACATGATTCTTCACAGACCTGTCATGTTCAGGAGCGTGAGCCATGAGATCTGCGATTGGACTCTGCTGTTTCGCGACGTTGACGGCCGGCGTTTGCGCTCAGCAAGACGCGCCAGAGTCCCAGACCACCGGAGAGCAGAACCGATCCCCGAGAGCGATCGAGATCCTCCGGCGAGTTGATGAAGCCTGCCGCAACGTCAAGGCGATCAGCTACCGCGGCAAGTACACGGCGACCGGCGCCCCGGCGAACCAAAGCCCCGCTGGTTCTTACCGCACGGTGCAGCGCGGCGAGTGGGACTCGCCGTCATTCCAGCATTGGACCGAGTTCACTTACAGCCTGCCGAATTCCGAGGAGAGTCGCCACGTGACCATCGGTTCGGATGGACACATCTTCTACATGATCGATCCGGCCACCAAAACCGTGTACGAGGACATCGTCCCGCATGTCCTTGGCCAGCCGTATCAGTTGCTCCGGCGGATGTGGATGAGGGAGTTCGTGTTCCCGCGTCCGTTCGGCGACGAGCTGAACGCGACGGTGATCAGGTTTGATGGAACCACGGTCGTCGGGGACGAGGAGTGCTACCGGATCTACGTTGATTACAGCGGCAACCCCGAACGGTCCACGTGGTTCTTTTCGACCTCCGACTACCTGCCTCGACGCGTCGATCGCGACCTCCCGCACATGGGCGGGGCCAGCCAAGTGGTCGTATACGACGTCGTGGTCGATCCTGGAATCGACGAAACGCTATTCAAATCACAGGCCCCGGATGGGTTCAGCCGGACAGACGAGTTCGCGCCTTGACGCCACTGGCCGAAGTCCTTCACGCCCCAAACTGCAACCATAGCCGTTTCCAGCAGTAAAATCCGACGGTGGCGGAGTGGGCCCGGCGTCCGGCCCCCCGGCGCAGAGCGATTCGCTGCGGGTGTGGACAGCTCCGAGCCATGAAGGACAATGCCCGTTCGGCCGACGGATGGCCGATATCAAAGGCATGGACCCTCACTCAGGACGTGGTTAAACCGGACAACGGTCGGGGCCAACCGGAGAACTGAGCACCAGGATGTCCCATAAGCTTTTATCAGCCATAGTGTTATCGTTTCTCCTGGGAGCCGCCTCCGCGGCCCAGCTTGGCGGCGTGGACGGCGTACGCGCCAGGATCGATTCCCCCTCCACGCACGTGAACGCCGGCGCTCCGGTCGTGATCGAGTTTTCGATCATGAATGAGACGGCCGAGCCACTCTCGCTTTTCGTCCCCGGGACGGAGCCGGAAGTCGGAGACGCCTCGATGGGCCTGCCGATGTCCCATGTCTTCAGTGGCGAGGGCTTCGAGGGGTTGCGAATCCGCGGCGAATACAACCGCACCTGGGACGTGCCGGTCGGCTACCGGCCACCGGCCACTGCGCCGGTTGTCACCCTCGGACCGCATCAGTCGATCGGCATCAGCCTGGACGTTCAACGGTTCTATCCCGCCCTGCGAACGCCGGGGACGTATCGGCTCACCTGGGCTCCATACGGAGCCTTGATCGAGTCCAATATGCTGGTGATCAAGATCGGCGCGCTAAAGCAGGCCGTCATTGTCACAGACCACGGAGAGATGAAGCTCCGTTTCTTTTACGACGAAACCCCGCGACACGTTGAAAACTTCATCGAACTGTGCCGCGACCGGTTCTACGACAACCTGACGTTTCACCGGATCGAGTCCGGCTTCTTCATTCAGGGAGGATGTCCCAACGACGACGGGACCGGCATCCGCCCCGACGGCGTCAAGATCCCCGGCGAGTTCACCAGCCGGCCGCAGACGCGGGGCACCGTGAGCATGGCCCTGCTCAACGATGACCCGAACTCGGCAAGCTGCCAGTTCTTCATCGCCAATACCGATATCCCCGAATGGACGGGACGCTACACGATCTTCGGCAAGCTCTTCGGCGAAGAGTCGTATGAGACCCTCGATCGTCTGATGGCCGTCGAGACGGACGACGAAGGCCGGCCCTTGAAGAAGATCTTCATCCGCACGATCCGCCTCACAGACGTCCCGCGGGATTTCGAGGAAACTGAGACAGGACGCTGAGGCCGGTCGACTCTCGGCCGCCGCCCGATTCCTGTTTCGTCAACCTCCGTCTTCCAAACGCCCCGCCCCTCAACCCGCTCGTCGATAGAATCCCCCCGTCACACCTGCCCCGCGTCCGACGCGCTTTGGCCGTGGCGTCGCTCCCAAACCTCCTCCGCCTCGGGACGACGAACGTAGATCGGCGTGAGTTCACGGGGATCATCGTACTGATCCGCAGCCGCACGCCGGCGACCGAGCCGGTAAACAACCTCTGCCCTGGCCACGTAGGTCTCCTTCGGCAAAACGGACAGTCCGCTGCGCGCCACGGCGCTACGGGCGTAGAGAGCCCCTTCACCAACCAAGGCGGCCGGGCGCGGAAGATCTCGAAAGAAGGCGTCCGGATCGCGCTCGGCTGCTTCGTCGAGGCGCCGATAGCCGTCTGCTTCGAGTACGTATGAGGCCGCATAGACCTTGTTGCGCTTCGCGTCCAGGATGACGCCGAGGTGACGCGGCGGCTGGGCCAGTTCGAGTGCGTTCTGCGCCACGACGTCGAGTGTCGGAACGCGGACGACCCGTATCCCACAGGACCAGGCCAGGGTGCGTGCCAGTGCGATGCCGATTCGAAGCCCGGTAAAGCTTCCCGGTCCGCCGGAAACGTAGAGATCCGACAGATCCGCCGATGTGAGTTCATTCTGACGGCAGAGTTCGTCAATGGTGGGTAGCAGCTCGACGGCGTGACGCATGCCGGCGGAAAACTGACGTACCGCGAGAACCTCGTCCCCGCGGCCCAAAGCCACGCCGCCCAGGCGGCCCGAGGTCTCAACGGCTACGCTATGCTCGAATCCATCGCGGCCGGTCGTCATGATCACGTAGCTCCATTCTAGAAGTACCGTAGGGAGATACCAGCCTCTCCGCCACAGGGCACCCCCCCGCGGGCAGCGAAGACCCGGATGTTTCGCAGAATCGACGAGCGAGACGCAGACCGAGGCCCTGCTCTGTAGCCGGGGCGCCGCCCCCAAGTTGGCACCGCCGCCCACAGATCCGCCCCTGAAAGGGTCGTCTCTACCCCATATAACCGGCTGGCCCGTAGGCACCCGCGAGTGTCGCCCACGCAGAAGACCGCCACAACCACCGCTCCCGTTGACGGCCCTCGGCGTCCCGCCTAGCATCACCCTTTCGGCCGTTTTGGCCACCGGGAGTCAGAAACCGCCCATCTCGAAATGGATCGGGCGATGCGGTAAGTGTGCATGCCCACGACGTTTGCGATCATCTCGGACATTCACTCCAACCTCGAGGCGTTGGAGGCGGTCCTTGGGGACATCGATCGTCGTGGTATCCGCGAGATCTACTGCCTGGGCGATGTGGTCGGTTACGGTGCCAGCCCGAAGGAATGCCTCGATCTGGTGATGGAGCGGACGTCGGCGACACTCTGCGGCAATCACGACCAGGCCGTCTTCTACGAGCCGTGCAGCTTCAACATCAGCGCCGAGCGGGCGGCATTCTGGACGCGCTACGTCTTCGAGGAGGAGCCGAAGAAGGCCTTGAGGGACCGTCGCTGGGAGACGCTGGGCGCTCTGCCCATGCGATTTGAGGCCCACGGCCTTCTGATGGTGCACGCCTCCCCGCGCCGGCCGGTCAACGAATACCTGTTCGCCGAGGACGTCTACACCAATCCGACCAAGATTCTCGCCAATTTCGAGCGCCTGGACCCGGAGCACATGACGTGCATGGTGGGACATACCCACGTACCCGGCGTCTTCCTTGACGATCCCTACTTTGACCCGCCGAGCGAACTGCCGGAGTTGAACCATTATACGATCACCGAAGACGAGAAAGCGATCATCAACGTGGGCAGCGTGGGACAGCCCCGCGACCGCGATGTTCGAGCGAGCTTCGTCGTGGTGACGGTGGCCGACCCCGATCCGCAGGACGGATACCGGGCGGACGTCGAATTCGTCCGCATCGAGTACGACATCGAGAAGGCCGTCAAGAAGATCTTCGCCGTCTCGGAACTGGATGACTTTCTCGGTACCCGGTTGTTGGATGGACGCTAGTGACGCCTCGTCTTTGCGGCAGGCCGGGCGCGGTGCCGACCGCGGCGATTGAGGCGATGCGACAATCGATTGACGCCGGTCGCGGATGCGACCGGCCCTGTGAGTTTTCATGAGAAACCCTGACGTCGTAAGGGCCCTGCTTTGGGCGGCTGTGGTCTTCCTGGCCTGGAACATCCTGGCGCACCGGATCTGGCCTCCCGTCGAGACGCCCGCACCGCAAACGCCCCCGGCGACTGTGGACGGCGTGGACGAAGCAGAAGCGCCGCCGGAGACGACGGCCGAGAAACAACCGGAGGTCACCAAGCCGGCTGAAGCAGTGACTGCCGGCAGGATCCGCGTGATTCCCGGAGAGGAATGGACCGACGTGCTGGGCGATGATCCGGCGACCAACCGCCCCAAGTACGGGATGTCGCTGGTCGTCTCCTCAATCGGGGCGTCGGTGGTCAGTGCCGACCTCACGTCGCAGCGGCTGACCGTCGAGGAGGATTCGCCGCCCTATCCGATGCTGATCGCGCACGTCGCTCCCAACGGCCGGCGCGTGATGTCATACACCACCGAGCGCCTTCATCTGCTGAGATCCAACCAGGATGTTCCCCTTGAGAACGTGCCCTGGCAACTGCGACATCACTCCAAAGACCGCATTGCCTTTTCGGTCGAGATTCAGGAAGGCGAAAAGCCCCTTTTGAGAGTGACCAAGTCCTTCGTCCTGCCCGACACTTCACTCGAGCCCAGCCGTTACGACCTTGACGTGATCACACGCGTCGAAAACCTCTCCGATCAGGAGCGGGGCTTCATCATCACCCAAAGAGGCGCGGTGGGCGTACGCAAGGAGGATCCTCGTTTCGACGACCGCATGCTCTTCCTCGGTACCTGGCAGGAAGGCGAAATCAAATGCACCAAGACGAGGCAGGCGGGCAGCATCGAAGAGCAGGCCACGATGTACGAGAGTGACACGGCGGCGCCTCCGATCGTATGGTCGGCGGTGGCGAACAAGTACTTCGTAGCCTTCGAGACCTTCCTGCCTTCCGATCCGGCGGGGACCTGGGGCGAATGGGTCGCCGAAATCCGCGAAATCCCCGTCCTGCCCGGACCGGCAGGCCCCGAGTCCATCACAACCGAGACGATCAGCAAACGGCTGACGATTGCGCCCGGAGGTTCCCGTGAGATTGTGAGCGAATGTTTCCTCGGCCCCAAGCACCGCAAGGCCTTCCAGGACGTGGAGGCTTACGCCAAACGCGGCTACGACGAGCAGGTGCTTGCCAGCTACGCCTCGGGCTCGCCATGCTGCTCGTTTATGGCCTTTCAGCCGCTGACCGTCTTCATGATCTTCCTGTTGAACTCGTTGGAAAAAGTGGTCTTCAACTACGGTGTGGCCATCATCATCCTCGTGTTGATCGTTCGCACGATCCTGCACCCGATCACGAAGAAGGGGCAAGTGAACATGATGCGGATGCAGCAGGCGATGGGCTCGCTGCAGCCGAAGATGGAGGAGATCAAGAAGAAGTACGCAAACGACAAGGCCAAGCAGAACCAGGAAACGATGAAGCTCTATCAGGAAGCGGGCGTGAACCCCGCGACGCAGATGCTGTCGTCGTGCCTGCCGCTGATGCTTCAGATGCCCATTTGGATCGCTCTGTACGCTTCATTGAACTACAACATCGACATGCGTCACGAGCCGTTCATGCTGTGGATCAAGGACCTGACGGCGCCGGACGCGATGATCGAATTTTCCAACTGTTACTCCGTCCCTCTGCTCGGCAGTCTGATCGGGCCCATCTGCAGTTTCAACCTGCTGCCGATTCTCGTTTCGGCTTTCATGTTCATGCAGCAGAAGTTCATGCCCAAATCCAAGTCGATGCAATCCGGCCCGCAGTCCGAGCAGGCGGCTCAGATGCAGAAGATGATGCCGTATATGACCATCTTCTTCGGGCTGCTGTTCTACAACATGCCGAGCGGGCTGAATCTCTACATCTGGACCAGCGCCTTGTTCGGGATGATCGAGCAGTGGCGCATCCGGAAGCACCTCGAAGATCTCAAGGAAACGGAACCGAAGAAAGCAGAGGATGCCGCCGGCGGGATTCCCTCCAAGCCCAAGCCGCCCAAGAAGCCGTCGTTCTTCGCTCGTCTCCAGAAGGCCGCCGAAGAGGCCCAGCGCATCCAATCGACCAAAGACAAGAAAAAGGGCAAGAAATAGCGTCGAAACGAGAAACGACGGGTGCCCACAAACGGACGGGTGGCCCACGTCTTGAAACGTGGGCTCGCGATTGTCTCAGCCGCAGCACGGCGCCGGGTGCCACGGGCAACGAGGTCTTACTCGTCAAGTAAGACCTCGTTGCCCGTGCATGCGCCGGCCGCAGACAACGCAGTACTATGGAACTGACTCAACCCGCGGTTCAAAGCCCCTTGCCGTCCCCGACCGCCTCGAACATTGCCAGCAGACTCCCGGCGGCTCGCAAATCGTTCACGGCTCGGCGCACCGCTTTGAAATCCTTCGGCGACACCGTCTCGTCCAGCACAACGATATCCCGATACAGCCGGACGGAATCCCCGTCACGACTGACCTTCTGCTCGACGTAACCCCACGGCCCGTCAACACGCTCCGGCGACGCCGGGAGAATCGAAGGCGCCCATCCCTTCGGCATCTGCACGACAAGGTCGACGCGCTCGCGAAACGGGCCGGCCAGCCGGACCGCAGCCTGGCGGTACGAACGATCGAGTGGCATGGGCACGTCTTTCAGGAACGCCGGTCCCTCGGCAAACCGAAGCAAGTAACCCGGCCCCACCTGGGCAAGTGCGTCTTCGCACGCGATAGAGACGTCTGCTTGAAATTCGTCCTCCGAGAGCGCGGTGATTGAATGCGCCGACGCTTTGAAACCGCTCAAGACCCGGGACGCCATCCCGCCGACGAACCGCTCCTGGGCCTTGGCCGTCGCCAATTTCAAGGGATTGTAGAACAGGCCGGTCAACTGCATACGCAGCTCGCCGTCGGCCTTGCCCGTCTTGTCGAGCTTCACACTGCCCGTGACGTTCAGTTCGCTCGGCGCCCTTTCGCCCCGGGCATAGACGTAGGTCTTGTTGACATCGCCGCTATCGTCGACCGTCATCAGCACGCGCCGGCCCCACGAGCCCGGATTACGAAACTCCCCCCTCTCCGGATGAACAAGCATGTCCCGGTCGGGAAGTTGCACGCGGAGGACAACCGCTTCGAACGCCGAGTCGGTCGGCACTTCCGGATCCCACTCGACGGCGTCGATCGCCACCATCGGCTCGGCCTTCAGGCCAGCGCTCCGCAGCGCAGCGAGCAGCAGCGCCGCCGACTCCAGCGGATTGCCGTAGTTGGATCGAAACACCTCTTCAGCGTCGCGGCACGCCAGCGAACGCAGCGATCTGGGCGAATCGAGAAAGTTGAAGCTGTCGCCAAGCTTATCGGCGATCGCACGGACCCGCACAACGGGATCGACCTCGTTCTCGATGGTCTCATCCACGCACGCCTTGAGGCGATCGCCGGCGCCAGCCGACTGACTCACCGCATCAAGCATGGATCGCAGCCAGGAGGGCGCGTCCTTTACTGTCGTAAACCGAAGCCGGCCGATCCGCTCCTCCCAGGGCGGCGCCTGTTGCTCGGCGTGGTCAGCGGGGAGGTTCGAAAACGTCCAGCGATAGGTTTCCGAGCTCCCGCGGCTGGACTTGTCGAAATCGCTGTGCCGGGGCGGGACGCGATCGAGCCGGTGATTCAGCGTCGTGCCCTTTGGCACGGTGACCGAGACGACGCGCTCGACCACGGGATACTCCTCGTGCACGGGCAGGTCGGCGTCCACCCAGGGCATCACGCCCGGCTCGGTCGTGATCTCATAGTCCAGCTCGAGCACGACATTGTCCTGAATCCCGCTGAACGAGACGATCCACTGCTGCCAGTCGGCGTATTCGGGCCATCCGCCCAAGTCGCCGGGAGCGGCCTTGTTGAACGAATAATCCGGCACGTCGATGGTGGTGCCGTCGGGCAGATGCGATCGCGCGGCGTGAAACGTGACTTTCTCCCGCCCGGCCTGAAAGTCGATGCGCGGGTCCCCCTCCTGCCGGATCGGCCGGGAGTTGAACAGCTTGATCCACCTGTGGATGCGGCGATGAACCGCGCCGTCGCGATCGAGCGTCCAGTCCTGTTCCAGCCGGAGAATCACTGCGTCATCGTCCGGGTACCGCTCGGCGCTGATGGTCAGATCCGGGGAGGCGCCTGCGGTCTGGGCCGGGGCGCTCTGCATCTGCCACGCGCTTCCGGCCACTATGGCCATCAAGATTCCGAAACAACTGGTCACGCGGCGACGGCTGAACGGTCTCATTTCAGACTCCATCGTTGATTGGTTGTCCATGGTTGTCTTACCCCTCCCGGTCGGCCTGATCGTCCGAGGCCTCATCGCCGCGCACGATCCGGTCGCCGATCGTGCACACCACCCATTCGTCGGAGATCTCCTTCATCGCATGAATCGCCTTGCGAAACTCGGGATAGTCCTCCGGCGGGATAATGTGGTTCTTGATCGCCAGCTCGAAACGATACGTGAGGCTTTCGTCGCCAGGCGTCACTTCGAACGAAAGATCGGCCGACGGCGACTCGATCTTCTTCGCCTCCGGCACGTGATCGACCTTCCAGCCGGACGGCAGTCTGATCGTCTCCTCGTAGCGCACGAGCCGTGTGGCCCGCATGCGCATCGCGTATTCCCGCTCCTTTGCGTCGACGGAATAGAACAGGTCTGGGATGAAGAAATCACCCAGTGGATGCGACATCAGCGGCAGCCGGAAGAGCGCCACCGCACCGCCGTTCGCCACGTAGCCGTCCGCCGTGACCGTCATGTTGACAAAGCCGTCACGCGAATAGTCGTAAGGATCGATATGTTCGAGATGCTCGAGCCGAGCGTTGGGTGCAATGCTCAGGACGCGCTCGAAGCCCGCCCGTCGTTCTGCATCCTGGTACCTGTCGGCGTTCCGCCGGAGATACGTGCACGGATAGCCTTTGAGGTCCATCGAGACGTCGGTCCGCAGCGTCCCGTCGTCGGCGATTCGGCTTTCGCTCGTGCAGGAGAGCAGGTTGTGCTCCGGCGGGAAATAGGGTGATTGCGTCAACGGCTGGCCCTCCGGTGTGCCGTACACCAGATGCTGCAACGCTTCCCGGCTCGACCAAAGCTCCTTACTCAGCGGCGACCACGTCGGGTCGAGAATCTGGAACGTGCCGTCCTCGTTCCGCATCACGGTGATCGAGTGGTTGAACTGATCTGCGGGGATGGCCTCCACGCGCGAGCCGGCCATCGTCAACGCTGCGTACACCTCGTATCCGAGCACCCGCAGCATCGTGATCAACATGCCGGCCTTGTCCTTGCAGACGCCCCCCCGGTCTTTGAAGATCTCCGGCCCCGCGTGAAGCGTGTACCCCTCGTGCGCCCCTCGGGTCGTGCCGTAGTAGCGGATGTTGTCGGCCACCCAGTGAAGAAGCATCGCGATCTTCTCTTCGTCGCTCTCCAGGTGATCGGTCAGCTCGTGCACCTTCTCGCGAACGGCCGCGCCGGCGTTAAACTGGTCGATGTTCGCATCGTGGAACCAGCGGGCCTTCGTCTCCCAGTCCGGAACGGTCGAGAGCACCACCTTGGCCACCACGTCGTCGAAGGCGACCATGTGCGGCTCGCGGTCCACCGCCGGGATGTCTTCAACCGTGAACGTGTACACGTGCCGGTCGCCGTCGAACCACAGCGACGACCGCAGCCGGTCGTTGTAGACCTCGTACTGGAGCGGCTTGTCGTCGGGCATATGCACGCTGTAGCGCTTCCTGCCGATCGGGTGCCGCCCCTGGAACAACACCGTATCGTGCCAGTGCCCCGGCATCGGGGGCTTCAACACTTCCCCGTTGGCCGCAAGCTGCACGTCGTCCGAGTCGCCCAGGTAGGCCAGGTTGAAGCCCGTCTTGCTGTACCGCACTTCCAGGCAGTCGCCGATCGCCAGCCGCGGCACCTCCAGCAACTGCTGCTGATTGCCCCAGTAGATCGCCCACTGCTTGGCCGGCTGCGTGACCGTCGAGTCGACGTCCACCTCGTCGATCGTCCCGCCCTTGCGGTGCACGCGAACGGCTTTGAACTCGAACCGGTTGTTGGCCGGATCGTAGTCCTCCCGCAGTACGGACTGCGACCGGACGCCGGCGTCGGTGAGCACCTTGATCACCTGTCGCGTCTCGGTCGTCGCCAGGCCGCTGTCTCTGACGAGCACGTCGGCCTCGTCAAGCACGTAGAACAGGTCAGCGCCGGGATACTCCTCGCTGTCGCCGGCCTCGGCGATGAGCGCCTGGACCTCCTCATCGGTCGCCGGCCGCGGTACCTGACCCCACGACGGCGCCGCCAGCGGGGCGATCAGCAACAGAGCCGGCAGGGCTTTCATGAACGGATTCTGGATCTTCATACGGTTCCCCTTCAAAACGGATTGAAGCGTCTTGAAATTCACCCAAGGGCGCCGCACCGCCTCGCAGGGCCGGCACGGGCAATTGAGGCTCGCCGCCGAGTCGCCGGCAAACCGGTCGCCGACGACGTCGTTGCCATTTATCATACGAATGGGCCGCCAGCGTGCCAAGGGGTCCAACACAAGCGCAGGCGATCGCTTGGGGCGATCCTCCCGCAGGGCTCGTGGAGGCGCGGGGAGCGCTCAGGGACCGGATCCGCCGCTTCCCGGCGAAAAGTCACCCTGCGAGCGTCAATCGACTGGGCGACTTCGCCAGATGTCCCGCCAAGTTCGATCGATCTCGGATTCCAGGACGGCCAGTTGTGCTTTACGCCACTCGGGCGTGCTCTGGGTCGCGTGAACGAACGCCTTCCAGAGAGTCTCTCGCCGCTGAAGATGCATGAGGTCCGCGTCGATCACGGCGTAGACCCCCGCAAGGCAACCGTGCGCCAGATACATCAACGGCAGCGCCGGAGCGCTCAGTAGCATGGCCGGTATCACGCTTGGATCGGCAGTCTTCACCCCACCGTTGCTGAACCGCGCCTTCGCTTTGGCGACGGCCGCGACCGTCCGGTGCGCGTCGGTAGTCAGAAGGCAGACCCACGCCGGCGCCGCATCCAGCCCTTCCAACAGCCGTGCTTCCAAAGCCGCGTCAAAGGGCATCCTGAAGGACTCACGAAAGTACGGTGCGTATGCGTCAAGGCAGTACGGCCTGCCATGCCGATCGACGTGAGCCGCGCGCCATTCCTCGACGGCGGGAACGGGTTCCAACGCGGTGGCGGTTTCAATCGCAAGGACAAGGCCGGGCCCCTTGGGGGCGCCATCGTAGCGCTCGCGGAATCCAGCGAGTTCGTTTTCGATGCATTCGCGCAGTTCCTGTGCGTTGGCGGGATCGTTCGCGTAAATGATGACGTCGTCCGAGACGACCTGCCGCTCCCGTCCGGCAAGCCGTTCAGGCCAAACAGGCCCGCACCGCTCCGACACGAGCGCCCGAGGCGCCGTCGCTCGACAACCGAGCGAAGCAAGCATCACCGGAGCGAACACTCCCAGGTATAGTCTGCTTGAGATCATCATGGCGTAGTCCTGGACAAAACGTCGCGGGACGTTGCTACACACATGTGAGCGGCCACCGGCCCTGAGGTCCATGGTCCTGCGGCGAAGTTGCTTGGACTGTGAAGTGCTCGCGAAGCCAAGACACGAAAGGTTGTACACAGGGAAGCAAACAATGCGTGTTTGAGCTTGGCTCGCGGCTTGTGCGTCCCCTTCTTCGCATCCGGAAAGGCGTCGATAGATGCTCCACCACCGAGAGGAACGCCGCAGCGCGGACAGCTCTCGGCCTCACCGGGCACGTTCCGCGCGCCGCAATTGGGATCGGGACATGATTGGCTCATATGGAACCACAGGCTATCATACTTTCAGTTCAACTCAAGCCGCAGTCCCGTGCCGCGCTTCCTGCAGCGAGAGGCCGAGGGCGTTCCGATCGACCCGGCTACTCGATTTGTTGAACCGGCCACCGCCATGACAAGACAGGATCTGCAACAATGAGGGGCAACATTGCGGGGCGAAGGATGGCGGTTCGCGGTGGTTGAATCGGGTGGCGCGATCGGCTACGCTACCCACGCGTGGCTTGATGAAGGGCTTTCGCATTTCAGCCGTGGCAGGTCAGGCGCGCGATGGATTCGGTTGCATAAGCATTTCGTCAACGAATGACAGGCCAGGAGATGTCACATGCCAAACATGGCTACAGTCGTGTCGCAGGCCGGACAACAACTTGGTTTGGAATCGCAGTCAAGGCAGTTCGGCGTGTACGGGGAATTGGACGGTTATCCAATACAGTTGACCGCGGGCAGGATCAAGAACACGGATTGCGTCGCGGGTCTGATTCGCCACGGCAGCGAGGACGCCGACGAGGCGATTCGGGGCGCGCTGGCGATGGTGAACGCCGCGTCGGCCGGCATCAAGCCGGAAGACGTGAAAGTGGAGGACGGCTTCGTTGTGTACACGCAGAAGCGCGGCTTCGTTCGCAACATCGATGTGCAATCAGTGAAAGCGGCGTTTGACGAGATCTTCAGGGCCGTCAAATCTTCGAGCGAGCCGCCGCCCAGGGTCTGCCGGTTGTGCGGCAGCGCGGAGGTGGCCGGTGTGAAGCTGCTCGACGGCGTTGTCGACCGCGTGTGCGTGGGCTGTATCGACAAGATTCATTCAGCGGTCGCCGAGGCGCGGGCGGCATACGATGCGGTTCCGACGAACTATGTGACGGCGGCGGCGGCGGGGTTGGTTCTGGCGGTCGTGGGCGCAGTGGTCTGGGCGGGCATCGGGATCGCGATCGAGCGCATGTTCTGGATCGTGGGCATCGGCATCGGCCTGCTCGTCGGGTTCGGCGTGAGCAAGTCGGCAGGGAAGGGCGGCGCCGTCATTCAGGTGATGTGCATCGCGTTCACGGTCTTTTCGGTGTTGCTCGGACAGCTCTTCTTGATGGGGTACGTGCTGCGCGAACAAGCGGCACAGGAGGGGGCGTATATCGACTGGGGTAAGTTCGCGGCCGCCGCCCCCGACCTGCTCATTGGTACGGGCAGCGAGACGGTGTTCGCCCTGGGTGCGGGACTCATTGGCGCCTATTACGCGGCGCGTATGGCTGGCAGGGTGAAGATCGACGTCCAGGTCGAAGCGTGACGTGCGACACGGTGTGTTTCGCGATTCCGCGTCAGCGATAGTGTCTGACCAGCTCCGATGCGTACGAGCGGCCGAGGGCGTCGCTGTTGGATTCGAGCCATTCGCTGAGACGGACCCGGCCCGTGGGGGACTCGTTCGAGACCAGCAGGTTGTCCATCAGGCCTCTCGTCTCCTGGCGTGTCAGCGGCACATCGCCCAGAAACCAGCCGATGAGGTTGGCGACCGACACCGCCACGATCGGCGGAACGTGTACAAGGCGGGCGCGGCATTGAAGGGCGCTCCCGATCCGCTGCACCAGTTCGTTGAAGGTGAACGCCTCGGGACCGACGGCGTCGAATACTCGGGTGTCCTTGTCTCGTCCGGCGTTCACGGCGAGCTCGGCGAGGTCTTCGACGAAAATCGGCTGGAGGCGGTACTCGCCGGAGCCGGGGACCACGAACACGGGGAACCTGCGGACCAGCCAGGCGATGTTGTTGATGAGGATATCCTCCCGGCCAAACACGACGGCGGGCCGGAGGATAGCGTACGACAGCCCCGAGTCGGCCAGCACGCGCTCCAGAACAGCTTTGCCTTTGAAGTACTCTAGAGGCGAGTTCTCGGACGGATTCGTGATGCTGATGTGGACGAATCGCCGGACTCGGGCCTGCGTTGCGGCACGAATCAGAGCCCGACTGTTCGCGACTGCTTTGTCGAACGTCATCGCGCCGTGCGGGAAGCGAATCCAATAGGTGTTGTAGAACGTATCGGCGCCACAAAGACTGCGGGCCAGTCTGTCCGGATTGTCGAAGTCGAAGCGGACCACTTCGATATCGGATCCGAAGGGGTTCGGCCGATCGGGATGTCCGGTGAGCGTCTTGACGCGTCGGCCCCTGTGCAGCAGTCGGCGTGTGATGTACCGGCCCGTGTAGCCCAAAGCGCCGGTCACGACGTCGAACGGTTCAAGAACGTTCACGGGTTCGTCCCTTTGAAGAGCAGCACCTCCACCAAGCTAAGAAGACCAGGCTTCCTGCTCAACGGCGCTTCAGCATTATTGAAAGTTCACTGCCGCGGAAACGGACTGGGCAATCTTGTCTCACGTGCGCGGCGTGGCCCACCCTGTTTCAGGGTGGGCTCGCTATTGACTCCACACACGAGATGTGCCGCGATGAATCGCGAGCCCAGGTTCGCAGGGCATGGGCCACACCCGCCGACTGGCTCGGATCGAATCGCTCTGTTAAAGTAGTGGCGCGTGGCCGCCGCTTCGGGCCGGAGCGGCTTATGGAGCCTAATCGTGATCAGTCGAGAACTCTATGACGGGAGGTTTGAATCTATGGTTAAACGTACTCGCGATCTTCGAGTCACTTTATCAATCGCTGTGCTGGCTGGCGTTGCTTTGAGCGCGCCAGCCAGCGGGGCCGACGAATACTCTGTTGACAATGTGCACTCGTCGATCGTTTTCCGCGTGAAGCACAACAACGTCACGTACTTCTACGGACGGTTTAACGAGCTTTCGGGAAGCTTTCGCTTTGACGAGTCCGATCCGGCCGCGGGCATGCTGGAACTTGAGATCAAGACCGAGAGCGTCGACACGAACAACAAGAACCGAGACAAGCACCTGAAGAGTCCGGACTTCTTCAACGCCAAGGAGTTCCCAAAGATCACCTTCAAGAGTACCAAGGTGAAGCGAACCGACGGGAACATGTACCAGGTGACCGGCGATCTGAACCTGCACGGTGTTACCCGGCCGGTCACGGCCGACGTCGAGTTCGTCGGAAGCGCGACGGATCGGCGGGGCCGCAACGTCGCGGGGTACGAAGCCGTGCTCACCATCAAGCGAAGCGAGTTCGGCATGGAGTATGCTCTGAACGGAATCGGTGATGAGGTGCGGATCATGGCGGGGATTGAGGGCATCGTCGAGTGATCGTTCATCCGGCGGCCCGGGAATCTTGCCGGCCATCATTCGCAAGGTTTTGACAGTCGAGTCGCTCTCGCCGACGGTAACCGCATGGACGTGATCAGGCCGCTGCTCTACGGCGTTGGGCTCCCAGCCGTCGTTTGCGCGGCGGGGCTGACGCTGGCGTTTGTCTTCTCGCGGCGCCGGCACGCGACCGGGCCGAGTGGTGCCACGGCCTCGGCACATACTTTGGCGTACGTGCTGGCATTCGCGGCGCTGTTCGGCTGGCCGGAGCTGCCTCCGGTGGAGCATTGGCGCTGGCTGCCGTTTGTGGCCGTGGTCGGGTGTATCGTCGGCGTGATCGACGTTCACGGGGGGCCGGCCCGCTGGTGGGTGTGGGTGATTCGCGTCGCCGGCGCGGCGCTGCTCGCGGTGCTGATCACACCGGACTGGGCCGATTCGCCCGTTGCGATGATGATGCTTGCCTTCGCCGGGTTGCTGATCCACTGGGCGCTGTTGCGCGTTCTCATAGAGCGCGCCGGCCCACGAGTCAGCCCGGCCGTCCTGCTCATCGCCTTCTTCGGCATGGGCTATGTCCTGGTAAGCAGCGGCAACACCAAGCTGGCTCAGTCGTCCGTGGCCATGACGGCCGCGTGCATCGGGCAAGTGCTGGTACTGCTGCCGCTGGCCAAGCGGATAGGAGAGGCGTCCTTCTTCGCGGTCATGAGTGCCCTGCTCGTAGCACACGCAACCCTCGGGAACCTCTACAATTACAGCGACATCGAGGGATGGTTATTCGCGGTCGCGGCGGCCGTGCCATTTGCGGCTTTTGTGGCCGACATCGGAGCGATGGGGCGGTGGAGCGGATGGCGAGTCGGCGCGGTGAGGATCATTTGCTGCGTTCTGCTGGCTGGCGGGGTTGTCGCGTGGGCCACCATCCGAGCTAACGCTTGACGGGGCTGGATGTGCGTAACTCATTTTCCAACAAAGATTTACAATAGACAGGGTGCCACGGCGGTCGCTGTGCACACGTGCTTGCCAACGACGAGAAAGATTTTTGGGGGAAAAACATGTTGACAAAGCATGATCTTATGATATATTGATGTTGTGATGATAAGGGAAACGGATCACAAGCCGATTCCGATGGACGTGCTGGACCGGACCGCACGCGTGTTGCGGGTCCTGGCCCACCCGCATCGGTTGAAGATCATCGAGCTGCTGGCGGACCGCAAGCTGACGGTGGGGGAAGTGGCCGAGGCGGTCGGGATCGCCCCCAACGCGTGCAGCCAGCACATGAACATGATGAAGGCCCATGGCGTGCTGAGCAGCGTGCGTGACGGCAAGGTGATGTACTACCGCGTGGAGGATCCCAACGCGCTGAACGTGCTGGGGTGCATTCGGACGCATGCGATGTGACGCGGTCGCCGGCAACGGAGTTTGTTTTTTTACTCGGATATATTGAAAAATCTTGAGGTATTGATATGAGCATGTATCGGACGATGACGGCGGATGACCTGAAGACCCGGCTGGCCGAGGGCAATGGCGCCCGATTGATTGACGTTCGCGATTTCGACGAGTTCGGGACGGTTCACGTGCGCGGCGCCGACTGCGTGCCACTGGCACAGCTCTTGCGAACGGCCTCCGAATGGTCGCGTGACGATGAGTTGATGCTGATTTGTCACAGCGGACAGCGCGCCCAAGAAGCGGCCGAGAAGCTGGAATCTGTCGGGTTTAATCGCCTTGCTGCCGTCGAGGGTGGGACCAAGGCGTGCGTTTCGGCGGGTCTTCCGGTAGTACGGGGCTCCACGCGGCTGCCGATCCAGCGCCAGGTTCTGATCGGTGCCGGGGTCGTGCTGCTCTCCGGTCTGGCGCTGTCGTTTGTGCATGCGGCTTTGATCGCCATCACCTGGTTCGCCGCGACCATGCTGGTGGTCGCTGGTCTGACCGGCTTCTGCCCGATGGCGAAGATGCTGGCCGCCGCGCCGTGGAACCGCGCGGCCAAGCCGGCGTGCGATACCGGTTCCTGTACCAGCGCAGCTTAGGGAGATCCATCATGAAACGGCGGATCCTGATCGTGGGCGGTGTCGCGGCCGGTGCCAGCGCCGCCACAAGAGCCCGGCGGCTCAACGAAGAGGCCGAGATCGTCGTTTTCGAGCGGAACGGCTACCCCTCGTTCGCCAATTGCGGACTGCCTTACTATGTAGGCGACATCATCAAGGAACGAAATAAGCTTCTCGTACAATCGGTGGAAGGTTTCAAGACGGCGTTCAACATCGACGTGCGCGTGAACCACGAAGTCGTCGCCATCGACCGCACGGCCAATCGGATTGAAGTGCGCAATCTCAAGACCGGCGAGAGCAGGTTCGAGCCTTACGATCGGCTGATTCTCGCGCCGGGTGCGTCGCCCATCGTTCCGCCGTTCACGGGCGCAGGCAGCGAGAACGTCTTCGTCCTTCGGTCAATCGAGGATACCGATGCGTTCCGCGGCTTTGTGGACAACAATCGGGTCGAGCGCGCCGTCATCGTCGGCGCCGGGTTCATCGGGCTGGAGGCGGCCGAGGCACTCTCTCATCGCGGCATCAAGGTGGAGGTCGTGGAGTTGTTGCCACAGGTGCTTCCGCCGTTGGATGCCGACATGGCCGCACCGGTCGCGCAGCACCTGCGCGACAAGGGGGTGATACTTTATCTTGGTAATGGAGTCAAGGACTTCGAGGTCGAGGGAGTCCGCGTTCGCCGCGTCATGCTGCAGGACGGCACGACGATCGATGCCGACCTGGTGCTGCTGTCGGTGGGCGTGCGTCCGGACTCCAAGCTCGCAAAGGACGCCGGCCTCGAGCTCGGCGCCAGCGGCGGCATCCGGGTCAACGATCGCATGGAAACATCGGATCCGAAGATTCTTGCGGCGGGGGACGCCGTCGAGACGGTGCATGCGGTGACCGGGCAGCACGTTTTCATCCCGCTGGCGGGTCCGGCCAACAGGCACGGTCGGCTCGCCGGGCAGATCGCCGCGACCGACGAAGGACCGCCGGCCGCCCGGGTCGCAGGGACGGCGATCGTCAAGGTCTTTGATCTTACCGTGGCGGTCACGGGGCTGAACCGCCGCGCCGCCGAGCGTGCCGGGGTGTCGGCCGAGCACGTGATCTCGAAGCGCGGGCACCACGTGGACTATTACCCCGGCGCGGAGCCGATGACCATTAAGCTCGTGTACGAACCGGACAGCCGGCGCGTGCTCGGGGCGCAGATCGTCGGCGGCGCCGGCGTCGATCGACGCATTGACGTGGTGGCCACCGCCATTCACTTCGGCGGCACGGTGGACGATATCGAGCAGCTCGACCTGGCCTACTCCCCGCAGTACGGCGCGGCCAAAGACCCGATTCACATTGCGGCGTTCGTCGCCGGCAACCAGGACCGGGGTCTGGTGCGACACAAAGAACCGGTAGACATGCCGGCGCTCACCGAATCGGGCGCGCAGATCGTCGATGTGCGGACCCCGAAGGAGTACGCCAAAGGGTCGATCGAGGGTGCGGTCCTCATCGACGTCAACGAACTGCGCGAGCGGATGAATGAGGTGGAATCCGAAAAGCCGGTGGTGGTATTCTGCAAGGCCGGGCAGCGCGGCTACTATGCGGCGCGGATCCTGACCGAGCACGGTCGCACCAACGTCATCAACCTGGCCGGCGGTTACGACCATTACCTGACTCAGCAGTCTCAACGTGCGGAGGAGCCGGCGGCGTCGTAAGAGGCTCCGGCTCCGTGGACTGCCGCGGGGGGCAGGAGGATCGGTCGCGCGTGAACTTATTTGTCTCCGAGAACCGGGGCGTGTACAAAGACGTCACGGTTCATCGTGGAGACGACTGAGGTGAGTGCGAACGAGGTTGATCCTGCCCAATCGCCCCCGGGCGGCGCGTCGAACGTCCCGCGCGGTAACAGCGCCGTCGAGATCGCAGCGCGCAAGGGCTTCGGCCCGCTGAGCCCCCTGGTCCGCCAAGCCTGGCATGGGGATTCGAAGCCGTGCGTCTCCTGCGGGCAGCTCGTCCGCCGATCGGCCACTCAGTGCGATGCGTGCGGCGAGAACCTGTCGGAGGAGATGCTGACGCGGATGCGGGATTTCGCCGGGCCGTGGTTCGTGCTGGAACACGTCCGGCCATTCCCCGGCGTCACGTGCGAGCGGCTGGTGCGGCAGGTTCGTCGCGGCGTGCTCACGCGAATGACGATCGTCCGCGGACCCAACACGTTCTTTCAGTGGCGGTTCGCCGGCGAGACACCCGGCTTGTGCAAGTTTCTGGGCGTGTGCTGGAGCTGCCAGTCGCGCGTGCGGATCGAGCATGACCGCTGCCCGTCGTGCGGCGTCGAATTGGGTGAATTGACGGACGACGCGCGCGAGGCCGGTGTGAGCACATCGAGGCCGGCCACGCCGCCTGCAACGCCGCCGCGTTTGCGCGAGCTGAGCCACGCCGTTCAGAGCGTGCCGCGTCCGGCGCGGCTTGATAACGACGTGCCGCGGGTCGGCCGGATTCGAGCATCCTGGATCGTGGTTGCGATCGTGATCGTTCTCGTGAGCGTGCTGGTCACGGTCGTGAATCTGCGCGACGCCGACTTGAGCCGCTCCCAGGCGGAGCCGCAACAGTCTTCGCTGAATAGTTAAAATCCGTTCAAAACAAAGTCGGTACCAGGCCAGGTGTGCGCGGCGGACTCGGCCCTGCGATTGGCACCGGTCTCGGCTCGCCGGAACCTATAGTGCATCTTCGGAAAGCGTGTATCAAACGCGCGACAATCGGCATGCCTTCGCTGGAAGTGGTAAAGGCTTCGACGGTGTGCCAAGTTCGGGCCGGAAAGGGATGGCGGCGACACCGCCGAAGCCGTCAGTATGTTAGGCATGCGAAAAGGTGTTTGCAACACCGCTCTAATAAGACTGATCTGGTGGGAATTAGGAGCACGATTTTAGCCGCCAGCCGGGCTTGGGTGCGCACGGGAACTGGCTGGGCTGGTATACTGAAGACGGGCCAGCCGTAAGAGCCGCCGGTTTGCCGGACGTGCGGGTATGACTTGATGGGGAAGGTGTCGGGCGTATGTCCGGAGTGCGGGGCGTTGAGGCCTTCGGGCGCGTTGGTGCCGCGGGACGGGAGGAGGCTGGCGTGAGAATTGTACTCATCATTATCGGCGCGTTCGTTATTCTGAAGATCTGCTTGACGATTGCGGCGCAGATGCGTGGCGGACGTGACTCGGACGTAGTGGTTGAGCCGCGGGGCGACGGGATCGTGTTGCGACATTCCGGGGCGACGCTGGAAGATGTCGTGTTGACGATCAACGGCCGGCACAGGGTCGAACTGGGCGACGTCGTTGCCGGAGAGCGTCTCGTTTCGACGGAGACGATCTCGACGGCATCCGGCGGCGCGTATGCCGGCGAGCCGATCGAACAGATCGAAGTTGCAGCCCGGCGGGAGGGGCGGCCGGCGCATATGCATTATATGCAAGTGACGGCGCATTCCTGGTTTGGAGGGCGGGAGACGCCGGAGGACCGGCAGTAGCGGACCCGATCGACATCGGCCAGCAATGCAGGCGCGCGCCCTAGTGGCGCGGTAGATTCCCGAAGGTAAAGAGCAGCTCGGCGCTGGCCTTTGCTCCCGGAGCATATCGACATGATCCGAAGACCGTCGCGGCCGCGTCGTTGGCTCAAGTGGCTCGGGACCGCAGGCTGCGGTTTCGTCGTGCTGCTCTGGGTCATCAGTGCGTACGGTTTCGCATACTATGGCCGGGAAGTTCCCGTCCGTGTCGGTGTCCTTCATGGCGTTTTCGTCGTGAAAGCCCCAGAGCGTTGGGACCGAGCGTGGTGGCACTTCGGGCACGAAGGAGGGTGGACGCCGCCCAGTTGGCTGCCTCGATTCGAGTTGCTGCCCGGCGGCAGAGTGTACCAGGTGTTTTGTCCCCTTTGGTTTCCGCTCGCGGTGCTCGGTATTCCCACAATCTGGCTGTGGTACGCCGATCATCGTTGGCGTCCGCCGGGTCATTGCCGAAGGTGCGGATATGATCTGACGGGGAACGTCTCGGGCGTGTGCCCTGAGTGCGGTGCGTCGACACCGAACATTGAGCGGCGCGGCCGTTAGGCGGTAAAGACGCTATGCCGTCGCGACAATTCATGAAGAATTGGAGACATCGCAAACTTGAGCTCGCCGCCTGGGTTCTTTGCATTGCGACGTCCGAAACGGTAATTCTGCTAGCTGGGAGCTTCGAGTTTTCCCTGGCAGATGCGATCGGCGTCTTGCTCTTTTCCGTTTGGGGCGCGGCTCCCTGCGTTGCCCTGTGGATCTTCATCGGGCGGGCGATGCGCTACGAAAGAGACCGCGCCTGGATCTGGATCGGCCGTGCACTTGCGGCTGCCTCCTTCGCACTTACAGCACTTGCCTATTTGGATGCGATGTACTTGCACGTGTCGTCTACTTCGGGCCTGGTCGTCATTTTCGTGCCGCTTTGGGTCGGGGTGGGTGGAGCAATGACGATCGCGCTTGCACAAGGGCTGCTTAAACGCCGCGCGCACGGTGAACGTGCCGTTTGTAGCACGTGCGGATACGACCTCACCGCCAACGTGTCGGGCGTGTGCCCGGAGTGCGGTGAGGCGACGTGATCGGCGGGTTACGTGCCGAGGGCTTCGGCCATATCGGCGACCGTTTTGAAGGTTGCCAGCGGTCTTGCGGTGGTTTGATTCGATTCGTTGCGGCGGTTGATCCAGACGTTGTTGATGGCCAGTTCAGTGGCGGGGACGCAGTCGTGGTACAGGCTTTGGGCCGCGTGGAGCACCACATCGCAATTACCGCCGATCTCTGACAGCATTCGCTTGAAGTGCCGGTGCGACGGTTTGTAGGATCGCACGTCGTCGGCCGTCACCAGCAGATCGAGCTCGATGCCGAGATGCCTTGCCGTGCCGGCGAAGAGATCGCGGTCGATGTTGGATAACACGCCGATCCGGTATCGCTGCTTCAGGCGAGCCAGCGCTTCGCGCGTGTCCGGCCAAAGCGGCCAATCGGGCAGCGTTTCGGCAAACGCACCTGATTTCTCCGGCGGGACCTCGAAACCGAAGCGGTCGCCCAGGCGCGACAGGACCTCCTCGAGCACGTCGCGATACAGCCGGTACTCCTCGGCCTCGACGCCGGCCTCGATCTCGAGATAGGCGTCGAAGACGGCCGGATCGTTGCGTCCGGCCACCTTCCGCACGGCGGCCCGCAGACCGCTTTCCCAGTCCACCAGCGTGCCGTAACAGTCAAAAGTGATCAGCTCGATCCGGTCACGCAGTTGGTCGAGTGTCGTCCCGGTCGCCATGCTGGCCAAACTAGCTTTGTTCGAGCACAATGGCAACGGAGGGTAAGCACGTAAGGACGGGATCGAGGAGCACATGATGGCACAAACAGGCCTGGTGTTGGACGATGTTTTTCAGAGGCATGACTCGGGACCGGGGCATCCCGAACGCGCCGACCGCCTCCGGGCCATCACCGCTGGGCTGAAGGAGGCGGGCCTGATCGACCGCTGCCGGCGTCTCGACATCAAGCCGATCGACCCGGCGTTCCTGACGCGCGCACACAGCAAAAACTACCTCGACCGCCTCGTGAAAGCGTGCAACACCCATGCTCCCTATATTGATACGCCTGACAGCGGCATCTGCCCGGAGAGCTACGATATTGCGTTGAAGGCGGCCGGTTCGGTTCTGGAGGCCGTCGATCGCGTGATGGCCGGCGACGTTGCCAACGCCTTTTGCGCCATCCGCCCGCCCGGGCATCACACGGAGTATGACGTGTCGATGGGGTTTTGTCTGTTGTCGAACGTGGTGCTGGCCGTCCATCACCTTCGCGAGCGGCACGGCGTGCAGCGCGTGCTCATCCTCGACTGGGACGTTCACCATGGCAACGGCACGCAGCATCTTCTCGAGGAGGACCCCGACGCGATGTTCATCAGCATCCATGGGCACCCGCATTACGTTTACCCGGGTACGGGCTTCTTTGAGGAGCGCGGCAAGGGGCCGGGTGAGGGGGCGACGGTCAACGTGCCGATGATGCCGATGGCCGGGGATCGGGAATATCAACACGCCTTCGACACTTATATCCGCCGTCCGCTGGAGGAGTTCGAGGCCGAATTCGCGCTGGTCAGCGCCGGTTTCGACGCCCATCGGCTCGACCCGCTGGCCCCGCTCAATCTGGAAACCGAGTCGTTCGACTGGATGACGCGTCTCATCCTCGATACGGCCGATCACCACTGCAACGGCCGGCTGGTCAGTGTTCTCGAAGGCGGCTATCACCTCGATGCACTGGCCGATTCAACGGTCACACACGTGTCGCTTTTGATGGAACGTGCTGCGAAGGCTTCTGGACAGTCCAATGGCAACGGATGACGTTCACGCTCTGATCGAGTCGCTGAGGGATTTGCAGGTCGATCTGCACAACAGAGATTTCCTGCTGACCTGGAATTACTCGGTGGACGACCTGAAGGCTGTCCTGACCGTCGCCGAGGTGCTGGAGGCACTCTACCTCGCCAACGTCTCGACCCGAGTGTTCGAAGCCGGGCTGGCCGTCTCCATATTCCGCGACCAGTCCACTCGCACGCGGTTTTCGTTTGCCGGGGCGGCCAACCTGCTCGGCCTGGCCATTCAGGAACTCGATGAGAAGAAATCGCAGATCGCCCACGGCGAGACGGTCCGCGAAACGGCCAACATGATCTCGTTCGTCACCGAGGTGATCGGTGTCCGGGACGACATCTTCCTCGGGCACGGACACCGATACATGGCCGACGTGGCCGCGGCCGTCGAAGAGGGATTTCGCGAAGGCGTGCTGGCCCAGCGGCCGGCGGTCGTCAACCTGCAATGCGATCTGGACCATCCCACGCAATCTCTGGCCGATCTGCTCCACCTGAAGCATATGTTCGGGTCGCTGGAGGCATTGCGCGGGCGGAAGCTGGCGATGAGCTGGGCGTACTCGCCGTCTTACGGTAAACCGCTGTCGGTGCCTCAGGGGATCATCACCCTGATGACGCGGTTCGGTATGAATGTCGTTCTGGCTAACCCACCCGGGTACGACTTGGTTCCCGATACGCTGGAGCACGCGGGCAGGTTCGCGAACGAGTCCGGCGGTTCCTTCACCTGCGTCCACGACATGTACGAGGCGTTTAGCGAAGCCGACGCCGTCTATCCGAAGAGCTGGGCGCCGATGCATGTCATGCAGCAGCGCACGGAGTTGCTCCGGGGCGGCGACACCAAAAAACTCGACGCACTCGAACGCGAGTGTCTCGCCAATAACGAGCGGTATCGCAACTGGGACTGCACCGAGAAGCTGATGGCTACCACGCGCGACGGCCGGGCCCTCTACATGCATTGCCTTCCGGCGGACATCACCGGGGTGAGCTGCCAAGCGGGCGAGGTCGAGGCCGGCGTCTTCGAGCGGTATCGACTCGACACGTATCGCGAGGCAGGGCACAAGCCGTTTGTCATCGCGGCGATGATTCTGTTGACCCGCTTTGCCAATCCCGGGCGTATTCTGAGCGAGTCATACGAGCAAGGAAGCCCGCGCCGCCGCATGTAGCCTATATGTCGTGGGCGTTAGCGACAGGTGGCGGCGGCATGCGCATCAAAGCGCTTTGGACGGCGTGAACCTCGTGTCGCCGGTTGCTTCATTGAGCGCGTTAAGCAACGCTGCGACTTGGTCGCGGCCGCTTTTGTCGGCCCATTCGCACGGGCCCTGCGGGTAGTTGGTGCCGTATCGCATGGCCGTATCGATATCGGAGGCGGTTGCCACTTCCTCGTCCAGGGCCATGGCGGCTTCGTTCATGATGGTAGCCAGGATGCGCGCGAAAGCGTAGCGCTCGACGTCTGTCGCTCCGTTCAATGTTGGCTCGTCACATAGCGCCGCGTTGTCGGTGAAGCGCTTGACGGCCTCTTCCAGTTCGGCGGGCGGCGTAAACGGCTGCACGTCGATCTCGACGTTGACTACCGGCGGATCGGACTCGTAGCGATAGAAGCCGCGTTTGGACTTGCGGCCCAGGCGTCCTTCTTCAACCAGGTCTCGCTGAATGTTGTGTGGTTTGAGGCGCGGCGGTTTGCCCGACTGCTCCCAGACGGAACAGGAAACCGCGTAGTTGACGTCGAGGCCCACCAGGTCCATCAACTGGAACGGTCCCATACGGAACTTTCCCAGCGCCCGCATGGCGTTGTCGATCGTGTGCACCGCGGCTGCGCCCTCGCCGAGCATGCGCAGCGCTTCGAGGTAGAAGCCGCGGGCGACGCGGTTCACGATGAAGCCGGGTGTGTCCTTGGCCCGGACGGGCACCTTGTCCCAGTCTTTCGCGACGTTGGTGGCCAGCTCGAGCGACGATTCGTCGCTTTGCTCGGCCGCGATGATCTCCACCAGCGGCATGATCGGCGCAGGATTGAAAAAGTGCATGCCGATGACCCGGCCGGGGTGGTTCACTGCGGAGGCGATTTTCGAAACGCGAAGCGAGGAGGTGTTGGTGGCCAGCACCGCATCCTGCGCAGCTTGCTCCAGCGATTTAAACACGGCCGTCTTCACGTCCAGGTCTTCGACGACGGCCTCGATGGCCAGTTGCACCTCGGACAGGTCGGTGATCTCGGTCAGCCCGACGATTCGATCCACGGCGGCATCGCGCTCGCTGTCAGTCATCCGGCCCTTTTCGACAGCGCGGTCAAATCGTGCCTGAATCGCGTCGAACGCCTTGTCGAGGACGTCTGCGTTCACTTCGATCAGCCGGACGGCACATCCGTGAGCGGCGGCCACCTGTGCGATGCCCGCGCCCATCGTCCCGGCCCCGATTACGGCGATGCGTTCGACATTCATGACAATTCGCTTTCCGACCAGAGAGTCGCAAACTCCAATCCCGTCGCGGGGACGATAGCAGAATTGCCGGCTATTGCGACCCCGCGCCGGCAGCCGTTATATAGGCCCGCATGAGAGACCGAATCGAAGTTTCGAAGCTCCGCGATCACGTAGGTGAGCAGGTGACGCTTTACGGCTGGGTGCATCGGGCCCGGCCGAGCGGGAAGGTGGCCTTTCTGATGCTGCGCGACGGCACGGGGCAGTGCCAGTGCGTCCTGGAGCGGAACGAGACCACCGCGCCGTTCTTCGATGCGATCAAGAAGCTGCCGCAGGAAACCTCGATTCGGATTCGCGGCACGGTGAAGGCCGACGAGCGGGCCGTGGGCGGCGTTGAGCTGCATGAGATCACCGAGTGCGAGGTTATCGGCGAATCGGAAGATTATCCCATCACGCCCAAGCCCCACGGCGTCGATTTCCTGATGAAGCAGCGGCACCTGTGGTTCCGGTCGCAACGACAGCACATCATCCTTCGCGTGCGGGCCACTCTGGTCGATGCCATCCGGCAGTTCTACAACGAGCGGGGCTTCGTGCTGATCGACACGCCGATCTTCGCGCCGGCCGTGGGTGAGGGCACTTCCACCCTGTTCGAGGTCGATTACTTCGGCGAGCCGGTTTATCTCGCCCAGACGGGGCAGTTGTACGTCGAGGCGGCCTGCATGGCCCACGACAAGGTGTACTGCTTCGGGCCGACCTTTCGGGCGGAGAAGTCCAAGACCCGACGGCATCTGACCGAGTTCTGGATGGTCGAGCCGGAGGTGGCGTTCATTTACATGGACGAGTTGCTGGATCTGGCCGAGGAGTTCGTCGAGTCGATCGTCCAGCGCGTTCTGCGCGACCATCGTGATGACATCGAGTCGCTCGGGCGTGACGTGGCGCCGTTGGACAACGTGCGTCGGCCTTTCACGCGCGTCACCTATTCGGAAGCCGTGGACATTCTTCACGGGAAGGAGGCCCGCGCGCTTCTGGAGCGCGACATCGAGGAGAAATCCGCCGCGGTCAACGAGCTCGGCGGTAAAATCGCCGAACTGGAGCAGGTTGGAGCGGCGGCGACCAAGGAATGGCAACGTGAGAAGGCGGCCCAGGACATTCAGGCGGCGCGCGAGGAACGCGCCGAACTGGAGGAGCAGATCCGCAATATTCCGGGGCACTTGCAGTCGGCGGCCGAGTTCCGCTGGGGCTCGGACCTGGGCGGATCGGACGAAACGATCATCTCGCGTCTGCATGAGAAGCCGGTGCTGGTCACGCACTATCCCAAGGAGGTCAAAGCGTTTTACATGCGGCTGGATCGCCATGACGACCGCCTGGTCGAGAATTTCGACATGCTGGCCCCAGAGGGCTACGGCGAGATCATCGGCGGCTCGATGCGTGAGGAACAGATCGACATTCTGCTGGAGCGCATCAAGGCGCATGCGCTCCCGGTCGACGCTTTCGAATGGTACCTCGACCTCCGCAGGTACGGGACGGTGCCGCACGGCGGCTACGGCCTGGGCGTCGAGCGAACGCTCGCGTGGATCTGCGGGCTCAAACACATCCGCGAGACGATTCCGTTCCCGCGATTGATGGGCAAGGTCTATCCGTAGGCACGCCTCCCGGCCTCTGCTAGGCCCTGATCAAGCGTGATTGGTTCGCTTGATTTCAAAAAAGTACTCGAAATGCCGC
>CAZNPL010000016.1:0-127938 GCA_964574815.1 uncultured Phycisphaeraceae bacterium
CGGGAGCGAGGCCCGCGACGGACGCAACCATGGCGCATCGAGATGGTGGATCAAGGTGCACCAGGTTTTTAAAAGGCTGAACGCCCCGACCGCTATTCAATGTTCAATCTACTGCGCCTTTTATCAAATGTCAAGCGGTTTCATCGCACCCTGCTCAAATGAGAACGTAGCTTAGCGAAGAAGGTATATCGAAGTGCAACGCAATCGCCACCAACCTGTCTTATCATGAGTAAGAGCCGATGCCGAGCAAATGTCAGCGCTGCTCCTCTGGCGCGTCAGCGGTTTCGGCGGGTTTAGCGGCGGTGTCTGCTTTAGTTCGCCACTGCGACTGAACAATGATGGCCGCAACGGCCGCCAGCAGGGTCAGCAGGGCGATGAGCACGCGAAGGCGCTGCAGTTTGACCTGCCGCTCGGCCGCGGCCGCCGATCGCTCGGCCGCGGGCGACTGTGATCCGCCCGAGGCCGGCGCCGCGCCAGATTTCGCCGCGGCCTCCGCCTGGGCGGCCAGGCGCTCCTCCTTGGCGCGTTTCTTCTCGGCCTTGGCCTGCGCCTTGACCTCCTTCTTAGCAGCCTTTTCGAGATCAGGTTCCTGGTCGTTCATTGCTATCGCTCGCGAGACTTTGTCTCCGACTTGTTTGACGTTAACGGTCGCGTCGATTGCTGTCGAGTTGTCTGTGTGCTACGGCGCGGCGTCCTGGCGTTGCCGGCTCGCCAGGAGGCGCGCCCTCCCGATCGGCACACCCACGAGGTCATGCATTTTCGAAACGGTCATCGGTGAGCCGTTCACCGCGGCGCGTCATTTATCTCCGATGGTGGCCAACGCCGGGAACAGGAAGCTGAACTTGCGACGGCGGATGTTGCGGAAGCCGGCCTCGCGAAAGTAGTTGTCGATCACCCACCAGGGCGCGTGGTGCACGTCGCCTTCAACGTGATCGATGATCACGTCGTAGACCATCCAGCCGACCACGCAGTCGCGAAACCCGTCGATCAGGATGAGCCGCCCCCCGGGCGCCAGGATGCGCCAGAACTCCGCCACCACAGCGGCTTGATGAGGATAGTGATGGAACGAGTTCGAGCAAGTCACCACGTCGATCGATTCGTCGGCGAACGGCAGATGCTCGCTGTCGCCGTTGACGAAGTGAACGCCTCCGTCAACGCCGCCGGCGCGAGCCTTTGAAGCGGCCTCGACGCACATACCGGCGGCGTAATCGAGCCCGATCACGCGCGTGGTCCAAGGCGTGTCGGCGATCAGACCGGCCAGCGTTCCGGTGCCGCAGCCGACGTCGAGCACGCTGAACGCCCGGCGGTTGTCGGCATGCCAGCGGGCGATCTCCTCCATGAGCGTGATGTACGACGGGCGAAAGAGGAAGTAGTTCAGCGGGGACCGGTCGTACGTACCGGCCCACTTCTCGAACTCGTGGCGCGACCGCCGCTTCATGTCGCGGCCACGTTCGGTTTGTAAAGGAGCAAGCGTCATCCCGGCGGGCAGTCTATCCGCGCAGGCACAGCGCGCAAATGCCCAGGGCGTGACGAATTTCGCGGCTGTGACGATTGCAGGAAAAGGGGGATGTGCGCAAGTGATGTGCTTGCCTGTGTCGCCAAGGCAACAGACGGCGGCTTTGCGTCGTCAGCCGTTTGTGACGTTGGATCGCGCATTGCACCGACGTGCCAAAGGCGCAGTTCGCAGGTCATGCGATGAAGTACCCGGTGGTCCATTCGTCTTGCAGACAGGCTTCCGACGGTTTGAATGGCGAACGGCGTCGTTTCAGGCGAGAACGTCGAGCGCCTCGGTCTCGTCGAGCATGCGTCCGATGGCCGCATCGAGTTTCTCGGGTGTGTCGTAGTTTCCGAGCTCGATCTGGCGGCGCACGCTGTCAACCAAGTCTGCTCGAATGGCCGTCAGATCATCGTCGCGCGCCGCGCGGTTGGTGCTTCCGGAGCGGCGGACGGCGTTTCCGGAGAGATCCAGAGAGTCCTCAGGCTGGGTAGCAGGCTCGGCGGACATTTCGGTGGGCGCAAGGCTGGACGCTCGCAATCCCTGAGGCGCGAGCATCAGGCGCAACAGCGCACGGACATTGTTAACCACTTCCATATTCATGCTGCCCTTTGCGAGCCGCCGGTGGATGCCCCCCTGGCATCCGTCGGTGTAGGGTTCCGACGACCCCGATTCGCGTTTGCCCGGCGGACCGGCCCTTCCCGTCCGCAGCAAGCATGACGCCCCGATCGAGCTGCAGCGTCCCCTCTGCCGTGGTGCGTCACGACGATTTCGTACGCCCCGTGAGGAGGGTGTCACCGTTTCGATGACAGCGCGGCGCGAGTCGTACGTCGCCGTTACGGTCATCTTATCGACGACTTGGAGTTGCCATCTTAAAGAAAACTCAGGGCCGAAAACCACGTCGTTCGCGCCCCTGAAAACGGCCGGCGGGACCGCACAGCCGGCGATGACGAACGAAATTCCAGAGTCACCGGAAGATGCGGGGTCTCGTCATGACGTGTCCGAAAAAGATCTCGGTAACTGGCCGAGCGTGGGCGCAAGGCCACACATTATCGGGCGAATCGTCCACCCCGGAAGGATTCCTGCGCGCCCGACGTCATCCCCGTTTCAGAGAAACATAGGCTATGCGACGCGCCGGGCCTGCCCCTCCTGGGCTTGCGGCACCAAGGCCCGAAGAACTTTTTTGATGGCCCGGCCACAGCTTCGCACGAATCGCTCTGAAGTCGTATCGAGCCGCGGAAAACTCACAAGCTGATTGGTGAGTCGCTCGCTGACGGGCAGCGAGACGTTGTTTACCGTTTCTTCCCATTTTCGCGTGGGATCGTAGCATCCGCCGCCCAGCTCTTCAGGGCGATTGACCGTCGTGAACAGCGGTGCCTTGTGGAGCATGCCGTAGGTATAATTGATTTGCGAGTAGCGGTCTGCGATGAGCGGGGCGCCTTCCTTGCGCACAGCCTTGACGAACGCCTCGCGATCGGGACCGCCGAGTTCCTCACCTTCATAGACGAGCACGTATTCCTGGAAACCGCCGCGGATGGCACCCGGCAGCGTCTCGGGGGCGCGGATGCCGCGGACGTCGTTCAATTCATCGCAAAGCCAGCCCCACGATCGCGTGCAGCGTTTGTTCAGTCCCGCGAGGCGTTTCAGCGAGCCGCAGGCGAGGTGCATGGCGCATTGATGCGGGCGATATTTCAGCCCGAGACTCATGTCGCCGAAGTCGAACGTGTCCGCGGCCAGCCCCGTCTTTATGCGCCCGAAGTGTCCGAGCACCATCATGCGATCGTACAGAACGGGATCGTCGGTGACGGCCACGCCGCCCTCACCGGCATCGACGGCTTTCTTGGAGTTCAGGCTGAAGCAGCCGACGGCGCCCCATGTCCCGAGCGCCTTACCTTTGTAAACCGCCCCGTGGGCGTGCGAGACGTCTTCGATCACTGCAATGTCGTGGCGATCGGCGATATCCATGATGCGGTCCATCTCCGCGGGGTTGCCCCAGACGTGCACGATGCAGATCGCCTTGGTTCGGTCGGTGATGCGTCGCTCGATGTCGTCCGGGTCCGCCGTCAGCGTCCGCGGATCGATGTCGCAGAACACGGGCGTCGCGTTGCACTGCAGGACGGGTGTGGCCGAGGCATGCCAGGTGTACGCCGGCACGATCACTTCGTCGCCCGGCCCGACGCCGACGGCGAAGTACGCGCTGTGCAGCGTAGCGGTGCCGCTGTTCATCGCGAGCGCATATTCCGAGCCGGTCAATTGCTTGAACGCCTTCTCGAACTTCGCGACGATGCGCGACCCGTCGCCGATGGTCGTTCGGCCGCGAGCGATTCGCGGGATCATTCCCAGCACGTCGTTCGTCAATACGCGGGCTTTGTTCAAGCGCGCCAAGGGACTCGGAAAAATCCCTCGAACGGTGCGCGAGCCGCCGTCAATAGCGAGTTTCTCTGATTTCATGCCATGTGTTCCATAGTGGGTTTGGTTGTTTCCGATCCGCGCCCGTAAGGAAGCGGAATTCGAAGCCAATTGCAACGCTCCCTCACGGTCGCGGCTCGGTATTGTACACGCCAGCACTTATCACGCGCTCGGCTAACGCGCGACCGCCTCAAGCTCCTTTGCGGACTCCTGCGAGTCGGCGGGCGCCTTGACCCCGTTGTAAACGGTGCTGCTCGCATCAAGGGGCAGCGAAACGATGGACTGCGTCAAGGCCGATTCGTACAAAGCCGCGGCCAACTCGACGGAGCGACGCGCCTCCCGCGGCGGCACGGGTCCGTCCGTCCCGTTCCGCACTGCCTGCAGGAACTCGCGGATGAGCGGCCCGTGGCCCCAGTGTACCGGTGGCGTCCACTGCTGCCGGCGGCTCTTGGAAATCAGCTTTTGGGCGCGCAGTTTCCACTTCGGCGGATCGGTCGGTGTGGGGCTTTCCTTGCGTCCTTCGCTTTGCAGAGTCTTGATCACGCTGCTGCTGCGCGACTGGATCTGCCAGGCGAACTTGCGGCCGTCCGGGTCGCCGCCGATGCTCATGCCGGCGCTCTCGCCCAATACTTCGATCAGGAATCGCCTTTTGTGATCGCACACGGTGCAATCGATGGTGGCCAAGGCGCCGTTCTTGAACTTGATCCAGCCGACGATCGTGTCCTCGGCCTCGCACGGCATGACAAAAGTGTCCATCACCGCGCATACCTGAACCGGATCGCCCAGGAACGAGATCGCGGCGTCGAGCTGGTGAATGGACTGATTGATGAGCACGCCGCCGCCGTCCGTTTTCCACGACCCGCGCCCCAGTGCCGAGTTGTAATACGCCGGCGACTTGCGCAAACGCAGGCTGATGTTTGCCTTGAGTATCTTGCCGGTGTGCCCCAGTTCGATCATGCGCCGCATCCGCCGATGCGTCGCTTCCGACCGCAGTTGAAAGACGAATGAAACGCGGATGTTCGGATTGGCATCGGCCACGCGGATGATCTCGTCCGCTCCGGCCAGCGTGGTGGCCGCCGGCTTCTCGCAAAGCGCGTGCTTGCCGGCCTCGATCGCATCGACCACCATGGGCACGTGGAGGTGCGCCGGCGTGCAGATGCTCACCGCATCGACGTCGTCCCGCCCGAGCAGCTCGCGATAATCTTCGTGGGCATTGGGAATCTTGTATCGCTCCTGGGCCGCCTTCGCCCTTTTCCCGTCGATGTCGGCCACCGCAACCAGCCGGGCCATGTCCGGAAGCGACTTATACGCCACCGCGTGGCTTTGCAGGATGTGCCCGGCGCCGATGATGCCGATGCCCAGGGGCTTTTGGTCCATAACCTTCTCTCACCTGAGGAGATGTTCTCAATCGAACGCCGCGTCCGCGCGTGCGGGCTCGAACGACTTGACATGAGCATAGTGCCTCCGGCGCATCTGTCCAGTTACTTGCGGCCGCACGATCGCGGCTCTTAGAATCACGCCCGGTTCGCCCCGACGGCGTGCCCGCCACGAACAGAAAGGGTCTGCAACATGTGCTCGGCTTCACAGGATCCAGGAGCAACGGGTCGGCCGGCCGAATCAGGCGATCGGCAACGAGCGGCCGGACGCGTGCTGATCGTCGGACTCGACGGCGCCACCATGAACGTCCTCGGGCCGCTGATGGCCGAGGGCCTCATGCCCCGGCTGAAGGAAGCCGTCGATCACGGCGCCTCCGGCATCCTCCGCTCGACGGTGCCGCCGCTGACGCCCGCGGCGTGGACTGCGTTCCTGACCGGCAGGAAGCCCGGCTCGCACGGCGTGATCGATTTCGAATACTACGACGTGCACACCGGCCAACTGCGCTTCCACAGCACCTACACCAACGCGCGCGTGCCCAACCTCTGGCGGATCCTGAGTGATCGTGGCCTGAAGGTCGGCAGCATCAACGTGCCCATGACCTATCCGCCCTACCCGGTCAACGGTTTTCTGGTGAGCGGCTTCGAGACACCCGGACCGGAGTCCGATTTCGTCTATCCGCTCGACCTGAAACACGAGATCCTGCAGCGCTGGCCTGATCCCACGCTGGGCACCAAGTGGAAGCGGGGGCGCTTCGGCGGCATGGCCACGTTCCACGAGAATCTCGACTACATCTCACAGAGTTTTCATCAAGGCGCGGACATGACCATGTGGCTGGGCGAGAAGTACGGCTGGGACGCCTTGATGGTCGTTCTGAAACTGGTGGACAACCTCCAGCACAAGACCTGGAAGTACCTCGACCCGCGCTGGCCGCAGCGCGACCGCGAGCGGCGCGAGATGGTGCGCCGCTGCTTCGCCGAGCTCGACCGCGCCGTTGGCACGCTCCTCGATTATGCCGAAAAGAACGACGCGGCGGTCATGATGGTCTCCGACCATGGCCACGGCAGCCTGGAGGGGAAGGTCTACCCCAACGAGCTTCTTCGCCGCTGGGGCTACCTGGTCTTGCAGCGTAAGCCACCATGGAAGGGCCGAAAGAAACACGTTAGTCTTGTCCGCGGGGAGCCCGGCGGCATCGACCAGCACGTGCCGGCGGACCTGTCGCGCACCCGGGCCTGCGTCATGCACGCCGGCAACGCCGCGTTCGTCTACATCAACCTCGAAGGCCGCCAGCCCACCGGCATCGTCAAGCCCGCCGAATACGAGGCGCTTAGAGACGAGTTGAAGGATCGGTTCCTCTCCGACGACTGCCGCGTGCGCAACCTGTGGGGCGAATCGATCCGTCTATTTACCGAAGTACACAAGCCCGAGGAGCTGTACAACCGGTCGCGGGAGGACGAGCCCTGGATGCCCGACCTGATCCTCATCCAGCACGAGACGCTGGCGGCCGTCCGCGCCCGGCGGGGCCGGCAGGTCGTCAGGTGGCTCCCGTATCGCCGCATGGAGGGCACGCACCGCCCCGAGGGGATCATCATCTGCACCGGCCCGGGCATCACCCACAAGACCGACGTGGACGCCTCGATCATCGACTGCGCTCCGACCATATTGGCCATGATGGGCGTCCCCGTCCGCGCCAACATGGAAGGCCGAGTCCTCGAAGAAATCCTCGAGCACCCGGCTACGGTCGAAACGGAGCCCACAGCCGAAGAACTGGAACCGGCCTCGGTGGCGCAGCAAGCAGAGCCACCCAAGGGCGAGGCCTATTCTGAGGAGGAGCTGCGGCAGGTCACCGATCGCCTTGCCGACCTCGGCTATTTGGAGTAAGGCGCCGCTGCGCTCGCTCACCCGCCTGCGGGGAAGGTAGCGATGTAGGCGCTGGCTTCGGCGAACCGGATGCCGTTGTTGATGGCGGCCGTGATGACGAGGCCGGCGCATGCCGCCACCGTGACCGGTCGCAACGCCGTGCGGGTGCTCAAGGCCGGTGGCAACAGCAAGAGTGGAAGGAAGTGGAGCGCAAACAGAAACGTCTCCTCGCCGTAGACGAGGTGCAGCACCCATTGTGCAAGCAGAAGCGCGGCCAAGACCGCCCTCAGGCGACCGTGGTCTTGCATTCGCAGCAGTCCCCACAAACCGGTGATGAGTAATACGATCCACAGCACCACACCGCCTCGCCCCCAGTTCGTGGCCGACCACGGCGAGGACCACTGGACGGACAAATTGGGCAAGTTCGGACGATCCGCGTTCTCGAACCGCCCGAGCTCGGGCATGATCATCGTGTGAAAAACGAACGCCTGAGACACTTGTAACGGCCCGCCGGACTGCTCGGTAAGCATGTACCGTCGCTTGTCCGGATAATCGATGAAGAACCTCGCCGAGGGCATCACGACCTTCTGCGCCGTCCACACGACCACGATCACGAAGAACGCGTTGATGGATATCTGCAGCGCCCGGCGCCACGGACGATCCGCCAGCGCCGCGAAGACGCCGGCCATCCAGTTGGTGACAGTGAATCCAAGCGAAAGTGCACTCGCCGCCACGTACCATGGCTCCGACACCTTGCGATGCTTCGATGCCGCAACGACAAGAAGGCACGCCAGAATACTCACCGACCCCGGGGCCGCGGTTTCGGGCACCACGAACATGAAGATGGCCCCGGCGCTGGACAGGCCCAGCAGGCTGAACAAGAACGAGTCGAGCCGCCGGCAGCCGATTACCCGGAGGAGCACGAAAAAAGTGGCACACCACAGCCCGGCGACCAAGGCGTTGAAACATCGAACCGCGGCAACGCCGGACCATCCAAACACTGCGCGCAGGATGGTGACCGGGACGTAGGCGACAATCGAGGAAATCGGGTGAACCCGTGTTCGCCGGTGCTCGGCGTCCCGGTCCGTCATGTTGGCGAAGACCACGGAAACATCGGCCTCGAACCAGGCGTCATCGGTGGTGTGATCGAGGACGCGTTCCCCCAGATAGCCGGCCAGCGCGGCGAACACGCATGCGGATGCGATGAACAGGCCCACCGCCCAGACGGCATCGCTGCGATGGTCGGAGAAGAACCGTACCATGCTGCTTTCCTCGGGTTGCTTATACGAGTGGCGTCGAGGCGCCTGGGCTCGTCCGTCAGAGTGCTGCGCCATTATCTTCATTCGCGCGCACTTGGCCAGCGTTTCCTGCGCTACGGGGCAGTGATCGTCGGCACAGCGCGCGACGGTCGCGCCGGGTGCCACTGGTCCGCCTGAGGCGGATTGGTGGCAGCCGTGGGTCCTTGTGGCCGGCGCCAAGGAATGGCGCTACGACTCCTAAAACCATCATAAACGTTGGCAATCCCGTAAGGGTTGGAACTCGTCGCATCCGGGAATAGAATCCAACCCCGCGGCCGGGAATCCAGCCGTGCCGTGTTTGGGTCGACGGCGCTGGAATCGCGGCGGAATCCAGCCCGTCTTCCCGCCGGTAGCGAGCCCGTCTCACCCGGGGCCGGCGGATGGTATCGGTGAAGATCAGGAGTGAAAACGGTGGGTGACGACTTTCTCCCCATCAAGGGGTACGACCACATCGAGTTCTACGTCGGAAATGCCAAGCAGGCGGCGCACTTTTACGACAAGACTTTCGGGTTCACGCCGATCGCAAAACGCGGCCTGGAGACCGGCTCGCGCGACGTGGCCAGCTACGTCCTGCAGCAGGGCAACATCCGCTTCGTGCTCACCTCGGCATACACTCCCGACCATGAGGTGACGCGCCACTGCGCGCTGCACGGAGACGGAGTGAAAGCCATCGCCCTGACTGTCGCCGACGTCGAAGACGCCCTGCGGGCCACCAAGGGGCGCGGGGCCACCATCCTGAAGCCGGCCACCGCCACCGAGGATCAAGACGGTGCGGTCGTCACGGGTGAAATTCGCTACGCCGGCGACACCGTATTCCGGTTCGTGCAACGTGACGACTACCGGGGCGCGTTCGCCCCCGGTTTCAAGCCGATCGCGGCGCACGGCTCGCCCCCCGTCGGACTGGCCGCCATCGACCACGTTGTTACCAACGTGCATCTCGGCGAGATGAACCACTGGGCCAGTTGGTTCGAAGACGTGCTCGGGTTCCGCAACCTTTTACACTTTACCGACAAGGACATCTCGACCGAGTACAGCGCCCTGATGAGCAAGGTCATGGAGACCGGAACCGGCAAGTGCAAATTTCCCATTAATGAGCCGGCCGAGGGCAAGAAGAAGAGCCAGATCGAAGAGTACCTGGACTACTACCGCGGTCCCGGCGTGCAGCACATCGCCATGAACACCGCAGACATCTATGAAACGGTGGCTGAGCTGCGCCGGCGCGACATCGACTTCCTCCGGGTCCCCGACACCTATTACGACTACATACGTGAGCGCGTCGGCGACCTCGACGAGGACTGGGAGAAGATGCGCGAGCTGGGCATCCTGGTGGACAAAGACGAGGACGGCTACCTGCTCCAGGTCTTCACAGCTCCGGTGCAGGACCGCCCGACGCTCTTTTTCGAGGTGATCGAGCGGCACGGGTCGCGCGGGTTCGGCATCGGCAACTTCAAGGCCCTGTTCATCTCGATCGAACGGGAGCAGGAGCTGCGCGGCAACCTCTGACGCATGGCGGCCGCCCGCCAACGAAAGGACGGAATCACCATGATCCATCGATATCAGCTCGGCGAGGTCCCGCCCAAGCCGCACACGACGTTCTACGAGGGCGATCACTTGCTCATGGAACAGTGCATGACGCGCGAGGGGTTCGAGGGGCCGTTCAGCATCCTCTATTTCCGCATCCCGCCGACGGACGAGACGCGCGTCGAGACGATGACCGTGCCGGGCTTCTGCCCCCTCGAACTCGTCGAGGAGCAGCCCCTGCACCGGCGCCACCTGCGGACGCAGGACATCCGCACCGACGGCGACTTCCTTACCGCCCGACGCACCGTGCTGGCCAACCCGGACCTTCAGGTCGGCATCTGCAAGCCCAAGCAGGCGGCGCGCGATTTCTTCTGCAACAGCGACGGCGACGAGTGCTGGTTCGCCTTCGACACCGGGGGCGTGCTCGAATCCATCTACGGCACGCTGCCGTTCAGAAAGCACGACTACGTCCTCATCCCCAAGGCCACGCCCTACCGCCTGCACGCCGAGGGCGGCGGGGGCACGTTCCTGGTGTTCGAAAGTGCCTCCTACATCGACGTGCCCAAGCAGTGGCGCAACCGCGCCGGGCAGATCACCATGTACGCCCCATACACGCATCGCGACTTCCGCCTGCCCGAGGCGCTGCTGAGCTACGACGAGTCCAAACACGGCAAGCCGCCGTTCCCGCTGGTGACCAAACGCGAGAACCGCCTCACGGTCCACGTCTACGAGCACTTCCCCTACGACCTGAAGGGCTGGGACGGCTTCCTCTACCCGGTCGCGTTCAGCATCCACGACTATCAGCCCAAGACCGGCCTGATCCACCTGCCGCCGACGATTCATACCACGTTCGCCGGCAGGGGATTCGTCATCTGCAGCTTTGTGCCGCGCCTGGTCGACTATCACGAGAAGGCCATCCCCTGCCCCTACGGCCACGCCTCCCCCGACTGCGACGAAATCCTCTACTACGTCGCGGGCGACTTCACCTCGCGCCGCGGGATCGAGCCGCAGTCGATCAGCCTCCATCCGGCCGGCGTCCCCCACGGCCCCCACCCCGGCACCTACGCCAAGAGCGTCGGCACGAAGAAAACCCGCGAGCTGGCCGTCATGTGCGATACCTTCAAGCCCCTCCGCATGACAAAGTTCGCCGACACAATTGAGGACAAGGACTACCACTTTAGCTGGGTGCAGCGCGAAGGCGGGAGGTAGCAGGCTGAAAGCCTGCCAGCCAGTAGCCGGCGGCAGAGCAAAGCGTCGCCGCCGGATTATTTCGATGGCTTGCAGCGAGACGGCGACCGGATACAAAGATCCCATGACCGAAGACCCAAACAAACCCGCAGGCCGGCCGCGTCCGCCATCGGCGGCCGAATTCTATGAAAACATCGTCCAATGGGACGCCCGGCTGGCTCGCGACCTGCCGGTGCTGATCGACGTGCTGGGTCCGCCCGAGGATGGAGGTCTGCTCGATGCCGGGTGCGGACCGGGCCACCATGCCTGTGCACTGGCCGCACGCGGCTACAAAGTGGTCGGAACGGATCCCGACGAGGAGATGCTGGCCGTGGCGCGGAAGGAGGCCGCCGAGGCGTCGTTGCCGGTTCGCTTCGAGCTCGCCTCCTACGCCGAAATGTACGACAAAGTCGGCGGCGGTTTCGACGGGCTGTACTGCCTGGGTAACTCCCTGGCCGCGGCCGGAACGCGCGAACTGGTGATCGATGCGATCCGGCATTTCGCCCGCTGCCTGCGTCCGGGAGGCCGGTTCTTCCTCGACTGCCTGAACTTTACTCCGATGCTGCCGGGCTTCGGCGGCATGATCGGCGTTGTCGGACCCACGGCCTTTCCGCCATCGGCAGCACCGATCCCATCGCCCGCAAGTAAGTCCGAACCGCCGGCATCGCAGCCACCACCCGCCCAACCGCCGACGTCCATCGGTCCGGGCGTCGTCATCGGCGTCGGCACATCCCGCATCGACGGCGTTTCGATCAGCGAAACGCCGTCCGAAGCCAAACCGCCAAAGAAGGGCCGGCTCTACCCCCACAACGTCTACGAGCTGCGCGAATGGCTCAACGCCGCAGGCCTGCGCATCGACCACGAATGGGGTAGCTTCGGCCGCGAGCCCTACGACATCAGCACCTCCCCCGACCACCTCATCGCCGGCACAAAAACTTGAACCAACCCGCCCCCTCCGCTACGAAGGGTGCCCCATCTCCTGCGAAGCAGGAGGTGGCGAACGATTTGTCAGGTGCCCCATCCCTTGCGAAACAAGGGGTGGGGGAATTAATTCGACAACCCAGCGACATGCTCCGGCGCAGCCGCGCTTGGTCCCGATACAGCGAACCGCAACGCAAAGCCGATGGCTGATGGCTCTACGCTGTAACCGTCAGCCGCTCGTCCCCTCAACCCACGCTTACCAGAACCAATATTCAACACGCGTCAGAAAGCGCGTCAAATGCCTCCAAAATCAGCTCGGCGGTGCGATAGCTGCCTGTCTCGGCTTCGTCGCGCCGCGCCGTCCCCGTAAACGTGGACAGCACGTACTCAACCTCATTGCGCGACAGCCCGTAGAGTATAGAGTACGCGGCGTCCAATTCTGCGCGCAGTTGAGCGCGCTCATCGTTCCGCCACTTCTGAACACCTTTCTTGAAACCTGCCGCCTCGGCGAGGGGTCTCATGTCGTTCGCCGTACACGTGAGCTTCAAGACCCGATCAGAGATCCACTTCTGAAGGGTCTGACGCTGATTCCACGGGCAACGTCGTGGGTACTTATCCGGGCCGAAAACGGGCAACTGCTCGACTACGAAGTAATTCAGGTGGACGTTGCCAACCTTCTGACGCGCCGCGAAGTCCAGTACAATGCTGTTGAGGTTAGCGAGTAGACAGGCCTGAAGACGTACACCAATACTAACGTCACACAGCAGAAGTGGTGCGGAATTCACGACGCCCACGTGCGGAATGAAAGCAGCGATCATCGTGCGCTCGTTCGTCGGGCTTGTGACGTCCTTGTACGCGAGGTACGCTGGAGCAACTGCCTCCTTCAGCATTTCGGCTACCACGGCCGAATCTACCCACCACCTGGGCTGAACGGCGAACTCCGGGTTCTGGTGGGAAACGAGTGAGGTGGCCTGCGTTTGCCCCTGTCGGACCCAGTTCCCCTTCTCGATCAGGACCCCGGCGGCCCGGTGGTCGTAGGCCTGAATCATCTTGGCCTCGTACAGCGGCAGGAACACCTTCTTTCGCTTCACCCAGCGGTTGCCCTCAAGCTTGAACCCCTGCTCGGCAAGCTGATCCGGCGTGTGGAAGAACTCGGCGTCGTTGGTCTGGTCGAACATGCGCAGGAACCTGACGCCCCAAGGGTTGCCCCCCTCGGTTCTTGTCCGGTCGATCAGGACGGGCACGCGACTGTAGATCGCTTTGGTAATGTCGGCATCGCGGCGGGATCGGAACACCGGACACGTTCGCGTGTTCGGGTTAAGGAGTGCGAAATCCTCGGCAGAGAGCTCGATGTGGCGGTCTTTTTCCTCGAGGTCGTCCATTGAGTGAGCAAAAAAGACGAAATCGGCCGTAGAAGTGCTCGCCTCCTCTCCAGCAAAAACAAGCGTTGTGAATTTGAAGCGCCCGTCAACGTCAGGAAAGATCTTCTTGCGATTTTCGAAGTCATAAAGCCTTAAGAGCGAACCGTCATTTATCAGCGTATTGAAGAATCTGCTGGTCGTCCTATCGCTTGCGATGCCGGAGGGGACGAGCACTCCGACCCGCCCGTGACGCCCCACGATATCGCGTGCGAGTTCTGCGAAGAGGGCGTACGTATTGATGTCACCCTTTCCAGTCAACGGGAAACGACCTGAAGTCCGCGCGTGATCGAGGGTACACTCCGCCTGCCGTTTCGCCTCGCGATAGCGATTGTAAAGAGCTGGATTCTCGCTTTCGAGTCCGGCGATGCGCTTTCGGCGATCGGCCGCATTGACGGCCTCCGCAATCTCCGGCGCCGAGAACGAAAAGAACTCCCGTTCCTGAAGCTTGAGGCGTTCCCATGGCGGATTGCCGATGACACAGTCGAAGCCCGCTTCCGGGCGGTCGAAGACCCCGGGGAATCTCTCCCGCCAATTCATCGCGCGAGGATGGACCGCCGCGTCATCGACGAGGCTGTTTCCGCAGACGATGTTCTGCGACAGGTCGGCCAGAGTGCGTCCTCGACGTGCCGATCGAATCCACAAGGCGAGTTGGCTGATTTCCACGGCTTCAACCGACACGTCAACGCCGTACAGGTTTTCGGCGAGAATGAGATCCGGAATCTGATCGGCCAAACTGCGAGCCTCAGGGTCCTCAACGAGCACCAGGTGGTGCAGGACCTCGAGATATTGCTCTTCAAGGAAGTCGTAAGCGCGGATCAGGAAAGCCCCGCTCCCGCACGCCGGATCGCAGATCCTGAGGTTGCGCAGAACGTCCAGGCAACGGTTCCAGTAAATCCGCGCCTTGTCAGGGGGTTCTGCAGGACTCGCTTGCGGGTCGACGCTGGTCTCACGGGCGCACCTAGCGAAACGCTCCCCCACGATATCTCCCAGAGTGTTGTCAACAAGGAACGTCGTGAACTCGACCGGCGTGTAGTAGATTCCGAATCGCTTGCGCTGCGCGGATTTCGGCATCCGCGAGGGGGGCGCCCCGTTTCCATCCGTGAAGAACCCACCAGATCGCAGCTTCTCCAACTCGGTGACAGACTTCTCGAAGATGTGCCCGAGCACATCGACATTTACCTCGTCGCGGAAGTCGTAGCCTCCGATGCTCTTGAAAAACCCCGTCCAAGAGTCATCCAGTTGCAGGTCATCGACGTCGGGATCGTGGCGAAACAGCCCTCCATCGTAGCCGGTTTCAACGTAGAGCTTGCGGTGCCCCTGATTGATGGCGCGAAACAGATCGAGGAAGTTCTGCCAGCGCGGGTTCGTGACGCGGGCAAGCGGCGGAATCTCGCTATAGGTCCGCTCGATGATTCGATCAGGCAGGAGCGCACGGTCTTCGCAGAAGGCAACAAAGATGATGCGATCGAGGAGTTTCTGCGCGATGCTGATGGCGCGGTCCACCGAGACCTCATGTTCGGTGTGCAGGTGTCTGATCAATTCGAGACGATGGCGGCTGTATGCAGCGTATAGCTCGTCGCCGACCTCGCGCTGACGGTGCCCCGTAAGATTGAGCAGCCGTACCGCACGGGGGGTCGGGTCCAACTTCGTGCTCAGCAGCGAACCTCGCCCAAGAAGGACATAAAACTGCGCGACGCGCTCTGGAGTCCGCAGGTCCTGAAGCGCGAACTCCTGATAGGCGCGCGAACCTGCGTCGCGGTGGTATAGACGGGTCGTGACGAAATTGCTGACGATGCCCCACTCGCAGTCGGGTAGCGCGTTGAGGTAGTCCCAGCATTGCTGCACGGGTGTGCGACCGTTGAACTTGTCGAGATCGAGATTGCAATCGGCGGACTTGAGTTCTATGAGCGCCACCGGCCTCCCCGGACGTCCGACAGCAAACTCTCCAAGCGCTCCGTCGGCGGTACCAACACCCGGCACAGAAAACTCACGTTCGAGCTGGTAGGTTGGCTCCGCGTCTGAAAAGAGCGTGTACCCCAAGGCCCCACCGAAAACGTCGTGCAGAAAATCGGCGTTGAGCGACGTCTCCTTCTTTGCAAGCCTGCTGTCTCTCTCGAAGTCAGCCCACTTAGCGAGGACGCGCAGAGCATTTTCGATCTGCTCACCATAGACGTGCGTGATCTTCTCCGCGGCGGTCGCGAGGAGATGCGGCAGGATCAGGACGCGCTTGTGGCGTGCCGGAACTTTCGGCGCTGATGGATTGCCGGAGAATAGCTCCCGTTGATTGTCGTCCTTGCGTCGCGCCATCAGATACTCGGCTGCCAGATCGTTGACTCGCCGGGAATCGTACGGGAGTCAACTGGCCGATTCAATCCTCTACAGCCTCTCGTATGTTTCACCGCCTGCCGCCGCCGATCTTGCATCGAAGGGCATTCTATCTACTGTAATCGCCCAGCAATCGCTGATAGAGCCGCTCGAGGTCCTTCACCATCCGCTCGGCGCTGAAACGATCCAGGCAGCGGGTACGGCCGGCCAGCCCCAGGTTGCGGCGGAGCGTGGGAGACTCGGCCAGGTGCACCACCGCGTCGGCCAGGGCGGACACGTCGCCGAAGGGAACCAGCAGCCCGGTTTCATTGTTGATGATGACCTCGGGTGCGCCGTCGTTGTCGAAGCTGACTCCCGGCACCTCCATCAACAGTCCCTGCACCAGCGCCCTGGGCAAACCCTCCCAGCGCGATGCGTGAACCAGCAGGTCGAAACCGGCGATCAGCCCGGGAACCTCGTCCGGCTCCACCAGGCCCGTCAGATGAACCCGGTCGCGCAAGCCCGCCGCCGCGACCCGTGCCAGGTATTCGTCCCGCTGGGCCCCGTCGCCGACCCACACGAACCGCACCAGCGGCGCCCGCGCCGCGATCTGCGGCATCGCCGCGATCAACTCTTCGTATCCCTTGTTGCGGAACAATCGCGCCACCGTGCCGGCCACGATGTGATGCGGCTCGACCCCGAACCGCTCCCGCGCCCTGAACCGCGCCGCCTCGCTCGGCTCGTACCGATCCGTCCGAATCCCCGAGTAAATCGTGGTAAAGCGATCGCGCGGCGCCAGCTTCGCCGCGACGGCCTGGTCGGTCATCGCGTCGGCGACGCTGACGAAAACGTCCGTGTAGCGCGCCGCCCACCGCTCGAGCCGGCGATAGAACCAACGCACCGGAAATGGCTGCGTGCGGTTGAAACTCATACCGTGAATCGTGTGCACGACGACCGGAACCCCGGCTCGCCTCCCGGCCCGTCGGCCGAGGATGCCCGCCTTGCTGCTGTGCGTGTGCAAAACGTCGAAATCGCCGTCCCGCAGGAGTACCGTCAACTCCTTGAGACAACGAAGGTCCAGACGCGGACTCGGGCTGCGCCGAAGCGAATCCAATCGGACCAGCTCCGCCCCGGATTCCGCAGCAACGTCCCAGAGTGATCCTTCCGGCCCGGTTTCAGGCCCCGCCACCAGCGTCACCTCATGCCCCGCGGCCGCCAATCCCGCGCAGGAAAGTACCGTGTTCTCCTGTGCCCCGCCCACGATCAGGCGCGTGATGATGTGACAGATCTTCATGACTCAGACGTACCCGACTCGTCGTCACGGTGAGCATCACCCGCGCCCGACACAAACGCCGCGTCGTCCCCGCCCTCGGGCCGCAACAACTCCGCCGGGTAGCGGACCCATTGGAGACAAAGCCCCAAAGCCGGCGCGGTCGGACCGGCCTGTGAACGATCGCGGGCCTCCAGAATCGCGGGCACCCGCTCCGGCGCCCAGTGCCCGCGCCCGACCTCAATGAGCGTCCCCACCATGTTGCGCACCTGGTTGTAGAGAAAACCCGAGCCCTCCACGTCCACATGGATCTCATGCAGATGCCGCACCACGTCGCACCGAAAGACCGTCCGGACCATGGTCTCGCGTTCGCAGGACGCCGGCGTCATCGAAGTAAAGTCCATGGTGCCCACGAAGTGTCTTGCCGCCTCGCGCATCGCCTCGACGTCAAGCGGCACCCAGAAGTGATGCGTGTACCGCTGCGTGAACGCCGCGACAGGCCGCTCGGAAACGTTGTGAATCCGATACCGGTACAGCTTGGAGACGGCGCTGCGCGTCGCATGAAACCGCATCGCGACGGTGTCCACCGCCCGCACGCCAACGTCCGGCGGCAGCCTGGCGCCGATGGCCTGGCGAAGCCGGTCATCCGGGATCTCGCAAGCGGTCACGACGTTGGCCACCTGCCCGACAGCGTGCACCCCGGCGTCGGTACGGCCGCTGGCCACCAGCTTGAACGGGTGCCGCAACACGCGCCGCAACGGCTCTTCCAGCGTCCCCTGGACGGTTCGAAGACCCGGCTGCGTCTGCCAGCCCCGGAAGTCCGTGCCGTCATAACAAACAAGCAGCCTGACATTACGCTCCATCGCGAGCGATGGTACGTAAGTGTCAGGCTGCTATCAATCTCGCTCGCCGGCCGTCCTCCGTGACCGCCCTTGGCAGAGCGATTGACCGGTGGCCGCGGCGTCCCGCCTCAAGAAACGCCGCTCTTGCCGATCAGTCCGGATGCTCTTCCCGCGACTCCACCGCGAAGCATCCTACGGGAGGCTTGTTGGTCATGCGACCAGTTCCTCGCACAGGCTCGGACCAAATCGCTGCCGGAGCCTCTGCAAAATATCCTTGTGAATCTGACTCACCCGCGACTCCGACAGCTTCAACACCATGCCGATCTCGGCCATGGTCAGTTCCTCGTAGTAGTACAGAACCAGCACCAGCCGCTCTTCGCGCGACAGCCCCCGCGTGATGTACTCGGTCAGCAATTCACGAGAGACCGCCTCCGACGGATCGCCCGATCGTTTGTCCCCGATGTCCCAGCTTCGCGACGGCCCGCGGCCGTTGTGGTCGTCCTGCGGTTCCATGGCGCTGAAGTGGACCTCCTTGCCAAGCTGCGACAGGCGGCAGAGATGGTCGTACCGGGCAAGCGACACGCCCATCCGATCGGCGATCTCCTCATGGGTGGGCGGGTGCCCGTTCTCGGCGTCAAGCCGTTCGCGCACGGCCAGGCGCCGTTTCTCAAAGGTGCGGACCGTGCGGCTTTGCGGATCGAGCCCGCGGAGCCAGTCCATTACGGCGCCGGAGATTCGTTGCTGGCAAAAGGTTTCGAACTTGGCCTTGTGCTTGGGGTTGTAGGCTTCAACCGCTTCGATCAGCCCGTCGAACGCCGCGCTGCAAATTTCGTCGTAAGAGACTTGTGCCGGTAATTTACGTGACAACCTTGCCGCGTGCGTGTGGACCAGGTGGCTGTACCTGACGACCAGTTCGTTACGAAGCTTCAACTCCCGGGTCCTCAGGTAAACCTTCCAAAGCTTCTCGACGGACTGCTCTCTTAGATTCATCTGTCGCGCTCCTCCGATTTTGTCATCCGTGACGGTGAGTCAAATGAGGCGCTTAAAATAGCGAGGGCGGATTAGGACGGCAAGGTAATTTACGGTAAATATCAAAAAAAAGTTATCTGCGCAGGATGATCTGTTTCCGCATTATGGGCGTTTTCAGCAGCCTGAGAGGGGGGGGCTGCTCTAAACCCCGTTGCGGTCGTAAGGTATTCTAAAATAATAGCTTCCAGGACGAGAATGCTTGCAGATCCAGCCATGCTGTCATTGAGCGACTCAAGCTGGCGCCATCTTTCGGCCTGGCAAGCAGGATAAAATAGGAGATTTACCCTAGCGCCAATTCGCAGGCGTCGCTCTCCTGCGAACCGTGCATGTGACTGCCCTCACCCCGTCGCGAAAGGCCGACGCCATCCCGACAACAGCGTGCTGGATCCGAGCGTGTCGGCAGACTGTCCGCAATCAGCCGGTCTACGACCTGTTTGAGGTCACCGCATCCGAGAGATCGAGGTCAACGCACCCGGCAGCGCGCTCGCGCGGTTCGCACGGCGGGGCACTCGCCTGGCGAGTTGCACGCAATGCCTCTCTTGAACCGGTCCTTGCCGCAGGCGCTCGGCCCAACGCTCAGGCTCCTCGTCAGTTGAACGAGCGAGGCGACGACGCGGCAAGATCAAGCGGAACGACCTTACCATTGACATGCTTCACCCGAGGGCTAGATTACATTGGATGGTCGTCCCGCGACCGCAGGCCGCCGGGTCACCAGGGGCAAGTGAGGGCTCATAGCTCAGTTGGCCAGAGCGCGTCGCTGATAACGACGAGGTCCCAGGTTCGAGTCCTGGTGGGCCCACTTTACTAAGTGGCAGTGGATTTTCCGAGTCGTCCTGAGTCGTATTGTCCCGTTTAGAGCCTGAGAACGCGGAGTCGCCGGTTTGGCCGGTGACTCCGTGTGACTCGGTATGACTCGAAAAGGCAGGGTACTGCGTCGGTTTTTGCAGCGCCTTTTCACCCTCCTGAGCCTGCGTATCGCCATCCGCCTGGACGGCTCGTGCGAAGTGCTCCTCGGTCGTCTGGAGGTACGAGTCCCGCGCCACCGCCACGGAGTTGCCGAGCCACCCGCACACGACATGGGACGGGAAGTGCTCCTCAAGTTCCGTCTGCCGCGTGCTCCGCAGGTTGTGGAACAGCTTCGGCCACGCCTCGACGCCAGCCGCCTTGATGATCAGCCCAAGCCGCCGGCGGAGATTCACCGCGCTGCTGCGATCGTCGCCCGCGGCTTTCGGTGAGGCCTCGGCTCGGTCCACCACGTACACCGCACCGTCAGCAGCCTCCTCGAAGGCTTGGAGCAGATATGGCTCGATCTCGGGGAATATCGGCACCCACCGAGACTCGTGACCCTCGTGGTGCTCGGTCTTGCACGAACGCACGAGAAACCGCTTCTGATCCCAGTTCACGTCCTCCCAGCGGAGCGCCAAGGTCTCGGACGGGCATCGCAGCCCTCCGAACCGGCTCAAGGCGACGATGAGGCGCCACGTGTTGTTGGGACACGCGCCCAACACCTTGCCAGTGTCCGCCCTGGTGATGAACCGATGCCGATCGCGGGTGCCCCGGACTCGGGAGGGCAGCTTCGCGAAAGGGTTGCTCATGATCAGCTTCCGATCCAGAGCGTCGGCGAAGAATTGCTTCGCCAGCCCGGTCCTGCGCGCCACGGTGTTGGCGGCCAGCTTCTCGTGGGTACCGAGCCAAACCCGCCAGTCCTTCGCATCGCCGACGGTGATGGTGCGGAGCGGCCGGTTCGGCCCGAAGAACGTGATGAGGTTTCGCTTCGTGTGCCCGTAGATGGTCTGCGTGTTCGGCTTCACATCCGCCCGGCGGTCCAGATAGCCGTCCAGGAACTTGCCAAGTGTCGCCGCCTCGCGCTTCGGGATCAGCCCGACACCGGCCAGCTTGTCGGTCATCCTGGCGTCGAGTCCGGCCAACCAATGCGAGGTTTCAGGACTGACGCCGTACCCGGTGATGCTCGCGCCGACCAGATCCTCGACACGGGTCCGGACGCCCTCTGCGGCCTTCTGCGACACCTTACCGAGCCGGAGGGTCTTTCGGCTGCCGTCCGCGGCCGTGAATTGGATGTTTCGCCGTCCACCGGGTCGTTTGCAGACAGATGCCATAGATCACCGTCCCTTCGATTTCCGCGCCCGCCGCAGCTCCAGGCCCAGGAGCGCCGCCAGTTTCGCTGCCGTTCGGAGGGTAATGCCGCCTTCGTCGTTCGTGATGAATCGGTGCAGCGCCGCGTACGGAATCTTCGCTCCGTCGGCCATGTTCTTGATGGAACGCCCGCTCTCGCGTGCTGTTTTCCGTAACTGGTTCTCGATCGAAGTGCTCATCGTCTATAAGATATCACACGTTCGATATCCTGTCAAGTCCGGGTCGTTGGTGGTGGCGGTTCGTTCTCGTTCTGGCATCCCTCGGCGCCGCTCGTCCTGACTCGGTCAATGAACGCCTTCAGGTCTCGCGGATCGTAGCGGACGGCACGCCCCAGACGCACGCATCGCACCTCGCCGCGTTTGGTCAGTTTCCACAACGTCGACGGGCTGATCGCCAACGCCTTTGACGCCTGGCGTCCTGTCAACAGTAGTTGTCCGTTGTTGCCTACGGTCATTGTTGTTCGGTCCTCTCCGTTCATCATGCTACACCTTCGAGTTCGCAGGCCTCGTCAACGGCGCCGAAGTACCGATCGATCTCGGCCGGAATCTCCGCGTCTGCAAGGCTGGCCAACTCGCAGAGCCGCTCGAATCTGCGACAGGTTTCCTGATACTCCCCGGTGTACGTTTCCCAACTGACCCGTTCGAAGTCCCCGCGCGCAGCGTACAGCTTCCGGCGTCCGTCATCCGGGTGTGGTTTTGCCTCGACCAACCGATGCCGCTGCAACGTGGTCATGATGGCGCCGGCCGAGTATTCCGCCCTTGGTCCGATCGCCTTGCGGGCGATCTCGGCTTGGGTCTCGTCACGGAATGGCGCCTTCAGGATGTATTCCCAGACCGCCTGCAGGTCGACCACCGGCGGAAACGTGGCATTGATGAGAAACTGGCGGCTGGACTTGCCCTCGTTGCTTCCCCGGAAACACCCGTACACGTCGGCTGGCTTGCCGTCGCGACCGGCGCGCCCGAACCCCTGCACCCAGTCCTCAATGCTCTTCGGGGGGTCGTAGTGGACCACGACCCGGATGTTGGACTTGTCGATGCCAAGCAGGAAGGCGTCGGTGGCAACGACTACCCGACTGTCTTGCATGAAGGCATCTTGTGCTTCTTTCTTCTCAGAGGCTTTGAGTCGCCCGTGATAGAGCAGCACATCACGACGGCCTTGAGCGTGCAACTTGGCGTGTAAGGTGCTCGCCGTGCGGACCGTGGCACAGAACACGATGCCGGGCTCACCAGCGTGGCGCTCGAGAATTCCCGCCAGCGTGCGCGGCCCGCGTTCGACCACGCGAATTCTCAAGCCGGCCCGAGCACACGGGAGCACGATACGGAGCGGTTCCCGCATTTGAAGGGCTTTGTTGAGGCGGCCGTGGTCGCCCTCTGCGAGCGTGGCGGTACACGCCATCCTCACGGCCGGTCGCAACGACGCCAACTTGCCGCCGAGCCAGGCGTACGGGACTCGGAAACCGCGGTCTCTGAGAACACAATGGGCCTCGTCAATGACGGCCAAGTCAACGCGGCCGACAAGCTCCCGCGCGAACCGATCCGTCTTCAGACCTTCCGGCGTCGTGATGACGAACCCCCGGAACCCGGTCCGCAGGAGGCGCAGGGTCTCGGTCTTGTACTTCTCGCGGACATCTGAGTTCCAAATCCGCACCGGCAGGTCGAGTTCGGTCAGTCGGCGGTACTGGTCGGCGATGAGCGACCGGAGCGGAGAGACGATCAGCGTCAGCCCCTCACGGACGATGCCGGCGCCGAAGAAAACCTCGGACTTCCCGGATCCGGTGGGCGCGACGATCAGCACGTCCCGGCCATCGACGGCGGCGGCGATACTGGCCCGCTGGTGTTCGTAGAATTCCGGCACCCCCAGGCGGCCGGCCAGGGCAGGCCAATTCGTGACCTGTGACGCGCACGCGCGCGTATGTAGCGAATTGAATTGCGCGCCGTGTAGTCCAGTTCGTACATACGTTTCGCGTCTCACGTCACACCCCCGTTTTTCTGCGTTTTCTGATGCGTTAAGGGCGTTTGCTGTGACGCCTGTGACGCTTCAGAATCGCTTTCTGTCTCGCAAATCGAGTCCAAAACGTGAGAATTGATGAGACAGGAACGCCATTGTGTTCCGTCACACCTGACTCGCGCATCGGTGTCCGCCAGCTTGCAGGACCGGAGGTCGGCCAGCAGCCGACGTTTGCTCTCAGCCCGGAGCTCCTCCGTTAGATGCTCACCTGAGACAGCGATCTCCGGCTTCGCGCCTGGAGTCTCGCGACGGCCGAAAACAGGATGACCAAAACATCGGTGCCAGTTCGCGTCCGTTGCGAGGCCGAGCGCCCAGTCCAGGTACGATCCGGTCATCCGTTCTCCGGTTTCCCCGACGAAGGACCGTGGCCGGAGCAACATGCCGGCGATCCGCGACATGAGGCGATCCGGGTCGGTCGTCTGGTCGATCTCCACGTCGTCATGCTCCGGCAACTTGGCGATCTCCTTCGTCGCAGCCACGCGGATCGCGTCCTTGATCGATGACATGATGTGCTGGCGCGGTGGCGGAATACCCTCGCGGGACAACTCCAGCGCCTCACGACTGAGGGTCATCGAGTCGAAGACGCCATCGTCGGCGAGCGTCCAAAGTTCCGGCACCTTCACTTCGCGGCCGATCGCCTCAAGATAAAGCGTTTTTCCGGCACGATGCCATTCGGGCTGAAGCGATGCCACGAACCGGCCCGCAATGTCCGACATTCGCGGCGGCGGTCCCTGCGCGTGGACCTGCCGGCGACATTCGGCGATCTCTTTGGCGTCCTCGACGGCGAGAGCATTCAGCGCCTGAATGGCTCGTGTCTGGTCGATGCCGTAGACTTGCGACCATCGGTGGGCAACCTCGGCCTTGCTTCGGGTGGCATCAAGGGCAACACGATCCGTGGTGCGTTCCTCGCCGTCAACGATCAGCCTTACCCGCCGTCGCCCACCCGGCCGATCGCCCTCAAAGAGCAGGGCTTCAAACTCGACCAACCCGGCAGCCTTAAGGGCCTCGTCGGCTTCCTTCCGCTTCTGTGCCATGCGCCGCGCTGTGTTTGGATCACCCAACATTGGTGCGTACCTCCTGGCTGAGCCACGAGAGCAAGTCCGCCACCGGGCGCTGATCCGTTAGCAGCAGGCTTGGAAGTTCATGGAACAGATCAGCGCGGTCGCCGTACTCGCGAACGAAGCGGGCCGCTCGGTCGATGCTGGCCGATGAACCGTGAGCGTGGACAACGAGCCGAACATCATCTTCGGTGCCGCCGACACCCTCGCGTCGGAGTGCCCACGTCAAGGTTCGCTCGTCGATCTCGACGCCGAGTTGACCGGCCGCGTCGAGGTACCGGAGAAGGACTCCTCGACCGGCGGTAGGCATAAAGCGGTCCGAAAGCTCGAAGCGGTCGCAGGCACGCGACAGGGCGGCCGGATCTATGAAACCGCACGCCAAAAACCAGTCGGAGGCCTCCCGCCATTGCCGGCAAAAACTCCCGACGACCGGCCAAGGTTGATCCGTCGAGCATGGGCCGACGTCGGCGCGCGTGCGTGGCCGTGATCGCCCCTCAACATGCCGCAGAGAACCGCCAGCGTTCATGCTATGCCCCTCCTTTGTCGCCTCTGATGGCTGAGTGCTTGACGCCGGCGACATTGCGACAACGATCGTGAAGGGCGATCGGTTTTTCCCGCTCGTGTCCGACGATGACTCGAACGTCGTCGCGTAAATGACCGCGAACCAGCGACTTACATAAATCGTCGGCGTTGGGCGCTGCAATTTCCGGCGCAACGACCACCGAATAGGGGGCCTTTGAACCTGCCTCTCGCCGAACCAGTTTGCCGGCGTGGTCGGTCACGAGAGCACCCCCTGCCTCTGGACCATCCGCGCGGCGGACTTGGCAAAGAAGGCTGCCTTGACCGGGCTGCCCGCCGCTATCGCCCGGCCGAGTGCTTCAAGGACCGTGATCACGTCATCGTCGAGCGAGTGAGATCGTAAGAGCCGAAGGTGCGTGATGTCGTTGAGGCGTCGATTCATCATGCCGCCTGCCACCGTTCCATCAGCGTGATGACGTTTTTGCGCTGCTCCTCCAACGAAGAAAGCTTCGCCGATAGCCGGTCGCGTCGTTTTCGCCCGCGCGCTCGCTCAAGCTGGCGTTGTACGCGGACGACGGCGCGATCGAACCGGTTGAGGTTTTCTGGGTTGATTTGCGTGGGATGGGGTTGTAAGGTCATTCTAGCTGGTCTCCTCGATCAGAAAGTATTGGGCCCGTCCCCGGCCCACGTACCGGGGCGGGCCGCGCTTACATCTCCGCGCCGTTCGACGGCGCGGTGTCATCCAATGTCCCTAACCCCCTCCTGTTGAGGCTGATCCGATATCCGTTGTAGGCGTTCACGTAGCGCCCATACGCCGCGTCCAGCCGCTGTTGCGATCGTGAAGTCAACTCCGCGTTCCCGGGAATTCCGATGAAGGCTTGCCATTCGGCCCGGGACAGCCGCCGATCCTTCGGGAAAGTTCTGAAAGTTTTGTTGGTCATCGCAAGAAGACCCCCTGAAACGATCTCGCGAACTGCTGAGGCAGAACGCCGGACAGTGCCATCAAAAAGCTGTCAACGATCTGATCGACCCAGCCCGCCGCGTCGCTCGGGTTCTCGGCCTCCCATTGCTCCATCGACTGGATCATGGAGTCCAAGCCCGCGGTCAACAGCGGCCAGTCGGTGAAGTCCTGCGGGCTGCTGATCGCTCCGGCTTCCATCCCGGCCTGAAGCTGCTTCAGGTCGGACAACAGCCTGTTCGCCTGAAGCGTTCTCGCCCGCTTCATGTCGCCGGTCATATTGAAGAGCCGCATCGACTCCATCTGGAGCTTGGCGTTGGTGGCTTCCTGGAAGTTCAACGCCTCGTTCTGAGCGCCGATCTTGGCCTCAAGCGAGCGAGCCTGTAGCTGATGTGCCATCTGCGCCGCGAACGCACTTCCGGCCTGACCGCGGGCGGCGCCAACCGTACCGGCAAGGTTCGCCTGGGAGCCGAAGGTGCGGTTGATAAGGCGCTCGGCCTCCTGGACCTGTCGATCGACGTACTCGCCCGTGATGAACTGTATCTCGCCGGTCGCGTAACGCCGAAGCTGCTCGTACGCCTCCTGGTCCTGTTCCGACCATAGCTCCGTGTCCATCCATTGCTCGTAGTCCTGGATCAACGGGTCGATGACCTCATCGGCAATGCGCTGCGTCTCGTGACGCACTCGCGCTTCGCCCATGATGGTGTTGATCTCGGCGCGGGCGGGTCCTTCAAGCTGCTCGACCGCCGTGTCGCCAATGATCGACATGACTTGGTTCCATTCCTCGGGCGTGAGGAACGTGGGCGCGTCTCCCCATTGCTGCGTGAACTCCCCGAGCCGGTCCATCGCCTCACCGTAGTCGTCGATGGTGAAGTCCGGCGAGGCGACCATCTGGTCAAGGAGTCCCTGGAAGTCGAGCGGGTCCATGCCCGCCACCGACTCGGCAATGGCCGGGTTGTCGAAGGCGAAGCTCTCCCGCATCAAGAGCGCATTGGCCGCGTCCCAACCGCCCTCAAGAACCGCTTGGCCAAGCTCGCTCTCGGGGTCCACTTCGCCGCCCTCAGTGAACCAGTCAGGGCGTATCTCGCCGAACTGGTCGAACAGACCGCCCCATTGCTGCGTGGTCCCGCTCGACGGCGCCGCATATGGTTCCGCCGCGGGGGCGCCCGCTGGTGCAACCTTGGGCGTCGCCTCGGGCGACGCACCCGAGAACGCCGGGCTTGCGGTTTGCGGGCGTGGTGCTCCGGGACCGGGAGGTAGTGTGCCCGGCTGAGCCGGACTCGCTGGCCCGCTCCACGGGGTGTCCATCGTCGGCGGCGCCGGTGGAAGGTCCGTAGGCACCTGCCCCTCGGTCGGGCTGACCCGTGGGGGCGGTGGCAAAGACGGGGCGGGCGCTGCTGGCGCTCCGCCCGGTGCTGCCTTTTGCCGATAGCGGTCCATCGGGCTGCCGACCGGCTTCGCGGCCTGTAGCTTGTCGCGCCATTGGGCCGGAGCCGGAGGCGGCAAGGTGGGCGTCCCGACACCGCCGCTTCCGGGGCGGAAGGGGGACCCCGGCGATGGGGACGGCAACGGTGCCGGGCCTGCCCGCTTGTACCGCTTCCTCGGGTCCACCGGGGCCGGGTTTCGATTTCTTGTACTCATTGCTCTGCTTTCCTATTGTGCATCGCACGACTCAGGCACACCGTCATCGTCGTTGGTGTAACCAGCGTTCCGCGAAAAGGACTTCTCAACGTCGTCGAGGCGGAAGCGGACAATACGCCGGGTGGGGCGAATGCACGGAATCACGCCGTCTCGCACCCAGCGCCGCACGGTCTGGACGGTGACGCCGAAGCGTTCGGCTATTGCAGTCGAATCAACAAGCTCTGCGGTCTGCGCTGCCATAACAAAGGCCAGCGTAAGGACACGCATTGCTTTGCTGCAATTCGTTTTCGGTTCGTTTCAGGGCTAAAACGAATGACGAAGCGTCACTTGGGCTGCCATTGCTCGACGTGGGCCTTGACCCATTGGTGCGGGACACAGCGTTCCCGTGTATGCGGGTTCGTGATGATCTCTGGCGGATCCTTCTCGATCCAATAGTCAACGGTCGTCCGACGGGGATTCTTTCCGGACTTCTCGAAATCCGGAAGTCGCTCGATTTCGGAAATGGTCACGTAACCCTTGGGCGTCGTCCATTCCGCAGCAGCGCACGATCCTTTAGGCTCGCCCGCTAACCACACGGCGCCGCCTTCGTAAAAACGCTGAGGGTGTCCAGCCGGAAGCCGACAAAACTTCTTGCCTTTGGGCTCGCCTTCGTCTTCGACGAGCGAGATGTGTCCATCCTCCATCGCCGCTTCAATGGCGGTGAGTATCTCGTTCTCAGGAATGCCAGGGAAGCATTCTTCCAAGCGGTCCTTGATGTCGGAAAGATCGGCTCCGCGGTCTGGCAGGAGGTCGTCCTTGGCAGCGAAATCCTTCATGATTCCGCGCAGGTTGGTGTCTTCGATCGAGTCGTAACGCTGTGTGCGCGGTGGGGAATGCTCTCGGACTGCCGCCACTACAGCGTGCTTGATGGTCTCGGAGCGAGGTGCACTGGCGAAATACTCGCGTTCGCGATGTTCTTCCTCGTCGCGCTCCTGTTTCTCGGCAACCCGTCGCCGCTCCATGCCGTCTCTGAACAACCGATCGACCTCGGGGTCGGCGATCGCCTGTTGCAGCGCCTTCATGGTCTTGGCATTGGGCAGTACCGGCTCCCAGTCCTTCGATGGATCGTCTTCCCGTAGTGCCGGTACCATTTTCGGCGTCGTTTTGCCATCCTCGTCAATCTCTTCTACAGGTTCGCCATTCTTGTCTTTCACCACCGCCGCTACTGTCTCCTTGAAGGGATGTTCCTCCGTTCCCCGATCTGTTTCAACGCACATCATCAGCGGCTCACCCCGTCCTCTCCTTGTTGCCCAGGCAGGTCTGACAGGGGATTGTTCGCCATTCCCGTCCTTACGTTCGAATCGGACGGTGAGCACCTGCTCCAACGCCGAGTATTTGTTCTCCAGGTACCGGCAGACAACGTCCGGGAGGAACAGGTAGCGGCGCGTGGCGTCATACCACCGATTCAGCCACCATACTTGTTCGACGACATCGCTAGCGCGGCGGACACGTTCACTTGCGACGAGGATTTCCGTCAGCTCACGTACTGGGTTCGGCCAGCGCTTGGCGCGACGTCGGCTCCGTAGCCTCCGCCCCGTCGCACGTTGCGGCACTTCCGTGTTCGACCTGATGTTCTTCGACGTCTTGGGCTTTTTCGTATTCGACCGGCGTGTTGACTTCTTGGCTTCGTTGGGTGCCTTCGACTTGGCCTTCTTGGACGCCTTGGCGGCCTTCTTCTTCGGCATGTCTCACCTGCTGTTTGCCGGGCCGGTCCGGGATGCGTCCGCGTGCAGGTGCTCACGCGAGCGCTACCCGGTCCGCTTGGCGAGCCGTCGCTCGCCGTCCCGGTACATCCAGTCTACTTGTTCTTCGCGGCAGGGCAACCTTGCAGCAAGAGGCGGCGCACGTTCGCGCCGGTTAACGCGCGTCGTACACTTGATCAACCAACGCGGTCGTGCAACTGCCAAGCTTACTTGCGAGTTCATGTTCTTCGTCCGAAGTCAGCGGGCGTCCCAACTGTTCTTCTCTGCGCTCCAGCAGGCCGGGCAATTCAAGCTCCAGTCCTGCGATCGTTGTGTGCATGGAGACGAATTCTGGCACGCCAGCGTCGCGGTACGACTCGACGAGGCGGATGAGCGATACAACCGCCTCTTCGTTCAGCCCGTCGCATTCGCGCGGGGCCACGGGGGGGAACACGTCACTACCGCAACCGGACAACAACAGCATCAACCCTCCCAAGATGAGTGTTCGTTTCATGGCTGTTCCTCCTCAAATGTGAGATGCCGTGCGCCACCTGCATTGGCGACACACGGCCGATCGTACTACTTTCCCGGACCCCAGTGCAAGCCATTGAGCGGTGGCGGTCCCTCACTTATCGGCCCCGCCGTCACGCCGAAGATGAAGCCTTAGCACAGTAGAGCCGGTGAAGATCGGCACGGCGACGCCTTGCCGCTCGCCGGTCGGCTGCACACGGCGCTTCCGACGCCGCGCTCTCGTCATCGGCTTGCGTCGCTGCGGATTCGCAACTTGGTTGCTCAGTAACGGCGGGTCCTCCTCCAAAGACGGCGGATCGGGCAGGTGGGCGTCGGTCCCACACGCCTCGATGACGGCCTGTCGCAGCTTCGAGCAACGGCCGTACAATATCTGTCGCTCCATTTCAGACGGCCGTCCGACCAACGCCTCTATTCGCTCCCGCATCCGATCGCTCATCGTTTTTCATCCATCTACGCACGCAAGGAAAAGGCAGGGGACGCACGCACGCCCCCTGCCGATCCGAGTCTCCGTCTACGCCGGTCCATTTCCGTCCAGGCGTTGTGACCATCCGGGATTCAAACCGCCAACCCCTTTCGCTACAGCTTCCTTCGCAACGTGCTGAACGAGCAGCTTCAACACATCCCTCTGCTCTTCGTGCCGGAGGAGACGGAACGTGTGGACCAGATGCCGCTCTTCGGTGTTCAGTGATTCGTTCATGGGTTGGGTCTCCGAAAAGGCCGCGGTCGCCCGGCTGTCACCAACACAGCCCGAAGGCATGTTGACCGAACGACCGCGGATTCTCGAATGTCCGTTTCAGAACGGACTGTGCTGGTGACGCCCGTATTATCGACGTTCCGCGTGTCCGCAGTCAAGTCTCAAGTCTGTGAGAACTTGACACGAATTGGTGTCAGTAACCGGCTTGTATTTATACTGCCGCCGGTTACGATCATGGCCGTTATGCCCCGAGCGTGCCCTAACGTAGAATGTGGCGTAGACAACATCTCCCGCGAGGCGGCATACTGCCCCCGGTGCGGGTCAACCTTGAGCACAGGAAAGCGAACCGACCACCCTGAGGATCCTGCTTGGTATCACGCGGTGATCATGATCCTGATCCCGCTGTCGTTTGCCCTGCTGCTCGCGGTCTGCCACGCCAAGGCACACTAGGCTTTCATGGATGGGAAATGTCCCAATTCGAAGTGCGGGGCGGAGAACATTTCCGCCAAGGCCATCTATTGCCCCCAGTGCGGCATGGCCTTGAACGAGGAACTGCCTGCTTCAGACGCCGAGCGCGTCACCTGGAAAGACGACCTGATCTCTTTGGGTGTGGTCGCCGTGCTCTTTGCCATCCTGGTGATACTCGGTGCGACGCTCTGAGAAGGTCGAACAGCAGGGTGCTTTGAACGCCGCGGTTCTTTTCGTCCCTCTCGCTCAGCTCACGGCTCGCGAGTGTCCCCGTTCCCCCCGTTCCCGCTCTCCGGCCTTTCGGCGTCGAGGATGGCGAGCAGGCCACCGGTCGTTGTCAAACGGGGATCGTCGCCGTGTCTTGCTCGGTAGTTCTGAATTACCTGAACCACATGCAACGCGGTCATGGACCCGCGCTTCCGGCCGTCGGCATCGGTCACCGAGACCCGCTCCCGCCGAAGTGTGTCAGCACACTGCGCCCGAATCTTCGAGTCCTCGCTTCCGAGCAGTAGCTCGACGAGGACTTGGATGGCTTCGTACTGGCCGCGGGTGAGCGTCGCGTGCGTCCCGCTGTCGCTAGGCGCCGCCGTTTCCATTCGGGCCTCCCTGCTCAACGTCGATCATGCGCAGCCGATGCCCGTTGCCGTTGCCACCCTGGTGGCCGTGCTGCTGAATGAGTTGGACGACCTGCAACGCGGTCATCCGAGGTCGCTCCTCTCCGTCGGCGCCGGTCAAGGAGACGCGCTCCCTCCGAAGCGCCTGCGCGGCCTGCGCGCGAATCTTCGGGTCCTCGCTGTCGAGTAGCTCGGTGAGGACGACGAGCGCCTTCTTCTGGGCGTGGACGAGCATCGTCTGTGTCCTGGCCATCATCTCGCGCTTGAGCCGCTCGATGTGCTCTCGGATGCACGGGCGACGCTGGCCGATCTGGTAAGCGCGAACCGAAGACACCGACAGGCCGGTATCCCGCGCGATCTCAGCATAGGGGTCGCCTCGGAAGAGACGCTCGGCGATCTCAATGTCTCGTTCGCAGGGTTCCCGGTCCGTGCTGCGTGTCTCGTGGGCGTTTCCTGCCATGTCCAGCACTTTCTGCTACGCTCGGTGACGGTGAAGCGGCATGCGACCGCTGCTCGCAACGTCGCCTCACTGCATCCTACCGTCGGTTTCCCGGCGTGTCATCGTAGAACACCGCTCACGCACGCTGTCGTGCTCGCTGTGACACGATCTCCGTCTGCCACGTACTTTGACACCCCCGAAACGCTCAGGACCGCTTAGAACGAGCTTTTGAAGTGCTGATATCATCTTGATATCCTCACTTTCACGACGGTAGACTCGTACCGTTGCTGGGAGGAAGAAGTCACTGGGAAGAAGCACGACACACGAGCGAGAGTCTCCGGGGCTGGCGTACCCCGGGGACCTCGCGGTTTTTCCAAGCAAGGTGGTACGCTCGATGATCGTCATTCCGGGTGATCGCTGCGTGTGTAGGTATGCGGACGGGATCGAACGGAAGTGCATCGTGTTGCGCGGCCCATTGCCGCCCGCGCACGTTGCCCCGAAGGGCCATCCCAGCATGTCGAGCAGTCCGTACCGATACGAGATACGGCTTGATGATGGCAGCGTGGAGGTTGTCGGCGAGCCGCGCCTCATCCGCATCAGCGGTGACGACGGCGACGTTCTTGATCCGACCGGGTGAGTCACCACACACCAACCCTACGCCTCTGAGGACAACCCGCCCGGAGTACACGGCCGAGTTTCCCTATGTTGGCTCTCTTGTCCCTGTAGCGGTCATGCCGTCGCCCCGTTCACCACGGCGAGGATGCGTCGCCGCTGTTCGTCCGAGAGCGTCGGCCAGGACTCCACGAGTGCCGCCAAGTCGGTGTCAACGTCGTCCTGGTGGCCCTTTGCGTCGGATTTTGCAGCGCTCGGGTCCGCCGATTTGCGTAAGTCCTTGTCGCTATAGGTGGTTAAGTGATCTGGTTCGAGTCCTGGTGGGCCCATGCCTCAGTACACTTCTCGACAGGTCTTGGCTCCGTCCAACGCCGACTGGTCGCGCAACGGTACAGCCATCAACGCCTGGCAAGCAACTCGGGTGTGTGACAGAGCCGGCGGATCATCGGCGATACGCGCAACCAGTAAGGGCAAGGCTTGCACTGAACCACAGAAGAACAAAGAACTTGGCACGTAGGTGTCTTCTCGACGCGCGCCTCGCCCAAGACGTCACGGGCCGGGCCGGTTCGCGGGCAGCTTCGATGGTTTGGCAGAAAGATCGGCCGCTCCTAGAATCACCGCCGCCAGTATGTCCGGCTCGGTGGAAGGCACAAGCTGCAACGAGCGTACGACAAACAGCACGTGAGAGGTGACAATCATGGCAAAACCGAAAGCGGCGATCGTAATGGGGAGCGAGAGCGACTGGGGCGTGATGGAGCGATGCGCTCAGCAACTCGCTCGACTCGGTATCGAGGCCCATATCGAGATCATGTCGGCACACCGAAGCCCGGAGCGCGTGCAGGCCTTTGCCGAGTCGGCTCGGGACGAAGGCTTCAACGTCATCATCGCGGCCGCGGGCATGTCGGCCGCACTGGCCGGAACCATCGCCGCGCATACGACCCTGCCGGTGATCGGCGTGCCGCTGGCTGGGGGGGCACTCCAGGGAATAGACGCGCTCTTGAGCACGGTACAGATGCCCTCCGGCGTGCCGGTGGCCACGGTGGCCATCGGGGAGGCCGGGGCGACCAACGCGGGCGTCCTGGCGGCCCAGATCATCGCGGCCAAAGACAACGACGTGGCCCGGGCGCTCGACGAACACAAGGCCTATCTGGCACGAAACGTCGCCGCCAAGAATCGCGCGTTGCACGAGCGGCTTCGTTCCGGCAAAGGCGGGCAGCCGGCGACTTCCGAGCAGGCGCCGCCAAGCAGCGTCCCGCCTCAGGCCGAGCCAGGCCGCCCCGAGGCCACACCCGCGGCCCGGGAGGAAGCGAAGCCGCGGCGGTTACGAGGCGGGATGTCCGTCAGCGTCGGCCACGAAACACCCGAGCCGGAAGCGTCGGGTCCGGCCGAGGATGCGGACCTGCAGCGACTCGCGGAACTCGCCGGTAACATGAGCGAGGAGGAGATCAAGGCGCTCCAGGAACTGGCCAGGAGATTCCAGGAGGGAAAGGAAGAGTAGCGCCGCTTTTTGGATGCGTCGTCGGACGCATCGCGCTCTGGGGTGGACGCTTCTCGGACCATAACCGATGCGACGCGCCGCAACGGAATCGCGAGCCCACTTTGGGACAGGGTGGGCCACCCGCCCGGGAGCGCAGGTTCAACTGGGGTATCATGGGCAGGCGGGGTCGCTATGGGCGGCGCAGCTTGCCCGTGCGATTCCCGGAACGCCCGGGAGCACGGGCAACGGGGAGACGCTTTTCATGACCGAAGAACCGCCGATGTTCGACTCGCCGGAGTGGTACGACCGCAGCGTCAACTGGGAGGCGCGCTTGAACCGCGAAATGCCCGTCCTGACAGACGTTTTTGGCCCGCCGTCGTCGGGCGGAATCCTCGACGGCGGATGCGGACCGGGCCGGCACGCCTGCGAACTCGCCCGGCGGGGCTACCGCGTCACCGCCCTCGACGCCGACGCGGGCATGCTCGAGCTGGCCTTAGACCATGCCCGCGAGTCAAACGTCGAGATCGAAGCCGTTCAGGCCGCGTACTCCGAGATCGCCGACCGGACGGCCGGCGGCTTCGACGCCGTCTACTGCCTGGCCAATTCACTTGCGGCGGCGAAGTCTCAGGAGCGATGCCGCGAGGCCGTTCACACGTTCGGCCGCGTATTGCGTCCCGGCGGGCGCCTGTTCGTCCAGATCCTCAATTTCCAGAAGATGCGTCGCGAGGAGCCGTGCATTCGCGGTCCCCGCGTCACGCGCCACGACAACGTCGAATACGTCTCGGTGCGGCACTTCACGTTCGAAGGCGATGCATGCCAGGTCACGAACGTCACTCTGTGGAACGAGCCGCCCTGGCGTTACTGGAGCCACGCCGGTGTGCTTTACCCAATTGCTGCGGACGAAATGAACCAATGGTGCGCCGAGGCCGGCCTCCGCATCGACGCCCAATACGGCAGCTACGCCCGCGACCCCTTCGACATCGAACAGTCGGTCGACCTGATTATTGTAGCAACTCGAACAAGCGACTGACGCCAAACTGCCAAAGCACCTCGCGAATTACCAGGGTGCTGACGTATTCGCTGAACTGTGTAGCGTCACGCCTTGTGGTTGACGCTGATGGGTATCGTGCGGCCGTGCATGGGGGACAAGCCCCGACGCGACAAACTGCTAAGCGGCGGCGCTGGCGTCCCAGCGGGGCGGCCGGATCTGCGAGAGGATCTCCCTCGCCGCTTCGACCGAGGCGTGATCGAACGTCTCCCGTTCGGCCGGTGCGCTGAGCGCGAAATCCCCGGCCACCTCGAACCCACCGACCAGACCCTTGCCTTCGGCCTTCGCAAAACGCTTGTCCCGCGGGAAGAAGTAGACCGCCGGCTCGCCGTGCGGGCTGGCCACCAGGATGTTGAGGCTGTGGTTCTCGAGATCCGCCGCAAGCCAGGTCTCGGCCGCACAGTGGGCCTGCTCGATGAAATCGTCGGTGCCCTGGAAGCGGCACACGGGAATCGGATAGTGCTCGGCATGCTCGGGCTGCAGCCGCTCGACGGGCATCTCGGCGGTGGTGATCTGGTAGTGCAGGTGCCACGGGATGCTCGCCCCGGCGTTGGGGCCGTTGTACAGCACGCGAAACCGCCCGCCCGTCTGGAGGTGCAGGTCGACCATCGCCTCGAGCGTGTGCAGCGTGTAGGCCTGATCGGTGTGCTTGTCCGACATCACGGTAAAGTGATGCGGCTCGATCCAGGCGAAATTCGCCCCCGCATAGTAGGCCCGGCCCGCCAGCCTGATCGGAACCAGAATCTCGGCCGGATGGCACTCGGCGATGTTGTCGCTGCAGAGAAAGCAGTGCCGGCCATTCGGATCACGAGGATCGCTGAACAGCCGCGAAGGATCGCGGTCGCCGTTCAGAATGCCTCGCGCTTCGAGCTCGGCCACGTCCCCCCGGATCTCCCGGTGCGGAAGCCATCGAAAACGAAACAGCACCGCCGTCCGCGGATCGAGCGACTCGGACACCGGCTTCTGCACGTCCTCCGGCGCGGTCAGCACGAATCCGTCATCGACCTGGGCCTGCCAGACCTCCATCAGTTCCCGGGCCAAGTCGGTCGAATCGAGATGGGGGGATCCGGACATCTCAACTACCTTTCCGGGGCGAGACGCCCAAATCGTCGAACAGTTCCCTGGTCATGTGCGCCCAGGTGAAGTACGGAATCGTAATGTCCCGCGCCTCGGCGCCCATACGACTCCGCTGCTGCTCATCCTGAAGAAGCTGCACCAGAGCGTGAGCGAACCCGTCGATAAAGTCGGCCGGCACCACGACGCCTCCCCTCCCGACTCGAAGCGCGTGACCGTTAAGCGGAACGTGTTCCGCGGTCTCGCCGACCAGATACTCGTGAACGAACGGCACCAAGTCGGACGCCACGACCGGCCGACCGCACGCGGCCGCCTCCTGGGCGGTCATGCCGAACCCCTCCATCACCGATGGGGTGCAGTAGATCGTCGTAATGTTGTACAGCGCCGGCAGATGCTCCCAGACCGATCCGAGCACGATCACGTCGCGCTCCAGCCCGAGATCCTTCAGCAGCCGCGTGAGCGACTCGTAGAGCGATTCGGCATACGGGTCGATCGAAACGAGCAGCAGCGCGTGGGGGACTGACTCTCTGACCTGCGCAAACGCCTTGATCAGCACGTCCTTTCGCTTGGTCGCGTCCGTCCGGCTGATCTCGGTGATGATCGGCCGGCGCCGAAGCTGCTCGGCCGGCTGCCCGGAAAGATGCGCCAGGAAGTCCCAGATCGGCTCGATTTCCCCCGCATCAAGCGGCCGGAAGCGGTTCTCATCGATACACGGCGGCAAAAAGTACTTCGCTTCGTATCCGTAATCCTCCCGAAACGTCTCGCGGATGGCCGTAGACGTCGAGACCGCCCCGTTCAGGTCCGGCAGCAGCTCTTTTTCGTGGGCGATGCGCTCGTCGATACGCAGCTTTTCCCACGTGCTCGGGTCCATATTCCGCTTCTTCAAAGCCCCGAGGGAATGAGGCACCCATACGTGTGGCACGCGTTGGCCGACGGGCATGCGCCGGTTGTACAGCACGCCGATCTTCGCCGCGTCCCAGTAGTGCGAAATGATCAGGTCGTAGGTATCGTCTTCCGCTTCGATCTTGCGCGCCAGATCATCGACCAGTGCGTCGATCTGTTCGTTCATGTCCTCCTTGCGCACGAACTCGGAGCACCCGTCCTCGAGGTAGATGATCCGGGCGTGGCCGGTGGAATGGTAAAGCACCCCCTGCCGCATGTCGCCGGTCTGAGGATGCGGGTAGCCGCCCCGGTTGGCGATCGTGACGCGGTAGCCCTGCCGAACCAGCGCCTCGGTGAACTGATTCACATAGACGTTCTGCCCGCCCGTGTCGGGCAAGCCGGGCACCACATTCCAGTCGTGCATGCCGTGATTGGTGATCTGGAGCACATGGGTCCGGTCGCGGTCCGCGAATCCCGCGGGTGCGACCGACCCGACCCGCTCACTCTGCACGTAGGGACTCCCTGCTTGTTCCATCAGCCGCCTTTCTCCTTAAGCGTCCGGGGATCTCACTCGCCGGCGCGACGAATGAGCCGTCATGGCCCGTGCTTTCCCCTCCAACGCCGCGTTTCCCACTCTATATTAATTATTCACAGCCAGCCGTAGAATTCCAGCCCCTCGCGGATGCCCCCCGCGAACGGCGCCTGCGCGTGATAAACGTGCGGCTCGGTAAAGCTCTTCAGCTCCGGTGCGGCGTTGCCCACGGCAATTGACCGGAAGCCGAGCTCCGCCCGCATCATGTCCAGATCGTTGCCGGTGTCGCCGCTTGTCACCACGCAGTCCGGCGGAATCCCGTGCCTGGCCGCCACATACCGGACGGCCTCACCCTTGCCCGACCGAATGGGCAGTAGGTCCAGAAACTTCCCGGCCGAATGGATCACCTTGGCGCGAAGGCCCGCCTCATCCAGCCGTTGATGAATCTCGGTCAGCCGGGCGTCCACGTTCTCTTCGAGGTAGTAGCTGCTCTTGAAACGCGACTGCCATTGCTGATCCTGCATCCGGGCCTCAGGGATCGATTGAAGGATCCGCTCCACGGCGGCCTTGTTCCACTCCTCCTGGATGATCTCGTGCCACTCCGCGTCCAGTTCGTACCGCCCGTCCCGTCGCACGTGGATGTCTGTGCCGACCATACAGACGCAGATATCGGCCCGCCCCTCGAACCCCTTTTCCTCGTAAAAATCATGGATCGACGCGAGGTGACGCCCGGTCGAGAAAGCGACCATAATGGGCTGAGCACGCAGCTCCCGCCACAAGGCAGCCATGGCCGCATCGTCGCCGATAAACGTACCGTCCAAGTCTGTGGCGAGCAGTCGTGTCATGTCCATCGGCAGTCCCCGCTTGCGGGCGTGTCCGAGTCGTCGCGTCCCTGGCGTTCTCACTTTATAGCATGCAATTTCGACACTGGATGACAAGTGCCGGAACGCCCTTCCGCGTTTTTTTCCGCACTGCCCTCCGCCCGATTCCGCTTATGGCCCGTGACGTCCGGGCCGAACGCGCGCACCGGCCGACGCGGGGCCCCTTTGTCGAATCCTGTGGGGATGGCTCCCGCTTGCCGCTGCCCGGAGGGGCCCGTAAAATGGATTGCGGCCCATAAGGACCCGCGTCGGCCGACGATAAACATTCGTAGTGAGACTTTCAGATGGAAAGGGTCGACCATGGATCGGCGCAGTAGGGCGGTCGAGTTACGTCTGATCATACCGGTTCTTATCGGGGCGGCCCTCGCGGCGGGTCCGACGCCTCCCGACGAGAACCCGCCGGCTTCTCCCGAAAACACTCAGACCAAGGCCGTCGAGGACTCCGCACCCGTCGAGGCCGTGCAGGCGGCTCAAGGCGGCGTCATTGTGCCCATCACCGGCGAGATCACCGACGTCACCTTCGAGAGTATCAAGCGCCGAGTCGAGAAGGCAAAGCAGCAGGGCGCAGACGTCATCATCTTCGAAATCGACACTCCCGGCGGATACGTCACCAGCGCCCTGGAAATATGCGACTACATCAAGAATCTGGGCGACGTCCGCACCGTGGCCTGGATCAACACGCAGGCCTACTCCGCCGGCTCCATGATCGCCGTCGCCTGCGACGAAATCGTCATGGCCCGAGCCTCGGTGCTGGGCGACTGCGGCGTGATTCTGGGCGGACCCACCGGTCCCCAGGAAGTACCCGAGGCCATCCGCGCCAAGGCCGAAAGCCCCGTGCTCGAGCAGTTCCGCGACTCGGCCGCCCGGCACGGCTACGACGTACTCCTGTGCGAGTCCATGGTGGTCAAGGAATACGAAGTCTGGTGGGTCGAAAACACCAAGACGGGCGAACGCCGGTTCGTGGACACCGAAACCATGGACGAGCTTCTCGGGACCGGTGAGAAACCGAAGGTCCTCGGCGTGGAATTCCCGTCCCTCATCAAGGCCGAAACGGAGTGGCAACTCGTCGAGTCGTTCGAAGACCCAATCACCAATGCGAAGACTCCGGTCGACCAACCGGTGGTGAAGGACACCGAACTGCTGACCATGTCTCAGAGCCGGGCCTACGCCTTCGGGTTTTCAAAAGCCATCGTCACAGGCGAGAACGACCTGCGCGAACGCTACGGATTGACCGGTGACATGGCCCGGATCGACTTCACATGGTCCGAGGTCTTCACGCGCTGGCTCACCTCCATGCCCGTCCGCATGTTCCTCTTGATCATCATCTTTCTCGGCATCTACGTCGAGTTCAACACCCCGGGCGTCGGCGTGCCCGGGCTGGTCGCCCTGATCGCCCTGGGCATTTTCATCGCGGCCCCCTTCCTTACCGGGCTGGCCAACTTCTGGGAACTGCTCGCGATCATTCTGGGGCTGATCCTGATCGCGGTGGAATTATTCGTCATCCCCGGTTTCGGAGTCGCCGGCATCAGCGGCATCGTGCTCTTCCTGGTCGGCTTGCTGGCTACCTTTATCCCCGACGAGCCCGGGCGCTTCCCGTTCCACTGGCCGTCATTCGCCCCGGGCCTCGAGGGCCTCAAGAACGGCGTCCAGACACTTGCGGCGTCAATCGTCGTGTCGATAGCGGGGATGGTCCTGCTCAGTCGATATTTGCCGCGGGTGCCCTACGTAGGCGGCATCATCGCAGAAAACCCGACGCCTTCCGATGTCCTGATTCGGGACCCTTACGACGGGGTGGCACGGGTTGGCGATTTCGGTACTGTGGTGGGTCAACTGCGACCGTCCGGCAAGGCGCGCTTCGGCTCGAAGCTGGTTGACGTCGTTTCGCAAGGAGATTTGATCAACGAAGGTGAACAGGTAGAAGTCGTCGAGCGACGCGGGAATCGCGTGGTCGTTCGGCGCGTTTCGAGGGCATGATCACTGGCGGCAACAGGACTGGGTGACGGCTTGTCATCATGAGCGCGATCAGTATACTGGTAATCCTCTACTCGGTGGCCGTACTGCTGCTGGTCGCTGAGATCTTCATTCCCTCCCACGGCGTCTTGTCGATCGTGGGTATCGGATTTCTGGTATTCGCTATCGTGAAAACGTTCGAGTTCGGCACGACGGTCGGTACGATCGCGATCGTGGCCTCCTTGATCTTCATCCCCTCATTGGCGGTAGCGGCGGTGAAGGTGTGGCCGAATACTCGGATCGGGAAACTGATCTCGCCCCCGAATCCCGAGTATACGAGCAAGGACTTTGGAAGTAACAGGGACGAATTGGAGTTACTCCTCGGAAAGTATGGTCGCGCGGTATCTCCTCTTCGCCCGGTGGGCACCTGTGAGTTCGCCGGGCGACGCCTGCAGTGCGTCAGCGAGTCGGGCATGATCGACGCAGACGTCAAGGTGGTGGCCGTGGGTATTCGAGGAAGGAATCTCGAGGTGGCGATTGCGGAAGACTCTGCCGGGGATTGAATCCGGTCGGGCGCCGCAAAGGAAAGCATAGAAAGGCGATCCGATGAACGAGGGTGTTCGGATGCTGGCGCAAATCGGGACGTGGACCTGGGTGATCGCGATCATCGTGATCATCGGCGTGCTGATGCTCGGCTTCGTGCTGCTGCAATTCGCGAGTCTGTGGGTACAGGCGTTCATGAGCAAGGCCTCCGTGCGCATGACCGACCTGATCGGAATGCGGCTGCGAAAGGTGCACCTTCCCACCATCGTTCTGAGCAAGATCCAGCTCGTCAAAGCGGGCATTCACGAGATCAAGGTCAACGATCTTGAAAGCCACTACCTCGCCGGAGGCCGCGTCCCATCGGTTGTCCGTGCCATCATCCAGGCCAACCGCGCCGAAATCGACCTCGACTTCCGCAACGCATGCGCCATCGATCTGGCCGGACGTGACATCCTGGACGCCGTCAATACGTCGGTGAACCCCAAAGTCATCGACTGCCCCGACAAGAGTTCGCCCGTCGACCGGCTCGACGCCGTGGCCAAGGACGGGATCCGACTCCTGGCCAAGGCACGCGTCACTGTCCGAACCAACATCCGCCAGCTCGTCGGCGGCGCGACCGAGGAAACGGTTGTCGCCCGCGTCGGCCAGGCGATCGTCAGTGCCATCGGATCCAAGGACTCCTACAAGGACGTCCTCGAGAATCCCGACGAGATTTCCCGCAGGGCACTGCTCACAGGACTCGACGCCGGCACCGCCTTCGAGATTCTCTCCGTCGACATCGCCGACATCAGCGTCGCCGGCGTCGCTCAGGAAGCCAACGTTGGTGCCAAGCTCCAGGCCGAGCAGGCCGAGGCCGACAAGCGGCGTTTCCAGGCCGAGGCCGAGAAACGCGCCGCGATGGCCCGTGCCCGAGAGGCCGAAATGAAGGCGCTGGTCGAAGAGAACAGAGCCAAGGTCGTCGAAAACGAGGCCCAGGTCCCGCTGGCGATGGCCGAGGCCTTCCGCAGCGGCAACCTCGGCATCATGGACTACTACCGCATGAAGAACATCGCGGCCGACACCGGAATGCGCGAGTCGATCGGACGCGAAGGGCAGGACAAGCCGAGGACTGAAGAGTAAATGTCGCTGACCGCCGCCGACATCCTGGCGCAGGACGACGGGGGAGGCTGGACGAGCCTGCTCTACCTGCTGATCGTCTTCATCCTCCCGGCGTTGGACGCCTTCGCCAAGTGGATAAGGGAAAAATTCGCGAAGCGCGACGAAGCGTCTATCGCCGACGAAACGCCGCCAGAACGGCCACCGCACAAGGCCAGACCGCCCATCCCGGCGGCTCGCGAGATGAGAGGTCCTCAACCCTCCGCGCGTGACAGCGGCCGAACCATCGAACAGCGGCCAGCGTCCAAGCCGGCCCGTTCCATTGCCGCTCGCCTGGAGGAATTGTTCGAGGCCGCGCGAGAGAAGGCAGGAGCCGAGACCCCTGTACCACCGGCCCGCCCCGGGCGTGCCGACCAACCGCGCCGCGACCGCACCGATCCGACCAGGCGTCCTCCCCCACCGCCGAAAATTCCTCCGCCCAAGAGGAAGATCGAACCAAAACCCGGCGAACGCGTTACCGTCGCTCAGCCGGCCCGCATGGCAAGGCCCGCCGAAAGACCGCAAGAGCCGAAGGTCATCACTGTGGCCACGCTCGCCCGCCCGCTCATCGAGCCAACGCAGCCGAGCCCTGCCCGCAAGATCCCGCGGGGCCGCTCAGTCATTGCAGCCGGCGTCACCCCCGCCGACCTCCGCTCAGTTGTGATCCTCAGCGAAATCCTCAAGCCTCCTCTTGCCCTCCGCGACCTCCAGGACCTTCCCGGCTGATCTGCCAACACGCAGACCCGTAGGGTGCATCTCGATGCACCTGAACCCGGCACACTGCATCTTGATGCACCAGTCCCGCTAACCAACCGCTACTTTTCCTCCGCCTCATCCTCCTCCGGCGACCGAGTTTCATACCAGACCCCATCAACCCGGAACACGACCCGCTCTCCGAGCGCCAGCACCTTCCCCACTTCCGCATGCTTCGCCATCAGATCGAAATACGCATCCGAGTACAGCTCGACCTTGCGCGTCTCCGCTTTACCATCATACTCCCCGTCGATCCATCGCCCCTCGACGAGGTAGTACGTTTGGCCCCCGACATGCTCGACCGCCGCCCGACTCGCGCCGTCCTCACCCTTCGCCTTTCTGAGCAATTCCACCACCTCAGCCGGCGACGTATGCCGCAACGCACGCATATCCTCCGACGCCATCACAGCCCCCTCACCGGAAGCACGGCCGCGCCTCGCGCGTACCCCGGTACCGACCTGTGTGCCGGCGCTGTCCACAAAACTCTGCAAAGCCGCCGATTCGCCCGCGCCCATGCCTCTTGCAAAGAAAACCTGATGGGCGAAGTTGGGCCCCTCGCGCGTCGTGAGCTTCTCGTCCTCCGTTACCAGATAAGCCGTGTACGGCGTCACTATCCCGAACCGCTTCGCCAGCCGCACCACCTCGTCCTTCAACTCCTCGTTCTCCCCGTGCAGCCGAATCTCATCCAGCAGGTACCCGATCTTTCGAATCGCCCACAGCCGCGGAAGGAAGCCATGCTTCGTCTCACGCTCCGGCGCCGTCCGCTCGTACACGTACCGCTCACGCGTCTCACCCCGCCGACCGGTCAGCTCGATCGCACACGACCCGCTTCCGTCGTACCGCCCCACGACCACCAGCTCCCCGCCGCTGAACAGATCCGGCAACCGCGGCGGAAAAACGTCCCGAGCCGTCAAACGCCCCCACTCGATCTCCAGATCGCTCATCACCGGATCGGCCACCTTCCGGTAGAAGTTCGACACCTTGATCTCGAGGTCCTCCCCGGGCCGCACGTACTGCCGCGTCCCATGATTCTCCTCCGCCAGCCGATCCAGCAACTGCGTGTTTACGTCATCCCCCACGCCGAACACGAACAGCCGCACCCGCGACGCATTCGCGTCTTTCACATGATTCAAGATCCGCTTCGGCTCCGTCTCACCAATCGTCGGCTGACCATCCGTCATGAACGCGATCATGTAAGGCCGCCCGCCGTCCTCCGGCGAAGCCTTCAACGACTCCAGCAACGCGTCGTTGATATTCGTCCCGCCGCTGGCCTCCAGCTTCTCGACGAACTGCAGCGCCTCCTCGACATTCTCCGAATTCGCCGCCACCAGCCCGTTTTTGAAGGGCCGCGCCTCATGCGAAAACGGCACGATATTGAACCGATCCTCGGCGTTCAGATGCGACAGGCAGAACTTCAGCGCCTTTTGCGCCTGTTTGATCTTCTCGCCCGACATGCTCCCCGACGTGTCGAACACGAACGCGATGTCCTTGGCCAGCACCTTGTCCGAATCGATCTTCGCCTTCGGCGCGATCCGCGCCATGAAATAACCGTCCTCCGACCCATCCCGATACGTCAGCCACGCCAGACCGAAATCCTCGTCGCTCAGCAAGTAGTGCATGACGAAGTCCTCGTCGCTGCGCGTATCGCTCGTCTCGTAGCTCACCGAGGCCTCATGATCCGACTCCCGATGCACGCTCACCGGGTGCGACGACGAGAACACGTTCTTGATCGGCGCCTGGCTGCGGATCTTCACCACCACGCTGGTCGATTTCGCCGGCTCGGGCGTCCGGGCGTCCGCCTTCAGCGGCAGCACCAGCGACGCCAGCCCCGCATCGATCTTCAGCGTTTGGGTGTACTGCAGCTTCACCCGCACGTCCCCGTTCGGCGGGATCGGAAAGATGCGCGCCTTGTACAGCCGCGACCCGACGTATTCGAGCAGTGCCGGATCCCGCATCTTTGAAACAATGTCCTGATAGATCCGCCGTGCGTCATCGCGATCCAGCACCTCCCCCTTCATCTCGCGACCATCGACGAACATGCTGAATCCGCTGACCGAGGCATCCTCCGCCAGCGGAAACATGTAAGTCCCCTCGATCTGGTGTGCATAAGAATTATGAAAGGTCTGATCCACCTTCACGACGGCCACCCCATCCACCACCTCAGCCGCAAAGCTCTGACTCTTCACCGCCAGAAAGTGCTCGAAAGGCCGAGGCCGCGGAATCGGCCGAGGATGAGGCGGATGAGGCCGAGGCGGAATCCAAGGCGGCTCAATAATCACCACTTGCCCAAAAGCCGCCCCAACCCCAATCAACCCGACCAAAACCGCAATAAAACCCGATTTGCAAGCCCGCAGACCGAACATGACCGACTCTCCCGACAAGAGAAACCGATAATCCTCTCGCTCTTCCATCACCATTCCCTTAGACACCTGAGGACCGGCCCGGTTCCCGAGTTTTTCCAGCAAGCCACACGGAGTCTGGCTACATAGACGGTACGGCCACGGCAGTACCGCGACAGCCTGCAAACGGTTGACGTGCTCTATCCGACGACGCCTGCGCTGGTGACGATCCGGACGCCGGCTTGTTTCATTTCTTTGATGGCGGCTTCTCCGTCGCCCGGCTGGAGGTCAACGGCGCGGCAGGCGTCCTCGACCATGTGGGTGATGTAGCCGAGGTCGACGGCGTCGAGGGCCGTTGCCCGTACGCAGACGTCGGTTGCGAGGCCCGCGACGTAGACTTCGTTAGTGCCTCGAGCCTTGAGGAATTCGTTGAGGCCGGTGTCGTGGCGGCGGGCGTTGTCGAAGAAGCCGCTGTAGCTGTCGACGCCGGGATCGGCGCCTTTGTCGAAGACGCGGAGGAAACGGGCGGTGTCCAAGGCTTCGGGGAACTCGGCGCCGGGCGTGTCCTGAACGCAATGGGTCGGCCAGAGAATCTGTTTCAGACCGTTAAGTTCCACCTCCTCGCCGGGCTGTTTGCCCTCGTGGTTTTCGGCGAAGCTGCCGTGATCCGGTGGATGCCAGTCTCGGGTGGCGACGACGAGTTCGAAGCTCGGCATGAGGGCGTTGATGACCGGGATCACCTGGTCAGCCTCTTTCACTTCCAGCGGCCCGCCGGGCAGGAAGTCGTTCTGCAGATCAACGACGATTAACGCTCGCATCGTGTTCTCTCCAGTCGGTTCGTCCGGACAACGACTCAGGGTTCTTCGCCTCTTGCCTCCATGATGAGGCGGGTGCGCTCCTCGTGCAGGTCGTGCTGCAGGCCCGCCGGGTATTCGTGTGGGTTGACGAGACGCTTGATGCCCGGGTGCAGATGGTCGAGTTGTTCGGCGCAGCGTTTTCTTGCGCTTTCGAGCGACGGTGGCTCGTAGACGAGGCGGCCTTTCCTCAGGATGGGGACCAGCACGTCGGTGTGCGTCAGATCGGGCGATATGCGTCTGCGACGTGTCGGGTCGGTCGGGTGAACGATCGGCCGATCGGTATCCGGGCCTATTCGTTCGTCGTAAATCATGTCGGCCTCGAAACTGCCGTCGCGCTCGAAGCGGCGGACCTGTTGTATGCCGGGGATGGAAGTCTTGACGATCTGTTCGGAGAGCTTGACCTTGTACTGCCACTCTTCGCCCGGTTTGCGCAAGGCGGTGAGCTTGTAGACGCCGCCGAGGGCCGGGTCGTCGTGGGCGGTGACCAGGCGCGTTCCAACGCCCCACATGTCGATTCTGGCGCCCTGCTGACCGAGGCTTTCGATGAGGTGCTCGTCGAGGTCTCCACTGGCCAGGATCTTTACGTCTTCGAGACCGGCCTCGTCGAGGATCTTTCGCGATTCGATACTGAGATAGGCGAGGTCGCCGGAGTCGAGGCGGACGGCGATCAGGCGGTGTCCCTGAGAGCGCATGCGCTGCGCCACGCGGGCGGCGCGCCGGACGCCCTCGAGCGTGTCGTAGGTATCGACCAGGAGGATGCAGTTGCCGGGCTGTGCTTCGGCGAACGCCCGGAACGAGGCTTCCTCGTCGTCGAAAGCCATGACCCAACTATGGGCGTGTGTTCCCTTGACGGGGATGTCGAATATCCGCCCACCGAGGACATTCGAGGTCGCGTTGCAGCCGCCGACGTAAGCAGCACGGGCCACGGCGAGGGCGCCATCGATGCCCTGCGCGCGGCGCAGTCCGAATTCCAGGACCGGACCGTCACCGGCGGCCTGGGCGATGCGGGCGGCCTTCGTGGCGATCAAGGATTGGAAATTGACTAGGTTGAGCAGGGCGGACTCGAGTATCTGGCTTTCGATGATCGGCCCGCTTACACGGACAAGGGGTTCATGCGGGAAAACAGCCGTGCCCTCGGGGATGGCATCGACATCGCAAGACAGCCGGAGACCGCGCAGGTACGAGATGAACTCGTCGTCGAAGAGCGGGCGATTGTCGTCGCCGCGAAGCGTCTGAAGGTACGCGAGGTCGTCTTCGGTGAACTTAAAGTGGGCGAGGTAGTCTACGGCGTGGGCCAGGCCGCAGGCGATGGTGTAGCCGCCGTCGAAAGGCGGCTTGCGGAAGGAGAGGGAGAACGTCGCCTCGTGCTCGCGCATGCCGCTCTTCCAGTAAGCGTAGGCCATCGTCAGCTCATAGAGATCCGTCATCAAGGCCAGCGAAGGAATGTAGATGTCTGAAGGTACGCTCACGACGCGATCCTCATCAGTAACACTTCCTCCTGCGGGGGCCGGTTCAAAGCCGTCTAGTCGGCCCACATTGGGTTTCTGCATCCCGAATCGCCGAAGCAGTCCTGCCGCGCGAAGAGATACTATTGTATCGTATCTGGTGCAGCCCCAGAAGACGGCCGGCCTACTGCTCTGGCGGGTCCGAACCGGCGGGTTGCCGCTTGACGTGCCGACGGCGCCGGCGTAGTTGTCGCAGAGGGTGGGAATGTGCTTCATCGGGCAGATTCAGCGTGGCAGTGACTTGCGCTGAGGGTCCGCGTGCCTGGGCTGGAGTTGCAGATTCCGTGACTCAGAAACCATCGGATCGACACGAACAGACGCGCGCGGCGCATGCGACGGAGACGGCGGAGGATTACGTCGAGGCCATTTCCGAGACGATCGCGAAGTCCGGAACGTGCCGGGTGGCGGACCTTACAGAGCGTTTCGGCGTTACTCATGTCACTGTTATCAAGATCCTCGGCCGGTTGCAGCGGGAGGGATTGGTGCGGACGGAGACTCGTGGGCCGGTCCAACTCACGGTCGCCGGGGAGCGGTTGGCAGCGTTGTGCAAGGAGCGGCATCAGATCGTCTTTCAATTCCTTCGGGCGATTGGCGTCAGCGAAGAGACCGCGGCGATCGATGCCGAGGGGATCGAGCATCACGTGAGCCGCGAGACGCTGGAGCGGTTTCGCGAGATCGTCAAATCCCGACGAAGTTGAGCGAACATTCCGCTAGGGAGCTTCTCGGGGATGAGTCCGTGACCGTTTGGGCCGGGACCTCTGAGAGGGCGAGCCTCCCGGCGGGTCTTGAGGTTTGTTCTTTGTAGCGGCTGCGGCTCGGCAGTGGCCTCGCCCTCGCTTGATCCGGCAATCGCTGCTGCCCGCCGATTTCGTCACGGGCCCCTCTCGGGGACCCCTTCCTGCTCGGCCGGCTTGACAGAAGCTGGGCCGTATCTAGAATACGCTTTGTAGCCTTGGCTACAAGCCTTGGTTCGGGCGCGGCCTAATATCTGTTCTGAGTCCCGGGGCGTGTTCAGGCAAGTCGTGCCTGCGTCCGGCAGAAGGGAGTTGGAGGCAAATGAAAGCGACAATCGTCTCGAAGCAACTCATCGCACTCTCGAGTGTGTGTCTGGTGGGGTTGCTCGGCTTGGTTCGAGCAGTGGAGGCCGGTGCGCCGGACACGTCACGTTCAAACCCGGCATACCGCATTGTGACGACGGTTGGCATGGTGACCGACATTGTTCGGCACGTCGCCGGTGAGCGCGCCGAGGTCATCGGTTTGATGGGTGAGGGAGTGGACCCGCACCTTTACAAGCCGACGCGCAGCGACATCCAACGACTTCTGAGCGCGGATGTCGTCTTCTACAACGGCTTGCTGCTCGAAGGGAAGATGACGGACTCTCTGATTCGTGCGGCCACCGCCGGCAAGAAGGTTTTTCCGGTCACGGAGCTGCTTGACGAGCAGTATCTGCTGGAGCCGGAGGAATTCGAGGGGCTGTACGACCCGCACGTTTGGATGGATCCGGCCGCCTGGTCGAAAGCGGTGGAGGTTGTTCGGGGCAAGCTGAGCGAATACGACCCGTCTGGCGCGGCGCACTATCGCGAGAACGCAAAGGAGTACATAGAGCAACTCGATCGCCTGGATTCGTATGCCCAGCGCGTGCTGAAGAGCGTGCCGAAGCAGCAGCGCGTGCTGGTGACCGCCCACGACGCGTTTAACTACTTCGGGCGGCGGTTCGGTTTCGAGGTGGTGGGGATCCAGGGGATCTCCACGGATTCGGAGGCGGGCGTTCAGGACATTGAACGTCTGGTGGACCTGCTGGTCGATCGGGAGATCGGGGCGGTTTTCGTCGAGTCCACGGTATCGCAGCGCAACATCAACGCTTTGGTGGCCGGCGCAGAGGCCCGTGGCCACAGGGTTGTCGTGGGCGGCGAGCTTTTCAGCGACGCGATGGGCGCTCCCGGAACGTACGAAGGCACTTACATCGGCATGATCGACCATAACGTGACGACGATTGCACGGGCTCTGGGCGGCGAGGCGCCGGAGCGCGGGATGCAGGGCAAACTGACCCATGACCAGAACTGATCGCGGCGTGACACAGGCGGGGCCGGCTCCGGCGCAGCGCTCGGCCCCGGCGGCGCAGGCTTCCAGTCATGATGGGCCGGGCACGCATTCGCCGCTGGCTATTCGGGCGCTGACGGTGGCGTACGATCGACGTCCGGTTCTTTGGGATGTCGACTACACGGCGCCGGCGGATGCACTGATCGCGATCGTGGGTCCGAACGGGGCGGGGAAGAGCACATTGATCAAGGCATGCCTCGGGTTGGTCGCGGCCGCCTCCGGTCGGGTCGAGTTCTGGGGCACGACGTATCGGCGGGCGCGGGCGCGCGTGGGGTATGTCCCGCAGCGCGAGTCGGTGGATTGGGATTTCCCCGTATCGGCGTTGGACGTCGTGTGCATGGGTCGCTACCGGCGGATCGGCTGGTGCCGGCCGGTGAGCCGAGCTCATCGGGAGGCGGCGTTGGCGTGTCTGGATCGGGTCGGCATGCGCGACTATGCCCGGCGGCAGATCAGTCAGCTTTCGGGCGGCCAGCAGCAGCGCGTGTTTCTCGCGCGGGCGCTCGCCCAGGAGGCGGATCTTTACTTTATGGACGAACCGCTTGCCGGCGTGGATGCGGCCACCGAGCGTGCGATCATCGAGGTGCTGCGAGAGTTGAAACGCGACGGGAAGACCGTGATCTGTGTTCATCACGACCTGCCGACGGTGCCGGACTATTTCGATTACGCAGTGTTGTTGAACATGCGTATCGTTGCGGCCGGTCCGGTGAAAGAAGTGTTCACTCCCGACAATCTGCGGAAGACCTACGGCGGGCGACTGACGTTGCTGACCGAAGCGATCGAAGCGGTGACGCGGGCCGAGAGCCTGGGATAGAACTGCGATGGCGGGTGCGTTTCTGCTTGCTGACGCTACGGGGCTCGGCGGACGCGCCACTTCGATCACCAAGGTGGAGGACGCCTGGCCGACGTGGCAACAGGTGGTCGAGACCCTGTCCTTTCAGGCCGGTTTCAACACGACCGTCGTGGTGACCGGCACGACGTTGCTCGGGGTCGCAGCGGGGATCATCGGCGTCTTCGCGTTGCTGCGCAAGCGGGCCTTGATGTCGGACGCGGTCAGTCACGCCACGTTGCCGGGGGTCTGCTTGGCGTTTGTTCTTGCGAGCCTGGCGGGCGTTGACGGCCGGACGCTTCCGATCCTGTTGGTCGGCGCATCGGTTACCGGTGTGCTTGCCGTGGTTGCGGTGCAGGCGCTGGTGCGGCATACGCGACTTCATTCGGATGCTTCGATCGGGATCGTGCTGAGCGTATTCTTCGGCGTTGGCGTCGTCCTGTTGAGCGTCATTCAGACGATGCGCACCGGCACTGCGGCGGGTCTCGACAACTTCATTTATGGTCAGACGGCGGCGTTGAGTATCGCGGATGCCGCGATCATGGGGTCGATTGCGCTGCTGGCCGTCATTTGCGTGCTGCTCCTGCTGAAGGAGTTCGCGCTTGTGTGCTTCGACGACGCGTTTGCGCAGGTGGACGGCTGGCCTGTAACGCGAGTTGACTTGCTCATGATGGCGCTGGTCGTGCTGGTGACCGTGGCGGGGATTCAGGCAGTCGGTCTCATTCTGGTCGTGGCCATGTTGATCATTCCGGCGGTCTCGGCGCGTTTCTGGACGGATCGGTTCGTGCTCCTGGTTCCGCTGGCCGGTCTAATCGGGGGGCTGAGCGGTTACTTCGGCTCGATTGTCTCGGCGCTGCTGCCGCGGAAGCCGGCGGGTTCCGTCATCGTGCTGACGGCGGGTTTCCTCTTTGCAGTCAGCATGTTCGCGGCCCCGGCGCGGGGGGTCTTGGCGTCACTCGTTCGCCGCATCCGGCTGCACTTGCGCATTGCCGCGGATCATGTGCTGGAGGCGGCGGTGGATCAGTCTCTGCCGGAGAAGGACGAGCTTCCCGTTCTCGAGCGCGAACCATTGGACGAGCTCGCCCATTTGCGGGGGTGGTCCCGGTGGTTTCGTACATTGGTCCTCTGGCGGCTTCGCATCAAAGGGGAGGTCGTGACGGCTTCGTCGGGAGACCTCAGATTGTCGGAGCGCGGGCGCAGAAAGGGCGCGCGGGTGAGCCGTAACCATCGGCTCTGGGAGCAGTACCTCATCAGCTACGCTGACGTGGCCCCGAGTCGCGTGGATTGGACCGTGGATCAGGTCGAGCACGTACTCCCACCGGAATTGGTTGCGGAATTGGAGCGGGCGCTGAAGGGGCACGGCAACGCTGCGACGGCCGGAGGCGGTCCATGAGCGATTGGGTTTACAGCTTCGTTCAGATCGATCTGCTTCCGTTGGCGGCCGGGACGTTTGCGGCCGTAACCTGTGGGCTGCTCGGCAATTTCCTGGTCCTGCGCCGGTTGAGCCTGATGGGCGACGCGATCTCGCATTCGGTGCTGCCGGGGCTGGTCATCGCGTTTCTGATCAGCGGTGGGCGCAGTGCGTTTCCGATGTTTCTCGGCGCTGCGTTGGCCGGCGTTGCTACCGTGATCCTTGTCGAGGTGGTCAAGAGGGTTGGCCGCGTTGAGCCGGGGGCCGCGATGGGGGTCGTGTTCTCGGTTCTATTTGCGCTTGGTGTGTTGCTGATCGAGCGAGCGGCGGCGCGGGACGTGCATCTGGATGCGGATTGCGTGTTGCACGGACAACTCGAGATCCTGTTCTGGTTTCCGCCGCGAAGCTGGGGGGAGTTTCTGAGTTTCTCGACGTTGAGTTCGGTGCCGCGCCAGGTCGGCGTACTGGCCGTGATGATGGTTTTGGCATTCGTGTTCGTAGCGATCTTTTTCAAGGAGCTGCGGATCGCCGCGTTCGATCCGGAATTGGCCACGACCCAGGGTTTCAACGCGGACGTGCTGCACTATTTGCTGATGGTCTTTGTGGCGGCCGCAACGGTCGCGTCATTTGAAGCGGTCGGCTCGATCCTGGTCATTGCGATGCTGGTGTGTCCTGCGGCCACGGCGCGATTGCTCACGGATCGCCTGTTGTCGCAGATTTGCGTGAGCGTTGTCGCGGCGACTGCCGCCGGCGTATTCGGTTATGCTGCGGCCACTGCGCTGCCGGGGGCGATGGGTTGGGACGCGGTGAACACGGCCGGCATGATGGCAGTGGTTGCGGGTGTGCTGCTGTCAATTGTAGTCGTCGCGTCGCCGCGTTACGGCCTGATCACGAGGCTGCTGCGACAGCGCGGTCTCGGACGGAGTGTTGCGCTGGACGATCTATTGGCGACGTTGTACCGGATCGACGAGGCTGGCGACGCTGCTCCATCGACCTGGCAGCTTGCGCGCATGCTCCCGAGCCGGGACATCAGGCGTGTCGCCAGGGCGGCTATGCGACGAGGGTTGGTCACGCGAAGCGGCGACGTGCTTGGGCTTACCTCCGCCGGCCGGGCGGCGGCCAGGGAGATCATTCGGCGGCATCGGTTGTGGGAGCGCTATCTCGTGGAGGAAGCCGACTTCTCCGCTGACCGGGTGCACGAACAGGCCGAGCGGCTCGAGCACGTTGCCGTTCAGCCGCCGCCCGGGGCTGCGGTTGATCCCCACGGTCGGCCGATTCCCGGCGAAAATCGGTCCACGATCAAGGACGACAAGTGAAGGCCGTGGTGACGGCCGCGTCATGACGGCTTGGGAAACAGTGCAGTGCATTCCGCTCAAAGCCTAAGTTGTTTTGTAGCCACGGCTACATGGCTGTTCACTCTTCCAACGGTTGCGGCAGGCCAGGAGCCTGCTGCAAGTGTTTCAGCCAAGGCCACGGGTTCGACGGGTGTTCGCCCGCCGCCGGCCCCTGAAGATTCGGGCGATCCCATCATGAAGGATTGGTGGGCGCTCAGCGACTCCCTTGCTCGGCTGGGAATCACGTTGGAGCTGAGTTACAGCGCGGACTTCTTCATGAATCTGCGCGGTGGGCTCAAGACATCGGATGCGTTCCAGTATCGCGGGCTGCTTGACCTGGGGGTGACTGTTGAGACGGAGCCGCTGGGGCTGTGGCACGGCGGCACTTTCTTCGTGAATTTCATCGATAACCACGGCATCGACATCACGGAGCGATACGTGGGCGATTTGCAGGCCGTCAACAATGCTGATGCACCCAACGACTCGCGCATTTATGAGTTCTGGTACGAGCACAGGTTTTTTGATGATCGCGTCCGCCTGAAGGCGGGGAAAATGGATGTGAACAACGATTTCGCCGGGGGTGTGCACCGCGGCGAATTCGTGCATTCGTCGCCGGGCTATTCGCCGACGATTCCGATGATCACCTGGCCGGACACAGCACTGGGCGTCGTGCTCTTTGCGGAGCCGGCCGAGTGGGTTTACTTCGGTGTGGGTGTGTATGACGCCCTGGGGACGAGCAATCGCACCGGGTTCGACACGGCGTTTCACTCGCCTGATGTCTCGTTCACGATCTTCGAGTTGGGCGTCCGGCCGAGGATGAGACTCTTCGGCCACGATGATCTGCCGGGGCAATACTCAGTCGGGGGATTCTACCACAGCGGCGAGTGGCCGATCTTCTTCGACGACCTTGGAGGCCGCCTTTCGCCTCGGTCCGAAACCGGCAACGCCGGGATGTACCTGACGTTCGATCAGCTTGTTTTCCGGGAAGCCGGCGTGGAGGATAGGGACATCGAGCAGGGGCTCGGCGTGTTCTTTCAGTTCGGCTGGGCTCCGTCGGATCGGAACGAAATCAGCCAGCATTGCGGCGCGGGCTTTCAGTATTATGGCCCTTTCCCTTCGCGGGACGAAGACGTCCTCGGATTCGGCGTGCACCACGTGAATCTTAGCGGTGAGATCCAGGCGCTCGAGGCACGGTTCTCCGAGACGGCGATCGAGTTGTTTTACAAGGTTCAGCTTACGGAAGGGCTGAGCATCAAGCCGGATATTCAGTATGTCGTCAACCCCGGTGGCGACGGGCGCGACGCGCTGCTCGCCGGGGTCCGGGTGGAGCTGGCGTTTTGAACGAAGTCATCGGAAAGCGTCATACCATGAAGAGGCATGCCTTATCGTTTTTGTCCGCGGCGGTCGCGCTCGCCCAGGCCGGCTGCGTCGACGTGAATCTGCGTGACGCGGTGGCCGCAGGGGTGTTCGACTTTGTATCCGGCACGGTGACGGCCATCCTGGCGAGTCTGATCCCGTTGCCGGGGCCGTGATTGCAGTCGGGCCGGGCCCTTTTCTTTCCGTTGTTCGCGGCGTGCCGGGCTGGGACAGCCGTTTCCGGGTCGGCATGGGGTCCGGGGATGCTCACGGCTGTTGGCACGAGTCTGTCGAGGCTTGCGGCATTGCCGGGCGAGCCGATTTCGGAACGTCCCGGTTGCGAGGCGCCTGCATGGGGGTTAGAATCGCGTTAAGCGGCGGCGAAAGACGGGCTGTTAAAACTCGCTGAACGTCTACTCGATCGCGCGAGGCCAGGGACGGTCTTCGTTTGGTTTTATTCAGACTGTCGGTGGAAAAGTGAGTGGCGACATGCGCAAAAGAGAAGCGAAGGTCAAGTCCACGATGGAGCTGCCTAAGGCGATCTCCTACCTCGATGATCTGGTCGCGTCGCTGAAGGCGGGAAGAGTCACAATCGCCGACGGTGTGCAAGACCTGAGCCTCGTTCCGGAGGAGGCTGTCAAGGTGGAGGTCAAGGCGTCGCAGAAAGCTGAGAAGGAGTCGATCTCCATCGAGCTCTCGTGGCGCAGGCCTGTTGCGACCCCTTCGGACGTGAATCTGAAAATCAGTCCGAGCGAACCGGCCCCCGAAGAGGCGCCAAGCTCAGTCAAGGAATCCTCCTGAGCGGCTGGCGGCGTGCAATGCGGGTCCGTCTGGTCCGGCGGGCGTGGTGCTGCACGATGGGTCTACCCGGCGGCATCTGAACGGTACGCGATCACGACAGTAGCAAGCGGGCCGGGTGTGGCGAGGCCCTCTTGTTCGGTAGGCGCGGGATCGCGTCAGGGTACAGAGGCGGTTGCAAAACGCACATGCGCGTTGATTCATCCAATCTCATGCAGGCAGAGACGGCCGTTGGCGCCGGGTGGTCTGAGGAGCTGACCGACTGGGACAGGGAAACTTACCGCCGCCTGGTGTCGGGTGAGTTGACGGAGGAGCAGCGGCGACGCATCGTCGAACCGGACGTCGTGTTTCCGCGGCAGACGAATGTGCTGGCGGTCCACTGGCACCCGGAGTTCGTGCCGATGGATCTGATCCGTCAGCGGATCGACGTGATGTTTCCCAACCGCACCTGCGAGCTGATCATCCCCACGCAGCACAACATCCTGATGGACTACGGGGACTATGCCGGCGTCGAGGTGGACTGCTACTCGGCAGAGTTCGACCGGAAGGTTCAACTCCTTGTTCATTTTGCCAAGTCGAGGGTGGAGAACGCGGACGTTTTCAAGTCGATGCTTGCGCACACGTTCGTCTACCGCTCGAAGCAGCTTCTCGAGTTCATCGACTCCGTCGTTGACCCCAGCCTGGAAGCGAGGCTTCAAAAAGCTGCCGCCGAAACCGGTGCGGACGACCGACTCGTGGGCTTCGTTCGGACGCATACGCAGAAGCTCAAGGACATGCTGTTCGAATACGAGGCCGAGACGCCGCCGGAAGCGATCCGTAACAAGCTCCTGATGAACTACATCGAGGCGCTGCGTGCCCATCACGACGCCAACTTCATCAACCATGCGGAGACGCTGTTGCGCGCGGTGAAGATGATTGTGAAGCGCCACTTCAGCAACGAGTTCTTCTACTCGACGCATGAAGTGATCGAGGAGGTACGCGGTCTGGGTGGCTGCATCGTCGTGCCGCATCCGGAGCAGTTCTGGCCCATCCTGCTGGCCGAGTACGACGTCGACGGGTACGAGGTCTGGAATCCGCAGTCACAGCAGTATACGCAGTTTTTGATCACGGTTGTCATCCGGCAGAACAAGGCTGAGGATCACGCGGGCAAGGAAACGCTGATCTTAATGGGCGACGACTGCCACATGGGTGAGAAGGTCAAGGATCCCGAGTATCGAGACCCGGACAAGGCGGGGCGAGAGGTCGGCGTTCAGCCGGCTTGGGACGATTGGGCGATCCGCAAGTGCCTGATCGTCGCCAAGGCGGATCGACGCAGCGTGATCGAACGCTACAAGGAACGTCTGGAAACGTGAAACTGCGAAGGAACATCCATGGCCAGTGAAGACCGCGAATTCTCGCATGAGTCATTGCAGGATCGAGAGACGATCGTGAAGTACCTCGGGGCCATTGCCGAGGGGTTGGAGAAGGGCAGGTTGCTGCTGGCGACCAACGGCGAGCAGTTCGCGCTCGAGACCCCGGGCCTACTCCGGTTCGACGTCCAGGCGAAGCAGAAGCGGGATCGGGCGCAGTTGACGCTTCGCCTGAGCTGGAAGAATCGCAAGGGAGGCGCCAAGCTGCGGGTCGAGTCCCTGGTGATCGACGCTGACGGCCCCGAATAAGTGTCCATGATCAGCCAAGAGGGCATCGACCGCAACTTCCAGTTTCTGGTGCTGGAGGTGAGGAGGCAGATCGAGACCACGTCTCGCCTGCTGCGGGGCCCGTCGGAAGGCATGCTTCGGAGCGTGCTGTCCCGCGACAACTACACCGACACGCTCAAGAGCCTGATCGAGAAGCGGTGCATATCGTACTTCCGGCACTCGGACACGATCGATAAGCGATCCGCCAATCTCGTTACGGCGATTAACGTTGCGACGACCAATCTGGAGCGAATTGCCGACTTTTGCGTCAACGTCGCGACCAAGGTCCACGACCTGTCCGACCCGGAGTTTATCAAGCAGTTTGACTACCAGCCTTATTTTGACGAATTGTTGACGGCGCTTCCCCTGGTCGGTGAGGCATTCCGTGAAGTGGACACGGGCTCGGCGCTGCGTATTTGTCAGGTGGAGAACGTTCTGGACGATCTGTATCAGGCCGATTACGACCGGATCAGCAACGAGCTGCAGTCCGGGGAGAACGTGAACGACCTTCTGGCCTGCCTGTACATCAGCCATTACCTCGAGCGGATGGGGGACGCGATGTTGAACATCGGGGAGGCTCTCTTGTTCGCGGCGACGGGCGAGAAGCTCAAGCTTCATGATTACATGCGGCTTCGCGACACGATCACCGCCCGCGCTCCCGACAGGTCGGTCAGCGATCTCGGCCTCGATTTCGCGTGGGAGACGCGCTCGGGCTGCCGCATTGCCAAGGTTGAGGATAAAGCGGTGGCGGGCAAGGAGCTGGAGGCGATTTTCAAGAAGGGGCATCTCAGCAAGTTGCGCAAGGAGCGCGAGAACATCGCCCGCTGGGAAGAGTTGATGCCCGGGCTGCCGCCGAAAGTGCTCGAGTTCCGCGAAGGCGAAAAAGACGCCGCCTTGTTGCTCGAGTTCCTGGACGGCTTCACGCTGCGCGACCTGATTTTCGACGGCAAGAAGTCGCGCATCGAGAATGCGATGACGAGCCTGGAGCAGGCGCTGCGGACCGTGTGGCTTAACACGAAGAAGGATCAGTCGGTCAACGCAGGTTTTGTCAACCAGATCTCGGCGCGCATCGACGACGTGCTGCGCCTTCACCCGGACTTCGCCACCGCCTGTTGCGAGGTCGGATCGCTGTCGATCGCCTCCCTCGAGGAACTGCTGGCCCGGGCCGGAGAAGTGGAGCGCCGCCTGGATGCACCGTTCACGGTGCTGGCACACGGCGACCTCAACACGGACAATATCATCTACAACGAAGACGAAGACAGGATTCACCTGATCGACCTGTACCGCTCGTGTGAGACGGATTACGTGCAGGACCTGTCGGTGTTTCTCGTCTCAAACTTTCGGGTACCGGTTTTTGAAGGGCAGATCAGAGACGTGCTCAATCGGGTCACGCTGCGAGGCTATGAATTCGTACGCTCTTTTGCGACCGAGATGAAGGACGCCACGTTCACCAAAAGGCTGATGCTCGGTTTGGCGCGCTCGTTCATTACCTCGACGCGGTTCGAGTTCGACGCGGACTTCGCCAAGGCGATGTACATGCGGGCGGTCTATCTGCTGGAGAAGATCATCGCCGGGGCGGACGGCCCCCCGGGCACGACGGAGTTGAGTACCGATGTGCTTGTCTACTGATGATTCCGCGCCAGGAGGCTGCCCGTGCCCAGGATAGGCGTGGTCGGAATCCCGAACGGCTGGTCGTCGTTGAAGTTGGTGGACGCATTTCTCGCCCGAGGGTGCGAGTGCCGGCTCATTGACATGCAGCATGTAGTCGCCGATTTCGAGAGCGGCCGGGTTGTCGATCGGGAAGGAGACCTGCTTGCATTCGACGCTCTGGTTCTGAAGAAGATCGGCTCGCCCTATTCGCCCCATATGCTGGATCGCCTGGAAACGCTCGAATTCGTCATGAGCCAAGGCGTGCCCATGTTCTCCAGACCCCGCCACATTAAAGGCGTGCTTGATCGCCTGAGTTGTACGGTGCGCCTGCGTGAGGCCGGAATACCGATGCCGCCCACGGTTGTTACCGAGGATGTGAGTCGTGCCGTGGAGGCGGTGGAGCATTTCGGCACGGCGATTCTCAAGCCGATCTACACGTCAAAGGCCAGAGGAATGGTGGTTGTGGAGCGGGGCGCCGATGTGCGTGAGCGCATCCAACAGTTTCGTGCCGCCGGACATCAGATGCTCTACGTTCAGAAAATGTTACGGCTGCCGGGTCGTGATATGGGCCTCGTTTTTGTGGGGGGAGCAATTGCGGGCGGTTACGCCCGGGTCAGTGCGGAATCGTCCTGGAACACCACGACTCATTCAGGCGGGCGCTACGAGCCCTGCCGGCCCGGTGACGAGATTGTCGAGTTGGCCCATCGCGCGCAGGCACCTTTCGATCTCGATTTCACCTGCGTTGACGTCGCGCTGACCGAGGCGGGGCCCGTCGTTTTCGAGGTTTCGGCTTTCGGTGGCTTCCGCGGGTTGCAGGAAGGTTGCGGCGTCGATGCGGCGAGCCTGCACGCCGATCATGTTTTGCGGCGCCTGAGCAATGCCTGATCCCGCGATCAGTATCAATAGGATGACAGAGCGGGTTCTCGCGGCTCATCCGCCCCTGCACTCCGTCAGCCTCCAGTTTGAGCAATGCCACGTCCGCGTGAATTCAAACGATGGGGAGCTCGTCGAGAAGCTTCGAGCCTACTACGAGGGTTTCGTGGCGCCGGCGGCAGCACCGACGGCCGTGGTTAATGTGATAGAGGCCTCACCGCCTGTTGTGCAATGCGCGTTTACGCCTCAGCCGCCCAAGCCGGACAAAACGGAGCTCAAGGAGGAGTTCCACGACGTTTCCGACGGGCGAATCGTGAGGAAGGTGCGTACGGGAATGATGTTTTTCTACAATGCCCGGACACACCTTGTCGTCGGGCCGTGCAAGAGGAACCTCAACCAGGTCATCAACTTCGTCAATCAGCAGCACATCGCATGGGGGCTTGACCGGCAACGACTGCTGCTGCACGCCGCAGGGATCTGCAACGGCCGGCACGGACTGGCCATTGCCGGACTTTCGGGAGTGGGGAAGTCCACGCTGGCGCTGCACCTGCTGGGCCGCGGTTTGCGCTTTGTGAGCAACGATCGGCTGATGGTCGCGCGGGATGGGGGCGGCCTGAGCATGCACGGGCTGGCCAAGATGCCGCGCGTGAACCCGGGGACTCTGCTTCACAATCCTCAACTCGCGCAGCTTGTGCCTGAGGCGAAGCGGCGTGAACTCGAACAGTTGCCCCGTCAAGAGCTGTGGGATCTGGAGGAAAAACACGACGTGCCGATCGGGCGAGTTTACGGCCCGGAACGGTTCGTGCTCGAGTCCAGGTTGCGCGGCCTGGTCGTCTTGACGTGGGAACGGACGGCAGAGCCGCCGGTCATTCGCGAACACCTACTGCGCGAACGGCATGATCTCCTGCCGACCATGATGAAAGCACCCGGAATCTTTTACATGCGTACCGGAGCCCCCGGTACGTTCAGTCACGTGGTCGAGGATTACCTGGAACTGCTCGGCGAATGGCCGGTGCTGGAGATCTCCGGCGGCGTATCGTTCATCGACGCGACGGACGAATGCATCGCCTTTCTGCGACGTCACGTTACTCACGACGCGCTGCCCGCACTGGATGAGAAGAATGAACGAGACCGATTCGGGTGGGAGTAAGCAGCGGATCGAGGTGTGGCTGAGGCGCTCAGCCCGGCTTCCGGACAAGCTGCGGCTCGCCCGTTACCGCAAATCCCCCGAGTATGGGCCGCGTGTGTTGTTCTTCAGCGGCGGCACCGCAATGAACAGTCTCAGTCGCGAGCTGACGGACTATACGCATAACTCGATCCACCTGATCACTCCCTTCGATTCGGGAGGCAGTTCCGCCAAATTGCGCGATGCCTTCGGCGTTCTTGGCGTGGGCGACTTTCGCAGCCGGCTGATGGCCCTGGCGGACCACAGCGTCAAAGGACAGACCGAGATCCTCAGGCTCCTTTCCTTCCGTCTTCCGAAAGACGCCACGTCGGAACACTTGCGACAGCGGTTGCAGGACCTCGTGGACGGCCGGGATGCGCTTGTTTCGGAAATCATGGACCCGATGCAGAAGATCATCCGCAACCACCTGCGGTATTTCCAGGAACAGATGCCGCCGGACTTCGACCTGCGCGGGGCCAGCATCGGCAATCTGGCGCTCGTGGGCGGTTACATCAACAACGCCCGGGACATCGAGCCCGCGCTTTTTCTTCTTTCTCAGCTTGTGGAGGTGCGTGGCACCGTCCGCCCCATTGTGGACGAAAGCGTGCATCTCGCCGCGAAACTGGCCGACGGCAGCCGGGTCATCGGGCAGCACATGATGACCGGTAAAGAGGTGCCGCCGATTAAATCGCGCATCAAGGAGCTGTATCTGATTCGGGGACTCGACGACCCGACGCCCGTTGAAGTTTCGATCGATGAGAAAGTGCGCCGCCTGATCAGCAAGGCCGACCTGATCTGCTACTCCGTTGGTAGCTTTTACACGAGCGTTGTGGCGAATTTTCTGCCGGGGGGCGTCGGGCATGCGGTGGCGGTCAACGGATGCCCGAAGATCTACATCGCGAACCGGGGTGTAGACCCCGAACAGTATGGCACGACGCTTCCGGAGCGCGTCGAGGTGCTTCTCAAGTATCTGCGGGCCCGGGCCGAGCGCGCGCTGCGGACCGAGGAACTGCTTAACTTCGTGCTCGTTGACAGCCGCGACGGCGCCGTGACGCCGGAGGAACTCGGTGGGGTTCGCGATCTGGGGATCGAGATCGTGGATTACCCGTTCGTCACGGACGACAGCGCCCCATACCTTGACGAGAGTCGTCTGCTCTCGGTCATCATTTCGCTCACGTGACGCGGCGTTGCCTTCCCGCAGGAACGACACACCGCCTGTGTTAAGTTTTGATTAAGCCGTTGATTAGGCCGGCCGGGGGTGGGATTGTCCCCGTGAGCGCGTAGAATCGCGGGCGACATGATCAAGTTGGACAGACTGAAGAAAGCGTTCGGTCCGATCGTGGCTGTGGATGATCTCACGCTGGAGATCCGGCAAGGGGAGATATTCGGATTGCTCGGGCCGAACGGCGCGGGGAAGACGACCACGGTCAACATGATCATCGGCCTCATCCGGCCTGACGCCGGCGTGGTCGAGATCGACGGCCGTAGCGCTCCGGACGATCGGGCGACGCGCCGCAACATCGGTGTGGCGCCGCAGCAGTTGGCGATCTACGAAGAGCTGACGGGCGAGGAGAACGTTCTGTTTTTCGGAAGGCTTCAGGGGCTGGCCGGCCGAAAACTCAAAGATCGAGTGGATTGGTGCCTGGAATTCGTGGGTCTGACCGAGCGTCGCAAGAGCCGGGCCAAGACCTATTCAGGGGGCATGCAACGCCGCCTCAATCTGGCGATCGCTCTGGTGCACGATCCGAAGCTGCTTCTGCTTGACGAACCAACGGTGGGCGTCGATCCGCAATCGCGCAATGCGATCTTCGAGCGGATCGAAGAGCTTCAGCAGTCCGGGCGCACGATCGTCTACACGACCCACTACATGGAGGAGGCCCAGCGACTGTGCGATCGCGTGTGTATCGTCGACCATGGAAAGATCCTGGCGCTCGGGACGGTCGAAGAACTGATCTCGCAGTATGGCGGCATGAGCGTCGTCTTCGCGCGAACGCAGGAAGGCGAGACGTGCATCGAGACCGACGACCCGATCGGCGAGCTTGGCCGGCTGCAGGAGCTCGGCTCGCTGGAACAGCTCCGCGTGGATCGTCCTGACCTCGAGCGGGTGTTTTTGAACCTGACGGGACGACACTTGAGGGACTGATGAAAGAGATTGTCGCGTTGAGCATCAAGGACCTTCGGCTGCTGCTGCGGGACAAGGCCGGGTTCGTCTTCACGTTTATCTTCCCGCTGGTGTATGCCGTGTTCCTCGGAGCGATCTTCGCCGGCGTTGGGGGTCAAAGCTCCCGAAAGTTGCAGCTCGCGGTCGTTGACGAGGATCAAACGCAGGAATCTGCGGAGTTCATCGACGCCCTCAAGAGAGTGTCCGAGGTTGAGGTGACGGTCACGAGTCACGATGAGGCCGTTCAGTCGGTGCGGCGCGGAAAGCGGATGGCCTACATCACACTCGCGGAAGGTTTCGGGACCAAGCGTGACGGCATGTTCTGGGGTGAGCCGCCGGAGGTCCGGGTGGGCATCGACCCGTCGCGTCAGGCGGAGGCGGCCATGCTCCAGGGTGTGCTGATCAAGAGCGCGTTCGATCGAATGCAGGACATGTTCCGCAGACCAGAGGTCATGGCGGGACGTGTTGATCGGTGGCTGGGCAATGTCAGGGCATCCAAGGACATCGACCCCCGGTGGCGAGGAGCACTCGAACTGTTTCTTCCAGCTCTGCAGTCTTTCGTTCAATCGGCTCCGCAGGACAACGACGCGCCGAAAGTCGCGGAGGGTGGAACCGAGACGGACGAATCGAAGGCTTCGTCCAGCCTGTTCGAAGGCGGCTGGCAGCCCATCGCGATCAAAACCGAGCCGGTCACACGCCGGACCCGTGTTCGCATCAGCAGTTACGCCTGGTCGTTTCCCCAGGGCATCATCTGGGGCGTGATGGCGTGTGCCTTTTCATTCGGTCTTTCGCTTGTCGTCGAGCGAAACAGCGGCACCCTGGTCCGGCTGGTCATGGCGCCGATCGATCGCTGGCACATTCTGGCGGGCAAGGCGGGCGCCTGTTTCCTGACAACCGTCTGCATGATGAGCGTCCTTCTGCTGCTGGCCGCCGTCGCGTTCAACGTGCGCCCTCACTCGATCGGGCTTCTGGCCGTCGCGGTCGTGTCGATCTCCTGTGCATTCGTCGGCATCATGATGCTGCTGTCGGTGATGGGCAAGACGGAGCAGTCGGTCAGCGGGATCGGCTGGGCTGTGCTCCTGGTGATGGCGATGATCGGTGGCGGGATGGTTCCGCGCATCTTCATGCCAGGGTGGATGAGCACGCTCAGCCATGTCAGCCCGGTGAAATGGAGCATTCATGCGATGGAAGGTGCGCTGTGGCGCGGGTTTTCCGCGGGCGAAATGGTCTTTCCATGTGCGGTGCTCATCATCGTCGGAATCGCGTGCTTCGGGATCGGGGTGCGGTTGTTTCGCTGGCAGGGTTCCTCCTGACCTCCAGACACCCGAAGAAAGATGCGGGGCGGGCACTGGCCCGCCCCGCTGCGAACGGCTTGACTACGTGGCTACTGGCCTCTTTCGGTTGCGACGATTCGGACCGAGCCCGGTGTGACGTTGTAGACACCACCGCGGCCGCTGCCCACGATCAGCCTTTCGGCATCGGTATCCAGACCGACCCGGAGCGTTCCGGACGCGTCATCCGAGAGGGTGACGGAGAACGAGCCGAGGTAGCCCATGGCGGTTCCCCGGCGCGCCGGGACGGGCCCGTCGATCGCGGCGACAACGATGCGGTTTTGCGCCTCGTTGAGGGCGGTGTAGGCGTCGACGCCGTTCATGACGTTGTCATTACGCTCTTCAATGGACGGAACCACGAAAGCGGTGCCACTGCGCAGGCCATCGACGACGGCCCAGATCTCGTAGCCTCTGACATTCGTGGCGCCCATGGCGAAGACGTCGAACCGGACGGTGTCGCCGGCTCGAGCCTCGCGTGTGGCCGGCACGATCTTCAGGTGAACCGGATCCGTGGAACGCTCACTGGCACGGACCTCGAGATCGCGCGACGGCGTGCTCGTTCCATCCCCTGCCGGGGCAGAGCATCCGCACGGATCGATGCCGCCGATCGCGTCGAGGATGGCGAAGACGTCGAGCAGACTCAGGACGCTGTTGCCCGCACACGGCTCGATGTCGGCGTTGAGCTTAGTGCAGTTCAGATCATCGGAGCCTGGCCCGATCAGGTCCAGCACGCAGAAGATGTCAAACAGATTCAGCGCACCGTTGCCGTCCGTGTCGCCGTAGTCCCTGGGTGCATTGTCGCACGCGATGTCCGCGCATGTGTCGTATGTGCACGCATCCTGGTCGGAGCAGAACTCGTCCGTCGCGCAGGGCAGCGCGCAGGTGATATCCGCGTCATTGACCAACCCATCGCAGTTGCAGTCGCCCTGCACCCAGCCGCAGGAAGCGTCGTTGTTGCACGGGTCGCCCGTTCCGGCAGCGCGAATCGCCTCGTCGGTGGCGTCGACGATTCCGTCGAGGTTGAAATCGCCCAACTGGGTCTGGAGGATGTTCACGACGAGGTCTTCCAGGTCGAGTCCGTCTACCAACAGGTCGCCGGTCATGTCGGCACTCAAGTCGAGCGCCACGGCCTGCCGGGCGTCACGGAAGTCGCCGATATTGGCGCAAACGTAGTCGATGTCCTGCTCGTCGATCAGCCCGTCCGCACCGGTGGGATAGGCACCGGGGCTGGTGGGCAGCCCCGCGATATCACCGCGGAAGTCACCGGCCACGTAAGGAGCAAGCGTTGCCTTCATGTTCGCAACGCTTGCGGACATCCGTGGTGCCACGGGCGTGGGATCGGTAAGGCCACAGTCAGCCTGAGGAGCCGGCGCCGGCCAGCGGTCGGTCGAGCTCAATCCCCACGGGAGGAACGCGGTGCCGAAATTGCTGATGATGGCGTCGTCGATCAAGGCGGCGGCCTCCGCTCGGTCCACGTTGCCCTGAGCGTTCAGGTGCAGGCCATCCATCCAATAGCGCCAGTCTTCCTTGTCGAGATTGCCGTCGCCGTTGTAATCGCCGATGACCTCAGGGATCGGCATGTCGTAGTTCATGCCTCGCGCGTCCACCGGTGTACACGCGGCGGGGAGGGCCTGCTGCCATCCGCGCGGCCCCAGGGTGGCAACCACCATCTGCTCGGCGTCGCCTCCGTCGCGCAGGTCGTTGCAGTTGAAGTCGCCGGCCACCCTGTTCCTGAGCGACAGGTTCGTGCCGGCAGTGACCGTCGCGGCAGCGGGGGCGCCGGACAAATCAACGTAGCAGTATCCGTTCCCGACGGCGGACGGCCCTTTGCCGTCGCTGTACCGATCATCGACGGCAAAGTCGGGGTCGAGGACACGAGTCGGCGTTCGGCCGGCGGGGTTAATGCAACCCCACGGGCATGGGTTGCCCGAAACCGTCGCGCATCCCGCGTTGACGCAAATGTCGCCCGAACCGAAGTCGACGTTGTCTCTCTCCCAGTTCTGGAGGTCCTGGTTCTTGAGGACGTTCACGACGAAGTCGGTGGGGTCATCGACGGTCGGGATCCTTTCCGGGCCGACTGTGAGAAGGAACTGCCGGGCTGTCTCCTGACCGGGCATGAAGAACTGCTGATCGGGGAAATCGGGATCGAAGGCGGCCTGGCTGTCCAGCAGGTTGAGGAGAAACTCCGCGTAGGGCTGGTTGTTGATCGGCGGCACGCTCGGGTCAAAGAGGGGGTCTTTATCGAGCCGGTTGCCATTGGCGTTGCCCAGGCTGGCGAAGGTCTGGAGCGCCGCAATCCGCCAGCCGGTATCCGGATCGTCGTTCAGCAGAACGGTGTCCCTGGTCGGAAAGACGTAGTCCGCGCTTTCGGTGCCAAAGACGTCATTCTTGACCGCCAGGACCTCGTACCTCCCGGACGCCGAGTCAGCGGCCGAGCGGCTGCTGCCGGCGATACCTGTGTAGCCGATACCCAGACGGCGGTTCTGCACGGAATTCTCCAGCACGCTGGAACCGCCGCAGTTGGTGGGCTGAGTCCCTGGGCCAATGTTGGTGAAGTCCGATGAACTCTGCTTGGTACCGAGGTTGTCGCCCCGCCCCCAACTGGGATCGATACCCAAAGCGTTCATGGCGGTGTTTCGCGTACCCGAACCACTGTCGCGCGTCACGCCGATCAAGTTCTCACCGGTCGAGAATCGGCCAGTAAGCCAGAGGTACTGCAGGTCCGACCACAGCACCTCACCGTCGGGAATGCCGGTGCCGGGGTTTGCGATAACGCTGACAGGAGAGTAGGCGACGAAGTTGTCGTAGACCGTTCGGCAATCCGGATCGGCGGTATCGAAGTTGAGCGACTCCAGCGGTGCGTCGAACGCTCCGTTTCGGTTGACATCGAAGCCCAGCGTTTTGAGGCTTTGCTTGAAGCCGGTGTCCCAGCTCAGCGTAGGATTCTGGCCATAGCCGATGTCGTTGGGCTTCCTATCGAAGGCGGCGATTTGTGCGGCCTGATCATCCGGCCCCTTGCGAACAGTCCAGGTGATCGGGACGTCCGCACTGGCGCCGTCGACTGTCTTGGCGCACACGTAGGCGCACGTGTCGGGGCATTCGGCATCCGGCGACAGGCCGGCCGGGCCGCCCAGGCAGATGCCCCCGGAGCCTGGGTCGTAGTACTGAACGGTGTTGATTCGGCTCTTGTCGCTCGGTCTGCCGACCGGCCATTCTGCCGGGGTGTAGATGCAGCCGGGGTCCGTGCAACCAAGCGACTCGTTGATTGCCACCGCAATGGCCCAGCGGTGGGCATTGACCGAGGCAGAATCGGTCAAAGTGATGTCACAAACAGGGGAACACGTGCCGAGCTGATCGTTGTCGGCATCAAGGTCGCAGTCGGTATCGACCGTGCAGGTCTGCCCCGCATCGATTCCACCGTTACACACGGTGGCGGTGACGCCGAGCTCGTTGCAGACGCAGACGGCGTCGCAGCCGGGGCAGGTCAGCGTGTCACAGGTGCCCAGTTCGTCGTCCTGAGCAACCAGGTCGCAGTCGGTATCCACGACACAGGGGTCACCGGCGTTCAGATTGCCCGCGGCGCATTGCCCGGCGCACGGGCCGCTCGGGTCGAACAGAGTGTCATCGACGTCCTGGCATGCCTGCGGGCAGGCCTTCGTGCACACGTTCGAATCGCATTCGCTGTTGTCGAAACACAGGTCGCCGTCGTCGGCGCCACCGGTGCACGTTCCGGCATCACCAATGAATCCGGGGCAGATTGCGTTGGCCTGGCCCGAAAGCGGACTGTTCTGGACCGCATTGAGGGCGCTGACATTGTAGTTGACGAACTCCTGCAGGCCGTTGCTGGAGCCCACGGCCCGGTAGTTGAACAACCACCAAGTCGTGATCGACGCCTGGTCCGGGATCGTGGTCAAGACGTCAACCTCCTCATCAGCACAGAAGGGCCGATCCGTGATGAACCCCCGATAGGCACAGGTTGAGGCGATCGGCCAGGTCGGGTTATCCAGCGTCTCGCAGGGATGGCCAAATCCCTCGACGTACTGCACGCAGTTCCCCAGCCCGTCGCCCACAGCGGCCTGATCGCAGTCGGCATCCACGTCACAGAGCTCGCCCGCGTTCAAGTCGTCTTTCTCGCACCGGGTGCCGCCGGGGCGCGATTCAGCGGGACACGCGTTCGGGTCTGCAACGCAATCGAAGTCACAGTCCGCGTTGTACCAGTCGTTGCCCAGGGCCGGGAATTCCGCGATGTCGCTGAACAGCGTCGCACCGGCGATCGTGAACGGGCCGGGGGTCAGACTGGGGCTGTAGTCTGTCGGACTGACCAGATCTTTGTTACCATACTCCACCGAGAGGTTCGCCTGGGGGTCGGCGGGGCTGCTGAGGGTTTCCGCGTCCTCTGCCCACGCCCCGTTGGCCACCAGGCTCATCGCCGCCATCATGGCGGCTAACATACTTAACCGCTGCTTCTTTTTCATGACTCCGCTCTTCCTTCAATCAAGCACCCCGGCAGGCAAGAACAGCACGCAATGGTCGGCCACTGCCTGGTCTGTCGAGATGCGCACCTCCCCCGCACACCGGAACATCCGGTGTTCCTTACTTTATCGAGGTAAGTCCAGAAACATCCGTAAGGCGAGACTGCACCGCGCAACCACGTCGTCTTGCGTCCTAGTGACGGGCACCTCTGTCTATGGCGCCCTTCCACCTCCTTTCATGCCGAAGGACAACAAGCCTGTCCGCACGCCCGCGGACAGCTACGCACTCAGAGTTCCGTTGTTCCGGTTCAAGGCACACCCCTTCCCCGTACGCCGGAGCACCCGGCGCTCCCTTCTACGTCAGCCGATCTTCGGGCAATCTCGGAAGGCGAGACTGAGTGAGCCTGACGGCGAACGTCGCGTCTCCTTGCGGCCCCTCCTGTCAAAGACGCGTCAACACCTCCGTTCCTACGGCCAAGGACCGCGAGCGGTCTGCCTATATATGGGGGCGTGCAAAACAACGTCACTCTTGCCTGTGACGCTCCAGTAGCGATCTCCCCATTCACGCAGCTTCAAAGACTGATAGGCCGTCTTGCGATCAATGTGCCCGTCCACGTAGACGAAGTTGGCCGTGCCGCCGTACACGTCGTCTCCCCCGGGATGGTGGCGCCCGACGAAGTTCGCCCGCTGGTACGTTGGTGAGTCAAAGAGCGCTGCGTTACCAAGGTCCCGCTTGGGCACCAGATCGAACCCGGGATCCGTGCGACCTCCGTACCAGAACGTCAACGACTCCGGCGTACTGTACGGGAAGTAAACACCGTTTGAGTTTGCGAAAGGGCTGATCGGGCGGTGGCTCTTCACCTTCTTGCCGCCCGACGCATTAATCGACATTTTCTCCCAATTGTTCAGGAATTCGGTGGCGAGGATTGTCCCGGCCGGCTTCTTGATCCAGGCATCCGAAACGTACTGGTTCAGACGATCCGCGTTAGGCCAATCGCTCGACGAGAACTTGTTTCGGGGCATGATGGCCGCGTTGACGGTGAAGGCGACGCGCGTAGCCTGCTTGTCCTCGATGGCGTCCTTGTTCCATCCCGTGCCGTTGTCATCCACTTGATCGGGCTCCCAATTCTCCTTTTCCGGCCCGGGGTTGGTCCGCGGAAGGCCGCCGTTTCGCATCGATGGGCAGCGGAACGCGTCGTCGCTCACCCTCCCGGCACTGAAGAGAAACCACGACCAGTGGATGTAGCCGTGCTGGGAGGCGTCAGGCGGCTGGCTCCTGATGTCGTAACTGCCGTCGTAGTCGCTGGCGTAAAGGTAGGCCGTCGGGAAGTAGCCACGAGACTCGGCCGTGTATGTGCTGACCGCCTTGCCGACGGCGCACAGGTTGGCCGCGCACTTCACCGCCTTTGCCTGGTCTCGCGCCTTTTTGAGGCTCGGCAGAAGAATGCTTATCAGCAAGGCGATGATGGAGACCACAACGAGCAGTTCGATCAGCGTGAAGCCGCGATGATACGCGGCAAAGGCTACTTTCCTTTGTGACCAGCCGGACCTCCGTGACAAATCAGCGTGCCTCATCATGTTCTGCCTCTTTTGGGTTTGGACGTGCCTAAGTCTCTTGAAATCGACCGGGTTAGCCGTGATCCGCGCTCACGCAGTCCGGACCTGTGGTCGTTGAACGCTCTCAAGGTTGCCCGCGCGATGACGCACCGCGCGTTTGCAACCTGCCGTGGCATTCTCGCGCACAAGTGTTAGGAGGGCGTGAAGGTAACAAGAAAAAATCAATTAGTTTCTGTATTGCCCCGCGGACCGGCGGGCCCGGACCAATACTTGACCCCGCTGTCGAGTTTACGCTCGCGGCCGTGCCGAGGGCACGGATCGGCGTGTACCGGCCCGGGCCACAACAGGATAACCGAGGGGGCACGCGCGGTCGGGGTCGTCTGATGCGTAGTCGTTACGTTTTGGAAGACAAGAGCTTACGGTTTGACGCCATCGACCTTATGGCCTTCGTTCCCCTCCTGTTCCCAACGACGCGTGTCGCCTGCCGTCAAACGTACCTGATTGGCGGAAATAGGATGGCGACGTGCAATGTGCGAATGCACGCAAGATGAATGATAAGAGGGGTATCCTCGCGTAACGGGCTTACCGACCAACCGCGAGACTCCACGGCGCGCAGTTTGAGGCGATCGCCTCAGATATGTGATCCGAGGCGTTTTCCCGCGGCGAGGTGGCGGGCCACGCCGCCGGGCGTCCTGCCACGCCGTCCAATGGCCTGATCCGTATCTCCGCCGTGCAAACTCAGTGCCGCGAAACCGACGATTGGACGCGGGCAAAGACGTACATCATCTCACGCGCGATCTGGGCGCAGCGCTCATCGTACGTCGCGGTTTCGCTCGGCGTGTCGTCGGCCACCTTGGGATCTTCGTATGGTATCGAAATGCGTGCGTTCGCCCCGCGGACGTTCGGGCAGTGCTTGTCGGCTTGTGCACAGGTCATCACGGCCGCAAAACCGGAGTCAGGGTTGGGCGATTGGTCGAACACCTTGGAAAAGCATGGAAACGGGTCGGCGTCGGCAGCAACGCGTACTTCGTATACGGCGTTTCGCTCTTCGGAAACCCTTGTTACCTGGAATCCTGCACGTTCCACGGCCGCGACGGCTCTGGGATTGAAGGCCGTAGCCTCAGTTCCTCCGGAGAACGTCGTCACGCCGGGGACGCCGTAGAACGCGGCTGCCGTCGCCGCCCAGAGCTGTGCCATGTGACTCCTGCGAGAGTTGTGCGTGCAGACAAACAGCAGCTTGGCGCGTTCGCCAGCGGCGACACGCTCGCTGACGTACTTGGTCAGATGGTGCAACTCCTGCTTCCGTTTCCGGGGTATTCGGTCAAATTCAGCCTCCCGGGCCGTCAGATACACCTCAAGGTCAGGAAACAGTTCAACCGTCCTTTCGGCCGCAACCGCCGTTGGACACGCGGCCAGCAAGATCGTCAAAACAGCGCACGCCGGTACGATTGAGTCGCGCATAACCCCTCTCCTGACCTGATCACCTTTGGTTCGACGTCCCGAGCCCGATCGAACAACGATCGATGTTACGGGTCAGCTTGTGCGAATTCAACACGCGTCGTAGCAATTCCCGGCCAAGGTTGCTACGCAGGCGAATCAGCCATCCGGTTCTTGCCGCTTTCCGAATCTCAACTCGAAGCGACATCGGGCGCTTCTGCAGATCGAGCCACCGCGGAACGCGACGCGTCACCCGGAGCACCGGGATACCTGCTACGGCCATCGTCACCGTTCCGAAAGCGGGAGCGTAACCGACCGGGCCAAGCGAAGCCAAGACAATGATGAGCTGCTCTCGGACAGCCGCGGGAATAATCGGGCAGATCGTCACGATGTGCGTCGCAACTCGTTAAGCCGTCAGCATCCCCTTTCCTCGAAGTGCCGCGACAACAACGTTGGCGATCGAGGCAGGCAGTCCCGTCACAGCTATGATCTTTCAGAAGACGTCAACTCCGAGGTTTGCGTTCTTACGAGCGCGCACCATCAGCACTTCGTGGCACCTTCGCAGTCTCTCTCATTTTATGCTGTTGTCCCATGAACGAGTAAAACACCGGGATCACCAGGAGTGTCAAGAGCGTCGAGGTCACCACGCATCCGATGACGACCGTGGCCAGTGGGCGCTGCACCTCCGCGCCCACGCCCGTGTTCAATGCCATGGGCACGAAGCCCAGGCTGGCCACCAAACCCGTCATCAAGACCGGTCGGAGGCGGGTCATCCCCGCTTCGCGAATCGCGTCACCGAGCGCCTTGCCCTGGGCAAGCAGATCGCGAAGAAACGAAACGAACACCATATCGCCGAGCACCGACACGCCTGACATGGCCACAAAACCGACGCCGGCGGACACGCTGAAGGGCAAGTCTCTAAGGTGCAACGCTGCGATTCCGCCCACCGCGGCCAGTGGCAAGGTCATGAAGATGCGGATCACATCAGCGACACGCCCGTACGTCAGGTAAAGCAGCAAAAAGATCAGGAGCAGCGCCAGCGGCACGACGATCATCAACCGCCGGCTTGCACGCTGAAGATGTTCGAACTGCCCGCCGTAGCGAATGAAGTATCCCGGCGGAAAATCAATTTCCCGGGCGATCCGCTCCTCGGCTTCGGCCACCAGACTGCCGATGTCGCGCCCACGCGCGTTGCACTGTACGATCAGGCGTCGCTTGCTCCACTCGCGATTGATCGTCGAAGGGCCGTCTAAGATTCTCAGGTCCGCCAGTCGATACAGGGGCAGCCTCTGGCCGGAAACCGTCGGAATGAGCAACTTGCCCACGGCCTCCGGATCGGTCCGGTATTCGTCCGGCAGTCGTACGGTGAGCGGAAATCGAACCTGGCCTTGGCGTATCTCGCCAACCTTTACGTTTCCGATGGAGGCGACAAAGTCCAGTACATCGGCAGCCGGAATGCCGTAGCGTGCCAGTTGGTCCTGCCGGACGCACACTTCCAGCAGGGGCTGGCCTGTCACCTGCTCGACCGTTACGTCACTCGCGCCGGGTATGGCCTCGAGCAGGTTCGCGACCTGGTCGCCGAGAGATTCGAGCGTGTCGAAATCGTCCCCGAAGATCTTCACGCCCAGGTCGCTCCGCACCCCGGCCACCATTTCGTTGACGCGCATTTCGATGGGCTGGGTGAAGATGGTTCGCATCGCGGGCATGCCGGCAAGTTCCGCCTCCATCATGGACACAAGCTCGGCCTGCATTCCGCCCCGTTGCCACTCTGAGCGTGGCGTCAGCGTAATGAACACGTCTGTCAGCTCCAGCCCCATCGGATCCGTGGCGATTTCGGCGGTCCCCGTCCGCGACCAGATGTGTTTGATCTCATCGGGGAACCTGTCCAGAAGCAGCTTTTCGATTTGGGTTCCGTATCTGACCGATTCGTTCACGGCCACACCGGCCAAACGTACCGTGTTGATGACGATGGCCTCTTCGGAAAGGCGGGGAATGAAAACCGTTCCCAGTCGCGTTGCCATGAACACGCCACTGACCAGCAGCAAGGCTACGCCCGAGAGAACGATGGCGCGCCGACGCAGCACGAAGCCCAAAACCGGTTCATAAAGACGTTTGGCAATCCGGACAAAGAACGGCTCTTTTTCGCGCGGTTTGGCCGGCAACAACAGGCTCGCCAGCACGGGCATCAGCGTGAGCGAAAGGATCAAGGACCCAAGCAGGGCAAAGACGACCGTCAGCGCCATCGGGCGAAACAACTTGCCCTCGATTCCTTCGAGCGTAAGTATCGGCAAATAGACAATCATGATGATCAGCTCGCCGAACATGGTCGGCCGGCGCACCTCGAGCGCGGCGTCTCGCACAACATCGAGCCGCGATCTACCCTCTGTGTTACGCCCCAGGCGTCGCATGCCGTTTTCGATCTGAATCACGGAGCTGTCGACGACGAGGCCGAAGTCGATCGCTCCGAGGCTCATCAGACTGCCGGCTATTCCCGCCTGCAGCATGCAATTGGCGGCGAACAGCATGGAAAGCGGAATGGCGGATGCGACGATCAGGCCCGCGCGCACGTTGCCCAGAAAAACAAACAGCACGACGACGACCAGCAGTGCACCCTCGAAGAGATTCGTCCTGACCGTGTGCAGAACGTGATCGACGAGCTCGGTGCGGTCGTAAACCGTGGTCACTTCCACGTTGTCAGGAAGGGACGGCTTAATAGTCTCCATCCGTTCCTTCATGCGCTCGGTCACGTCGCGCGGGTTCTCGCCCATGAGCATAAACCCCAGACCGAGGACCGCCTCGCCCCGACCGGCGTACGTCACCGCGCCGCGCCGGATCTCATAGCCGTCGACGACGTCACCGACCTGGTGGATGTAGACCGGAACGCCGTCCTCCGATTTGACGACGACGTTCGCGACCTGGTCCAGTGTTTCCAGAAGTCCAACGCCCTGGACGAGAAGAGATTCGCCGGCGCGGGTGATCGTTCCACCGCCGACGTTCAAGTTGTTGCGCCGCAGCGCCTCAAAGATATCAAACAGCGTCAGGTCGTATTTGAGCAGGCGCTGCGGGTCGACCACGACCTGGTATTGCCGCTCGCGTCCGCCCCAGGAATTGACCTCGGCCACGCCGGAGACGCTGCGAAGTTGAGGTTTGATGATCCAGTCCTGGATCGTGCGGAGCTCGCTCAGGCTGCGCGTCGGGCTGGTCAGGATGTAGTGGAACACCTCGCCCAACCCGGTCGCCACGGGCCCCATCTCCGGCGCGGGGAGTCCCTCCGGCAAATCGACGGTGCCCAACCGCTCCATGACCAGTTGCCGGGCAAAGTAGATATCGATGCCGTCCTCGAAGATCACCGTGACCTGCGAGAGACCGAACTTCGACATCGAGCGAACTTCGGTAAGACCTTTCAGGCCGCTGATCGCCTGTTCCACCGGGAAGGTGATCTGCTGTTCGATCTCCAATGGCGTCAGTGCGGGTGCCACGGTGTTGATCTGAACCTGCCCGGGCGTCGTGTCGGGAAAGGCGTCGATGGGCAGTTGTGTCGCGGAGTATGCCCCCGTGAATATCAGAAGCACCGTCAGTGCGATGACGATTAACCGGTAGCGCAGCGACCAGGTGATAATCGCGTTCAGCATGGGTGATTACCTTCCAGGGTCGACCTCGCAGCAGCCGGCGCCGATGTTGCTCTTGAGGATCTCCGTCTTCATCAGGAAGCTGCCTGCGCTCGCCACGAGCTCGCCCTCCTGGAGCCCTCTGAGCACCTCGACGACGCCGTTGGCGCTGGTGCCGAGCGAGATCTTGCGCGGTTGAAACACCGTCTGCGACTCCTGGACGAACACGAGTTGGCAGCATCCATCCGTCTGAACGGCGTCCACAGGAACCGTTACGACCTCTTCGTTGTCGTGCAGCACGATCCGTGCGTTGCCGAACATCTTGGCGCGCAACAGTTCGTCCGTGTTTGGCAGATCTGCGCGGACACGAACGGTTCGGGTGCGGTCGTCGAGCTGGCTGCTGATCCAGGTAAGCTTGCCCTCAAAGCCCGCGCCGGGCATGCCGTCCACGGTGAAGAACACGGGCTGTCCGAGGCGCAAGTGAATCAGGTCCCGTTCGTACAAATCGGCCATGAGCCACATCGTTGAAGTGTCCGCGACGACGAAAAGCACATTGCTGGCGTCGACGGATTCTCCGATGGCTACCATGCGCTCCACGACGCGCCCGGCGACCGGGCTTCTGAGCTCGAAGCGAGACAACAGTTCGTCCGGCTCCGTCCCGATCACTCCCATCTGCTCTTCACTGAGGCCGAGAATGTGCAGCCGCCGTTCGGCCGATTCGAGGGCGCTCCGCGCGACTTCCACGCCACGCTGTGCGGCGAGGCGCTCGCGCTCCACGTTGAACGCAATCTCCTCCCTGATGGCGACGAAGTCAGCCTCTGCCGCCGCAAGGGCGCTCTGTGCGGCCTGATAGTCGCGTTCGCTGTTAAGTTCCTTTTCCAGCAGAGTTGCCTGCCGAGCAGCTTCCGAACGGCCGAGCAACAATGCCGCATGCGCCCGCAGCAGCCTCGCCTTGGCCTCGCCAACCGGGGATTCGGCCAGGGCACCACGGATTTCTTCAGGCTCAGCCTGAGGCGTGCAGACCTCGAGCATCCGCTGGACGCCGCGGAAAATCGTATCGGCGCGTTGGAGGTCCGCCTCGGACAGCTTGAGGTCCTGCGTTCGCTCGATGTATTCACTCTTGGCCTCCCCGAGAACCGGGCTGTCGATCACCGTCATCAGGTCCCCGGCCTCGACGTCCGCGCCCACGTTGACCGGCGCATCGAGGACGACTCCGTCCACCCGCGGCGTGATGCGTGTCAGTCGCGTGGCATCGAACTCCACCTCGGCAGGGACCGAGAGCGTCGCCGACATGGGCCGGCGCTGTACGCGTTCGACCTTGATGCCCGCCTTCTGAGCTATGCTCGAGTCAATGAAGCGGACGCGCAAGTTTTCGACCTGGCACAATGGGTCGGTCAACCCGGTGAGAAGACGGTCGGCTCGTTCGACCTGCATGCCGCGTGAGCGGTCTGCCACGGCCCCAGCGTCCTTGGGTGATCCCGGGTCTCTGTCTGATCCGGTGGCGTTCCCGCGACGGGTCTCCTTCGTCGCGTTGGGGTCGAGCTGCGCCCATTCGGCCTCAACCTCCGGGTGGCAAACGGTGCATTGTGTTTCAGGAAGGCTGTGCGCCGCACACCAGTCGCCGGCCTCCTTGAATTTTGGAATCAGCGACGCATTGCATCGCGTACACACCGACTCGGGAACGCCGTGGCCGCCGCACCACCCCTGGTCCAGGGTCGGTTCCACCGGGCTGCTCGCCGGCCCTGGAAACCGAACGGTTCCAGCGAGGGCCGGGCCGTCGCCCTTGTCACGCGTCGCCCCACCATTCTCCTTCTTGCAGCCAAAGAGCGACACCAGGCCGAGCGCCATGAGTATCGTTGTCAGGCCGATCCACCTGTTTCTGGTCATCTGATTTCTCCGACTTTCTGATTCGATTATTCGTCGTTCACCTATCGCGGTGGACGCGATGTAGCACGTCGCGCACGCGCACGTTCAACTGGCGCACACCTTCGCCAGGAACGACGGGCGAAGATCGCTACGCGAATCAGATCAGCAGGGGAAGATCGCTTGGGAGGTACGGCAACCTTGGTATTTGACAAATGCGGGAGGAGTAATTGCTAGCGGGCGGCGCAAAAACGGTTGTGCTCGCGACATGGACGGGCGCAACTTCAAGGGCCGTGAACAGCGCCACGTTGGAGTCGTCAGATGGTTTGACCACGGTGGCGCACACACTGGCACATGTTCCGCACTTGCGCGGCGCGGGATCGGGAGTGGACTGCTGCGGTTCATCGCCTGTACCGCAGTCTCCGCAGCACGCCGATAACTGGGGCGGACGCGCCCTTGGCTCATGATCACAGCACTCGACAAGCACGCCTGCGCGACAAAGCGCAGGTGGGCCCACAAGCAACCACATCATCGCCAGCTTGACCGGAAATCGCATCATCGGGATTATTCTATTCCACCAATCGGCATCCTTCAAGTTCCAGTTCAGCCTTGCCTGTCAGTCCCCCGCTTTAGAGCAAGCGGCGGCCGTTGAATACCACGAGGAGCGAAGCTCCCATGTCGGCGGCGATGGCATGGTCGTTCTAGTCGAGGAGCGGTTTGACAGACCCCACCACCCTCGTTCCGTCAGGCTTTTCGACCTCAATCCACCACATCACGTTCGCCGGCAACGGATCGGGAGCGATTGCATGGACGTCGAAGTCGTCGTGGGACGCGGCATATTCGCCCTTGCCGCCGAACGACAGCGTCCGGTCGCTTGTGCCAACCCACGCCCGAGCAACGGTGGCCGCTTGGTCGTTATAGGGGAGCTTCACGACCAGGTGGCTTTCCTTGCCGGGCTCGACCGTACCGTAGCCCTGCGCACACGCAACTTTCATGTCGCCGATTGTGACAGTGCCCAGATCAACCTCAGCAGCATGTCCATCGCCCTCGCTCTCGCCGTGCTCCGCGTGGTCGTGTCCGTCGCCCTTGTGCTCATGGTCGCCGTGCGACGTCCTATCAGCGGTTGAAGGACTCTTCTGTTCGGCGCCGTTGGGCTTGCAGCCGGTCCCAACAGCTAGAGCAGCGGCCAATCCGATTCCCAGGAGCTCTCGGTTCACGCACTTATCCTTTCCAAAGAGTCCTGCGTCAGTGGTCCACAGTTAGGGTGTCCAGTTTCGGCGCACGGAAGATCAGGGCGTAGCCTGCGGGCACGACAACGAGGTTAAGAAACGTCGAGCTTACCAATCCTCCGAGTACAACGATGGCCATCGGCGCCAGAATCTCGCTGCCCGGCTCACCCGCAGCCCAGGCAATGGGCAGCAGTCCCAAGACGGCCGTCAGGGCAGTCATCAGAATCGGCACGAGCCGTTCTTGCGAGCCCTGCATGATTGCGTCCGCGATCGGTTTGCCCTCTTCCTTCATCAAGTAAGCGTAGTGATTGACGAGAAGGATGCCGTTCCTCACGGCAATGCCAAACAGGGTGATAAACCCGACCATGCTGGCGATGGAGATCACGGGCGCTTCATAGCGGCCGCCGATGCCGAACAAGGCGAGCGCATTTCCGACGATGTTGTCTGACTCTGTCGCAAAAATCGCAATGATGCCGCCGATCATTGCAAGCGGCAGGTTGATCATGACCAGTATCGCCGCCTTCGTCGAACCGAACGACATATTGAGCAGCAGGAGCATGATCACGGCGACAACCGCTCCCATCACGTACAGCGTCTGTGAGGCCGATTGCTGTGCCTCGAATTGTCCACCGAACGACACCGAGTAGCCGTGCTTGGTAACGATCGGATTGACGCGCTGCTGAACTTCCGCAACGAGATCGCCAAGATTAAATCCCTCGGCCACGTTACAGGAGATGACAGCCTTTCGTTGCGCGTTCTCCCGCGAGATGAGATTGGATGCCTTCTCGATACCTACGTTTGCCACTTCGCGCAAACGCACAAGCGCGCCGTTGCGCCCGCGCAGCATTAGGTCTTTGACTTGTTGAATTCGTTCCCGGTGCTCCGGGGCCAGTCGCACAACGATGTCGTAGACTTTCACGCCTTCATTTACCACGGCCACTGCTTCGCCGAAGACCGCGTCGCGCACCTGCTCGGCCGCGTCGGCCGGCGTCAGCCCCCAACGGGCCAGTTCATCGTGGCGATAGCGGATCGGCAGCGACGTGATCATGATTTCACGGTGTGCCGCTACGTCGCGCGTGCCGGGCAGCGGCTCGATGGCGGCCTCGATCTCCCTGGCGATCTTTCGCAGCACACGCAGATCGTCGCCGTACACATTGATCGCGATGGCCGCCGGCGTGCCCGACATGATGTGCGAGAGCCGATGCTCAATCGGCTGACCGATGGTCGTCGTGATGCCGGGAACAGCGGACAGGATCTCGTCGATCCGATGTCGTACTTCCGCCTTGTCAAAACCGGCTTCCACGGTCACCTCGATCTCGCTGTTGCTGACGGGTTCTGCATGCTCATCGCGTTCCGCACGTCCGGTACGGCGTACGACAGAACGAACGCCCCCAATTTGTCCCAGGCGCTGTTCCACCCCCTGGGCGATGCGGTCGCTCTCATGAAGCGACGTGCCGGGCGGCGCCATGAGAAAGACCGTAAATGTTCCTTCGTTGAATTCGGGCAGAAAGCTCGACCCGAACGTGCTTGCCAGCCACACGCTGAGTACGGTGAGTCCGAGTGCGGCCGTGACGGTGATCTTCCGAAAGCGAAGGACAAATCCGAGGATCGGCCGATATAAACCCTTGATCCACCGAACCAGAAAAGTGTCCCGTTTGACGCCGCCGAGCCTGCCGCGCAGCAATACGGTGGACAACGCCGGCGTAACAGTCAGAGCCACGATCAAGGACGCGCCGATCGACAGCATGTACATGACGCCGAGCGGCTGGAAGAACCGCCCTTCAAGTCCTTGCAAGAAGAGCATCGGAACGAAAACGATCACGATGATCAGCGTGGCAAACAGAACCGAATTGAGCAGCTCTGCACAGGCGTCGTGAATGACCGCTGAACGTTCTCTTCGGGTTTGGGCCGAGGCCGATTGATTCTGACGCAACCGCCTGTAGATGTTCTCGACGAAGATGATTCCATCGTCGACGACGACGCCGATCGCCACGGCCAATCCGCCGAGCGTCATGACGTTGATCGACTCGCCCCAACCCCAGAGAACCAGCAGGGCCATGGCGACCGCCAGAGGAATGGCCGTCAGAGTGATGATCGTCGTACGCACGTTCAGTAGAAAAAGCCCGAGGACAATCGCAACGATGATCGCCGCATCGAGCGCCACCTCGAGCACGTTGTGCAGGGAGAGGTTGATGAAGTCGCTCTGCCGGAAGATATGTCGATTCAATTTGACGCCCGCCGGCAGCCCCGCTTCGACGGAATCGAGGGCTTCGTCTATGGCGTCTGTAAGCGCCAAGGTGTTCGTGCCAGGTGCCTTCTGAATGCTCAGAACGACCGCCGGAGCACCCGCCTCCGAGGCCGTGCCGCGCTTCAGCGCCGGCGCGAGAGATACGTCAGCGACCTGGCCGATCGTGATCGGAACACCTTTGTCGTACCGGATGATCGTCGATTGGACATCTGACACGCCCCGCACCCTCCCGGTCTGCCGAAGCGGGATTTCCAATCCATCGACGTTTAGAAGATAGCCGGCGCCGGCGGTGCTGTGCGCTTGCGACGCCGCTTCGACCACGTCTTTAGTCGTAAGCCCATAGAGCCGCAGGCGATTCTGATCGACGTTGACCCGGTATTCGGGGAGCTCGCCACCGATCGCGACCACCTGCGAAACGCCGGGAACGCTCAACAGGCGGTTGCGCAGGTCGAATTCGCCAAAGGCCCTGAGATCCAACGAACTGACGCTGCCATCCGGCGAGCTCAGGGAGATCAGCATGATTTCTCCGGTGATACTCGTAACCGGAGTGATTTCGGTGTGCACGTCGGGGGGCAATCGCTCCTCGGCCAGGCTGAGGCGTTCCGATACGAGGTATCGTGCCCGATAGATATCCACGCCCCAGTCGAACTCGACCCAGACAATCGAGAGGCCGATGGCGCTGGCGCTACGGACTCGCCGTACTCCGGGGAGCCCGTTCACGGAACTCTCAATCGGGAACGTGATGTATTGTTCCACCTCGTCCGCCGCGTACCCGGCGGACTCGGTCATGATGGTGACCGTCGGAGCATTCAGCTCCGGGAACACGTCGACGGACATCCGGGGCACTTCGTAAGCCGCCAACCCCATCGCGAGCACGGCCACCATGATGACGAGAGGAGCGTTCTCCACGGAGAACTGAATGAGTTTCTTGAGCATCTTCGTTCTCCTTTATTCGTCCTCGCCCTCGTGAAACATTCCGTCGGAGTGAAAGTGCCCGCCCTTTTGCATCTCGCCTGAACTTGAACTCGCGAGCATGAGCGGATACACGCCGCCCATGACGATCTCGTCACCCAACATCACGCCGCTGCGCACCTCCACCCAACGGTGGTCGCTGGCGCCCAGGTCGGCGACGGTTCGGATGACCGTATTCGGATCATTGCGATCGCGTCGGAAGAAGACCTTTTCGAGCCCGTCGCGAACAACGGCGGCCTCGGGAATCGCGAGCACCTCGCCGCTTTTTCCTTTGGTAAAGACTTCGAGATACGCGGTCACGCCGGCCTTGGCCCAACTCGGCAGCTGATCAGGGACGACGAAAATGGGAATGGTCCGCTGCTGCGAATCAGCCTGGAAGCCCATTTCGATAACACCGTCCACGGTGTCTTGAAGGTCGATGCTTCCGCCCGGCGGGGGAACAATACGAGCGGGTTGACCATTCGAGAAAAGGGTGATGTCCGTCTGAAGTGCGTCGCCGTGAAAGCGAAGCGCTGTCGGATCGATTGTATCCAGCACAAGAGCGCCCGTTTCCGCCCAGCCCCGGTTCGTGACGGCCAGACGGTCGACGATTCCCGGCGCTTCGGCCCGAATCGTCAGGCGGCTGATCGATCGCCACGGCGGCTCGCCGGACTCGAGATGCATGTGCTCATCAACATGAGGGTCGAGCTCGTCCTTTGTCAACCCGGCGAGCGAGGCCGCCGTACCGACCATCACGTCGTAACGGGCGTGCGCAGCATCGAATTCGGTTCGAGCAGCCTCCAACTCGGCGCGAAGCCTGGGCAACTGATTCCGCTTTTCGGCTAACTCGGCCTCCAGCTCGACCTGTCGAACCTGGGCTTCCGCAAGATTTTCGAGGCGGCGTTCGTCGAACGCTACGGCCTTCTCCATCTCGGCGAGCTTGGCTTCGGCGACCGCCAGATCGGCGTGGCTGCGTTTCATCGTGTTTCGCGCCGAAACCAGGTTACTCTGCAACTCCTGCCACGCCGGCGAATCCAGGTAGAACAGCGTCTCTCCCTTTTCCACCCGTTCATACTGCCTGACGAGCAGCTCGATTCGCCCGGCCAGCATGACGTGGTATTCACGTCTCGCCTCCGGGCGCAACTCGAATTGTCCGGGCAGACGCACGGTGCTATGAACCGGGCGTTTCTCAACGGTGACAAACGTGATGCCAAGGTTCTGCCGCACGCTGGGCGGGATGGCAATCCGATTGCTCGACGTCTCCGAGGCCGCTTCGCCAGCGTGCTCCTGTTCCCGCCGGGCGTCTTGTTCATCGCCGTTGCATCCGGAGAATGTGACTATGGAAGCCAGTACGATTCCCCAGAACATGGCGGCGACTGGTTGCATCTCGTCAAAACGGATCATCTGAACAGTTCTCCTCTTGTTCCGCCTGCGATGGTGTGAACCAATGCGGATGAAGCATCTGTTGAAGTTCATTCGCGGCGCGTTGCTCAGCCAAGGCCGCATCGATCAACTCGAGCTTTGTGTCCAGCGAGCCCGTCAACGCGTCGCGCAAGAGCAAGACGTCGACCTCCCCGAGATCCAGGAGCGTGCGGCTGTCCTCCACCTGTTTCTCCACAAGCGGTGCTACGCGCTCCACAAGAGCGCTGCGCCTTTGCGAGGCGTATTGCATGCGCACCTCCACTTGGGCGAGGTCGGATAGCACGCGTTCCACTGTCGCCTCAGCTTCGATGCGCGCCTGCTCGCGTGCAGCAAAGGCCTCGGCGATGGCTTGTCGATTTCGATTCCACAGCGGAATCGGAAAGCCGATGCCGAGTCCGAGTCGCGAGAACCCCTCCTCGAATGAATAGCTTGGTCCAATATCCAAATCCGGATACTGACGGCGAATCTCCAGGCGAAGCTGCTGCTCGCTCGCCTCATAATCGGCCTCCACGGATTTGATCTGCGGGTGCCGGGCGAGGAGCAACTCGGCGCGGCCCTCCGCGGGCAGTCCCGTCACGTCGATCGCGAGTTGCGGATGCAGGGGAATCGGAGACGCCGGCGCAAGTCCCATCAGCGCCAGCAGCGAAAGCCGCTTCCGGGCCTCTTCTTGTTGGTACAAGAGCATTTCGGTGCGGCGGCGCGCCAGCTCGATCTGAAGAAGACGGCCCTGTGTGGGTTTCATTTCCCCCGCAGCAACCAGATGCTCAGTCATGCCGGCAATGGCCTCGAGTTCCTCTACATAACTCTGCGCGATTCGAAGACGTTCGGACGCTGATGACCAGTCGAGCCACGCCGCCCGCAGGTCGGTTACCAGTTCCCACTCCCTCACGAGGATTCGGCGCCACGCTGCACTGTACTGCGCCCAGCGAAATTCCTTCTCCACAAGGAGTCGACCGGAAATCGGGATCGTGATGCTCAGACCGGCGCCTACGATCCAGGGATCGTCGATGTAATCGCCCTCGACACGCCGGAACCCAATGGGGGTCGTCTCGAGCCCGCCTGCGCTGACGCCGTCTATCGACGGTCCGTCGAGCTTGAAGCGTGTCTTGTCTCCGCGGTCGACAAAACGGAGCAACTCCGCTTCGAATTGAGGATCAGGCCACCATCCCGCCTCCTTCGCGCTTGCGAGCGGCACTTCCGCCGCCGCGCGGGTCACGCGTAGTTGGGGATTGAAATGCAGCGCAACCGCTACGGCTTCGTGAAGCGACAGCCCGTCACTGCTGTCGAACGGGGTTTTCGCCGCCTCCGAATCCGAGAGTGACGCCGCGTAACCTTGGATAGACTCCAGGTCCAGCGCTCGGACCGCCCATTGTCGCGCGTAGTCACGCAGCTCCAACGGCCGCCGTTGATACGATTGACACCCGGCAATCGCTGACACCGCGACGACCCAGAACGGGACAAATCTCAAGGCCATGTTGTAATCCTCCGAACGACAAACGTGGCGACCGCGACGCGATTGGCACGATCAGCCGAATCGCGAGCACTCTCGTCGCTAGAACCGGTATTCAAGCGGCACGTGAATTACCGCAGCGCGCACGGCGTAGAAACAGTGGTTTCAAAGCTTGCTCGGACGTCCTCAGCCGACGAGGCGTCGTGCGCGCAAGGAGGGGATCAGATTAGAAGGGGCAGGTCGCTTGGATGAACGGGGATTCGAACGCCGCCACCTGCCGTGTCGGTGGGACAGTGTTCGACCGGTGACGCGCGATGGTGAACATGGATGTAGTCCACGAACACCATTGGCTGCAGAAACAACAATGGCTGGCTGTCGCTCGATCGGTCACGGTGAACGACCGCGATCGAGCACGGGTCTGATTCGCAGCCCGACTCATGACGACATCCGCCGTCATGCGGGGCATTCGGCTCCTCATGCGAGCAGTCGGAAGCGTCCAGCTTGCGGCAACTCTCGTCCACGGGCATGCACCAGTGCTCGAGCACACCGGCCACGCACAGGGCGGGCATGCCACAGAATGCCCACACGGAGATCAGAATGGCAAAGTAGGACCGAACCACCGCTGGATTATCGACTTGCCCGAACGCAGACGTCAATGATTCCGCGCAACATACGCGTAACGGCGCGGTTAGGCCGCATGAACTGCCCGCTGGCGGCCACACCGCAACCCACCGAACATCCGATGATTCGACACGTTGACTGCGGAAAGCGAATTCAGATCCTCCCTGGCGCTGCCATAGCACGCGATGGGTGCCAATCGGGCGACAAAAGGGCTTTGCGGACCATGCCGGCGCGGTCGCAAATCAGGGTCAAGTGAGTCGTAAGCTCTTGGTGTGGAAGGGGTGACGAAACTGGGCGATAGAGGACTTGAACCTCTGACCTCCTGCGTGTCGAGCAGGCGCTCTGGCCAACTGAGCTAATCGCCCGTGATTCAGCGGCCACTCCTGGCTTGAGCAGCCTATCCGAAGGAATGCGTCCTTGCAATCCTGGTTCTGCAACGGTCCTCGCGAAGCGTGCGCTGTGAATATGTCGAACCCCGAGCGTCCGGCGGCCAACATGCCGCTGTCGCACCTCGTTTGGCAGAAGTCGGACACGTTCCCCGCAACGCAGCAGAAGCCGCACGGAGTTCGCCCGCGCATTGTCGCCGTTGATCTCTTCTTGAACACGACAAGCCAACGATCGCGACGGCCAGCACTGGCCCGAAGCGTAATCGTGTACGTCGCCCATTCCGCGCGCAAACTTGGCGTCCTATGCCAGCCCGCAACGGACGTCCGCCCGGCACGATTCGGCGGTGTGAAACTCCAACACCCGGCACGGCGCTACTTCCCGAGAGCGCCCGCGGACCGGCCTCTGGTTTTCAAGCGACAGTGGAAGCAGTACGGCTTTTCAGCCCGTAGCACCACTTTTTCCCGGACGGGCACAGCAGCGGTGAATTAACGGGCATTTGATCGATCGTCGCGATAAACTAACATGCGAGGGGTTTCGCCCCGACGTGACGACCGAGGACTCCGTATTCTCATGTGGGCGGCACGAAGATTGCTATCAACTCTACCGACCCAGCCTCGGGCAGACGGGTCCGCATTCGGTCCGCAATTTGTCTGGAAAGGAGGTAGGCGCCCATGACCACCCACACACCGGCCGGGAATCTTCAATTAGGTACCCTGGGATCGACGACGGCCCCGGACGACGCCTCGGTTCCGCGCCTTGACCCGCCCAACCTGGACTGGCCTAATCTCGGCTTCGGTTACGTCAAGACTGACTACAACATCCGCTACACGTGGCGCGGTGGGTCGTGGGACGCCGGCACCCTCACGTCGGACGACGTGCTGCCGCTCCACATGGCGGCGACTTGTCTGCACTACGGTCAGCAGTGTTTCGAGGGCCTCAAAGCGTTCCGCACGAAGGCGGACGAGATCGTTATCTTTCGCCCGGATGAGAACGCCAGGCGCCTGGTCCGCTCATGCCGCAAGATTCTCATGGAGCCGGTCCCGGAGAGCCTGTTCATGGAGGCCGTCACCCGGGTCGTCCAGGTCAACCAGCGGTTCGTGCCTCCGTACGGCTCCGGCGCGGCGCTCTATATTCGACCGCTAGTTCTTGGAACAGCGCCGCAAGTCGGCGTGAAGCCGGCCGGCGAGTACTTGTTCCTGGTTTTGGTGACACCCGTCGGTCCGTATTTCAAGACCGGTTTCAAGCCGGTGCATCTTGTCGTAGAGGAGGATGTGGATCGCGCGGCGCCGCTGGGCGTGGGGGACGCCAAGGTCGGCGGGAATTACGCAGCGGGACTGCGGGCCAGTGTGGCTGCGAGAGCGCGTGGATTCACCGAAGTCCTGTACCTCGACGCGAAGCACAAGAAGTACGTCGATGAGTCCGGTCCGGCGAATTTCTTCGGCATCACACAGGACGGCCAGTATGTGACTCCGGAGAGTCCTTCGATTCTGCCATCAATCACAAATATGTCTCTGATCACTCTGGCTGAAGAGATGGGCATGCGTCCGGAGCGTCGCCCCATCGACATCGAGGAGATCTTCGAATTCACTGAGGCGGGCTGCTGCGGCACGGCGGCGGTGATCACGCCCGTCGGATCGATCACGTACCGCGAGCGCAAGGTCGTGTACTCGAAGGACGGAGAGCCCGGACCGTTGAGCACCAAGCTCTACAGGAAGCTGACGGCGATTCAGGTGGGTGATGAGCCCGACACCCACGGGTGGCTCCATCGCGTTCCCAAGACGTCAGCATAGCCAATGGCCCAAGCGTCCTGATCGCGCAGTTGATCGCGACGAAATTCAGGCGCGAGGATCTGCGCCGGGCTTCACGACAAGACGACACGCGCGGGAAAACCGCCTTAGGTGTTGAACATGCCGATCATCGACTCTGCCAACGGGTCGATTACCAGGGAATACGCCGCTGACGAATTGGCCGAATTGGCCCGTGCCATGCGGGCCTGGAACCTGCTTTGCCTGCACGCGGCCGGCTCGGGCCATGCCGGCGGTACCCTTTCGGTCATGGATGTGGCCGCGGCGCTATACCTTCGTGTCATCCGCCATGACCCGACGGCCCCCGACTGGGCGGATCGCGACCGCGTGTTCTGGTCGGCCGGTCACAAGGCCCCAGCCCTCTACGTCGCGCTCGCCTATTCCGGCTACTTCGACAAACGCGAATGCCTGAAGCTGCGCAAGCTGGGCGGCGGATTCGAGGGGCACCCCAACCGCCTCGAGCTACCCGGTGTGGAGATTTCTTCCGGCTCGCTGGGCCAGGGGCTCAGCATCTCGGTCGGTTCCGCTCTTCGAGCAAGGCTGGACGGTCGTTCCTACCGCGTGTTCTGTATCATGGGGGACGGCGAGCAGCAGGAAGGGCAGATCTGGGAGGCTGTCACCGAGGCCGGACATTACAAGCTCGACAACCTCGTCGGCATCATCGACCAGAACCGGCTGCAGATCGACGGACGTGTCGAAGAGGTGATGAACGTGTTCCCGCTTGCAGAGAAGTATCGTACATTCGGGTGGCACGCGATCGAAGTCGACGGCCATTCCATGCCCGAACTGCTCGCCGCGTTTGAACAGGCCGAGTCCGTGCGCGGGCAACCGTGTGTCATCATTGCCAGCACCATCAAAGGCAAGGGCGTGTCGTTCATGGAGGACGTACCAGGCTGGCACGGCAAGGCACCGGACCGCGGGCAGCTCGATACGGCACTGGCCGAGCTCGGCTTTGACTGGGACGTTGATGCTTTGCTCGAGTATCCGCGGGCCTTCCAGCGCGACGTGGACGCCAAGCTTGACGCCGCGACGCCCAGGTTCGGCAGAAGCTATTGGTGGAACTCCGGCGACACGATGCGGGTCGATCTCGAACCGACGCGTTTCGGGTTTGGCCGATGCCTGGCGCGGCGCGGGGACGATCCGAGATTGTGCTGCCTCGGTGCGGACATCTCTGATTCGATCGTCATGAGCGGGTTCTACAAGGACCATCCCGAGCGCCGCGAGCGGTGGCTCTCGATGGGCATCGCCGAGCAGTCCGGGACGTGCGTCGCGGCCGGGCTGGCCAAGGAGGGCAAGATTCCGGTGTTCGGCACGTACGGGGTCTTTGCGGCCGGGCGCGCTCTCGACCAGCTTCGGACGACGGTCTGTTACAACAACCTGAACGTGAAGATCGCCGGCGCTCACGGGGGCGTCTCCGTCGGACCGGACGGGGCGACGCACCAGGCGCTCGAAGAGTTCTTCCAGATGTGCGGGCTGCCCAACATGCACGTCGTCGCCGGAGCGGATTCGATCGAGACGGAGCGCCTCAGCGAAATCTGCCTGTTCGAGGTCGAGGGTCCTTGCTACATCCGTTTTGCGCGAGAGGCCACGCCCGTCGTTACGGCGCCCGATACGCCGATGCGATTCGGTAAGGCGAACGTCGTTCGTTTCCGTGAAGCCAAACCTCGTTTCGTTGAGGCATTTGCGACGATCCCGGCCGAAGAGTACGAGGGGGAGGGCGAGGAGGTGGCGATCGTCTCGAACGGACCGGAGTTGGCCGAGGCGATGCGCGCCGCCTGGATTCTGCAGTCAGAATTCAAAGTGGCGACCCGCGTGATCAATCTCCACACGCTCAAACCGTTGGACGAACAGGCGGTCATCCAGGCCGCGCGGGGCTGCCGGGTTGTCGTTACTGCAGAGGAACATCAGATGGGCGGCTTGGGGAATCTTGTCGCGTCAGCCATCTTGCGAAGCGGTGCCAGCGCAAGCCTTCGCTTCGCGATGATCGGCGTGCCGGATACCTTTGGCGCTTCGGGGCAGCCGTGGGAGCTGCTGCGGGCTTATGGACTCACGGCGGAGCACATCGCTGCAAGAGTTCACACCCTTCTGGATTGATTGGCGACTGCTGAAGCAGCGCTGCCGTAGTTACTGCGGTCCATGCCAGCGTTGCATAACGCGTCGTTCGAGCCCGCAACTCGTTCGGAGCCGATGCCATGGGCAAGCGGGTGTCACATTGCCCATGGCATTCGCATCCGTACGCCTAGCACATCAGGCGGCGGAGGGCAGGCTGCATCAGCTCCACGTGGCGACCGGCCGGAGCCCCTCGGTCACTGGCCGCAGCAAGGGTCGGCCCCCGCGATCGCATCGAGCACAGCGAGCAGGTCCAGGATGCTCAGTGCTCCGTTGCCGCCGCACGGGTGGATGTCCACATCATCAAACGCGCATCCGGAGAAATCGCCTCCGATTGCGTCCAATCCACAGAAGACGTCAAAAAGGTTGACCGCTCCGTCGTGATTCATGTCGCCGTATTCGTTCGGGAGCGACGCACATGCGTCGTCGACGCACGCCCCGTATGCGCACGGAGCAGGCTCCACGCATTGGCAGTCGTGCTCGCATATCGCGGCGCACTCGTCGGGCACTCCGTTGAGGTTACAGTCAGCCGACGTGCCAAAGAAGATGTCGCAGCTATCGGCCACGCCGTTTTCGTTGCAGTCCGGCTCGCACTCGTCGGGTACGCCGTTTCCGGTGCAGTCAGCGCTCGTCTGGTTGACCAGATCGCAGGCGTCCGCGATGCCGTTGCCGTTGCAGTCAGTGCAATCAGCGCCGGGGACTTCGATCCCTCCCTGATCCTCGCAGGTCGCGGGCAGGATGACGCCGCAAGCCGCGCCGTCGATGCAGCATCCCACGACTTCGCACAACTCATCAATGCCGTCGCCATCCGTATCGGCGGCGCAGGTGGTGTCCGGTCCCTGCGGGACACCGCCCGACGTGTAGCAGGATGTTGCATTGACCATGCTGCAAGTTCCGTCCGCGTTGCAACACGCCTGGCTGTCGCCGATGGGATCGCCGGAACATTGCATGAGTCCGCCGCAAGATGTGCCCGGCCCCATCGGGCGTTTGTCGAAATCAGCAAGACAAACCGCGGGCGGCGCCCAGCCACAGAAGGAACCGGCGATGTCACAACATTCCTGGCTCACATCGCACTGAATCAAGGAACAATCGGTACCGGGCCCCATCGATACGCTGGCATCGCCGAAACCGCCCCCGCATTCATTGTTTGGAAGATCGGCACACGTGCCGTCCCCGCGGCAGCACGCCACGGATTCCTGCGCGACCGCGCTCGAACCTGTCATCGCGAGCGCGAACGAACCGACGACGACATAAATGCCACTGCTTTTCTTGCTCCACATTTTGCAATCTCCTTTCCGAGATGCGCGGGGAGGATGCGCCCAAGGGCTTGGGACGGCGACCTGAACGCACCGTGCGTCTCCAACCCGTATCGTCTCCTCGTTGTGCGCTCGCGGCGTAGTTTCTCCGGCGACGTATACGAGCGGAAACATGGGCGGTTTTCGGTGGGTGATGAGTGGAGCGATTGGAGATCGTCTGATGCTCGAAGCGGTCAATACTTGGGGACCATTCGGCGTCGGACGTGCATCACCCGATCCAACCAAGGAGACCAGCAGCGCGATGACTCGCCGTCTTGCTCCTCCGCCTGGGTTTCTCCTGTCACCTTGGAACGCTAAACTCATTAAGTGTTCCAGCCATCACTATAGGACGCCTGATCGCCGCGGTCAAGACAGTTCTTTACAGTTTTGCGGGCGACGCCGGACTGCGTAACTTGCGGTAAAGACAGTACTTCGGCGTCGTCTGCGATTGCGAGCATGTGACATGAATCCAACGCCGGCACGACCAATCAGCACGGGGCACGAGCGCGTGTGGGCCGGCCGTACGTAGCGTCGCCGTGGGTCTTTGATTTCAACGTACTGCAGCATTGCAAGACGCATAGCGGGACGGTACAGAAGATCCCAGCGGTATGACGCCCCCGGCCACGCCGATTCCGGCAAAGCCGACAAGTACAGCATGGCCGCGTTGTCTCGGTCCTTCCGACCGCATCGTGGACCGGACGGGCAGTGGTCAAGGCGCGGTGCCGTTGGCAGGCGTCGGTAATGAGAATACGCGGTGTGGAGGATTCATCTTGAGAAACTACGTAATCGGTGCGATTGTGCTGGCGATGTCTGGAGGATGCGCCGTGATGGACGCGCCTGGAGAGGCTGATCTGGTGATTGTCAACGCCCGCGTCTGGACCGGGACGGGACGCGACGCGGACGCCGTCGCAGTTCGGGGCGATCGGATAGCGGCGGTCGGTTCGGACGCCGAGCTTCGTGGTTGGATTGATGACGGTACGCAGGTGATCGACGCCGGCGGCAAGCGCGTTGTTCCGGGCATCACTGATTCTCACCTTCATCTTGTCAGCGGCGGCTTGCAGTTGGGGCGGCTGCATTTGCGCGATGTTGAATCGAAAGGTGAGTTCGTCGAGGCCGTTCGGCGCGTGGCCGACCAGACGCCCACGGGCGGCTGGGTCCTCGGCGGACGGTGGAGCGTCGAGAGCTGGGACGATCCGAGTCCCCCGACCAAAGACTGGGTCGATCCGGTCACGGGCGACAAGCCGCTCTTTCTCACGCGGATGGACGGCCACCAGGCGCTGGCCAACTCGGCGGCCCTGCGGCTTGCTGGCATCGATCGTGCCGGCCCGCCCGATCCGGAGGGCGGCGTCATCGAACGCGATCCTGCTACGGACGAGCCGACCGGGATTCTCAAGGACGCCGCGATGGACCTGGTGTCGCGCCACATTCCGTCGCCGTCGGATGAGGAGCTGGACCGGGCCCTGTCGCGCGCCATGCTACACTTGAACAGCTTTGGCATCACGAGCGTACATGAGGTGTCGGGACCTGGGGACCTGGCCGTGCTGGCCCGTGCCCATCGGGCCGGACAGTTGACGGTTCGCGTGCGAAAGTTCGTGCACGTCAGCGATTGGCGCGACGCGATCGAGTCGGTGAACAACTTCGAGATCGACGACGACTGGCTCACCGTGGCCGGCTTCAAAGGGTACATGGATGGCTCGTTGGGAAGCCGGACGGCCTACATGTATCGCCCCTACGCCGATGCATCGCCCGGCGACGATTACCCCAGCGGCATCCTGATGGACCAGGCCGATCCCCCTAAGGAGTTCCGCCACATGATCGAGGTGGCTGACGCCGCCGGATTGCAGTGCGTGGTCCACGCCATTGGCGACGAGGCCAACCACATTCTTCTGGATGCGTTTGCCGCCGTTAGCCGCAAGAATGGTCCGCGCGATCGGCGACACCGAATCGAGCACGCCCAGCACCTGTTGCCAGAGGACATTCCGCGATTCGGACAGTTGGGGGTGGTGGCCTCGATGCAGCCTTTTCACAAGGCGGACGACGGGCGATACGCCGAGGTAGCATTGGGCTACGAGCGCCTCAAAGGCTCGTACGCCTTCCGCTCGCTACTCGACACCGGGGCGCTGGTGTGTTTCGGCAGCGACTGGCCGCTGGTGACCTGCAATCCATGGAAGGGAATAGCCACGGCGGTGACGGCGAAGACGCTGGACGGCAAGATCTGGATTCCCGAGGAATCCATCAGCGCTGAGGAAGCGCTTAAGTGCTACACGGTCCGGGCGGCGAGGTCAGGTTTCCGCGAGGACGACCTGGGCACAATCGAGCCGGGCAAGCTGGCCGACCTAGTCATCCTGTCGCAGGATGTTCTGAATGTCCCACCAGAGCGCATCGCCGAAACCACCGCCCGGACGACAATCGTCGGCGGAGAAATCGTTTACGAGAAGAACTGACCGGATCCGCCATTGCCATAGCAGTGCGGTCCTCAAGTACCGTACCGCGCGATGGGGGAGGACGGCGGCGACGTTGCCCTTGGCCGAAGCGGCCAGTGTCGGACCGCCCGGACGCTCGCGCCGTGGGAGATGCCCACCAACCGACTGTGGCCCCGCCCTTGGCACCGGAAACTGGCGGGATGGGCAGAGAACGCAGCAACATCGGGGCAACGCGCGAGTAGCCGTCTTCGGGGCGCGTAAAGCGGTGCTGTACCACGGGTCCGCACGACGCGCTTGGCGCGCGGTTTGCTCATTGTGGGGGGCCGCGCGCTACTTGGCGCGCTCGATGCCGACGTTTTTGATTCTCTCCATCCGTTAAGCGATTGACATTCGGGTCGGTCCATGGTACAAGGCGGACACTGAATCGGCAGCCTTGGCGGGCCCGACGGCCAGAGGAACCCGGGTGGCACCCGGGGCGAAGGACCGGAGACCGCCGCACCACACCAAGGCCTCTTAGGAGGTCGATCACCACCACTGGGGTTGCGTAGCACAACCTTACGATTCGTGTATTATCCGTCTGCCTCGGCGAGTCCGACGGCCGCGGGGAACGGGCTGACGCCCGAGTCCAAGGGCCGGTGACCGCCGCATCTCACTGAAGCACAGGATCAGACAACGTGTAGCTCTTATCCACGGCCTGGGCGACAGCTCCGGCTGCACCGCATGGGAGGGGCCATTCGAACGTAGTGGTTCAAATCCTGAACTACGCTCGGTGCGGCTTCGGCTGTTGGCGGCCGGCCTCTCCGCCATTCGCGAAGGAGTAGCAGCAATGAAGCTTATCAGCGTTTCATGGTGCGCGGCCTGCATCATCCTCCTCACCTCGACCTCGCCTGTGCACGCGGACGGCGGCTGGGCGGAACAGTCCATCCCGCTCCAGGCCGGATGGAACCTGGTCTGGATCGACGTCGACCCCGTACCCGACGACCCGGCAGAGGTCCTTTACGGACTGAACTGGGAGAGCGTCTGGTCGTTCGTCCCCGGCCGGGCCGCGGGCGATCGGGGCACCTGGGTCTGCAATCTGCGGGGCCAGCCGGATTTTCTCAATACGCTCACCCGGCTGCAGGGCAATCGCGGATACTTCATCCGGATGAACACGGCCGGCACGCTCAACGTCGTCGGCCGGCCCGTCAACCGGTCTTACCGGTTCTCGAAGCAGGCCCCCAACATGTTCGGGACCCGGTTGGACCCGGACTCCCCGCCGACATTTGAGGATCAGCTTTCGTTCCCGGGCGTCCTGCCCAAGGTGCTGTCGATTCACGGATGGGACGGCAGCACGTATACGGTTCGGCTGCCCAACCACGTGCTGCAACAGGACGCCGCCTGGTGGGTCGCGGTCTCGCAGGATCTGCCCTACGCCGGCCCGATCCAGCTCAGCGCCCCGCCGGAGGGCCTGCAGTTCCGGACACGCGGCTACTCCCGGACGGTCACGATTGAAATCCCCGAGGTCCCGCAGGGCAGTTCAGAGAACCTGACCGTTAAGGCCTTGCCCTCGGCAGAGCCGCCGTCGGGGTACCCTGCCGATGCCGCGGCCGGGGATGCAAGCTGGCTGGAGTACCGCAATGCCGACGGCGACTGGGTGCCCTTCCCCGGAGCCGGCGCGACGGCGACTATCCCCGCCGGCCCGGACGCGTCTCGCTCGAAGGCCGAGCTGGAAATCCGCTGCGTCCGGGCAGGGCGGGCGCCGGCCACCATCGCCGGCACCGACAGCCTCTACCAGGGGCTCATCGAGATCACGGACACCAAGGGCAACCGCGTTCTGCTGGCCGCCGGCATGGAGATCACTCCGATGGAGGGGCTGTGGGTCGGCCAGGCCCGGTTGACAGACGTGAGCGTCAACAGCTTGGTGCCGAACCCCCTGGATCGGTCGGACCCCTTGTACGAAGCCGCCGGCACGTCGCTGAACATGGCGCTGATCCTGGAGATTCCTGGCGAGGGAGACCCGCGGCTGCTCGACAAGTTGTGCGTCGAGAGCGATCGCGACGGCCGAACGCTCAAGTTCCGCTACAACGCGATCCTCTTCCACGAGCCGGTGCCGTTGAGCGGGGACCTCTTTGGAAGCGGGACCGAGGGCACGCTGACCGGTTCGATCACCATGCCGGCCGATCACGCGCTCAACCCCTACCGGCACCGCTATAACCCGGCCCACCTCACCGGCTATGAGATCACCCGCGACATCACGCTGACCTTCACGGCAGAAGATCCGGACCCGGTGAACGCCATTCTCGGCTTGGCCGACAGCGTCGGCGACAACGAGCTGGTAGGCATGTACCGCGAGGTCATCAGCGGCGTATCGCTCGAACCGATCACCGTCGAGGGATTTTTCAGACTGTTCCGGCGGAGCGAGACGGCCCCTTTACCGGGATGCCCCTGAGCCAAGTACGCCGACATCGGAGAAGCGAAAGATGAATGCACCAACAACCAGTGCCGTTTCCAAAAGCGTTGTAGCGCTTTTGCGGAACGTCAACTCTGCAAGGACTTGGCGATGCCCCATTTTCCGAGCCGCGACCGTCAGGGAGCGGACCGCACAAAACCGATGCGACCTTCCTGAAAACGGCAGTAGATCAACGCTCCGGGAGCGATGTCCGGCGCCGCGAAACGGTACCACGCGGCCCCGGCCGGGGCGAGCGGACACCGCCCGAACGATGCGAACCCGACGTTTTGGAAGAGGTGCTGCAATGAGGTTTCGAGATCAACTATTGGTGGCTCTGGCCACCGGGCTCCTGATGGGGGCGACCGCTACCCGGGCGCAGACGGTTTACTACGTGGACGATGACGGCGCCCCGGGTAACGGCTGTACGAGCTGGCTTGATGCCTGCCCCGATCTGCAGACCGCCCTGGGCCTGGCCGTCAGCGGCGACCAGATCTGGGTGGCGGCAGGGACGTACAGACCGCACGACTGCAATCCGACGTGCGACCGCACGGCCACATTCCAGTTGATGACCGGTGTGGCCCTCTATGGCGGTTTCGACGGCAGCGAGACCATGCTGGCGCAGCGTGCCGGGCTGTTCGACCAGACAACCCTCAGCGGCGACATTGATGGTGACGACGCGGCGGTCGCATGCGTAGACTCGCCGGACTGCGACTCGCACGGCGGGATCTGCGTCGAAGGGTTCTGCATCATCAAGGAAAACAACGACGAAAACAGCTACAGCGTCGTCACCGGAACCGACACCGACACCACGGCCGTTCTCGACGGCTTTACCGTCACCGGCGGGAACGCGAATGACGTTTCCGTGTATATTAGTGGCGGGGGGATGGTCATCGCTTCACCCGGCGACCCCACCGTGACCAACTGCACGTTCCGCGGGAATTCAGCCATGTTTGGCGGGGGGATTTCCGCCAGCACCGGTTGCAGTCCGAACGTGAGCCGCTGCACGTTCACTCGGAACCTGGCCACGGTGCACGGCGGCGGGCTTCTATCGGTCGGCGACGCAGTGGTGACCGACTGCACGTTCAGCCGCAACTTCGCCGACAACTCCGGTGGTGGAGTGTGCATCGTGAACGCCTCCCCGACGGTGACCAACTGCACCTTCAGAGGCAACGTGGGCGATCTCACCGGCGGTGGGATGAGCAACATCAACGAACACACCTTCCCCATCGTGACCAACTGCACGTTCACCGCGAACACCGCCGACCGTGGCGGCGGGATGTACAACTACAACCACGCCCAGCCGACGGTGACCAACTGCACTTTCAACGGAAACGCGGCCGACAACGGCTACGCAATGTACAACGAGCGTAACAGCATCCCGACAGTGACCAACTGCATTCTGTGGGGCGACCTCGGCAGCGAGATTGACAACGACAGTAGCACGCCGATCGTCACCTTCAGCGACGTCCAAGGCGGCACGGGGCAGCCGTGGTTCGGCGCCGGATGCATCGACGCCGACCCGCTCTTTGTGCGCGCCGACGGGCCTGACGACGTCCCGGGGACTGCGGATGACAACCTGCGGCTGCTGCGCGGCTCTCCATGCATCGACACGGGCAATAACGACGCTGTCATGGTGTCCACTGACCTCGACGGCAGTCCCCGCATCTCTCACGGCACCGTGGATATGGGGGCGTACGAGCACAAGTGGCGCATCTACGTCGATGCCGCTGCATCGGGCGCGAACGACGGCACGACTTGGGCGGACGCGTACAGCGAGCTGGACGACGCTCTCGCGGATGCAGCGAGTGGCGCCGCCGAGATATGGGTCGCAGCAGCGATGTACCGTCCAGCGCGACAGACGGACCCTCTCGACCCGCGGACGGCCACATTTCAGCTTGTCAGCGGCGTGGCCCTCTACGGTGGTTTCGACGGCAGCGAAAGCTCCCTGGCGGAGCGTGCCGGGCTGTTCGACCAGACGATTCTCAGCGGCGACATCGGCACGCTGGGTTACGATTCCGACAACAGCTACCACGTCGTAACCGCGAGCGGGACGGACGCCACGGCCGTCCTCGACGGTTTCACCATCACCGGCGGAAACGCGAACGGATCATCGCCGCATTGCTCGGGCGGCGGGATGTTCAACGACGGCGGAAGCCCATCGGTGACCAACTGCACGTTCACCGGTAACGCCGCCTCCGTGGACGGAGGTGGGATGTGGAACGATGGCGGAAGCCCATCGGTGACCCACTGTACGTTCGCTGGCAACGCCGCCTTCCTGGACGGCGGTGGGATGTGGAACTGGGGCGGAAGCCCATCGGTGACCAACTGCACGTTCATTGCCAACTCTACACGACGCGGTGCCGGAGCGTATAATTTTGATAGTAGCCCCTTGTTTCTTAACTGTGCCTTTATCAAGAACACCGCAATAGACGATGCTATTTACGCAAGGAGGGGAGGCGCTGGAATCTATAACTTCTACTACAGCGACCCCACCTTGATTAACTGTACATTTGTTGGGAACACCGGAGCCTCTCGCGGAGGTGGTATATATAATCATTGGGGCTCCGCTCCGACGCTGCTCAACTGTACCTTTGTGGGAAACGTGGCGGGTTCCGGGGGCGGCATGGCGAATTTGGACGGGAGCAATCCCAGCCTGACCAACTGCACATTTGTAGGAAACTCGGCCGAAGAGCTCGGCAGCGGCATCTACAACTACGGTGGCAGCCCGGCGGTGGCGAACAGCATTCTATGGGACGACGCGTCTAGCGAGATTTATAACCATCCTCTCGATCCGCCAGCCAACTGCATAGTCACTTACACCGACGTGCAGGGGGGATACTACGGCGCCGGCAACATCAATGAGGATCCGCTCTTTGTGCGCTTTCCCGACCCAGGCATGGATCAGGAGTGGGGAACGGACGACGACGACGACGGTGACCTGCACTTGAGGAACGGCGACCCGCACACGGGAGAAGACCCGTCACCGTGCGTCGACAGGGGGACCAACTCCCGTGTGCCCCTCGACACGCTCGACCTCGACGATGACGGTGACACCGACGAGCGTATTCCACTCGATCTCGACGGCAACCCACGGTTTGTGGCGGATCCGCAATGGTGGCGGCAAGATTACCAGTGGGGTCATCCCTCTGCCGACGCACCCGTTGACATGGGGGCGTACGAGTTGTTCCCGGACTGCAACAAGGACACGACGCCCGATTGGGTCGCCCCGGACGACTGCAATCAAAACTACGCCCCGGATGAGTGCGAGATCGACGAGACCAGTGAGCCAGAGGGGTCGTTCTTTTGCCCGGTCGACTGCGTTGACGGTTGTGCTCCTTGTGCTCCGGACTGCAACAGGAATGGCACTCCGGATGAGTGCGAGATCCACGAGAGTAGTACGGCACCGGGGGGGCCGTTTTTCTGCGAGTCCGACTGTGCTCCCGACTGCAACATGAATGGGACGCCCGACCAGTGCGAGATCGACCAGAGCAGCACGGCGCCCGGCGGCCCGTTCTTTTGCCCGGCCGACTGCGCTCCTGACTGTAACATCAATGGGACGCCCGATCAGTGCGAGATCGACGAGAACAGCACGGCAGCGGGCGGACCGTTTTTCTGCAGGATCGACTGCGCTCCCGATTGTAACAACAACGGCATCCCGGAAGAATGTGATGCCGCTAGTTTCAGACTCGAACTCGACGAGATCACGGGCCGGCGTGCGAGCTTCCGGGAAGGCGTCGGATACGACTTCTACCAGAACATGATCGCGGCGTACGGTCGCCCGTGGCGTCCGGATTCTGGCCACTCGCCGGATCTTTTAGGCGAACCCGGACCCGATCCGGCCGAAACGCTTCGGGCACTGTACATCGCCCCCCTGTGCTGGGAGTTCAAGTGGCCGATCTTTCGGCGGTTGATCAACGAGCTCACTGCGTTCGAGACGCTCGCGGGTAACGAAGCCTTCGCCGATGCGATGGACCCGACAGTCGGCACGATGGCCGGGTATGATCCGGCGGACCTTTTTGCGTTTGATGGCGTGCCGGGCGTGGGCAGCCTTCTGGACGAGGAACTGGCGCTGCTGCGCGGGCGCCAGGTCGCGGATCCCTCGGTTGACGACCCCGGTACATACCCGTGCTTCGACGATCCCCAGAACCCGGAGGAGTCGTTCTGTGCGGCTGTGTACAACCGCTTGCCTCCGAATTGTGGTGGGCCGTCCTCAGTGGCCTACGAGAGCAACTACGATGTCAGCTCGAATTATGTAGCGGTACGCGACGAGTGTCCGCAAGGACACGGCGACGCGTACGGCTACTACCTCTCGGCCACGAAGCTTGCCCTGGATGCCTTCCGGGGGGATCCGGCGGTCATTCCCGAGGGCGACGAGATCGCCCGGAACCTGATTAGCTGCCAGTCGCAGGCGGAGTGTGCTGAGCAGATGCAACCGGATGTTGGGGGCTCGGTGTCCGTGCCCTACGAACAGGTGCGTCGTATGGCCGGTGCGATGGCGGCACGCGGCCGCGCCGCGATTCGGATCGTCGATCTGACGTTTCGACGGGACTACCGGGACGATCCGGAGAATCCGCAGGCGGGCCAGGCATTGGAGGACTCGGACCGCCAGCGCGCCTGGGGAACGGCCGATTGGGCCCGCCGGGCGGGGCTGGGGGCATACCTCGACTGGGCGATCGTTAATCAACTTCTTCCTCCTGACGATGGCCAGGGTGATGCGCTGGATGACGTGCATCGCGGGAGCGTCCAGGATATCGGCGAGCTGGCCGCAGCGGTGACCGAGATGCAGGAGCGGGCGGACACCGCCGGTGCCGGGTTGAACCCGCTGGGCCTGGTCCAGAACGTCGTCCCCTTCGGCATCAACGCTTCGCTGCTCGGTCCGGACTCGGGCTCATCTCACTACGAACAAATCTGTAACGCCGCTGTCGGGGCGCTGCACAATGCGCGGACGATCCTGCTGTGGGCCAATGAGAGCGCCCAGCGGATTCGTGAGCAGGGGCAGGATCAGGCGACGTTCGCCGAACAGGTGCAGGACCGCGAGTCGGACTTCAACAACCGGCTGATCGAGCTGTTCGGCTGCCCGTTTCCGGAGGATCCGGCAGACAACGATCTCGACCCGCAAACAGACGACGGAGTGGAAGCGGATCTGTATCCAGATCTGGTGAACTTCATGATGGACCAGGATTCCGCCCGACGGCTCGGCTGGGAGACGCCCCGCCCCGCCCCCGGCGAGATTCAGTTGGCCGTCTCCGAGTTGAAGATCGCCGCGTTGCGGCTCCAGGAGGCGGACGGCGCCCTTGCCGCACTTCGGGCGGAGATCGACGATCTCGTCCGGTTCATCGAGTTCCGCACGCAAATGGCCGCTGAGGCACAAGGGATCTTCATCCAGGCCGGGGACGAATTGATGACGCTCGAGGATCGTCTGCGCGAAATAAACAGTACGTCCGGATGGGCGAAGATGCTCGGGGGGATCGGAGGCTTGACCCAGGGCGTAATTGGCTGCTCAGCAGGGGAAGCAAAGTCGTGTGCTACCGGCATCGGGAGCTTCATTGGCTGCACTGTGGGTGCGGCGCTCGAGGCCGCGGGCTCGGGCGGCGAAGACGAATACGACATCGAGAAGGAGCGAATTCGGATCAACACGTGGAGGGACGCCGAACTGAGGGGGATTGACGACCGGGTGGAGATCCAGCGCGAGCGGCTCCGCTTGCAGTCGCTGATCCGGCAGACGCCTCAGTTGCTCGTAAATCTGGGGGTCGCCCGTGAGAGCGCCGGGCAGGCGCTCGGTCGCCTGCACGCCGCCATCCAGCGAGGCAAGCGGCTGGTCGAGGAGCGCGATCGTGTCCGGAGTGTGCAGCGCGATCAGCTCGTGGAATACCGCTGGAAGGACCTGTCGTTCCGCGTCTTCCGCAACAACAGCCTGCAACAATACGGGGCGTTCTTCGATCTGGCGGCCCGGTACGTCATGTTGGCGACCCGGGCGTTCGCCTACGAGTACAACGACCGCGACGCCGCAAACAACTTACTCGAGCGAATCCACCGCGAGCGGCGCCTGGGCAACGACTCGGGCACCACCGGCGGGCTCCGAGGCATCATTTTCGACCTCGACAACCTGGCGACGGTCAACAACTTCAACTCGCCCCTCCAGACCGTGGGCCAGCGGACCTTCGGACTGTGTGAGAACCTCTGCGGCCTGGGCGCGACGCAGCAGCGGGATTTCCGCGCCTGGCTCGAATCGAAGATCGTCCAGCGGCTCGAGGACCTGCCGGCCATGCAGGATTATGCCCAGCTCTCCGTCGCCAATCACTACGGCCCCGCGATCGTCGTTCCGTTCTTCACCGAGGTGGCGGGCAACAACTTCTTCGGCAACGGGCCGGAGCCGCCATACAACAACACGAACTTCCCGATCAGCCTCAACGCCAAGGTCCGCAACTTCGCCATCCGCTTCGACGGCGTCGACCCGGCGCCCCTCGGGATTGACCCAAAAGGCGGTTATGTCTATGTGTTCCTGGTCCCGCTGGGCGAGTCGGTTCTCCGGGAGGACACCAACCAATCGCCGGTCGAAGCGAACCCGCCACGGCCCTGGGCCGTGGTCGATCAATGGCTGCCGGCGCCCCCGTTGGTCACCACGCTGGTCGTGGAAGATCGTGACTACAATCCGTGGGTCTCAACCGGCCACAGCGGCGGCAACTACCTCAACGCCATCAAGCGGTTCCAGGAAACCGAGGCGCAGGTCGATCTGGGACAGGAGCTGGTCTTCAATACGCGCCTCGCGGGGCGATCGTGCTGGAATACGCAGTGGTTGCTCGTCATTCCGGGCGGGCAGTGGGCCGGGACGGACCCGGCCGACATTCACGCTGCGTTGATGAAGTTCATTTACGGAGGGACCGGCGACCCGTCGGCCGACGAAGGGATCACCGACATCCGGATCATCATTCAGGCCTATTCACATTGAGAGTCGGCATCACGAGAGGACATGCCATGAAACGCACGACACTATTCGCGGCATTCATGCTGGCAACCGTGTGGCAGACGGGCGCCTTTGCCGGCATTCCCGAGCCGGACGCCATCCTGTACGGCCAGATCTACATCGGCAAGGGGACGGTCTCGGCCGGGGAAGATGTGACGGTGCGCGCCAAGGTCCAGCGCGAGTCGGAAACACACGTCGTCGGGGAGTACCGGATGAGGGATCTGATCGACCCGGCCCATGGCGAGAATCCACAGGCGGGTGACAACTTCGTGCTGAGGATTCGGCTCGAGACGGCGGTCACGGGCAGCCCCGTCAGCGATAACGCCGTTGAGATCGGCCAGACGGCGCAGATCTACGTTCAGCAGGCGGCCGGGCCCGAGCAGCACGTTGCGGACTTGACGCTCTCGGAGCGGGGGATGGTGGTGTATATGAGTCTCCTGGTGTGCGATTCGACTCCACCGCGAATTCACCATGCCGCCGGCGAATCACAGACGCGGCCGTGCACCGGGTACATCGATCCCCGGCTGGAGAGCGACAACGCCGTCGATCTGAATCGGGGCGTGACCGAGGTCAGTTTCGTTTTCACGAGGCCGGTTCAGAAGGTGGGCGGCGGCACTCCGGATGCCGCCGACTTCACGGTCACCCAGACGGGCGCCGGCACCCCGCCGACGGTGACCGGTGTGAGCACCACGGACAACGTCACGTTCACCGTAACGCTCAGCGGCCCGCCGGCGTTGCAGGAGTGGACCACGATCATCGCCGATGTTGAAGACGTCTGCGGCAATCCGATCGAAAGCGCCGGCAACATGGGACCGGGAGTGGCCGAGCCGGATCGCATCGACATTGCTTTCCTGCCGGGCGACATCAACCAGGACGGCCAGGTGACGCCGCAGGACCTGATCAACTTCCGGCAGTTCCTTGCCGGGGGTTACCACAACGAGTGCGAGGATATCTGGTATTTCGACATCGACCGCGACGGCGTGATGCCGGAGCCTCAGGACCTGATCCGATTTCGTCAGTTGCTCTTCGGCACGCCGCCGGCCACGCGGGAATGGTCACTGGCCGATCTGAACAACGAGCAGCCATAACACGGAGGCCGGACGACGCAGTGGTGACCCGACGCGGCGGCGAAAGCGCGCCGCCACACGGAGATCACGGGGCGGTCATCCGGTGGCTCGCGTGCGGCGTCTTGCGATCAGCGGCCTGCCGAGCCACGACACGACTGAGGGAGCGCCATGAAGATCACGCTCTGCGGAAATTGCCCGTTGAGGACACGCGCGGAGCGCAAGCCGAACTCGTGGATATCGAGGCTGTGGCGATGGCACACCCGGTGGTGCCCGGGTTGGAAGGCATATCAAAGGAGACTGTCGGAGTCGTCGAACGGCAAGTCAGATCCGTAGCGCTTCGAGAGGTGGATCATGTTCGAGCGTTTCAACGATCGGGCGCGGAAGGTCATGGAGATGACAGGCAACGTGTCGAAGGACTTTGGCCATGCCAAGATCTGGCCGGAGCACATTCTTGTCGCGCTCGTGCGGGTGGGCGGCAGCGCTGCGCCGATCGCGCTGGAGGAGATCGGGGTGTCAGCAGCCACCATGATTGCGGAGGTTGAAAGGCGGGTTCCGCGGGGTGAAGCGAGAGAAGTCGCTGAACGGCAAGGGCTGGGGTTTCTTGGTCGGCTGCGTCCGGCGCTTGACGCGGGCCGGAGTGCTCCTGGCAAGCTCCCGCAAAGCCGGCAGGTAAGACACGTCATCGAACTGGCGATCGAGGAGGCGCGACAGCAGGGCCAACAGATTGTCGGCACGGTGCACCCGCTGCTCGGACTGCCCCGTCTCGACGACAGCCTGACCGCGGCCATCCTTTCGGACCTGGGCATCGACATCGAGACAGCGCGAAGGAAAATCGAAGAGCGTGCCCTGGAGGAGGCACGCTCTTGAGTTCATTCGAGCTTCGCTGTCGACGTAGGAACCAGCGTTAGTGCAGGTTCATGGTCATCAGGAACTCGGCGTTGGTCCGGACCTTGGTCAGCCGGCTGCGGAGCAGCTCGATCGACTCGACCGGATTCATGTCGGACAGGACGCGCCGCAGCCTGTAGACCAGCTCGAGCTCCTTGGTGTCCAGCAGGAGCTCCTCCTTGCGGGTGCCGCTGGCTGCGATGTCGATTGCCGGCCAGATGCGACGGTCGACCAGGCGGCGGTCCAGGTGGAGTTCGCTGTTGCCGGTGCCCTTGAACTCCTCGAAGATGACCTCGTCCATCTTGCTGCCGGTGTCGACCAGGGCGGTGCCGATGATCGTGAGCGAGCCACCCTCCTCGATGTTTCGGGCGGCGCCGAAGAACCGCTTGGGCTTCTGCAGGGCGTTGGCGTCCACACCACCGGACAGGATCTTGCCCGAATGCGGAATTTCTGTGTTGTACGCCCGTGCCAGCCGCGTGATCGAGTCGAGCAGAATGACGACGTCGTTGCTGTACTCGACCATACGCCGGGCCTTCTCGATGACCATCTCTGCCACCTGCACGTGCCGCGAGGCCGGCTCGTCAAACGTCGAGCTGATAACCTCGGCGGAGGTGGAACGCTGCATCTCGGTGACTTCCTCGGGGCGCTCGTCGATCAGCAGGATGATCACGTAGACGTCCGGGTTATTCGCCGAAATGGCGTTCGCCATCTTCCGCAGCAGCACCGTCTTTCCGGTGCGCGGCGGCGCCACGATGAGCATGCGCTGGCCCATGCCGATCGGCGTCACGATGTCAACGATCCGCATGTTCAGTTCGTCGGGCGCCGTCTCGAGCATCATCCGGCGATCAGGATGCAGCGGGGTGAGATCCTCGAAGTTGGTTTTCTCGGTGACGGCGTCGGGATCCTCGAAGTTGATCGCCTCGACCCGCAGCAGGGCGAAGTAGCGCTCCGACTCCTTCGGCGGGCGGATCTGCCCCACGACCACCTGTCCGGTACGCAATCCAAAGCGGCGGATCTGCGACGGGCTGATGTAAATGTCGTCCGGGCAAGGCATGTAGTTGTACTCGGGAGACCGCAGGAAACCGAAGCCGTCCGGCAGGATCTCGAGCACGCCCTCTCCGTACATCAGGCCGTTCTGGCGGATGCGCTCCTTGAGGATTTTGAAGATCAGATCCTGCTTCTTCAGGCCGCTGTAGTCGTTGAGCCCCTCGGCCTTGGCGATGTCGTGAAGCTCTGCGACCGTTTTCTTTTGCAGCTCGCGGATGTGGGTGTCGCCACGCTTGATCTCCTCGTACTTGGCGTGCGTCTCGGCGTCGACGACCGCCGCGATGGAGCCGCGCGGCTCCTCTGTGCTCGACGACCCGATCAGGTCTGTTCCGAAGTCGTCGTCACCCTGATCGTTCACAAGCACGTCGCTCTTCGGGCCGCTCTTGGCATTCTTCGCGTCCGATGTCTTTTTCTTCGGGGACTTGGCCCGTCCGGTACCGGCCTTCGCCATGGGAATTAACCTCCTGCGTGTCTGATGGGGTCAGTGTTTTTCGTCCGCCGCGAACGAGGCGGCGCGGTATGCATAAGTCCAATCGGTATGTTCTACGTTACCGTATCCTTATCGATAACCCGGTGATTGTCAACCGTTGCACCCGACCGTTGCCTGTCCGTCCCGAGACGCGAGTATGCACTCGAATAAAGGCTTGACCTGCGCGCGCAGCGCTTCGACGGTGGAGTTGTTGACGACTCTATAATCGGCTGCCCGGGCTTTGCTGTCCAGCGATTTCTGGAGATTTTCCCTCCGAACCATCTCCTGCTCGTCCCAGCCGCGCTGTTCCTTCGCTCGGCGAACACGCCGCGAGCGGTCGCACTCCGTAAAGATCACAACGTCGCAGATACGATCGAGACCGACTTCGTAGAGCAACGGAGCGTTGACGACGACCGCACGCACCGCACCGTCCCGCTCATACTGCTCCATCATCTCTCGGCGACGACGCTCGAGCCGTGGATATAAAAACGACTCCATTCGCGAACGCTCTTCGGCGTCCTCGAAAACGACATCCCCCATGGCGCGCCGATCAATTCCGCCCTCCGGCGCGGAGACTTTGTCGCCCCACCAACGGCGAAAAGTCGCCACGACCTCCGCGTCGGCCAACTCCTCGTGCACCAATTCGTCGGAGTCGATAATGCCGGCGCCGAGCTCTTCCAGAATTCGGGCAACCGTCGATTTGCCGGACGCAATGCCGCCGGCCAATCCAATCACCGGCTTCCCGCATGGTCGCCCCGTTCGGCCTGGACCCGTCATCGCAGGTTGCTGACGCGCTTGCTTGCCTGACGCGGGCACACACGTGCTGCTTGATCGTCGCGTGTTAACGCCCCATGATCAGCGAATTCGGCTCGCGGTCGTGGATCGTCAATGCCGTGTCGCCAGCCGAAACTCTGCTGGATAACCTGCACTCGTGACCGGATGCGCCCCGTCGTCTATCCCAGGAACAATGCCCGATTCATCTGGGCTGTGCGACCCAGACAGGTTGCTCGGACATGGATCGTCCATAGCTTAGGCAGAGGGTCTTCGGCTGTCAAGCCCCTGCAGCCTCGCAACCCGCCATTTAAGCCATTATATGCGTCGCCGTGCCGGAAGTCTCCAACGATGGATTTCGCCTCCCAGGGAGCGTAGGCCCCAGGCCGTCGCGCCTCACAGCAGCGGCGTCGGCCAGTATCGCCTCAGAATTACCCGATTTCCAGCGGGATCGAGCAGGGAAACGTGCCGGTCGGTGTACCGCAGCCCGCGAAACAACTCGTGTGGGTACTTTCGCTCCTCGAGATCCTCCATCACCTCATTGAGGAAGGGCACCTCGAAGTAGGCCCGGCACGCAATCGGCTCGATGTCGGGGTCTTCGGTGACCTTGATCCGCAACTCCATACGATCAGAACGGAACCGAATCATAGCTACCCCTGATCCCTCAGAAGCGGGGGCACGGGACGGCTCCGACGCCGCATCGACGGTGCTCAACCCGAGCAGTTCTCCATAGAACCACTCAAGTCCTGGCTCAATTCCTGGGGGAGCCTCTAAACGCACGTGGCTGACCGCAATAAGCCGGGCTCGTCTGGCTTGCTCGGATCGCTTCACAGCTCAGCGGCAAGTCCGCCGAGCACCTCGGCGGTGAAAAGATAGACTTCGGTGCCCGGCCGGCGCCACGCATCGTCCGGCAGGCCCGCTTTCATCGAACAACATTTACTTAGCAGCTCCTCAGCAGTCCATCCCGTCTCGGTGGCCACGTGCGGCAGGAAACACCCCGACGCCCCTCCACATCTTATGAGTACACCGTCGGTGCCGACACGAAGCGACGCGGGGTCCGACGTCCGCGCCAGCGGCCCCAACACAGAAACCTCAAGCGTCAGCTCGGGCAACTCGCTCAGGGTGACGGGCTGGCTGGCGAACCGCGGATCGCGGCAGGCCAATCGAGCTACCCGATCCACTGTCTCGGCCAACGTGCCTTCCGGCGTGAACGTACCCATGCAGCCCCGAAGTCGGCCGCGGCGGCGCAACGTCACAAAAGCGCCCGATTGGTCCTCTGCCCGCGTGACGACCGACATGACCGGCGGAACGGTTTCCGCGGGTAGACCAGCAAGTTCGCTCTCAATTGCAGCCCATGCGACTCGCAATAGACCCTGACGTTGAGCATCGTCCATCGCGCCACCTCCTCGAACCGGCGCGCAGCCTCAAGACTTGGCTCCTGCGGCGAGATGTCTGCCCTCTATCCCAACCATAGCGGGTTTTTACCGCCGCACAATGGTTTTCCGCACTCCCGGCTCGCACATATGTCCGGACCCGGGTTGTGCAAGTGCTTCCTGACGGTACTCTACCCGCTCTACACGGCTCGCAGCCGAGCGAGGATGCCGGTAATGAACCCGTCCCGACAACTGCCCAAAGACGCCCGCCCGCCCATCCTCAGGAGCCTGATTGCCGGCCTGTTGATGGGGATGGCCAACCTGATCCCCGGCGTGTCGGGCGGAACCATGATCCTGGCGATGGGGCTCTACACCGAGTTCATCGACAGTGTAGCCGATGTGACCGCTTTCCGATTCCGCCTGCGCAGATTCCTCTTCCTGGGCGTCGTGGCCGTCGGAGCCGCGGGAGCCATCGTCGGCTTGGCTCCGGTCATCCTGCACCTTCTGTTTCACCACGATTCGGCGATGTACGCTCTCTTCATCGGTTTAACGATCGGCGGGGCTCCGACGCTCTTCAGGATGCTCAGGCCGGTGAGCGCTGCAGCAGTCATCGGAACTTCGTGCGGTGTGGCCGTGATGGTGGCCATCGTCCTCGCCCGGGACCGTGCCGTGATGCCGCATAACACGGTGATGGACGTGTTCGCCGGGATGTTGGCGGCCATCACGATGGTCCTGCCCGGGATCAGCGGCTCCTACATGTTGCTGATTATGGGACAGTACGATCGCGTGCTCGGGGCGGTCGACCTCCGTGATGCACGTATCCTCGTGCCTGTTGCGATCGGCGCCGCGGTCGGCGTCGTTCTGCTGTCCAACGCACTCAAGTTTCTGCTTCACCGCTTCCAACGGCCCACGATCGGGTTCCTTCTCGGCATGCTCCTGGGATCGGTTTTGGGCCTCTGGCCGTTCGGGAAGCAGCCTTCGGTCGATGCCCTTGCCGCCCGCCCCACTCCGCAACTGGTACGCTTTGCCGAGCGAAAGGGCGTCCCGATCGACCCAAGCCTGCCGCGCGATGCACTCGGCAAGCAAATCCTCGAGCGATGGGACGCTCGCGATCGGAGCGAAGACTATTCAGCGGCCACGGTGTTCACGGCGGCCGCGATGGCAGTTTGCGGCTTTCTGGCCACGTGGACGCTCTCGAAGCGGGGGTCGCACTCACCGGATTCGAGCACCCGCGAGGTGCAGTTCGGTTCGGAGTTGCCCCCTTCGGTGAAAAATCCCTAAAATGACCGTCCTGCGGATGTGGCCACGGCGCGGCGCGCATCCTGCGACGGCACCGGAGGCTGTAGAGACCATATGGGACTGCTTGATTCCGTCATCTGCTGTAATCTTCCGACTATGGCGGTGCTTGCCGCGATCGGCCTTGGCCAGGCTGTCGCCGATGACACGCCGCCGACCCGCACCCACCAGCTTCGCTTTGCGCCGGAGCGGTCCGCGTGGATCGAGCTTCCCAGGCCCGAGCCCGGAACGGCTGCCGGTGACCTGGCCACCGCTCGAGCCGCTCTCGCTGACCAGCGCTATAAGAAAGTCCGAACGCTCATATCGGCATGGCAGAAAAACTACGGCTCCTCCAGCGAGTTCTTTCCGCAGGCCCTTCTGCTCGATGCCCGAGCCGAGAAGGGCCTTCGCAACTATTACGACGCCTACCAAGTGCTTGACCGGCTCATCAGCGAATTCCGTGCAACGGACGCTGCAGACGACGCTGTCGTCGAGCTGTTCAATATCGCGGAGGTCTATCTGAGCGGAGTACGCCGAAAGCTCTGGGGCATGCGCCTTTTGAATGCGTCCGAACTCGCTCTCGACATCCTGGATCGGATCACCGCCGAGTTCGCCGGCACCCGACTCGCCGAACTGGCGTTGAAGACGAAGGCCGACTACTTCTTTCAACGAGGAGACTTCGCGCTCGCCGAACTGGAACTCGCCCGCCTCCTGCAGGAATACCCCGAAAGCCAGTACCACCGCTACGCGCTGAAGCTCAGCGCGGACGCCGCCCTGGCCAGCTTCACGGGAATCCGGTTTGACGATGCTCCACTCGTGGAGGCCGAGGAACGGTACCGCATGTACGCCCGAGAATACCCCGACGACGCCGCAACCGTCGCGCCGATACTTCAGACCATTCGTGAACGCCGCGCCGAGAAGGAACTCGATGTCGGCCGGTATTACCGGAAGATCGAGCAACTGAAAGCCGCCGTGTTTTACTTTGAATCCGTGCAGGCTCACTGGCCCGACACGGCCGCCGCCGCTCAGGCACTTCAGGCCATCAAAGCAATGGAGGGCCAGGCGGCCTCCGGCGGTGACGCTTCGGAAACGCCAGTGCCGCCCGAGGACCGGGAGGAGGATGAACCATGACTGCGTGCCCACACTGTCGGTACTATCGGGCATTCCTCCCGGCCGCGGTATTGTCGATGGCCCTCGGGTGCGGGTACTCAACCGAAAGGCCGTTTCGCGACGACATTCAGACAATCCACGTGGAAATGCTCCATTCCAAGGAGTTCCGGCGGGAGCTCGAGTTCAAGCTCACCGAGGCCCTGGTAAAGCGCATCGAATTGGACACGCCTTACAGAATCGCCCCTCGCGAGCGTGCCGACAGCGTGCTGAGTGGCGAAATCATCGAAGTTCAGCAGAACATCTTCGGAACCGATTTTGATACAGACCTGCCCCGTGAAAAGGGCGCAACAATCGTTATGAATTGGCGGTGGAAGAACCTCAGAACCGGCGAGCTCCAGGACGTTCCGCGGCAGCTCTACACAACCTCTTACATCCCTCCAGTGGGCGAGGAGTTCGATACCGCCATGGTTCGGGGCCTGGACGGCATCGCTGAGCAGGTCGTCGAGGCGATGGAAATAGAGTGGTAGTGCATCTATGATTATCTGGACGGCCTTTCAGAGCGAATTTCAGGTGCCGCGCTCGACAAGACCGGGGGTCGTGCCCCCGGTTCTTCATTACCTACTCGGCGCCCGGAGCCGACCTTAATGCCTGAAGGAGACAATCAAAACCGGGACAAGCAGAACCCTCAGCGCCCCCCCGTCGAACCGGGACCCAAGATGTCCCGGGGGGTCATGAGCTGGCTCGCGCTGGCGATCCTGGCCATTATGCTTGTCATCCTGCTCAACCACAGCATGGAGCAGGGCAAGGAGATGAGCTACAACGACTTCCTGACCGCCGTGGAAAACGGCGACGTCGAGGAGCTCGTCGTCCGCGACCACGTCATTCATGGAAAACTCAAGGACCTGGAAGGAGTACAGGGAAAGACCTTCGAGGTTGTGGTCAAGAAAGACGTCGTGGACGCGGAGTTCATGTCGTGGGTGATGGAAAACTGCCCCGACGCCAAGCTCACCTTCGAGCAGGAAAGCGTCTGGGTAGGCCTGTTGGTGGCGTTTCTGCCCTGGCTGCTGATCTTCGCCTTCATCTGGTTCGTGATTTTCAGGCAACTACGCAGCGCCGGAGGCGGACCGGGGATGTTCGGCAACTTCGGCAGGTCCCGGCACCGGGTCCCCAGCAAGGAGCACACGACCGTTACGTTTGCGGACGTCGCCGGCATCTCCGAGGCCAAAGAGGAAGTCACCGAGATCATCGAGTTTCTCAAGAACCCCAAGAAGTTCCAGCGACTGGGTGGGCGCATCCCGCGCGGCGTGCTTCTTGTCGGCCAGCCGGGCTGCGGCAAGACCTTGCTCGCCAAGGCCATCGCCGGAGAGGCGGATGTCCCGTTCTTCTCCATCAGCGGATCCGATTTCGTTGAGATGTTCGTCGGCGTAGGGGCCTCGCGCGTCCGCGACCTGTTCAAACAGGCCAAGGACAACTCCCCATGCATCATCTTCCTCGACGAAATCGACGCCGTCGGTCGCCGGCGCGGGGCCACCTTCGGCGGTGGTGGCCACGACGAGCGCGAGCAGACGCTCAACGCGATTCTGGTCGAGATGGACGGATTCGACACCTCCGACCAGGTGATCGTGATCGCCGCGACCAACCGCGTGGACGTGCTCGATCCTGCATTGATTCGCCCCGGCCGATTCGACCGCCAGGTGAACGTTCCACTGCCCGACATTCAGGGCCGCTATGAAATCCTGAAGGTGCACGCCCGGAAGATCAAGCTTGGTCCGACCGTGGACCTGCGCCGCCTGGCGCGCGGTACGCCCATGATCAGCGGCGCCGACCTGGCCGCCATCATTAACGAGGCCGCTCTGATCGCGACCATGGCCAACAAGGATTACGTCGAGCAAAGCGATCTCGACGAGGCCCGCGACAAGGTCCGCTGGGGCAGGGCGCAGAGGAGCCGCGTTGTCGATGAACGCGATCAGAAGGTGGTGGCGTACCATGAGGCCGGGCACGCCCTGATCCAGGCGCTCGAGAAGGACGCCGACCCGCTTCACAAGGTCAGCATCATCCCGCGCGGCCCGATGGGCGGGGCGACGTTTTCGCTGCCCGACCGCGATCGGCTCGTCTACGCCCGCTCGTACCTGATTGCGACGCTCAAGGTAACGCTTGGCGGGCGCATGGCCGAAGAGATTTACTGCGGAGAGGCGAGCAGCGGCGCCGCTTCCGACATTCAACAGGCCACAGAGATCGCTCGGGCTATGGTGACCCAGTGGGGCATGAACGAGGAGGTCGGTTTCGTCTACTACGGCGAGGACCGCGGCGGTATGTTCGAAATCGCCTCGCGCAATTACTCGGACGACACCGCGGCCAAGATCGACGCCGAGGTGAAGAAGATCGTCGATCAGGCATATCGCGAGACGAAGGACCAGATGCTTCGCTACAAGAAGGAGGGCGAAGCCGTCGCCCAGGCCCTGCTGAAATACGAAACGCTTACCGGGGACGAGGTGAACGCGCTGATTCGCGGCGAGACGCTCGAGAAGCCGAGCGTCACCGATCTGCTGGATGATGCCATGCCTTCCAAGACGGAGAAAGAACCCGCCGGCTCGAAGGATTCGGCGCCCGAGGTCGACATGGGCGGCGGCACGCTCCCCCAGCCGGGCTAAGGTGCGTGCAATTACAATTGCACGCACCTGGAGCAGGTGAGCAGGTGTGCAGGTGAAAATAGGGCAACGATTTTGCGCGGGGCTCGCCTGCGGTCTGCGGCTAACCTGTCCGACTATCCAGACATTCCCATTCCCATGATCCGCTTGGTCTAGACAACCCATGATCTGGCAGCTTCGGCACGGAAGCATCGACTTTGGCGCCGGCCCGATCGTGATGGGCGTCCTCAACGTCACGCCGGACTCCTTTTCCGACGGAGGCATGCACTTCGACAAAGCAACGGCCGTGTGCCGCGCGGATGAAATGGTCGAGCAGGGCGCTGGCATCATCGACGTCGGCCCCGAATCGACACGTCCCGGGTCCGACCCCGTGTCCGAGGATGCTCAAATCGACCGCATGCGACCCGTCATTGAAGGCATCCGAAGCAGACATCCCCCCATCCCGATCTCCATCGACACCCGATTCTCGGCAGTCGCCGCCGTCGCCATCGAACTCGGCGCCGACATCATCAACGACGTAAGTGCATTACGCGATGACGAGGCGATGGCCGAGCTTGCGCGTAAAACGAGTACGCCGGTGATTCTGATGCACATGCGAGGCCGGCCCAAAACCATGCAGGCCCACCCGGCGCAGATCGTCTACGACGACGTAGTACAGAACGTGAAGGACTTCCTGGCCGAGCGCATCGCGTGGGCGGAGCAGCGTGGGCTCGATCGCAGCCTGCTCGCAATCGACCCCGGCATCGGATTCGGGAAAACGGAGGCGCACAACCTGACGCTTATCCGGCGTCTCGCCGAATTCACCGAGTTGGGCCTGCCGGTCGTCCTGGGCGCCTCGCGCAAGCGTTTCATCGGCAACGTCCTCGACCGCCCCGATCCGAAGCACCGTCTCTACGGATCACTAGCCTGCGCCGCCGCCGGGGCCCTCGCCGGCGCACACATCATCCGCGCGCACGACGTCGCCGAAACGGTCGACGTCATTCGTATGGCCCACGCCATCCGAACACCACCGTAGGGTGTATCAGCCTGAGGAAGGCGGCGACCGGGTTGTGCCTTAGCCGCTGACGACCCAGCGCATCATGTCTCGGACGCTGGCGCCTTTGCCCTGCATGAGGATGCCGACGCGGAAGATCCGGCTGGCCGCGAAGACGCATAAGACCGTGGTCAACACTACCAGTCCCACGCCCAGGATGGGTTGCCAGATGGGAATGCCCGGCGGAACGGCTTGGCGGACCATCATCAGCATCGGTGTGGCCGGGGGAAACAACGACACGACGATGGAAAACAGCGATTGCGGCTCACGCACCACGTTCATCCAGACCATCATCGGGAGGATGATGAGCACCATCACCGGCATCACGGCGCTTTGGGCCTCGCGATGATCGCTGCACGCGGCGCCGGCCGCGATGAATACGGCCCCGAACATGGTCACGGCCAGTGCCAGATAGGCCAGGAACCAGCCCAGCAGATGAAACGGCACGTGGTCCATCACCTGGTAGCGGTCGGCCATCACCAAACCGCCGAGCATGTAGACCAGAACGATCGTGATCGACACGCCCACCATGCCGACCAGCTTGCCCATCATCCACTGAAACGGCGTGACCGCGGCCAGCAGGACCTCGGCGATCCGCTGCGTTTTCTCCTCCAGAACGCTCTGGATCAGCGGCGACGCGCCCACGATGATGACCATGAACATGAGCATCAAAAGAAAGACCGGAATCAGGAAGCTGGCCGCCTCGTCCACCTTGTCCGCCCCGATCTCACCGGTGGCCTCGTCAAGCGCGACGAGCCCGAAGTGCTCCAGATCGGACGGGCGCGTCGCCCAGGCCACCTTCTCGGCGTCCAGACCGGTCTTGCTGAACCGCCATTCCTGCACGGCCTCCGTGACCGTTCCCTGCAGCCAACGCCGCAGATCGAAGTAGGTCGGCGAGTTCGAATAATACTTGATGACCGGCTCGGTCTTGTCGGCCGCAGGATCCAGCGCATCGGCGCGGATCTCCGCGAACGCAAACAGGTCGCCTTCGCGAATGCGACGCGAGAGATCAAGCAGAAGCTCGTCTCGATCTCGCCCGCTCGGATCCACCTGCTCGAGCACGAATCTGGGAAGGAGCTGTTTTGAGGTGCGCTGACCGGTTTCCTCGTCTTTCTCGAAGATGGCCTTGGCGTTTCGCCGCTCCGCCGCCTCTTCCATGTCGTCGTACAACTCGCCACTGCGATCAATGACGGCCAGCTTCTTGGTGGTGGTGTCCACTTTATCTTCAAAAATCACTTGCGCGACGATGCCCAGGCTCATGAACACCGGCATCAGCACCAGTGTGATCACGAACGCCTTGGACTTGACAGCCGCGAAGTATTCCCGCACCGCAACGACGATGACCTTATGCATGTTCTTCCTCCCGAGCCTCCGGGCCGGCGATCCGGACGAAGATGTCGTGCAGCGACGGGTGGGCGTGCTCGAAGTGATGAACGGTGCCGAGCTTCATCAGATGCGCCAGAACGTCCTGGGTGTTCACACCCTCCTGTACCCGCAGCTCCTGGTATCGGCCGAAGTCTGCGACGCTCGCGACGCCGGGTAAGCCATCAAGACGCGATCCGTTCAGATCGACCTTCACCCGCAGCGTGTCCATGCCGTATTTCGCCTGGATCTCGTCCAGCGTGCCGTCGAGGACCTTGTTGCCCTTGAAGATCATGAAAATGTAATCGCACATTCTCTCGGCCACGCTCATGTCGTGCGTCGAGAAGATGATCGTCGCCCCGGTGCGTTTGAGATCGAGGATGAGCTCGATGAACAGCGAGGTATTGACCGGATCGAGACCGGCCAGCGGCTCGTCGAGGATGATCAGCTCCGGCTTGGAGATGACGGTGCAGATGAACTGCACCTTCTGGGCCATTCCCTTGGAGAGCGCTTCCACCTTTTTGTCGGCCCACTCCTCGAGCCCCACCTTCTCCAGCCAACGGTCGATATCCTTGCCCGGGCGGGTGCGGCCCTTAAGCTCGGAATGAAAGCGAATAATTTCCTTCACCTTCATTTTCCGGTAGAGGCCCCGCTCTTCGGGGAGGTAGCCGACGCGATCCGTCGCGGCGCCCGTCCCGATCACATCCTGCCCTAGCACGCGGATCGTCCCCGAGTTCGGGTAGATGATCCGCATGATCATTCGCAGGGTGGTCGTCTTCCCCGACCCGTTGGGGCCGATGAACCCATAGACCGAGCCGGTCGGCACGTTCAGGGTCAGATGATCAACGGCCGTGAAAGTGCCGAAACGCTTGGTAACCTCGTTCAATTCAACCGCGTTCACAGCAAGGACTCGCTAAATTGGCAGGAAAGGACCGGGCAACCACACCAGTAGCATACACCACACCCCGCCCGCGCGCGCAGCTTTAACTGTTGGAAAATGTAAGATCACGTGCGCGCCCGGTCAATTCAAATTCGTGCTACAACGACACTCTCCGGCTGCACAAAACGGCGTTAGCTGCATCAGCGGCTCACGATGCAGCCGCGGGCCCGAGGCGCAGCGAAACTCGACGTTGCGACAACATCGCGGAGCTTCATTCCTCCGGCGACGGACGGTCGACGGTGTAGAGGAACCAGCGCGATTTGGCGGAACCCGACCCCGACGGCTGGCGTGTGAAGTAAACGGTCCAGATCGATCCGTCCGACATCTTCAAACGGTAGTAGTGGCGCCGAAGGTACCGCTGTCCGGCGGAGCGGCCGCCTTCCGGCTCGGAGTGTTTCCAGACCTTCATTTCCTCGGCGATCTCGTAGAAATGCCCGCGCCAGGTAAAGCCCCTGGGCAGACCCGGCTCCCCGCGCCCCATTGGGCCGACGTCGAAAGTCTGCCGCCGCGGTTGAATCGGTTCGCTGACGAATTGCACCATGCGCGGCCTCCCCACGATGCCGCTGCGCTCCGTCCCTGACGGGGTCCAGCGATCGACCGCCCGCAAAGCACCATTGGCACTGCGAGCCTTATCGCGGTGCTCAAAACCGCATCGCCCCTTTTGCCGGGCAGGCGGCCCTGCCTTCCAACCTCCGTTCAGGACGATTCGTCTGACGCCTCGTCCTTCGGTGCCTTGTCCTCCGGCGTATCCTTTCCGCCCGAGGGCGTGTGGCCAATGGCGTACAGGTGATGAATCGTACGGATGAAGATCATCCCGTCCGAGATGGCGGGAGTGGCAAGACACGGCTCGCCCATAAAATTCAGGGCAAGCGGCTCGATCGCATTGTCCTTGACGGTTTCGGTCACGAAGACCTCGCCCTCTTCGCTGATGAAGTAGAGTCGCCCGTCGGCGGCCACCGGCGACGCCGTCCAGGACCCGCAGCCTCCCAGTTGCAGGGCGCCCACCAGCCGCCCCTTATCCTCATCGGCACAGATCATGGCTCCGTAGTCCCGCAGAAGATAGAGATGGTCGCGATAGGCAAGTGGCGTCGTTGTAAACACGCCTCGCCGACCTTTTCGCCAGGCGACGTACTGATTGGCGTCGGCCCGCGGAGCAAGCGTGATGTTGCCCTCGGCATTCGGGCGAATGCTATAGATCGGCTTCAGCGGCTCGTAGCCACTGGTCACGATGATGTACGGGTCAGCGAACACGGGCGTGGGTATCGAGATTCGCGATTCGCCCTCCATGATCCACAGCAACTTGCCCGTATCGGCCTCGTAGCCGCGGATGGCGCGGCTGCCGTTTGTGACCACCTGGGTGCGCCCCTCCGATTCCACGATCGTCGGCGTCGACCACGACGGGTACTCCCGCCGCAGCCAGTTCCAACGCGGCTCACCCGTCTTGACGTCGTAGGCGGCGATAAACGAGTCCTCCTGCCGATCACACTGCGCGATCACCATGCCGTCGTGGATGATGGGCGAACTGCCGAACCCCCACTGATAATGCGGATCATAAAACCACCCGGCGTTCAGCACTCCGAGATCCTTTTCCCAGAGCAGCTCCCCATCGAAGTCGTAGCAGAACAGCCCCCCGGAACCGGCGATGACCACGATGTGCTTGCCGTCGGTGGCCGGTGTCGAGTTGGCGTGGCTCCACTTGCGAAGCCGGCTCACACGCGGGACGCCCTGATGAACCACACGATCCCAGATCACGCCGCCGTCGCCCTTGCGAAGGCAGAGCAGGCGCCACGTGTGTGGCTCGTCATTGTCGGACACGACGGCTGTGTGCTCAAACGGGCCGAATTCGAAATCCGCTTCGCCGCTGTCCTTAACTGCCGTGAGGATGAAGATGCGATCGCCCCACAGGATGGGCGAGGCGTGTCCCAGACCCGGGATCGGCGTTTTCCAGCGGATATTGTGCCCCGTCTCGACGTTCCAGTGAATCGGCGGGTGCTGGCCGTCGGCGACGCCCGCGGCGCGGGGACCTCGGAACTGCGGCCAATCGAGCGGCTTTTCCACCGGCTTTGGTCTGTCCTCGACCGTCGAGCGGTCGGGGATGTTCGGATATGAGGCGCGATTCGGCGGCGTGCCCACGGGCTCGTACCGGACCTCCTGACCGCCCTGCCGCAGCATGGTGTATTCGCACCGCCCGTCTTTCACGTAAAAGACGAACGTGATGTCGGGGACTTCTATGGCCGTGATCGTGCGGTCGGTGAGGGCGCGAAATGTGTACTCCGGCTGGTCGGGGAATTTCCCCTTCATGTAGGCTCCAAACGGACGAAAGGTCACGGGGGAGCCGAGGTACCGTGAGTGGTAGCTGCCGGCGTAGATGGCCTGCTTCTCGGGCGGAAGGGGGTGTGACGGCGCCGGCAGGGGCTTGGCGCCCGCGTTTTTCAGCAGGTGGGCCAGATCGGCATGCCCGGCCACCTCGGCCTCTGCCAGGGCGTAGCTTAGCAGGCGGGCCGGCGATTCCGAGTGCCGGTTAAGGTTCTTGAGAATCCCCTTGACCAGGCCGACATGTCCGACCCGGGCGGCCCGCAGAAGCACATCTTCCGACACTTTGGCGCCGTTCTCGGCGAGGACCTGGAGAATATCAAGGTGTCCGCGATGTTCGGCCCGATCCGCGGGCGTGTAACCATAGACGCCGTCGGAGATGTTCACATCGGCGCCGTGAGCAAGGAGCCACTTGACCACGTCCAGATGCCCGCGGTCGGCAGCGATCGAGAGGGCGGTTACGCCGAACGGAGACGTCTCGTCGATGTCGATGCCCTCGTCGATTAGTGCGTCGAGCCGATCGATTTCTCCCTTGCCGGCCGCATTCAGTAGGTCTTCGGCCTCCTCAGGCCCGGCAATTACAGCGGTAACCAGGGACAGCACGACGAGGATGCAGCGATGCATCATTCCAGACCTCCAGATGACCTATTCGACCCGCGGGGGCCGGAGAAATATCGTATCGCGTCGGTGGTCCGGGGAAAGCGACGCGAGGCGAGCGTATCGACTGGGCGCGGGAGGATTCGAACCTCCGAAGGCGAACGCCAACGGGTTTACAGCCCGTCCCCTTTGGCCACTTGGGTACACGCCCTCGGCATCAAGTCGCCAACTTGTGTCAGCGTCCGAATCGTACGTGGCCGCGGGCCGCAGGTCAACCGAGCCGGCAGTGCAGAGCACTGCACCGCAGCACTTCGCCGCGCATGTCCGTCGCTCAAGGGGCTTCGGACTCACCTTGCAGATACCCGCGAGGGCCGGCCGCTGGACGAAAGCGTTGCGATGCAGTATCGGGAACCACGTGCCTGACAGTGCTCTGCGAGAGTGGGCCGGGTGCGTCATATGAACGCAAGCGACATGGCGCGCGAGCCAATGGACCGTACGGCGAGGCAATTGAAACTGGTTTGGGCGGCGATGCTGGCATCCTTGCCAGCTTGCGCTCCGCGGCCGGAACCGATCTTTGACGCGCAGCGCTCGCCGATCGTCTGGCCGGCCCCGCCGGAGCCGCCCCGCATCCGGTACATCGGTCAGCTATCAAGCTCCGGCGATCTGAAGGCTCCGGCCAAGCCGTTCGAGGCGCTGGGGAACCTGTTCGTCGGCCCCGAAGCACCCGAGTGGTTCTATGGCCCGCGGTCGGTGATCACGACGGATCGCGGTCGGAAGGTGTGGGTGGCTGATCCGGGCGGCCGGTGCATCCACGTCCTCGATCTGGAGGAGCGAAGCTACGCGAAGGTGCAGCAGGTCGGGCCGGCGCAACTGCTCACCCCGGTCGGTCTGGCAACCGGGCCTGACGATTCGGTGTACGTCTGCGATTCGGAGCGCGCGGCCATCGACCGTCTCTCCGGAGCGACGGGAAAGTGGGTCGAATCGGTGCCTTTACCGGTGGATGTCGGCCGGCCGGTGGCGGCGCTGTACGACGCGCAGGCGGACGAGCTGTGGGTGGTGGACGTTTCGGCCCATGACATCAAGGTTCTGCAACGTGACGGCACGCTGTCTCGGATCGTGGGGCGTCGGGGTAACAAGCCTGGAGCGTTCAACTTTCCTTGCGACATCGTCGCCGACGGGGAGCGCATCTGGGTGGTCGATACCGGCAATCATCGCGTGCAGGCGTTGAATCGGGCAGGTGAGCCGCTGACGGCGTTTGGGGAGGCCGGCGACGGAACGGGCGACCTGGCCATGCCCAAGGCGCTGGCAATCGACAGCGGGGGCCACCTCTACGTCGTGGACGCCCGCTTCGAGAACGTGCAGATCTTCGACCGGGAGGGAAGGCTTCTGCTGGTTTTCGGCGAGGAGGGCAACGGTCCGGGCGAGTTCTGGCTTCCGGGCGGCATCCACATCGATGAGACCAACCGCATCTGGGTGTGTGATTCGTACAACAAGCGGGTCCAGGTCTTTGAGTACGTCCAACCGGCCGTGAGCAACTCGGCCGGGCCATAAGCGACGCGTTGGAGGACCCGACGTTGGAGTACGCGTTGGACGGAAACGCGGGACGCCGTCGGCGCCGAATGCGTCCGGCGCCGGCTCGCGTGTTGGTTCATGGGCGGGGCCCGTGGTCGATTCCTGTGTGCTCCCCTCCGCGCCGTCACCTCGCCCGATTGCTTCGGGGGTTGCGCCAAATGCCCCAGCGGCGCGCGGCCAGTCGCCCGGAAGCGGCCATCAATGGCGAAAAAACGCATGTCAATGCATCCCGCGGCCGTATAATAGATCCCCGATGTGACTTGGACGAGACGTCCCCCGGAACGTCCTTTGCCGACAGGAACCGGAAGAGGTCTGGTCGAAGAGCACTGGTCAGGAGGGGAGGAGCCGCTCGATACAAACCGATAGACGACGCCGGTCCCACAGCGGGCGGCGGGTAACTTCCCAGGTAAACGAACTTCAGCAGAGCAGGAGATGGACCATGAGAATCGGCATGCGTGTGACCTTGTTGGCGGTGGGCATTTTGGCGGCCTTGCTGTGCCGGGATGCGGTGGCTTCCGGTGACGCCGCGGCACTTCATGCGAAAGGCGAGCAGCTACTGGCGGAGGCCGAGTTCGACCGGGCGCTGGAGGCTTTCGCCGGCGCCGTCAGAGGCGAGCGGGACAACGCGGAGTATCGTAAAAGCTACCTGCTATGTAAGCGCGTGATCCAACTGCGCGGGCGACTTAACAGCCAGACCGACCCGGAGGCTTGGCTGACAACGGCCAAGCCGCTGCAGGCCTACTATCGCACGCACCACATCCATTCCGAGGCGCTCGTGCTGAATCAGGCCATCCACGATCGGTTCCCCGGGGCGGAGTCGGCCGCAGCGCTGGCAGAGTCCTACCTGGAAATCGACAAGCCGGCCAAGGCCGTCGCGGTCGTTGAGGGTCTTCCGGCCGAGGCGGCGACGCCGCAGACTCAGGTGTTGCTGGCCCTCGCGCTGGCGCGGCAGCAGCGGCTGGAGGAGTCGCGTTCGATCGCGGAGGGGCTAGGCACGGATGTGAAGGACGATCCGGACTATCTGCGGCATCTCGCGTGCGTGCGTGCGCTTCTCAATGACGGCGACGGAGCGACCGAGGCCCTGACTCGCTCATTCGAGCAGACACCGCCGGCCATACTGGCAGCGGCGAAGGTCGAAGTCAGGGACTGCCGGGATTTTGCCGGCCTGACCGACACGCCGGCGTTCGCCAAGGCGATGGAGACGGCCTCGAAGGTGGAGGCGTCCGGCTGCAGCGGCGGCGCCGGCTGCGGGAAGTGTCCCAAACGGAAAGCGGCGAAGGACGGTGAGAAGACGCCGTGCGGCAAGCCGGTCGCGGAAGCTCCTTGCGGGCACGACAAGGGTTGATTCGTTTGAAGTGAGGTTCGCGGGGTCAGGCACGACGGGCGAATGAGTGCGATTGTTCTTGAGCGGCGAGCCGGCACGTGAAGAACGTTCCGCTGCACTGATGAAAAGCAGCGGCAGGTGGCAACAGGCAAAGAGCACGAGAGAACGCGCCGCCACTGGTCAAGAGCAGTGGCACACAGGCTCGGCACCTCTCTCGAGCAGCAGCCCGTACGCTTGCGAGATCTAGATGCGACGGACGATCCAGTTCGGCTTTCTGCTTCTTACCGTTGCCGGGGTCTTCGTTGTCGGGGGCAATGCGGAGCGGTGGTGTCCCTTCGGCGGTGTCGAGGCGATCTACACCTATGTCACCGAGGGGAACATGGTCTGCTCGCTGGGGGTGTCCAACTTCTACATCCTCGGGGGCGTGCTGCTCATGACGGTGGTGCTGCGGCGGGCGTTCTGCGGTTACGTCTGCCCGGTCGGGACGGTGTCGGAGTGGCTGAGGCGGGCGGGCGCGCGGCTGGGGATACGCGGCCGCGAGGTGCCGGAGCGGTTGGATCGGGTGTTGTCGCTGCTCAAGTATCCGCTGCTGGCCGTCATACTGTACTTTACCTATCAGACGGCCGAGCTGGTGCTCCGGGGGTATGACCCTTGCTACGCACTGATCAGCCGGCACGGGAAAGACATCACCGTCTGGGCGTACGTCATCGCCGGCGCGGTCGTCGTGGTGTCGCTGGTCATGATGATGCCCTTCTGCCGCTGGCTGTGTCCGTTGGCGGCGGTGTTGAACCCGTTCTCGCGGTTCGGCGTGGCGCGTGTCGAGCGGGATGAAGATGCGTGCATGCGGTGCTCCGAGTGCAGCAGTTCGTGTCCGATGGGGATTCCGGTGGACCGCGTTCGGACGGTGACGCACGCCCGGTGCATGGCGTGTCTCGAATGTGTTGACGCGTGCGCGGCGCCCGATCGCCCCGCGTTGTCCTGGGGGCCTCCGAAGTCGCTCGGGCGGTCGTGGTCGAAGTCGGTGCTGGCGGGCGTGCTGCTGCTGTGCGTCGTGGCGCCGGTGGGTGCGGCGTGGATGCTTCCGATGCCGTCGTTCGTAAAGGAGCGGGGCACCCGGCCGGAGGAGACGGCGGCCGTCGAGATGCGGATCGACAACCTCACCTGCCGAGGGAACTGCAACCTGCTGATGTACTACCTGGAGCGTGACGACATGGACGCGTTGTCGGGCTACCTGCGGCTGGAGGCGTGGCCCGCTCCGGAGGCCGCCCGGGTGCGCATCACGTACGACCCCGGCGTCTGCGACAAGGGGGCGATCAAGCGGGCCATCACCGAGCCGTACTTTGACGACGTCGAGGGGTTCTGGCGTGACTCGCCGTTCGTGATCGAAGGTTACGACCCGCTGGCGATCCAGTGACTTGCCTATAGGAAGGCACGTTCGTGTTTCGCACGGACAAGCTCCGCCGCCTGCGGCGGCTCCGCTTGCTCATGGCGCCCCAAGCGCTCCGCGCAATTTTTGGATAAAGCACCCCACGCGAGCGCGGGCATGGCACCCGGCCGGACCCTGCGTCAACCCCCCCCGACGCGAGAGTCGGTGCCGAATCGTGGCACCGATTCGTGCTTACCGGAGGTCTCGGGTAACGTTCTAACTCGGTCCCGGGTCGAACGGCTCGAGTTCGAGGACGCTCTTCGCCGGGTCTTTCGAGAACCGCTCGACGCAGTGGTCGGAGCAGAGGTGGATTGTGTAGCCGCGGAAGTCCACCTTGTACTCTTCGCGGCCATCCATCGCGAGGGCGCACATCAGACACTTGCGTACAACCTTGTCCTCGGTGCCGTCGGCCTTGTCGGCCATCTCGAGCTTGGCCAGGATTGCCTCCTCCCGCTGCTCCTGAGTTTGTTCCGGCGCAGCGGGCGTTTTCTCCGCGGCGGGTTCCTCTTCTCGGCACGCGGCGGCGCCGAGCGCGATGAATGCACACATTAAAAGCCGTGATGCAGGGAGTAATCTTGGCACTGCCTGGTCTCCTAAGCCGATATTCGTGTTCGTCGAAAATGATCCCGTCGTCGCCGCCCCAGCATATCGCTCGCACCGTCGGCGACAAGAACGGCGGCGCGCTGCCAGCGATGCCACACGGACGGGCGAAGTAGCGTTGAGGACGTTTTGAGGCTCGCTTATACTCCCGCTGCGTCTGGTGCGGTTTGCGAAGCATGCCGCACCGGAACGCTCCGGCGTATTCTCTGGCGATTATTTGCTGCTGTGGCGGGTTGGCATGCGTACTGGCCCTGTTCGGTCTCGACGTTTCATGTGGTCGCGAAATCGGCGCGATCGACTGTGGGTGTGGCCAGTGTGGGCGATCGTGGCGGCGATGACGGCGGCCGGGTCGCATGCCCAGGATGACGACAGCACGGATGGGAAGCGCGAGCAGATTGCGGCCCTGATCGACGAGTTGGGGCATCACTCGCCTGAGGTGCGGGAGGAGGCGACCGAGCGACTGCTGGATCTGGGGCCTGCGGCGATCGAACCGCTTCGAGAGGCGGTGGAAACGGGCGACCTCGAGACGGTACTCCGGGCCAAGGCACTGCTGGACGTTTTCGATCAGTTGCTGTTCGCCGGGGCCGCGGTCCGGCTCGAGGTGTCGGCCGATCGGATTGACTGGGACGATCCGGTTGAGCTGATCGTGCGAATCGCCAATCGGAATCAGTACGCGGTCCACCTGCCGTTCGAGTCGTTGCGGCAGGAGGGGCAAGAGAACAATGGGCCGGCCCGGCAGGTAGCAAACATGCTGGACGTGGCCGAGTACCTCCAGGTGACTGGTCCAGACGGCGGGCCGGTCTCGCTGCGGGTGGACGACATCCGGCAGGATGACGAGGTGCGGGCGGTCGTCGATCGTCGGGCGGACGATCCGCCGGTTTCGGACCTTCCGCCGGGTCGCGAATACGTTCACCGTGTGAAGGAGTTCAATCGCGGGTGGGCGCGGTATCCGCTGCTGGAATCCGGGACGTATCGGATACAGCTTGTCTATCAACCGGAATGGAGCGACGAGGAGCTCACGCGGGCGCAGGTCGGGCGGGTCGAGAGCAACATCGCTTCGATCACCGTGCGGGAAGCCGCGCCGGAGGTGGTCCGGTCCGCTCAGGGCCAGGCAGGCCTTCAACTGAAGCGCGCGGGCGAGTGGCTGGTTCTCAGCCTTCAGAACGTCGACGATCGGCCTGCGTGGGTGAACACATGGGTGAACCGGGACGAATTTCCGCCGGGGGCACGGGTGACGTGGTATGCGCGGTGCGAAGACTCGGTTGAGGAATTCGTGCCGGCAAAGGGAGAACAAAGTGCCAAGGGCTTCACGCGGGAAGCACTGGTCGAACTGGAGCCGGCCGGGGTCGTCGAACTGCAGCGAGTTCGGCTGTTGGAGATTACGCGCGCGGCCACGTGCCCCGAATCGTCCGTTCATGATGCATCCGTGTCTGTTCGGGCCTCTTATGCCAATCTCACCAGCTTCGCGTGGCAGCGGGATGAGGGGGACTCGTTGCTGGGAAATCCGCGGGCGCCGAAGGCGCTGCAAACGCCGTTGCCGAAACGCATGCTGACGGCGACAGTGAGCAGCAATGAGCTCGTGCTGGAACGTCCGAAGTAGGCGCTTCGGAGGCACGGACGGGCGGCGAAGGCCCCAGAAATCTCGGCCGGTCAGTGGGAGGAGAGGGCATAGACCTGGCCGGAAAGCGGCTCTATAAACCAACGGATGCGTCCTTCGGAAAGCACGGTCAATTCCGGCGAGGTGGTACTGATCGCCGAAAGCGAAGCCATGCGCCGGGTCCTTGCGCTGGCTGTTCGGGCGGCCGGCTCGGACGCGACGGTGCTCATCGAGGGGGAGACGGGCACGGGCAAGGAGCTGATCGCCCGGACGATCCACCAGCACAGCCCGCGTAGTGCCGGCCCGTTCGTTCCAGTCAACTGCGGGGCATATACCGACAGTCTGCTGGCGTCGGAGCTGTTCGGGCACGTTCGGGGTGCGTACACTGGGGCGGTGTCCGACCGGGCCGGGGTGTTCGAGGTTGCCGCCGGCGGGACGGTCTTCCTCGACGAGATCGCGGCGATGAGCCCGGCGATGCAGGTCAAGATGCTCCGCGTTCTGCAGGAGCGGCGGGTGACGCGGGTCGGATCGTCGAAGGAGATTCCGGTGGACGTGCGGGTGATCGCGGCCACCAATGCGGACCTGACCGCGATGGCCGGGCGGAGCGACTTCCGGGACGATCTTTACTATAGGATCAAGGTGGTGACGTGCCGGCTGCCTCCGCTGCGGGAGCGGCCTGAGGACGTTCAGCCGCTGATCCGGCATTATCTGGAGCATTTCTCGCGGCTGTTCGGCAAGAGCGGCATCCGGCTCGATCCGAGGGCGGTGCGGATCCTCGAGCAGCATCATTGGCCGGGGAACGTGCGGCAGTTGCGCAGCGAGATCGAGAAGGTCGTGGCGATGGCCGACTCGGACACGATGGTGGAGCCGGACGATCTTTCGGTGGAGATTCATGACACCGCTTCCCCGCGCCGGGCCGAGGCGGACTCGGCACCGGCCTCGGCGGCCGCGGTCGATGATGAGGATCGTCCCGACGCGACGTACCAGGAGCTTCTGGACGAGTGGACGCAGAACATCGTGGCGCAGCGGCTGGAGAAGTGCGGGGGCAACATCACCAAGACGGCCCAATCGCTGGCCATTTCGAGGTCCACGTTGTACGCCCTGCTGAAGAAATACGGCATGCACGGGCAGGATGAGTGAGGGGGGGAGAACAGGGACGTAGGGACGAAGGGATGAAGGAGGTGGGCGGGAATGTGGCGATTCGGGTTGGCGGGGCGCTTGGCTTCGTTTGGCGCCGGTTGTCGCGCCAGTTGGGACGCGGCGAGGACCGACGGCCGGCTCGTGGCGGCTGGATGGGCCGGGCGGTATAGGCGGCAGGTCGCTGACCACTGGTAACTGAGAACTGATGACTGAGCACTCGCGCAGCTTTGGGTTCGTTTGAAAAGAAAGAGGCACGGAGGCACGGAGGCACGAAGGCACGAAGGCTCGCTTGCGGGACGGCGCGGGTTGCCGGGGGATCGGTGGCTTCGTTTGGCGCCGGCGCTCGCGGCGGGCACCTCTGACAACTGAAAACTGAGAACTGACGACTCTTGCAGGGTTGGCTTCGTTTGGCGCCGGCGCTTGTTGGTGCGCGGGCGATTGAAGGTCCGGTCGCTGGCGCTGGCGGCTCTGATGGGGGTTGGCCATGGTCTTCTCATTTGCGTATACCTCTACCCGCTGCGGCGCGCACTTTGGGTGCGCTTCTCCTTTCCACCCTATAGAAGACGGTGGCTGTTCCAGGCTTTTTCGAAAAATGTGGAACAGGCGATATCCGCGTGTTTCTGGGGGTTCAGGAGGTATTGATGCCATTCTCTTTCCAACCATAAGTAATAAGCTGCCACTCTTTCTAAGTTATAGTTTTTAAGGTGTTTACGCGCCGCTGGTCTCGGTCGGCACCGTGCGGTTGGAGGATTCTTGCAAAACTTCTTGCCTTAACGGCTGAATTCCATTAAATTATCGGAGGTTGGATTCGTTCCGGCGGGCCCGCGCGGCACGTTATGCGGGCGAGGGGGCATTGACGGGCGTGTGAGGTTGGGACATCCAACGCTTCGGTCGGGTTTACGTCGATCGGACGTTGCACACGCCTGGGACAGCGCGGCAGAGGAAGTCAGCGTTCTCATGGTCGGGCGCGCGAAAAATCCTCTCTTGAGGGCGGGGCGTCATGGCCCTCGGCCGGGAGAATTCCATTTCTCGGCTCAAAGTCTGCGCCGGCACCGGGGGGGGGGGGGGCCGGGGGGG